>CAJJAO010000014.1 GCA_905182265.1 gamma proteobacterium HTCC2207 | reverse complement strand
ATTTTGTTAAATTGGCAGAAGCCTATGGTCATGTGGGTATGAAGATTACTCATATCGATGAGCTGGAAGAGAAAATGCGCGAGTGCTTTGCTATGAAAGACCGCACGGTGTTTATGGATATCTGTGTCGATCGCTCTGAGCATGTGTACCCCATGCAGATGCCCGGTGGTTCTATGCGCGATCTATGGCTGAACAAGACGGAGAGAACCTAATGAAACGTATTATTTCTATTTTGATGGAAAATGAATCTGGTGCGCTTTCGAGGGTTGTAGGCCTGTTTTCTCAGCGTGGTTACAATATTGATACGCTGACAGTGGCCCCGACTGACGATGACACGCTGTCGCGTTTAACTCTTACCACCAATGGCGATGACCAGATGGCGGAACAGATTGTTAAACAGCTGCATAAGTTAATCGACACTATTAAGGTGGTTGATTTGACGGTTGGCTCCCATATTGAGCGTGAGCTTATGCTGGTTAAGGTGAAGGCTACGGACAATGATGTCCGTGCTGAACTGAAGAGCTGTGTGGAGATTTTCCGCGGTCATATTATTGATGTTACTCCTGCGACTTACACGGTGCAGCTGGCCGGTGATAGCGAGAAGTTGGATGCTTTTATCGAGACTGTTCGCGAAATTGGTATTATGGAAGTGGTGAGAAGCGGTGTTTCTGGCATTGCTCGAGGCGATAAATTTTTGCGCGTGTAGAGATGCGCTAAGGTATAGTCGCTAACGGCTCGCTCTTATTTGGAGCGGGCCGTTTTTATTTTAAGCTCGTATAAAAGCTTAGATATCATATTTTACAAAGCAGAGCAGAGGGTCAGAATGACAGTAATAGACAACCAATCAAGACTGGTGCCGTTAGACGGTGGTATTAACTTTCGCGATATTGGCGGTTACGTTAATACGCAGGGTCGCACGGTTAAGTGGCGCAAGATTATGCGTTGTGGTCATTTGGCGAACCTGACTGAGGGCGATTTGGATACCCTGGAATCTATTGGTGTCAGCAAGATTCACGATTTTCGTCGCGAGGAGGAGCAGACCCAAAATCCGAGTACTGCTATTCGTGCGGAGTTTGTCGATGATTACCAGATGTCTATTGGCGATATTTCGCGCTTTTGGGAGTTTCTGTTTGATGGGCAGATGAGTGCTCAGGCTTCCCATGATTTGGTGGTCAATTCTTACCGCAAATGTACTGCGGCGGTGATTCCGGCTTTTAGCCGTTTTATGCGCCATATTGTCGACAACGATCAGGGTGCTTCGGTGTTTCACTGTTCGGCGGGCAAGGACCGCACGGGTATGGCTGCGGCGCTTATTCTCTCTGCTCTTGATGTTCCCCGTGAGACTATTATTGCGGATTATATGCTGACGATTGAGCATTATGATTCGGAGCGGTTGATTGACCTGGTGGAAGGGCATCTGCGCACTGCTAAGGTTGAGACTTGGGATCGTTCTTGGTTGGTCCCTTATTGTTCTGTGCATGAGGATAATATCGTGGCATTTTTGGAGGCTATTGATGCGGAGTATGGTGATGTTAAGGCATACCTTACTGGCGCGCTTGGTTTGTCTCAGGCTGATATTGATAAAATGCAGCACAGCTTTTTAGAAGGTTGATTAATTGGAGGCAGGGCGTCTTGCTCTGCTCCGATTTACCTGTCTTGTCCTAATCCCAGTTATCTCGTCCCTGAATTGCTTCGCGGGGCATGCTAAACGTAATTTAAGATCTTTGGCGTTCGGAGCACTGTTCCGGCTTACCAACCCCTGTCCCCCTTTCAAAACACGACGTGAATACATCCCTGTAGTCTCGGAGCCAGCATCCATGCTGGCTACGGTTTTGAAAGGGGGACAGGGGCAGGCAAGCCTCAATAGCTGTGTGGAATTGTGATGTGGAGTTCTTTTGTTTGAGTTTTTATTGGATGTACCGCGAGAATTAAAATAGTGCCTAGGGCTATCCTGGCGATCAGTCAGGGCCCGTTTATGGGTGTGATCATTTTCAGTTTGAGAGAGCTCACTGTCTGAGCGCAGCGAGTTGAGCGAACGCTGAAAATGGTTACACCCATGGGACCGATCGCCAGGGTAGGCCTAGGTGCGATTCCTCTCCCCAACACATTCCCTGCCAACCCTACATAGATTCTTCCCCGCTTAGGATCATCAGCAGACCATTCAACCTGACTCTTTAAGCCACAAATAGCCTATAATACCGCCCAGATGACACAGGTAAGAGAACATGAGTAAAAAAGCAGATAACAACGAAAACGTCGTAGACCTCAACCCGGCGCAAAAGCCAGGGTCCACTGTGCGGCGCAAAGGCATCTATTTATTGCCTAACCTGCTGACCACAGGCGCGTTATTTGCAGGTTTTTATGCCGTGCTCTCCGGATTTACAGGCCAGTACGAAATAGCAGCTATCGCCATCTTTACCGCCATGATATTTGATGGGCTGGACGGGCGTGTGGCACGCATGACCAATACCCAGAGTGACTTTGGTGTGCAGTATGACAGCCTCTCAGATATGGTCTCATTTGGCGTAGCGCCAGCGGTTGTTGCCTATGGTTGGGGTGTTAGTGATTTGGGTAAGGTGGGTCTAGCGGCGGCTTTTGTTTATGCGTCTTGTGCAGCGCTGCGTTTGGCGCGCTTTAATGTGCAGGCTGAGTCGTCTGACGGCAAAGTCTTTACGGGTCTGCCTAGTCCAGCGGCTGCAGCTTTGGTAGCGGGCTTTATTTGGTCAACTTACGAGTTGGGCCCCAGTTTGGGTCTGTCTGCGTTGGGTGCTGTTTTGACGGCAGTTGCGGGGCTATTGATGGTTTCCAACTTTAAGTACCCTAGTTTTAAAGAGATTGATCTGCGGGGCAAGGTGCCTTTTATCGTTATTTTGTCTGTGGTGATGGGGTTTGTGGTTATCACTATTGATCCGCCGCGTATTCTTTTTATGCTGGCGACTATCTTTAGTTTTTCTGCTCCGGTTATCTGGGTAGGCAAAAAGTTGGGCCTAGGGTTGAAGCTTAAGACTGATAAACCTGGCGAGTCTGAATAGGGGCTCTGATAAAGAAGGCTCCCTAATCGTTAGCATTTGATTAAGAAGCCCTTAGCTTTCAATAAAGAAGCCTTTAGCGATTGATTAAGAAGCCCTTAGCAGTCGATTAAAAAGCCCTTAGCATTAGATTAAGAAGCCCTTGGCATTTAACTGAAAAACTGTTTGAATAACTTCTATGAGTAATAGCCCCACAGTGTTGACCGCAAACAGCCTTATCTTAAGCGCTGTTTTTGTCGTGTCTGTTGCTGTGCTTGCGGCACCTGCTCGTGGACTACTGCTACTGCTGCCCTGAGGGGCATCTATCGTTATACCTCATCCAAATTCTATTACAGCGCGCTGCTAGTCCAGTTGCAGTGTTTTTTTAGCGCGTTGAAATTCTGCCCCCGCGGGGGACTAAATCGTTTTACAATAGAGCCACAAACAGACGTGGCTTTAATAAGGAAGACAAGACCATGAGTTCGAAAGAAAAATTAGTGATCTTTGACACCACCTTGCGCGATGGCGAGCAGAGCCCCGGCGCATCTATGACCAAAGATGAAAAGGTACGTATTGCTAAGGCGCTTGAAAAGATGCGCGTCGACGTGATTGAAGCGGGTTTTGCGATCTCTAGCCAAGGGGATTTTGAGGCTATTCAAGCGATCGCCAATACTATTACCGAGAGCCGTATCTGTAGCCTTTCCCGGGCTATTAGTGGCGACATTGAGCGTGCTGCTGAAGCGCTTAAAGGCGCTAATGCGGGTCGTATACACACCTTTATTGCTACCTCGCCTATTCATATGCAACACAAGCTACAAATGCAACCGGAAGAGGTTTTGGCTCAGGCTGTTGGCGCGGTGAAAATTGCTCGGGGGTTAATCGACGATGTTGAGTTTTCTCTTGAGGACGCCAGCCGTACTGAGTTTGAGTTTATGTGCCGCATTACCGAAGCGGTCATTAACGCTGGTGCGCGGACGATTAATTTGCCGGATACCGTGGGTTATTCAGACCCAGGTGAGTATGGCTCTATGATTAAGCGCCTTATGAATACTGTGCCCAATGCGGACAAGGCGGTATTTTCGGTGCATTGCCACAACGATTTAGGTTTGGCTGTGGCTAATAGTCTCGCGGCGGTTCAGGCGGGTGCACGGCAGGTTGAATGTACGATCAATGGTCTGGGTGAGCGAGCTGGCAATGCGTCTTTAGAAGAGCTGGTGATGGCTATTCGCACTCGGGGTGATATTTTCCCGGTGACTACGGATGTGGAGACGGTCCATATTGTGCCGACGTCCCGTTTGGTCTCTAGTATTACGGGTTTTCCTGTGCAGCCTAACAAGGCTATTGTGGGTGCTAACGCTTTTGCCCATGAGTCTGGTATTCACCAGGACGGTATTTTGAAGTTCCGCGAAACCTACGAAATTATGAAGGCAGAGGATGTGGGGTGGAGCACCAATAAGCTTACCCTAGGTAAGCTGTCTGGCCGAGCTGCCTTTGCGGCGCGCTTAGAAGAGCTGGATATCAGCTTTGATAGCAAAGAGGACTTTAATCAGGCTTTTGTGCGCTTTAAAGAGCTGGCTGATAAGAAGCGCGAGATCTTTGATGAAGACTTGCAGGCTCTGGTGTCTGAGGTACAGATGGGTACTGAAGTTGATGCGCTGACATTGACTGATCTAGAGGTGCTGTCTAAAACGGGCCAGTCCCCTAAGGCGTCTATTGGTATTCGCTACCAGGATAAAGACCACAGTGCTGAAGCCAGTGGCGATGGTGCGGTGGATGCGATCTTTAATGCCATTGAACAGCTGGTAAATAGTGAGACTAACTTGCAGCTCTATTCGGTTAACGCGGTTACCCAGGGTACAGATTCTCAGGGTGATGTGACGGTGAGATTGGAAAAGGGCGGGCGAATTATTAATGGCCAGGGTGCTGATACAGATATTCTTGTGGCCAGTGCTAAAGCCTATTTGAATGCGCTGACGCTAATGCGTAATCCCGGGCGACTTCACCCGCAGCTTGGCGGCGTGTAATGTCTCAGGCGCGCAGAAACCTTTATTTACAGCAGCTGGGAATTGTCCAATATGTGGGCAAGGATTTACCTGTGCTGCCTGGGTTGTCTGCGCAACCAAAGGCGTCACTTACCTCTGTTTCCTCACCGGAAGTGGAGGGTAGCGAGATAATAAGGACTGCGCCTGGGATAGTTGAGGGTTCTGGCTCTTTATCAGCTGAAGGCTCTTTGTCCGCGAAGGGCTCTTTATTGGCCGAGGGCTCTTCATCCGCTGAGGGCTCTGCCCCAGAATCCATGTTCGACCGGGTCAATACAGCCATCCGGGAAAAGTCCATGGCTGAGCTAGTCAATATTGGCCTTGACGATAAGCAGGCTAAACCAATTGCAGTTAAGGGCGCAGCTGCGGCTAAGATGGCTGACAGCGTTGCTGAGCCTGAGGTCGATATTCAGGTGCGCTTTGCGCTCTGGCAGGCCTCTGATGATCTGTTAGTGTGCAGTGCCGTTGAGGATTCTCTGCCAGACCCAGAACAAATTTTGTTGCTGGGTAATATCTTACAAGTTATGGGGCAGGCCACTGGGCCGTTGCCACAGATGGAACTGGTCGAATGGCCTCCCTACCCGAATATGGCTGGGGGTGAGTCTGATGTACGTGAATTTTTGGCGACATTGATTCAGGCACGGGTCGACAGCAGGGGTGCCAAAATCATCATGCTAATGGGTGATGATCCGGTGAAGTGGCTTCTTTCGGAGCAGCAGAAGGCCGCTGTGACCAATGGTCAGGTAGATGTATTTGGTCAGGTTACCGCTCTATTGCTACCTTCTTTGAAAATGATGATTGACCAGCCTGGTTGCAAGCGTGATGCATGGCAGACCATTCGTTTTCTCTCGCCTTTACGGCATGTTCATAAAGTTGACAGCTAGCTTGCCGACTATGGTTACTGATACTGTTCCTGCTATTCGTGTCATGTCTGCCGCAGATATAGAGCGGGTCAGTGCCATTGAATGTGCTTGCTCTGCGTCCCCTTGGAGCCGTAAACAGTTTGAGCACAGCCTCGATGATGCTAAGGGGCTATCAATAGTGTTGTTAGCTGATGGCGAGATTATCGGGTTTGCTGTGCTTAGTACTGTGCTCGATGAGGCCGAGTTACACAATATTGCGGTTGATCCCAGTAGGCAGGGGTCTGGGTTTGGAGCTTATATGCTAGATTATTTGTTGACTAATCTGCCCGCAGAAATTAAAACGACTTATCTTGAAGTCAGGGTGTCTAATTTTCGGGCTATTCGCCTGTACCAGCAACGTGGCTTTGTACAGGTGGGTGAGCGAAGAGATTATTACAAGACTGAGCTCGGTCGCGAGGATGGTTTGTTAATGTCGCGGCAGACTGATACTGATCCCACTTGAAGTTTGTTGCTCTATAATTAAATTTTACTGGACTGAGGTTTTAAATGGTTATGGAAATGTTGTATTGGCACTGGTTAGTGCTGGGGCTCCTGCTTATTGTTGCGGAGATATTTGTGCCCAGCTTTACGATTCTATGGTTTGGCCTGGGTGCACTGGTGGTTGGCGTGTTGGCACTCATGGTTAAGATGTCATTTAGCGTGCAGGTGCTGTTGTGGACCATCTCTTCGGTTCTGTTCACGGTACTTTGGTTTAAGTTGCTGAAGCCTAAAATGGAAGATCGTAATAACAGCGGTTTAGCACGAGAGTCTGCGATTGGTGAAGCTGGGCAGGTTATTAAACTTCCCGCTGGCCAGACTAACGGTAAGCTGCGTTTTACTACGCCGATTTTGGGCGAAGACGAATGGGAGTTTAACTGTGACACAGAGGTTGCTCTTGGGGACCGTCTGCATATCAAAGAAATTTCTGGCAATGTCTTAGTGGTTGCCAAACTTATTTAGTCGGCTGTTTACTCAGCTGTTTAGTCAGTTAATTAGATACTTATTTATTTTTTAAAAATTTTAGGAGCATAAGAAGATGGAAGGCATGTTTATTGTTGGTGCAATTTTTATACTGGTCATTGTCACACTCTTTAAAGGTATTCGTTTAGTCCCACAGGGGTCCAAATGGGTGGTTCAGCGGTTAGGTAAATATCATAAGTCCCTGAGCCCTGGCCTTAATATTATTATTCCCTATATTGATGATGTAGCTTTTAAAGCGACCACCAAAGATATTGTTTTGGATATTCCCTCTCAGGAAGTCATTACCCTAGATAACGTGGTGATTATTGCCAATGCAGTTGCCTATATTAATATTATTAGCCCGGAAAAAGCGGTCTATGGTGTTGAAGATTATGAGCTGGCGATTCGTACACTGGTACAGACATCTCTGCGTTCGATCGTTGGTGAAATGGCGCTCGATGATGCGCTGTCTTCTAGAGACCAAATTAAAGCCAAACTTAAAGATTCTATTTCAGAGGATATTGCCGATTGGGGTATTACGCTGAAAACTGTCGAAATTCAGGATATTAACCCTTCTGGCACTATGCAGCAGGCGATGGAAGAACAGGCGGCGGCAGAGCGACAGCGACGTGCCACTGTGACTCGTGCCGACGGTGAAAAGACCGCGGCAATTCTTGAAGCCGACGGTCGCCTTGAAGCCTCGCGCAGAGATGCAGAAGCTCAGGTAGTACTTGCCGAAGCGACTAAGACAGCTCTGAGCAAAGTGAATGAGGCGATTCAGGATAAAGAGCTACCGGCTATGTATCTGCTGGGTGAAAAATATATTGATGCCATGAAAAGCATGTCTAAGTCGCCAAATTCCAAGTTAGTGATTTTGCCTGCCGACATTCCTGCGGCGGTGCGCGGCATTATGAACAACACTAAGTAAGATAATTAGGGGCCGTGCTGCTATTAGTGGCTTTGCTATCGATAGCGTTGCTGTCAGTAGCGTTGCTATCAGCGGCGTTGCAATCAGTAGCGTTGCAATCAGCGGCGCGGCTCTAAGTTTCAAGCAAAGTTTCTAGAAAAGTTACGAGCTAAGTTTCAAGCCAAGTTTAGAACTAAGGTGCGAGCTAGGTCTCGCGGTCAACCAAAGTCAGGGATTGGCGTTCTGGTTAAAAGATTAATCAGTGATAGGGAATTTTATGTCAAAGCTATGGGCTTCAATTGCAGTTGTTTTATTTCTCACCGGTTGCGCCAGCGGTTATGGTCAGCCGGACAAAATCATTGTTGATACTCTGGGTGTAGACCCCTATCAATATCAGGTCGATCTTGCGGACTGTGAAGAGTACGCCGGTCAGGTTGATGTCGCCGATCGCACCACCGAAGGTGCTGTCGAGGGTGGGGTAGTTGGTGCGGTGTTGGGCGCTGTTTTGGGTGACCATAATACTGCCCAGCGAAGTGCCGGTGCTGGTGCTGTGTTAGGGGGCGTTAAGTCTAACAAGAGCGCTCGCCATGAGCAGGACCGGATTGTTAAGCGCTGCCTCAAAGGGCGTGGGTATAAGGTGCTTAACTAGCGCTTAGCTGGGCGCTTCTGAAGCTTTCTCTGTAGGGTTCTTCTGTGCATTCCTAAACTTCTAGCGGTGGCTGAAATATTGCCATCGTTGTCTTTTAACACTCTTTGAATATGTTCCCATTCCAGCCGGTTGATTGAGGCTGGTGAATTTTCTATGGGCGTTTCTGTCGGGCTATGCGCGGGCACAAAGGCGGCGACTATGTCATCCACGGAGGCGGGTTTGCTCAAATAATTTATCGCACCTAATTTAATGGCATCGACGGCGGTGGAGATACTTGAGTAACCGGTGAGCATCAGCACCTGAATACTGGGCTGTAATATTCGCAGCCGTTGCAGTATTGCCAGCCCGGATTCCTGCTCTAACTTAAGATCTAAAATCACACGCTCTAGGGCATGGTTACGGCAATGCTCCTGTGCCTCGGCTCCATTGTTGGCTACGAGCACCAAATTACCTCGGCGGGTTAATACCCTTGCCAGAACGGCACTAAATACGGGGTCGTCGTCGATCACTAAATAATTCATAGAGGCAGACTGATCTGCGTATGGGTACCGCCACCTAGCGCATTGCGCAAACTCACGGTGCCCCCAAAACGAGTTAACGTGGCCCGAGATAAAAATAGACCCAGCCCCAAGCCATCGTCTTTATGGGTGACAAAAGCTTGGCCCAGGTTGTCGATGCCATTTAGATCTAAACCAAGCCCATGGTCGCGAATATCGATGGTGGCCCTATCGGCGGTCCACTGTATTGATACCTCTACTGACTCGGGGCTGGCGTCGGCGGCATTATTTAATAGATTAATAATCGACTGTTCTATTGTTAGGTGAAAGGCTGCCGTACATGGGGCATCGCAGGAATCCTTGGCAAGATTAATACTGACATTAACGTTGGGTCTCATGAGCTGCCAGCGGCTGAGTAATGCAGAGAAATAATCTCTAACGGTCACAGGAGTTTGCTCACTGGACTGGGATTGTTCTGCGGTCATAAGCAGCTGTTTTAAGGTGCTTTTGCAGGTGTCGATCTGCTGGTTTAGTAGCAGTAGGTCTTCTGCTGAGTTTTCCCGTTTATCGATTAATTCATCGACAATAATTTTCATGGTATTTAATGGCGTGCCTAGTTCATGGGCGGTGCCTGCGGCTAAGGTTGCCACTGCCAGTAACTGTTCGTCTCTCAACTGTGTTTCCCGCTGCTCGGCAATTTTCTGTTGCTGCTGCCTCAACGTGCCGGCCATGCGGCTAATAAAGTAGGTAATCAGGGCGCCGCTAATGGCAAAGTTTGCCCACATACCCAAGATGTGCAGATTGGTGCTCTCATTAACACTCTCGTTAAAAGCGCCACTGTGCACTCCATTCATGCCTGTGGCGGGTCGATTCATGCCTGTGGCGGTTCCATGCATGCCTGTGGCGGTTCCATGCATATCTACGGCATGGGGTGCAATGGCGGCGATGGGCACATAATAATTAAGCAGTACTGTATAACAGGCCAGCGCGGCTAGGGCGACAAGAATGCTGAGCCTGCGAGGCAGGGTAATTGCCGCAATACTGAGGGGAATCAAATAATAGGAGACGAAGGGATTGGAGGCGCCGCCGCTAAAATAGAGCAGCATGGAAAAGAAAAATATGTCGATTAGTAGGTGAGTAAAAAACTCATAGTCGACAATGGGTACGGGCTGTTTGCTACGCAACCAAGTGGCTGCGGTGATGGCACTATAGATCGACAGAATTATGGTGATGGGAACTAGGGGCAGACCGATTGGGTTTACTGTGCCGAAAAAAACTAGCGCGAGAAATTGGCCCAGTAGGGCGACGCCACGAATAATACTGAGGCGTCGAAGATTCTGCTGAGCCGTTAAATGGGTCTGGTAAATGTCATCCTTGATCATGGCGCCATAATATCAGAAGTCGGTGCTGCTATTGTATCGGGTCTGGTCGTTTTATTAGGTCCGGGCGCTTTATCTGGTCTGGCAGTTTCATCCGGTCTAGCAGTTTCATCCGGTCTACCAACTTCATCCGGTCTACCAGTTTAACTGCACGGCAAGATTAAAGTTTCTACCCAGTTCTGGCAGACCTGCGTCTAGGTCGATTTCACTATCACTGACGCGGTTGCGACCACTCAGATGATTGACGGCGGTGCGATCAAATAGATTATTCAGTCGTGCCTGAACTTGCAGGCTTTCACTGATCGACCAGCGGGCGGTGAGGTTGATGATTCCGTAGCCGGCCGACTCGGATTCGTTATTAAAACGAGCCACTTTAGTCTGCTTGGCATAGACCTCAGATTCGATGCTCAGTTGTAGCGTCTGGTCTAAAGACTTTGGGCGGTAGCGAAGATTAATACGGCCATTGGCTGGTGGAATACGGTAAAGGTTGTCGCTGATATCTGTCCGTTTAGCTCGCACATAACTCAATACCCCATCCATAGACCAGCTCTGGTTGATGCTGAGGTGCCAGTTGGTATCGAAGCCAAACATCTGGGCATCGACGTTGTTATGCATAAGCACTGGAGCACCAGACATCATGTTGCTAATAGCATTAGCGAATGAGCTGTCCGCTAAGGTGCCTTGAATGTAGTCGTTAATACGACGATAAAAAACCTGTGGTGCAACACTGAAGCGTTCGCCCTTATAGTTAAAACCAATGTTGATCTCACGAGCGGTTTCAGATTTTAGATCTAGGTTGCCTAGGTAGCTGCGCCCATCGGCAAGCCCTGCGGTAATTGGTAGGGGCAACCACAGATACAACTCTTGATAAGAGGGTGCTCGGTTTTTAATACCTAGATCAATATTCATCGATAGCTTGCTGTTTATGCTGCGGCTCAGGTTTATCACTAGGTCGGCATTATTGTGGCTAATGTCTCGGTTGGCTTGGTTGAAATTGCTGGCCAGATTATTTGTGTTTATGGCCATCATTCCCATCATGCCCGACGCGCTCACATTGGCGGCACTAAGAGAGACATTGTTAAAGCGAGCACCGACCATGAAATTCCAGTGTTGATCTAGCGCCCCGTTTAATTCAGTGAATAGGCCCAGAGTATCCCGCTCAACCTGATTAAAATTAACCAGCTGAAAGAGGCCGTTTTGGGGGCTGCTAATGATCGACTCATGGTCCACAAGATTACCGTCGGTGCCAATAGTTAGGCGCCCTACAGATATAGGTATTTGCGCTTTAATGGTCCAGGACTGGTTGTCTGCAGTGGCTAGATTGGTTCTGTAATTCATGGCCATCATCGGTGCTTGGCGCAGACTGTGATTGTCCATTTCATGCTCTACGCTACCCACCGCAATATTGGCAAACAGCTTGGTGCCATTATCAAGGTCAGTGCTGAGGCTAAAGCCCGCTAGGTCTGTTTTGACACTGACAATGTCCATGGCTAGGGCAGGGGTGCCTGTGCTGCTTATATCGAGCTGGCCTATATAGAATTCGGCAATAGTTGCTGGGGATTGCCAGCCATAGCTTAGGTCTGTCCGTGAGCGCTGATACTGGGTGCCTTGGATTAATACATTGTTACCAGCCTCTGAGTTTTCGCCTTCGTCATGGGCAGCTAGTACTGCGATTTTGTGCTGATCATTAGCTGCTACTAGCTGTAAGTTAGCACTGGACTGTTGGCCATTATCACCGTGACGGCCATTGCCAGTGCCGCTTAGATTGCCAATGCCGCTTAGATTGAGGGCGCTGTTATTGGCAAAATCACCGCGATTAAAGCGAGCGTTTATATGGCCGCCAATACTTTCTTGGGCGGCACTCACCGGCGCAATACCACGATGCACATTGAGGTCTTTTAGTAATGGAGCAGGGGCATAGGACAGTGGCGTATCCATGGCATTGGGGCCGCCGGTTAGGGCTGGTGAGCCATCAAGAGATAGTGCAACCCGGTCGCCAAACAGACCTCGGTATTGGGCGATACCGGTAATCAATCCATTTTGACTAAAGTTTGCGCCGGGAACGGTGCGTAGCAATGCTGCGCTGTCTGGAGTTGATAGCTGTTGGGTATCTGAAATGGTAATGATCTGGGAAGAGGGTGGGTTGGCTTGCACAGTTACCTCATTTAGCTCAGCTACCTCATTTAGCTCAGCTAAGGTAGACCCTTGACTCAGTTCAGCAGCATCAGCAGAGCGGTCAGCCTGCTCGGCTATCGCAGTGCCAGCTTGTCCAATAATGGCCAAGATAATTGCCGCCCGTTTGAGATTCTTTGTGCCAGTATCCATTGCTCTTAATCCTTGAGAGATCGTGATTAAAAGCCAGCAGCCTAAAGTAACTGACGCAGCTTTCAATGTGACAAATTGTCGCAGCTATAACTAGCTAACTGACGTGGCTCTAAGTAACTGACGTGGCTCTAAGTCACTGGCGTAGCTCTAAGTCATTGATGTAGCTATGGCTTTAATGCGACAACAGCTGGCAGCTTAGGATTACTTTGGCGGCCTGACAGAAAAGCGTTACTATGGCGGTCTTAGAATTCATCAATAATAAGTTGAGCCGTACCATGGATCCACTGTCAGACGACCTGCAAGAAAACCTTGACCGCCTAGTGGTTGAATGCCTCGAAAATGGCTGTATCTGGGGCTTGCAGGATCAAGAGGGCAATTGGTCGCTGGTTAGTTCCATGGACAATGACAGTATTGATGTTATTCCATTTTGGTCTGACCAACGCATGGCCCAGGCGCTTTGCACTGGTGACTGGGAGGTCTATAAGCCGGTTGCTATTGAGATGGAAGAGTTTCTCGATGATTGGCTTCCCGGTATGCATAGCGACGTGCTGATGACTGGTATTAATTGGAACGAGGACCTCGAAGGCCAAGAAATGGAACCTCTTGATTTACTCGAAGAATTTGAGGCCGAGCTAGACTGAGCTAGGCTGATTTGATGTTTTGCCCTGTCGTCAAGGTTTTACAAAGCCTAAAGTATTTAATAGCTTACTGTTGACCTTAGAGATAAACCGATTAGTATGCGCGACTGATCTCTAAGGCCTCTTCCTATTTATGTTTCTCAATACGTTCTACGATCAAAACCAAACAGATGTCACTATCAGTGCTGAGCAGGGCAGTCGCTTTGCAAAGTCAGTGAGCAATGATTTTAATCCTATCCATGATGCCGGCAGTAAGCGCTTCTGTGTGCCTGGGGATTTATTGTTTGCCATTGCGTTACAGCGTTACGGTTTGAGCCCTGAGATGTCATTTACGTTTTCGGGAATGGTGTCGGCAGACACAGGTCTGTTGTTTCCTGAGGCGCCAGGCAATGAGTTTGATATTTTAGATGGTCGTGACAAGTGTTACTTAAAAGTAAGTCGTAGCGGCGAGCCTACCGTTGATCAAATTATGATCGAGCAGTTAGTGCGTAGCTATGTGTATTTCTCCGGGCAGAATTTCCCTTATATTCTGGTGCCTTTAATGGCGGAGCAGAATGTCATGATCAACCCAGCGCGACCGCTGGCGATCTACCAGTCGATGTCCCTGCATCTTGACCGTCTGGATCTCAAACAGCCTTTAGTTGAACTGGCGGATTCAGAGATGAAGGTCAATGGCAAACGTGGAGACGTAGAGCTACGATTCGATTTAATGGATGGTGCAGAGAAAGTTGGATGGGGTGTAAAGAAAATAATTCTTAGCGGCCTGCGGGAATACCAGCAGACCGCTATTGATGAAATGTCTGCCGATTATAATTCCTGGCAGGCGAGCTATTAGGTTCGCTGTCTCCAAATGTTGAGGGCCATTAGCGCTTGCGCTTTAGAATGTCCTTCAAGAAAAACCCAGTGTGAGAACCTTCTACTAGCGCGACCTCTTCAGGGGTTCCCTTCGCAATAATCTGACCACCACCAGAGCCACCCTCTGGCCCTAGGTCGACAACCCAATCTGCTGTCTTAATGACATCTAAATTATGCTCGATCACCACAACTGTGTTGCCGTGGTCACGCAGACGATGCAGAACAGCCATCAGCTGCTCGATATCATGAAAGTGCAAGCCAGTAGTAGGCTCGTCGAGAATATACAGGGTCTTGCCTGTATCTCGTTTCGATAGCTCTTTTGAAAGTTTTACGCGCTGCGCTTCACCACCAGATAGAGTCGTGGCTGACTGGCCGAGGCTGATATAAGACAGACCCACATCGATCAATGTTTGCAGCTTGCGGGCGATGGCTGGAATAGCATCAAAGAACTCTCGAGCGTCTTCGATGGTCATGGCCAACACCTGGTGAATATTCTTACCTTTAAAGTGAATGTCCAAGGTCTCGCGGTTGTAGCGTTTGCCTTTGCACACATCACAGGGCACATAAATATCGGGCAAAAAGTGCATCTCAACTTTGGTTACGCCATCGCCTTGGCAGGCTTCACAGCGGCCGCCTTTCACATTAAAGCTAAATCGCCCGGGGTTATAGCCTCGTGAACGAGCTTCTTGAGTGCCAGCAAAGATCTCGCGCACTGGAGTAAAGATACCGGTATAGGTGGCCGGGTTGGAACGCGGTGTGCGACCAATCGGGCTCTGATTAATATCGATACATTTATCAAGATGACTGAGGCCACTGATCTTGGTGTGAGCCGCTGGCTTTAAGGTCGAGGCCTTGTTCAGCGCGATTGCGGCAGCCGGGTAAAGAGTGCCATTAATGAGCGTAGATTTGCCCGAGCCAGAAACGCCGGTGATACAGGTGAACACACCCAGAGGTATATCCAGGTTGATCTTTTGCAAATTGTTACCAGTGGCACCCACGATTTTAAGGGTTTTACCATTACCTTTATTGCGTACCTTGGGGATTTTTATGCCTCTTTTACCTGACAAAAACTGCCCGGTAATAGAGTTTTTGTTGGCTTTGATTTGTTTAATAGTGCCCTCGGCAACTACCTCACCACCGTGAATGCCCGCGCCAGGACCTATATCAATCACATGGTCGGCAGAGGCGATAGCGTCTTCGTCATGCTCTACCACAATCACTGTATTACCTAGATCTCGCAGTCGCACCAAGGTCTTAAGCAGTCTTTCGTTGTCCCGCTGGTGCAGGCCGATAGAGGGCTCGTCGAGAATGTACATCACGCCCACAAGACCAGCACCAATTTGGCTGGCCAGTCGAATCCGTTGGGCTTCACCGCCGGACAATGTGTCGGCACTGCGGTTGAGGGATAAGTAGTTAAGGCCCACGTCCACCAAAAAGTTAAAGCGCTGGCGTATCTCTTTAACGATCTTTTCAGCAATCTCACCCTGACGGCCGGGCAGGTCGAGGTTTTCAAAATACTCACTGCACTCGCCCACAGGCATGCAGACAATATCTTCGATACGCTTGTTATCAATAAATACGTTGCGCGCCGATTTGCGTAGGCGGGTGCCTGAACATTCGGGGCAACTTGAGCTGGCCATATATTTAGTGAGCTCTTCACGAACCGAGGTCGATTCTGTCTCGCGGTAGCGGCGCTCCATATTATTGATCACACCTTCAAAGCTGTGCTCACGTCGGAACACGGTGCCGCGATCATTCACATAGTTAAAGGTGATCTCTTCGGTGCCGCTGCCAAATAAAATCTTTTGCTGATGAATCTGCGAGAGCTTTTCCCAGGGAGCTTCAATATCAAAGTTGTAGTGCTCGGCCAAACTAGTGAGCATGTTGTAATAAAACAGCGTGCGTCGATCCCAGCCGCGAATAGCGCCTTCAGAGATAGAGGCTTCTGGGTGTTGAATCACTCGGTCAATATCAAAGAACTGGTGCACGCCCAGACCATCACAGGTGGGGCAGGCGCCGGCTGGATTGTTAAACGAGAATAGCCGTGGCTCAAGCTCGTTAAGGCTGTAATTACAGATTGGGCAGGCAAATTTGGCGCTAAAGATTTGGTCTGGTAGTTTTTCGTCGCCCATGTAGCTTATAGATACTAGGCCTTCAGCTAATGCCAGAGCAGTCTCGAGGGATTCTGCTAAACGCAGGCCAATGTCTGCTTTGACTTTAAAACGGTCAACCACGACTTCGATGGTATGTTTCTTCTTTTTATCCAGAGCCGGTGCTTCGTCTAGGTCACAGACTAGGCCATCAATTCGCGCGCGGATAAAGCCCTGACGTCGCAGGCTTTCAAAAAGGTGCAGGTGCTCGCCTTTACGGTCTTTAATCACCGGTGCCAGCAGCATTAGCTTGGTGCCTTCAGGTAGGGCAATAATTTGGTCGACCATCTGGCTCACGGTCTGGGCATTCAGCGGCTGACCATGTTCAGGGCAGCGGGGCTCGCCGGCGCGGGCAAATAGCAGGCGCAGGTAATCGTAGATCTCGGTAATCGTGCCCACAGTAGAACGGGGGTTGTGGGACGTGGATTTCTGCTCGATGGAGATGGCGGGGGACAGGCCCTCGACATGGTCTACATCAGGCTTCTCCATCATCGACAGGAACTGCCGCGCATAGGTCGATAACGACTCTACGTAGCGACGCTGGCCCTCGGCATACAATGTGTCAAAAGCCAGTGATGACTTTCCCGACCCGGAGAGGCCGGTAATAACAATCAGCTTATCCCTGGGGATATCGAGATCAATATTTTTGAGATTATGAGTTCTTGCGCCGCGTACCTGGATGGTATCCATTAAAAATTCTTTATAGTCAGATTAAACGATCGATTATAGGGCTCAGCTTGCCCTTGGGGCAAAGTGAATTTGATTTAATATGCAACATACGATGTTAATAACCTAGCAGACCCTATTTTGAAAATATTGATGATAAATATTCGCCTCACAGTATTGCGCTGTTAAGATACAGGCCTAAATTTTTGCCACAGTATTTGAAACCATTTTGACTGAATCCCCTCAACCTTCTTCCTCCATGTCAGCTGTAGAGCGGCGTGCTACCGTTTCTCTGGCAAGCCTCTATGGCTTTCGTATGCTGGGGCTGTTTATGGTGCTGCCTGTGCTGGCGCTGTATATGGATGACTACGCGGGCGCTACGCCGCTGATGCTGGGGCTGACGCTTGGTGCCTATGGGTTGACCCAGGCAATATTGCAGATTCCTTTGGGACTGTTGTCGGACAGAATCGGCCGGCGGCCAGTGATTATTGGCGGGCTATTAATGTTTGTGGTGGGCAGTCTGTATGCCGCCATGGCAGATACCATGATTGAGTTGATTATTGGTCGGGCCATGCAGGGCATGGGAGCTATCGCTAGTACATTGATGGCCATGGTCACGGACCTGACCTCAGAAGAAAATCGCACCAAATCTATGGCAGCTATAGGCGGCAGTATTGGTCTGTCATTTATGCTGGCAATGATTCTCGGGCCTGTTATTGCAGGCTCTATGGGGTTAGCGGGAATATTTTGGGTAACTGCTGTATTGGGCCTGCTAGGTATTGCTGTGTTTATGATCCTGGTTCCCAAAGCCGTTAATGTGCAAAAAAACCGTGAGACATTGGCAGACATTAAACAGATTGGCCAGCTACTGAAGAACCCCATGTTAATGCGACTTAATGTCGGTATCTTTGCTCTTCATCTGGCTCTTATGGCCGCCTTCGTGGTTATCCCAACGATTCTGACTGAGGAGTTAGGGATTGGCCGCGACAACCTTTGGTGGGTCTATCTTGCGCTGCTGGGTGGTGGTTTTGTTGCCATGCTGCCGGCGATGATTTTTGGCGAACGCTTTAATAAACAAAAACTCAGCTTTGTGATTGCCGTGGCTATGTTGACCGTTCCTATGCTGGTACTAGGGCTGGAGCGGGGCGCTTTACTAACACCTATAATGCTGCTGATATTTTTTGCTGCGTTTAACCTGCTCGAGGCGTCGCTGCCATCTTGGTTGAGTAAAACCTGCCCAGTAGGTAATCGCGGCACGGCCATGGGTATCTACTCGACCTGCCAGTTTTTCGGTGCTTTTGTGGGCGGCACTTTGGGCGGCTGGAGCCTGCAGGAATATGGCGTCGATGGTTTATTTTTGTTGGTGGCGGGCGTGCTGGCAATTTGGTGGGTTTTGGCTCTGGGCTTGAAGGCGCCAAAGCCGCTGCAAACCATCGTGTTGCAGGTTGGTGATGCAGATCATCAGGAATTTGCAAAAATAATTTCAAATATAACGGGGGTAGAAGATATACTCCTTCTCAAAGGTGAGCCATTGGCCTATATCAAAGTTGATAAGCAATCTGTTGATATGGCGAGCTTGAGGCCTTACTTTAGCTAGTACCTTAAACCGTACTCAAATTTGTTTAGAACAGGGGATAAAAATGGCACGCGGAGTCAATAAAGTCATCATTGTGGGCAACTGTGGACAGGATCCAGAAACGCGCTTTATGCCGTCTGGTGGCGCTGTAACAAACCTTAGCATTGCGACGTCTGAATCATGGAAAGATAAAAACACTGGCGACCAGCAAGAGCGCACTGAATGGCACCGAGTGGTATTTTTTAACCGCCTGGCCGAGATTGCTGGCGAGTATGTAAAGAAAGGTTCCAAGCTCTATGTTGAAGGCTCACTGCGCACGCGCAAGTGGCAGGGTCAAGATGGACAGGATCGTTTCACGACAGAAGTCGTTGCTAGCGAAATGCAGATGCTAGATAGTCGTGGTGGTCAGCAGGGCGGTGGTTTTGATCAGTCTCAGGGCGGTGGTGGTTATCAGCAGTCTGCTCCTCAGCAATCACAGCAGCAGGCACCTCAGCAATCTGCACCCCAGCAATCACAGCAGCAACCATCTCAGCAGCAGGCGCCGCAAGATGGTGCATTTGACGACGATATTCCTTTCTAGCTCTAGGTTTAATACTGGTTCTAGATCTAGGTTAAAAAAGCAGGTATCTAAAATCGTCCAAGGCACGCTTTGGGCGATTTTAAAATAATAATTATTGATAAACGAGGTTGATATGACTATTCAAGTTGGCGATAAAATTCCTGAGGGAATGTTTTCTATCATGGGCGCAGAAGGTCCTGCGGGCATTAGCACGGCAGATCTTTTTGGCGGTAAAAAAGTGGTGTTGTTTGCAGTCCCAGGTGCGTTTACACCTACCTGTTCTATGGCTCACCTTCCGGGTTTTGTTGTCCATGTTGACGCGATCAAAGCTAAGGGCGTAGACACAGTTGCCTGTATGTCGGTTAACGATGTGTTTGTGATGCACGCTTGGGGCCAGAGCGCCAATGCTGAGAACCTGATGATGCTGGCTGACGGCAATGGAGACTTTACCAAAGCGATTGGCCTTGAGTTAGATGGCACAGGGTTTGGTATGGGTACACGCAGTAAGCGTTTTGCAATGATCGTTGACGATGGCGTAGTGAGCTTGCTCAATGTTGATGCTGGAGCTCTTGAAGGTTCAAGTGCAGAGGCTATTTTAGCGGCGCTGTAAGCTATTAGCCGAAAGTAAGCTTTACGTTTAAAGGGAGTTGCCTTGCAACTCCCTTTTTATTTGTCTCGGTTTTTATATCTGCTGGTCTTTGCGCTCTCTATTTTATTTGCACCCTCTAACTAGTTTTCGCCCTCTATCCTATTTCCGCTCTCTATCTTGTTTCCGCCCTCTATCCTATTTCCGCCCTCTATCCTATTTCCACTGGCAAACTATTTATGACAGTATTGATGTCATTAAAGAGAGGTGGTTATGATTCATCAATTACGTAAAACAATAAAAATTCAAAGACTATTAGTAATTCAAAGACTATTAGCAATTCAAAAAATAGTAATAGTACTGGCTGTCAGCCTATCCGCAGTCATGTCAGCAAAATCTATGGCGGCCCTAGAGGACTATCAGGCTCGTTTAGATCTGGTCACTGCCAATAAGGGATTTGCTAGTCAGGATGCCCGCCTTGTTGCTTTTATGGATGTGGTTTACGACTACCAGATGACTGAGTTTCCGGAGTCGGCCACCTGGCTGGGCTATCCTGGTCAAAACAGTCGTTGGAGTGACTATTCTCTCGCAGGTATAGAAAAGCGCAAGCTCGACAGCCGGACTCTGTTAAAAGCTATCGACAGTATTGAGGCAGAGGCATTAAGTGTTTCTGCACGGTTAGATTTTCAGCTGTTGCACAAAGATCTGTCGCTCGATGTTGCCGGTCAGGCATTTCCCGATGAGTTAATGCCCATTAATCAGATGGGTGGTGTGCAGCAAGATTTGGCACAGATGATCACATTGATGCCAGCGCGAAAACTGGCTGACTATGAGGACATAGTGGCACGTCTCGAGTCTGCTGATGTGGTCATTGACCAGACTTTGGTTCTGCTTGCCAAAGGGCTTGAGCAGTCGATTACCCCGCCGGCAGTTACATTGCGCAATATCCCTCAGCAGGTAGCCAACCAGCTATTTGATAAGCCCATGGATAGCCCGCTCCTGAGCCCGTTTAAGCAGTTTCCCAAGGCAGTGCCACTGGTACAACAAAAACGTCTTAAAACTCGCGCTATAGCCGCTTATGAGGACCGTATTGCACCGGCCTACCAAAGGCTGCTAACTTATTTGCAAGATGACTATTTACCCAATGCTGTGCAGGCCGTCGGAATCTCTAATCTCGCCAATGGGCAGGCTTGGTATGCCCACCGAGCAACTCGGTCGACCACGACTGATTTGACTGCAAAGCAGATTCATACGCTGGGGCTCAGTGAAGTGGCACGCATCCGTGCGGCTATGGAACAGGTGATTGTCGACTCAGGGTTCGACGGCGATTTTGACGCCTTCACAGAATTCTTGCGTAGAGACCCGCAGTTTTATTACAGCAACAAAGAAGACCTGCTGCGCCAGTACCGAGATATTGCCAAGCGCGCCGATGCAGAGTTGCCGGCGCTTTTTGGTAAGTTGCCCAGACTGCCCTACGGCGTAAAGATGATTCCCAGCTATGCCGAGAAGTCACAGACCACGGCCTACTATCAGCCCGGCGCTCATTCTATGGGGCGGGCGGGCATTTTCTTTGCCAACACCTATGCTCTAAACACCAGGCCCAAGTGGGAGATGGAAGCGCTGACCCTCCACGAGGCCATGCCTGGGCATCATTTACAAATCTCTCTGGCTAAAGAGCAGGGCGATATGCATCCTTGGCGTCGTGACCTCTATCGCATCACTGCCTTTGTTGAGGGTTGGGGGCTGTACTCGGAAAGTCTGGGTGAAGAGATGGGTTTTTATAAGGACCCTTACAGCAAGTTTGGTCAGCTGACCTATGAAATGTGGCGAGCGGTGAGACTTGTTGTTGATACGGGTATGCACAGTCTGGGCTGGAGCCGTCAGCGTGCCATCGACTTTTTTATCGCCAATAGTGCCAAGTCAGAACATGATATTACGGTCGAGATCGATCGCTATATCGTATGGCCCGGTCAGGCACTGGCTTACAAAATGGGCGAGTTAAAGATCAGCGAGTTGCGAGACTATGCGACTCGGGAGATGGGCGATGACTTCGATATCCGTACCTTCCATGATCGCGTGCTGGAAGCTGGGCCGATTCCCCTAGATATTTTAGAACAGCGTATCAAAGCTTGGGTGGCGAGTGCTAAGTAGCGTATAGATTAGGTGTAAGAAGTAGGTGATAACAAGTAGGTATTAAAAAAGGCGGCTAGTGCCGCCTTTTTTAATTTATCGAGGACGCTAACCCTAACTTAATATTAACGAGGGTAGCGTTCCATCACTAAGGTTGCGTTAGTACCGCCAAAGCCAAAGCTATTGGACATAACACAATTCAGTTTCTTGTCTTTGGTTTCTAGCAATATCGGCAACCCTTCAGCATGCTCGTCCAGCTTATCAATGTTAGCAGAGCCGGTTACAAAACCGCCTTCCATCATTAGCATGCAATAAATTGCTTCATGGACGCCCGCGGCACCCAAGCTGTGTCCAGAGAGAGACTTAGTAGAGCTAATATCTGGGCAGTTATCGCCAAAGGTATTACGGATGGCACCCAACTCAGCAATATCGCCAACCGGCGTGCTGGTGCCATGGGCATTGATATAGTCAATGGGCGCACTTGCGGTTGCCATGGCCATTCTCATGCTGCGCTCTGCGCCTTCACCAGAGGGAGACACCATATCGGCACCATCTGAAGTAGCACCGTAGCCGGTGATCTCACAGATAATGTTAGCGCCTCGCGCTAGTGCGTGCTCGAGCTCTTCTACAATCACTGTCCCGGCACCCAAGCCAGGGGCAAAACCATCGCGCTCTGCATCATAGGCTCTAGAGGCGATTTCTGGTGTGTCGTTGTACTTGCTGGTCAGGGCACCCATAGCATCGAAGGGGCCAGCCATAGACCAGTGCATATCTTCAGAACCACCAGCCAGTACGATATCTTGTTTGTTCAGCTGAATAAGCTCGACCGCATGGCCAATGCAATGAGCACTGGTTGCGCAGGCTGAGGCCATTGAATAGTTGACGCCCTTAATTTTAAACGGCGTGGCCACGCAGGCAGACACAGTGCTGGCCATAATCTGAGTAACGCGGTAGGGGCCGGCACGCTTGATGCCTTTGGCGCGCATAACATCAATACTTTCGGTAAACATTTCACCGGAGACGCCACCAGCACCCATGACTAAACCAGTGCGGGGGTTAGAGACCATCTCTTCGGTAAGGCCGGCATCGGCAATAGCGCGATCGGTGGCTATATAGGCATAGGAAGCGGAGGGCCCCATAAAGCGCAGGACCTTGCGGTCAATATGCTCTTTTGGGTCTATGTCGAGCACAGCACCAACTTGGCAGCGCATGCCCATTTCGACAAAATCTTCACGGCGACGAATGCCTGAAATACCTTCTTTCAAAGACTTGGTAACGGTTTCTTTATCGTTGCCAAGGCAGGAAACAACACCAACACCTGTAATAACTGCGCGTCTCATTCGTAATCCTCTTACTATTTCTGAATATGAACTAAAATCTAAAATTAAATGTAGGCTATAAATATCAACTCAGCAAAAACTAGAAGCCATCAGTGCTGGCAAACAGGCCTACTTTTAAGTCTTCAGCGCTATAGATTTCACGACCATCGACTTCAACGGTACCATCTGCAATGCCCATAATAAGGCGGCGCTGTACCAGTCGTTTTATATCCAGCTTGTAGGTTACTTTTTTTGCTGTTGGCAAAATCTGCCCAAAGAACTTCACGTTACCGGCACCAAGCGCACGACCGCGACCAGCGTTGCCATTCCATACAAGGAAAAAGCCAACAAGCTGCCACAGTGCGTCTAAACCTAGACAGCCGGGCATCACTGGGTCACCTTCAAAGTGGCAGTCAAAAAACCACAGGTCTGGAGTGATATCAATTTCAGCAATGATTTGTCCTAGCCCATGTTTGCCGCCGTCATTGTTGATTTCAACAACACGATCGATCATCAGCATCGGAGGCGCCGGAAGCTTTGCATTTCCTGGGCCAAACAGCTCGCCGCGAGAGCTAGCGAGAATTTCTTCTTTAGAATATGAGGACTGGGGAGTGAAAGACATATGTTCCTTTTAGGGTTAGGATCAGGCGCGCATCGTACCCAGTTCTGATGTTTGCGGCAACTATTAAACTGACCAGTGCCGGCCATGCTGTTGCTGTTGGCAGGCTGGCAACAGGGCGCTGCAAACATATTTTAAGTTGACAGCTAGGCAGTGTCTGCCTAGCATGCAGCCTGACTAACAATCTGTGACATCCGACCATACATGCTGTCTTTTCATCAAGCCATTAAACAAGAATTTTCCGCGGTCAATGATTTGATCGTTAGCCAACTCCAATCGGACGTGGGGCTAGTGGAAAATATCGGCCAGTATATTGTCGAGTCTGGTGGTAAAAGGCTGCGGCCAGTAGTGGTTCTGCTTAGTGCTCTGGCTAATGGCTACAGTGGCTCAGAGCATTTAAAGATGGCTGCCATTATCGAATTTATTCACACCGCGACTCTGTTGCATGACGACGTTGTCGATGTCTCTGCGCTGCGCCGAGGCCGTGAAACTGCCAATGCTCAGTGGGGTAATGCACCCAGTGTTTTGGTCGGCGATTTTCTTTATTCACGTGCGTTTCAAATGTTGGTGGAGGTTGGCGACATGCCTATTATGGGTTTGATGGCCGATGCCACTAACGTGATCTCCGAGGGAGAAGTGCAGCAGATGGCCAATGCGGGTAATCCGACAATTGGCGAAGATATTTATCTGCAAGTTATTTACCGCAAAACCGCCAAATTATTTGAAGCCTCGGCTCATGCTGGTGCGCTGTTGGCAGGTAAGGTGAATGCTGATACATCTGCTGTTGATGCCCAAGCTGCTGTTGATGCCCAAGCTATGTCCGATTATGGTCGGCATCTGGGTATGGCGTTTCAGATTGTCGATGATGTCTTGGACTATCAAGGCGATGTGGCCTCGATAGGCAAAAATGTCGGTGATGATCTGGCTGAAGGCAAAATGACCCTGCCGCTTATCTTTGCTCGAGACCACAGTGATAGCGCTCAGCGCCAGCTTATTTGCGATGCCATAGAAAATAAGACCGCTAAAGACTTCTCAGAGATTTTGCTGGCAGTACAAAGCACCGGCGGTATTGACTACAGTATGGAGCGCGCTCAGCTTGAAGTTGATCTCGCCAAGAAGGCGCTTGAAGGTCTAGCCGAGGGCAAATTTAAAACTGTGTTGATGGATTTGGCCGATTTCGCTATTTCCCGCAGCAACTAGCGATAGCTAACCATAACGACCAACAGTTGCACCCATCTTTGACCGTAAACTTTTTAAATCAATGTTAAAATCCCGTCTACACTTAGGCAATTCCATTTAGTGGGCTTCCAAAACTCGCTGTAATATAGGCAAGATTCAATGTAATATAGCGAAGCTAAATTTAATACAGGCTGTTTTGTTTGTTTATTGCTTAGAGAATAGTGGGTATTCGATAACGCTTATTTACTCATTAACTTATTTTGCTACTATTCACACAAGTTATTAACTTAGAGTTATCCATATATAAAAACTAGGAGAATTGAGTGATTATCGGAATTCCTTCGGAAATTAAAACCGGTGAAAAACGTGTCGCCATGTCCCCAGCCAATGTCCAGTCTCTGACAGACAAAAGCATAAAGGTACTTTTTCAAGCAAACGCCGGCAGTGCAGCAGGCTACCCAGATGCAGAATACACCGCAGCGGGAGCAACCATTACAGCAGATCGCGCAGAGATATTTGCTAGCTCAGATATTATTTTGCAAGTGCAGAGCTTTGGCTCTAACAACGAAAACAGTGACGATGATCTGGCCCTTGTGCGTAAAGGCCAGCTGATTATTGGCATGATGGATCCCTTGGCATCGCCCCAAGCAGCCCAAGCGGTTGCTGACAAAGGTGCCACTGCCATTGCTCTGGAACTAGTACCCCGTATTAGCCGTGCCCAGACAATGGACGTACTTTCCTCTATGGCCACCCTGGCTGGTTATAAAGCCGTGCTTATGGGTGCTTCCGCAGCACCGCGTATCTTCCCCATGTTAATGACTGCCGCAGGCACTTTACAGCCAGCTCGCGTATTGATTATGGGTGTGGGTGTCGCCGGATTGCAGGCCTGTGCCACTGCTAAGCGCTTGGGGGCTGTTGTTGAAGCCTACGATGTGCGCCCAGCAGCTCGGGAACAGATTTTATCGGTGGGTGCCAAGCCCATTGAACTGGACCTAGACACTGGCGAGTCAGAAGGCGCCGGCGGCTATGCCAAAGAGCAGGGGGAAGACTTCCTGCGTCGCCAGCGAGAGCTGATGACCGAAGTGGTCGCCCAGCAAGATATTATTATTACTACCGCGGCTATTCCCGGCGCTAAGTCACCGATTCTGGTTACCGAAGATATGGTGAAAGCCATGAAGCCTGGTGCTGTTATTGTAGATTTGGCCGCCGAACGTGGTGGTAATTGCGACCTTACCGAGCAGGGCAAAACAGTTGTTGCCCATGGTGTGACTATTTTAGGGCCAGAAAATGTGCCCTCAGAGTTGGCTTACCATGCGAGTCAAATGCTCGGCAAAAACATGCAGACCTTATTAGAATTAATTATCGACGAGGACGGCGCGCTCAATCTCGACTTTAACGACGAGATTGTGGCTGGCACCGTGGTTGCCCATGGGGGCGAAGTACCGCACCCGCATATGCGCAAGCTACTTAATCTCCCAGAGCTAAATCTAGAACCTAAGACGGAAGGGGCATAAAAAATGGAAATCCTAATTCTTTTATTAGCACTATTTGTGCTGTCGTTATTTTTAGGTGTCGAGCTGATTACAAAAGTGCCGCCGACATTGCACACACCGCTGATGTCCGGCACCAATGCCGTGTCTGGCATTACTCTGGTTGGTGCGCTGCTAGCCGCTGGCTCGGGCAGCTCGCCTGTGCTGGTCAATATCCTAGGCTTTATTGCCGTGACTCTGGCGACTATTAACGTTGTTGGCGGTTATTTAGTCACTAATCGCATGCTTGCCATGTTCAAAAGGAAGTAAGCGATGAATCCTTCTATTGTTAGTTTCGTTTATCTGGTTGCCGGCATTCTGTTTATTCTCGGCATCAAAGGCCTCACTAAGCCTAAGACAGCCGTGCGCGGTAACAGGCTGTCTGCGCTAGGGATGTTGGTCGCTGTAGTAATCACATTGCTCGATAGCAGCATAGTGAATTACAACTATATTATTGCCGGTGTGTTGGTGGGTGGTCTTATTGGCGCGGTAATGGCGCTGAGAATCCAAATGACTTCTATGCCGCAAATGGTTGCCCTGTTAAATGGTTTTGGTGGCGGCGCGTCACTGACTATTGCTCTGGCTGAGTACTACTCTAAGCTGGGCAGTGCCCCTGAGTCCTTTGCTGCACTGCTCAATCCAGTAGCTGCAGATGCCAATGCCTTTGGCGTTGGAGCCGAAGGTACCATTGCTGTGGTCGCTATTGGTCTGACAGTACTGATTGGTGCGGTGACTCTGACTGGTAGCTTTGTGGCCTTTGCCAAGCTCCAAGAGCTGATGAAAAAGAGCTACGGCTTACCCGGTGGGCCTACTGGTAACGGCATATTTTTACTCTGTGCTTTGGCCGCAGTGGTCTTCCTAGCGCTTAACCCGGGTAACTCTGTTGCCATGGTCAGCATTGTCGGTCTGGCCTTACTGTTGGGTTTATTCTTGGTAATGCCCATTGGCGGCGCGGATATGCCAGTGGTGATTGCGCTACTTAATTCTTACTCTGGTATTGCAGCGGCATTGGCCGGCTTTATTCTGGGTAATACAGTATTGATCGTAGCGGGTTCACTGGTGGGAACCTCTGGTTTAATTCTCACCCAAATCATGTGTGTCGCCATGAACCGATCTCTAGCCAATGTGTTGTTTGGCAAGATGGCCGCGACTGGTGAGGTGGTAGATGCCGATGAAATCTATGCAGGCAAGGTCACCAGCGCGCAGCCCGACGAAGTTGCACTGATGCTAGAAGTCGCACAACGAGTAGTGATTGTGCCAGGCTACGGTATGGCGATGGCGCAGGCCCAGCACGCAGTGCGCGAGCTAGCCGACGCGATGGAGGCCAAGGGCGTCGAGGTTGAATATGGTATTCACCCGGTCGCTGGGCGCATGCCAGGGCATATGAACGTGCTCTTAGCCGAGGCAGAGGTTCCTTACGATAAGCTCATGGAGATGGACAGAATTAACCCGACGTTCGAAGACACCGATGTCGTGATTGTGATTGGTGCCAACGACGTGACTAACCCCATGGCTCGCGATGTAGAGGGCAGTCCGATTTACGGAATGCCTATTCTCAATGTGGACAAAGCTAAGAATGTTATCGTCATTAAGCGCTCATTAAGCCCCGGTTTTGCTGGGCTGCCTAACCCATTGTTCGCTATGGACCATACCCTAATGGTTTACGGCGATGGCAAAAAGGCCGTTATCGAAATGACCACGGCGCTCAATCAGGCCTAGTTATAGCGTTTGGCTGTTTGAAAGTAAGCTCAAAAACCCCGCTTTTAAAGGCGGGGTTTTTTTATGTCTATTGATTTTGATCAAGGCTTTTGATTTTAGCTAAAGGCTTTCGACTCTAACTTAAGGCTTTTCGACCCTAGCTATTGAAAAATAGGCCATGCAGCCCCAACTTAGATAACAGGCAACAAATAAATTATATTGGGAACAGACATGCGAATTGATAAATTAACCAATCAACTGCAAAACGCTCTAGCTGAAGCTCAGTCCATCGCGGTGGGCAACGACCATTCTGCTATCGAGCCCCCTCACCTGATGTTAGCGCTGCTTAACCAGCAGGATGGATCCGTGCGGCCTATTCTCAACCGTGCTGGTTTTGATGTTAATGGCCTGCAAGAAGCCCTTAACAAATCGCTGGATCAGTTAGCTAAAGTTAGCAACCCAACCGGCGACGCCAACCTGTCACAGGATCTAGCCCGCCTGATGAATATGGCTGACCGTGCCGCCCAGCAGAAGGGCGACCAGTATGTCTCCAGCGAGATGGCCCTGCTAGCCGTCCTAGAAGATAAGGGCCTACTGGGCAAGACTCTGGCTAAATATGGTGATGTCACCAAAGCCAAAGCAGGCATCGACTCTTTGCGCGGTGGCGACAATGTTAATGACCCAGATTCAGAGGGCCAGCGCGAGGCACTAGATAAATACACCATTGATTTAACCGAGCAGGCAGAGCAGGGCAAGCTAGATCCAGTGATTGGCCGAGATGATGAAATCCGCCGCACTATTCAAGTGCTACAGCGACGCACCAAAAACAACCCGGTATTAATTGGCGAGCCAGGAGTGGGTAAAACCGCCATTGTTGAAGGCTTGGCCCAGCGTATTATCAATGGCGAAGTACCAGAAGGGCTAAAGAGCAAACGGGTCTTAACCTTAGATTTGGCAGCCCTATTGGCCGGCGCTAAATTTCGTGGTGATTTTGAAGAGCGATTAAAAGGTGTGCTCAAAGATCTGTCCAAGCAAGAGGGGCAGGTTATTTTGTTTATCGATGAAATTCACACCATGGTAGGAGCGGGTAAAGCCGAAGGTGCCATGGATGCAGGCAATATGCTCAAACCTGCCCTGGCCCGCGGAGAGTTGCACTGTGTGGGCGCCACCACCTTAGATGAGTATCGCAAGTTTATCGAGAAAGACGCAGCCCTAGAACGGCGCTTCCAAAAGGTCTTGGTGGACGAACCTAGCGAAGAAGACACCATTGCCATCTTGCGGGGCCTAAAAGAGCGCTATGAAGTGCACCATGGTGTTGAAATTACCGACAGCGCCATTGTCTCGGCAGCCAAGCTGTCCCAGCGCTATATCACAGACCGTCAGCTGCCAGATAAAGCCATCGACCTGATCGATGAGGCGGGTAGTCGCATCCGTATGGAAATTGACTCCAAGCCCGAGGAGATGGACCGCCTAGAGCGCCGCTTGATTCAGTTAAAAATTGAGCGCGAGGCCGTGAAAAAAGATAAGGACGCGGCAGCCAAAAAACGCATGACCAAACTCGAAGAGGATATTGACGAACTAGAAAAAGAGTTTGCTGATT
The DNA here is from genome assembly GCA_905182265.1 of gamma proteobacterium HTCC2207. Classification (GTDB taxonomy): domain Bacteria; phylum Pseudomonadota; class Gammaproteobacteria; order Pseudomonadales; family Porticoccaceae; genus HTCC2207. Next base: position 47,957 of record CAJJAO010000014.1, on the reverse strand, counting down.
TAGAAGAGATTTGGAAGGCCGAAAAGGCTTCTATGCAAGACGCTACCCATATCAAATCAGAACTTGAGCAGGCCAAGGCTAATCTGGAAGCCGCTCATCGTGTGGGCAATTTAGAAAAAATGGCCCAGATTCAATACAGCATAATCCCCGATCTAGAGAAACGCTTGGCGACCGCGGGCTCTGAAGAGCAAGTAGAGAAACGCCTACTACGCAATAAGGTCACCGAAGAAGAAATAGCCGAGGTAGTCTCTAAATGGACTGGTATACCAGTGTCTAAGATGCTGGAAGGTGAGCGAGATAAGCTACTGCGTATGGAAGACAGTCTGCATAACAGGGTGATGGGGCAGCATGAGGCTGTGGTTGCAGTGTCTAACGCCGTACGTCGTTCTAGGGCGGGCTTGGCTGATCCCAATCGACCCAATGGTTCTTTTTTATTCTTGGGCCCCACAGGGGTTGGTAAAACCGAACTCTGTAAGTCTCTGGCTGAATTTTTGTTCGACAATGAAGACGCCATGGTACGCATTGATATGTCTGAGTTTATGGAAAAACACTCTGTAGCAAGGCTTATTGGTGCACCTCCTGGTTATGTGGGTTATGAAGAGGGTGGTTACCTTACCGAAGCGGTACGCCGTCGCCCCTATTCTGTTCTGCTGCTGGATGAGGTTGAAAAGGCCCACCCGGATGTCTTTAATATTCTTTTGCAGGTGTTAGATGATGGCCGTTTGACGGACGGCCAGGGTCGTACTGTAGACTTTAAAAATACGGTGATTGTGATGACCTCGAACCTGGGCTCTGACGTTATTCAGATGCTTGCGGGTGAGGAGAATTACGAGACTATGAAGTCAGCGGTGATGGATGTGGTAAGTGCCCATTTCCGCCCGGAGTTTATTAACCGAGTGGATGAGACTGTTGTGTTCCATCCCTTGGCTAAGGATGAATTGCGCGGCATTGCGGGTATTCAGTTGCAGCTGTTGAATAATAGGTTGGCTGATCATGATCTTAGTCTGGATATTGCGGATGAGGTGTTGGATAAGTTGCTGGAGGTTGGTTTTGACCCTGTCTATGGGGCGCGGCCTTTGAAGCGGGTTATTCAGCAGTTGATTGAGAATCCTTTGGCTGAGAGTATTTTGGCAGGGCGCTTTGCGCCGGGGGATGTGATTTCTGCTAGTTTGGTCGAGGATAAGTTGGTCTTTGCTTAAGGGGTCGTCTTTTGGGGGTTAGCTGGTGCGGTGCGGATCGCACTTGCATGGGCCCTTGAGATCGGTCCCATGGGTGCAACCATTTTCAGCGTTCGCTCAACTCGCTGCGCTCAGACAGTGAGCTCTCTCAAACTGAAAATGATCACACCCATAAACGGGCCCTGACTGATCTCAAGGGCCCATGCAAGTGCTATTCGAATTCTCGCGGTACATCCTAAAAAAAACCAAACACAACAAAACAAACAAAACAGCTTCCTAAGAACCTCGCTCAGAACTTGAGGCTTGCCTACCCCTGTCCCCCTTTCAAAACCGTAGCCAGCATGGATGCTGGCTCCGAGACTACATGGACGATACACAGGGATGTGTGAGTGTCGCGTTAGGCAGGATGCCGGTAGCGACCGTATTCACGTCGTGTTTTGAAAGGGGGGCAGGGGTAGGTAAGCCGGACCAGTGCTCCAAACTAAAAGACCGCTCACTGCGCTAGAAAAGGCATTCATAGTAGAAGGGTGCAAAATGGCAGTAGAGGTCTTACAAGTATCCGACGAGCGGGTCGCCACCGGAATAGCTAGTTAAGCTAGCCAGCGAGTCTATAAAGAGATAGAACAATTCCGCTTGAGACGATACGTCCAGCTTTGCATAGCTATTTTTGCGATGCAGTTTGACAGTCTCAGGGGAGATGCCCAAACGCTCAGCAATAGATTTAGTGGAATGCCCGTGCAGAAATAGCTGTACCACCTGACACTCGCGATCAGTGAGATAAGCAGTACCAAAATGTTTCAATGCACTGTCCAGCTGGCCGGGAAGTTGATTGTCATTACTGGAGCTAGTTTTGATTTCATTACCCCATTGAGCGTTGCATATGGCTTCAATGACCGCAGTGATGTCCGTCAGAGTAGCAATCTGCGTACGATTAAAGCGCTGAGCAAAAGACAGACGGCTCAAAGAAATGTTGAGAAACTGGCTAGGAGAGATATGGATAATATAACCGACCTCATCCTTGATCTCAGTGTGCTTAAAATAGCTGCGGTAGTACTCAGTTTTCTCAAAACCCTCAGGTGCTAAATCGCTGAGACGGTGGAGGCCAGATTGTTTGTGATCAACGGCAGCGCGGTAAAATGGGTCCAGCAGAAAGGCACTATTAACAAATTGGTCTATCTGAGTCTCGCGCTCCAGGGGTGGAATATCGTTGTAGTGAACCTTAGGAATATCGTCAAGATGGTAATGAATAATGATAGCGTTATCGAAGGGAACCAAGCCTTTCAGCATACTCAGCATAAGAGAAGGCAGGCGCTCGCTGCCGATCTCCGGCATTATTGCAGCGAGCTTGTCACTAAACTCTAGTAGCTGAGTACTCATACAAAAGGCCTTTTCAGACGTTGCCGATTAAGCGTTGAATTGATCGGGCTCCATAAACATCAGACGCACAACAAGACAGTCATCCATAGGCTCTACCGACATCATTAGAACATTGATATCGTCGCCAATTTGCACGCCGCTTGGCAGGTTAAAGAGAATGCCGCCGTTGGCTTCATTGGTTAGCGTGCGTAGCTCTTTCAGCTCTTTGTCTTTACGAGATTCAGTCTCAAATTTCTGTAGCAAGGCTTTGACAGAAATTTCAAAGTTGGGGTAGTTAAACTGACCGCGATACTCACTGCGCTCTAGTTCGAGTTTGATGGGAATGACTGCACCAGTAGCATCAGACTTCAGCTGTCCAGAGTTTACTTTAACGCCCTGTTTTAACTCTTTAAAAAGCTTTTTGGCGTCTTCTGGCTTTTGGTTCACAAAGGCAGCGACTAGTAAATTAGCGCCCAGGTTGAACAACTTGCGTGCGTCGATATTGATACTTTGTTTTTCGGTCATTAGAGGTAGCCACATCAAATTTGTAAAAAAAGACTCTACCCCAAACACCCAGTAAATGTAATAGCTGCAGCAAGTTTTTATAGCCTGTGGCGACTATAGTCATGGTTTGGTCGGTTCTGTTATTCCGCTAAACAGGATCTAGGTGTACCATGCTCGCCAAGCGGTATCAGGGCTAGCTAAAGGCATGCCTATGGTCTATTTTTAAACGTTATGGTTTGGTGTTTTTTAGATACTAGATACCACAGAAATGACTACAGAGTTTTAGCGTATGGCGATCAGTGCATTTGATTTATTTAAGGTGGGTATAGGCCCTTCTAGCTCACATACAGTGGGCCCCATGTTGGCCAGCCGGCAATTTGTCGAAGGTCTTAAACAGAGTGGGCGTTTGCTGGAGGTCAGTCGAGTTAAGTCAGAAATGTTCGGCTCTCTGGGAGCCACCGGCAAAGGCCATGGTACGCCAAAAGCAGTGTTGCTGGGGCTTGAGGGCGAACAGCCAGATCTCGTTGACGTCCCCTCTATTGCTGGGCGAGTAGCTGCTATCCGAGAAAATGGTCACCTGACTCTGATGGGTGAGCACAGTATTAAATACAACCACGACACAGACTTTACACTGCACCGACGCAAAGCACTGCCGTTTCACCCTAACGGCATGATATTTACCGCGTTCGATGCTGCTGGTGCAGAGATCAGCAAGCGCACTTTTTTCTCTGTGGGTGGCGGCTTTGTAGTGGATGACTCAGTGTCTGACGAAGACTGCATTGTTGAAGATACCACACCGCTTACCTATCCCTTTGATTCTGCTGACCAGCTTTTAGTACTCTGCGAAGAGCATGGTTTGAGCATTTCAGAGCTAATGCTCGAAAACGAAAAGGCCTGGCGCCCAGAGCAGGAAACCCGCGATGGGCTGCTTAACCTGTGGTCGGTGATGCAAGACTGCGTCAACAATGGCATTGCCAATGGCGGTATTTTACCCGGAGGTCTCAATGTGCCTCGCCGTGCTCGGGAGCTACACCAAAAATTGCTGCGTCATCCAGAGGCGGCGATGTCCGACCCCCTGTCCATATTGGATTGGGTCACGCTCTATGCGTTGGCGGTCAACGAAGAAAATGCTGCTGGCGGTCGAGTGGTGACGGCCCCCACCAATGGCGCCGCGGGCATAATTCCGGCGGTGCTGCACTATTATGTACGCTTTGTTCCCAGCGCCTCCGAGGACATGGTGATCAGGTTTTTATTAACCGCGTCGGCGATCGGCATTCTGTATAAAAAGAACGCGTCGATTAGTGGTGCAGAAGTGGGCTGTCAGGGGGAAGTGGGCTCTGCTTGCTCTATGGCTGCTGGCGCGTTAACCGAAGTGCTAGGTGGCACGCCGGCTCAGGTTGAGAACGCCGCAGAAATTGGCATGGAACATAATTTGGGGCTGACCTGTGACCCAGTGGGTGGTTTGGTTCAGGTGCCCTGTATCGAGCGCAATGCCATGGCGTCAGTCAAAGCCATTCATGCAGCACGCTTGGCCCTGCGCGGTGACGGCTCGCACTTTGTGTCTCTGGATAAGGTGATTGAAACCATGCGCAAAACTGGCGAAGATATGCACAAGCGCTACAAGGAAACGTCACGAGGTGGACTGGCAACCCATGTACTTGAGGTGCCAGTCAATATCATTGAGTGCTAGTCGATTAAGTCGTACTGATCTTTGAGGATCTGGATAATCTCAGCTTTGGGATTGTCCGAGATCACCAGAGGCTGACCAGTAATTTTCTCAGCCATACTCACATAGGTGTCCGACACCGCCATCATCACTGACTCTGGAAGTGCATTGTCCACGGCCAGAGCAAGGCGCTCGGGCATGCGATTTTTGTCTAATAGAATATCGGGGTCTGGGAAGTGGCTGAGCAGCAGCTGACGGAAACCCTCTTTAGAATTCTCTACCACTTTGCCATCTCTATAGCTGGGGCCATCCCAGATGCGCGATGAATCCGGTGTGCCTACCTCGTCCATATAAATCAGCTTTTCGTTGCCATCACGGTCGGTGACATAGCCAAATTCAAACTTGGTATCTACAAATACCTGATCCAGCTTGGCCAGCTCGTCGCTGATCACATTAAAGCCTTCGCCCAGCAGCTTCTCATAGACATCAATATCCTGCGGCGTATTGAATTTGAAGCTTTGGTAGTTGTTCTCGATGTCCGATCGGGACACATTAACATCATCAACCTCTGGTACCCCAGGTATCCCAGTAAGAATGCCTTTGGTGGATGGTGTAATTAATAGTTCGGGTAGTTTCTGGTCGCGCTCCAGGCCTTCGGCAATTTGAATACCACAGAAGTCTCGCTCGCCCTTGGCGTAGGCGCGCCACATAGAGCCGGTAATATATTGGCGACAAATAGCCTCAATCATGACCGGCCGAGCTTTTTGCACAATCCATACTAGAGGGTGGGGCACGTCCAGAATGTGGCTATCGGCCAAACCCTGCTCGCGAAACAACTTAAACCACTGATTCGAGATGGCATTCAGTGCGGCGCCTTTGCCGGGAATACCGTTCATACCGCCTTCACCGTGCCAAATACATTCAAAGGCTGAGATGCGATCGCTGATCACCATAATGGCTAGAGGTGCATCTGGGGCCACATCGTAATTGTGCTCGGCAATTAAACGGCGGCTGTCAGCTTCGGTAAGCCAATAGACGCAGCGTACTTTACCGCTGTGAACAGGCTCGTCAGTGCGAATGGGAAGATCGTTGTTTACCGCCAATACTTTATCAGCAAGACTCATGATGAATGCTCTTTGGAAATTATTTATAGGGAAAAGGTGGTTACAAAAGAAGGGCCTTATAATAGCAACACAGTTACGGCGGAGCAAAAGAATTATTGTGGCCAGAATTCTGCCCCAATTCGTATTACTATTATTGTCAGGCAGCACCTAATTAACAGGGCTTCTAATTAAGAGAGATCCTAATTAAGAGAGCGCCCCAAAAAGAAAGCCGAAAGAGCAAAGAGAGCAGAGAAAGCTATGAAAACGATTCTAATCACCGGTGGCACAGGCTTTATTGGCAGGCATCTATGTCAGCGGTTAATAGATCTGGGCTGGCATGTGATTGTCATCAGTCGCAATGTCGCCACCGCAGGCTCGCGACTGCCGGCAGCTGTTGAGCTGATTGGCTCATTAGGTGGGCTGTCAGCTGAGACTGAGATCGATGCTGTGATTAATTTGGCGGGTGAGCCCCTAGCCGCAGGGCGCTGGACCGAGCCCCGCAAGAAAAAATTCATAGACAGTCGCACAGGGACAACAGATGCCCTGTACCGATTTTTTGCCGCCCGTGAGCAAAAGCCCAAGGTGCTGCTGAGTGGCTCGGCCATTGGGTTCTATGGAGCGGGTAATGGCCAGGACATGCCTGTTGATGAGACAGGCGCCTGTGTCGATAACTTTTCTCACCAGCTGTGTAAACGCTGGGAGCAGAGTGCCGCGCAGTTCCAGTCTCTGGGTGCCAGAATTGTCTATCTGCGCACCGGCATAGTCCTAGGCGAAGAGGGGGCGCTGGCCAAGATGCTACCGCCGTTTAAGCTCGCGTTGGGCGGGCCCATAGGCGATGGCCAGCAATGGATGCCCTGGATACATATCGACGATATGGTCGCACTGATTTGTCACTGTCTCGATGATGGTAGCTTGGCAGGGCCAGTCAATGCCACAGCGCCGAATCCCGTGCGCAACACTGAATTTACCAAACAGTTGGGGGCGGCATTGGGTCGTCCAGCCATTTTCCCTATGCCCGCGTTCATGGTTAAAATCCTGTTTGGGCAGATGGGAGAGGAGTTACTACTGCAAGGCCAGCAGGTTATTCCACGTAAAGTTCAAGACAGTGGATTTAAGTTCCAGTATCCTCTGCTCACAAATGCTCTCAGCGATCTGCTGAAGAGCCAATAATAATAAAAACTAGGTGACAAAATGAACAGAAGTTTTGAGGGAAAAACCGTTGTTATCACAGGTGCTTCTGCTGGAGTTGGCGCAGCCTGTGCCCGTGCCTTTGCTGCCCATAAAGCCAAGCTAGTATTGGTTGCTCGCGGCCGCACTGGGCTTAACAACATAGCCAAAGAGTTGCGTGGTAATGGCTGCGAAGTACTGACCGTTGCTATGGACGTTGCCAGTACAGAAGAATGTCTAAAGTTGCTCAAAAAAGCAGAGGCCAAATTTGGTCAGGTGCATGTTGTAATTAATAATGCCGGTATGCATTCTCGTGGCAACCTGGAAACGGTCAGTCCAGCCGATGTTGCAGCGATGGTGGATATCAATTTGCGCGCACCCATGGTGCTTTCTTGTGCCGCGATTCCCTTTTTGCGTCGCGCAGGCTCTGGAGCCATTGTGATGGTCGGTTCTCTGGCTGGTCGCGCACCGTTACAGGGTGCTGCCACTTATTCCGGTACCAAAGCTGGCCTACGAGCGTTCGCTTACGCCCTTGCCGATGAAGTAAAAGATGCCAAGATTAATGTCGGCGTAGTGTCGCCAGGCCCTATAGACACTGGCTTTATTATGGATGAGATTGATCAGGTAGAAGATATTGTCTTCTCCCAGCCTATGAGTTCAGCGGAGCAGGTAGCAGACGCAGTGATTGAGATTGCAGAGGGCCGTGAGATTGAGATTTCTATGCCAACCTTTGGTGGCAGAATGACCATGCTGAGCTATTTGTTCCCTGGTCTGCGCCGCAGACTGCGCCCCAAGCTCTATGAGCAGGGTCGCAAGAACAAAGAAAAATACCGTAATCGTGCCCTTGCTGCTAAATAGTTGTTAATAGAGAGACTGTAAGAGAAGCAATAAGAGAGCTAGACAGAGTGCTAGTAAGAGATCTAAAAAGAGCGCTAGTAATAGAACTAGTAAAAGAAAGAAGCAATAAGAGAAACCAATGAAGTTAAACCATACAGATCAAGGCTCTGGCCCACCAGTTATTTTGATGCATGGTATGTTTGGCTCTCTGAGTAATCTGGGCAGTCTGGCGAGAGAGCTGGTGCCAAACTATCGGGTGATCTCGGTAGACCTGCGTAATCATGGGAACTCACCCCATGAAGACGCCATGGACCTTGCCCTTATGGCGGCCGACATTGTCGAGTTAATGGATGACTTGGACTTAGCCAAGGCCCATCTTATAGGCCATTCCCTTGGCGGCAAACTGGGCATGGAGGTAGCGTTGACCTGTCCGGACAGACTCAGCAGTCTAGTGGTGGCAGATATAGCGCCAGTTAATTACCCCCAGAGCAACAGCCATGTGGTTGATGGGCTACGGGCATTAGATAGCGCTAGGATCGACAGCCGCAAGGCCGCAGATCAGCTGCTGAGCGACTATATTGCCGATACCGCCACCAGAGCCTTTATATTAAAAAACCTGCAACGTACCGATGATGGCAGCTTTCGCCTGAAACTGAATGTTAAGTCTATTGTGGCTAATTACAGTAGCAGCCTAGTTGCAGCACCCCAGGTGGGTTCATTTTCCGGGCCAGTACTATTTATCAAGGGCGAACTATCGGCCTATATCCAAGAAAAACACTATCCCCTGATCAAAAAGCTGTTCCCTGCATCAGAATTACAGGTGATGGATGGGGTCGGTCATTGGCTGCACGCAGAGAAACCTGAGCTGTTTAATAACTCAGTTATGGCCTTTCTTAACGCAAATGGCTAAAAATCCTTAACAACGATTAAAAAGGCACAATAATTCGTAGTAGAATAACGTCTGCAAAAAAATAGCCCTAGCCTTCAATTTAATATCAGGAAACCATCATGTTTGAGAGTTTGAAGCCCGTCGCAATGGACCCCATTTTGGGTTTAATGGCTGCCTTTAGAGCAGACGATCGCACCACTAAAATAGATTTGGGGGTGGGTGTCTATATGAATGATCAGGGTCACACTCCAGTGATGGCCTCAGTTAAAGAAGCCGAAGCGCAGTTGATGCAGCTTGAAACCACTAAATCCTATCAGGGTATTGCCGGCGACCCCGGCTATAACCAGCACATGCTCGAACTGCTATTTGGCCCAGAGCACAGCATTCTCAGCTCCGGGCGGGTGAAAACTATTCAGGCTCCTGGCGGTTCTGGTGCTCTGCGTGTGGGCGCTGAAGTCATTCAGCGAGCCCGGCCCGAGTCGAAACTCTGGGTAGGCGTACCTACTTGGCCCAACCATATTCCCCTGCTGGGCAGTGCTGGGTTTGAGATTAAGGAATACCCTTATTACGATCGAGATACAAAGCAGATCAACGCTGACGCCATGATGGAGACCCTGAGACAGGTTCCCGCTGGCGACATGGTGCTTTTGCACGGTTGCTGTCATAACCCGACCGGTGCAGATTTAACCCATGCCCAATGGGATCTGATTGCCGATCTTGCTCTAGAGAGGGGCTTTATTCCCTTTATAGATACCGCCTACCAGGGCCTGGGTGATGGTCTTGATGAAGATGCCTACGGATTACGCATGATGGCAGATAGGTTGCCAGAGTTGCTGGTTGCCTCTTCATGTTCCAAAAACTTTGGTCTCTATCGCGAGCGTACGGGCTCTATTACTTTTATCGCAGAGAACGCCAAGCAGGCAGATATCGTGGCCTCTCAGGCCATGTCTGTGGCGCGGCAGATCTACTCAATGCCACCAGCTCACGGTGCTCTAATAGTGTCTTTGATTCTGGGTGATGCTGCCTTAAGGGCCAATTGGGAAACTGAGTTGACCGAAGTGCGCAGCAGAATTCAGTCTATGCGTACTCTGCTTACCGATAGTATTCAGAACAATGCTGCGGGCGTCGACTTTAGCCATGTGCAGCAGCAGAAGGGCATGTTCTCATTTTTGGGGCTTAACACAGACCAACTAGACCAGCTGCGCAATGAGTTTGGTATCTATATTGTGTCGTCGAGTCGAGTGAATTTGGCGGGTATTAACTCAAGTAATATCGGTTACCTGAGCAGTTCGATCTTGTCGGTATTGAAGTAGAGCGTCCTAGGCCTTTAGTGTCACAGCGCTATAGGCCTTTAGTTAAGAAGCGCTCTGGGCTTTTAGTTTCGCAGCGCTCTGGGCAGTTAGTTAAGAAGCGCTCTGGGCCTTTAGTTTCACAGCGCTCTGGGCAGTTAGTTTAAAAGCGCCCCTAAGCTGAAATCACAGCAGCAACTATAGCCTGCAGCGCCTCATCAATACTGAGGTGACTGCAGTCGATGGTAATGTCCCCATACTGTTGATACAGGGCGCTTCGCTCTGTAAATAAATCATCAAAACTCTGGTCCGGACGGCGGGCAATGCCGCGGCTATTGAAGTTGCTTACCCGTGCTTTCAGCACAGGCAGTGACACGTCCAAAAAGATGAGAGTAGCATTAGCGTTTAATCTAGCCATACCGGCCTCTGAATACACCGCGCTACCGCCAGTGGCGACGACTTTGCCCGCAATATCTTCGTTCAACAAGACCTGCTCTTCGCAGTCACGCACTGCCATATAGCCAGACTCATCGCTGATCTGCTGCAAGGTTTTACCCTGCTGAACCTGAATACTCACATCGGTGTCGATAAAGTCGAGGCCCAGCTCTTTGGCGAGAAGAATACCAACGGTACTCTTGCCTGCACCAGGCATGCCGATGAGCACAATACTTTTCTGGGCTGTATCCATAATTTATCCACCAGTTTGTTTGGGGCTATTCTGTTAAGCGCTGCTTTCTTTAGCGCTACTTTCTTTGACGCTGCTTTCTTTAGCGCTACTTTCTTTGACGCTGCTTTCTTTAGCGCTACTTTGAGTAGCGATATTATGCCTGAAATTGCGTGAATTCTAGCCACAGTCTGTATAATTGCCAATACACTTTTATAAGAAGCACAATATGTCCCATTTTCAGCGTATTGGATTACTCGGCAGCCTGACCGTACCTGAGGTTAAGGAGTCTCTGCAAAAGTTGGAAACGTTTCTGCTGGCACAGGGCCGCGAGGTTGTTTACGAAGAGCAGGCCGCCAGTTTAGTAGACTGGCCCATTGATAAGGTTCTGCCCATCGATGAGTTTCCGGGCGCCATTGACCTTGGCATTGTGGTGGGTGGTGATGGCAGTATGTTGAGTGCCTGCCGTAAAATGGCCGTCTCCGGTATTCCCTTGCTGGGTATTAATAGAGGGCGACTGGGCTTTTTGACCGACATTTCTCCCGACGAAATTGAAGAGCGGGTTTGGCCCGTATTACAGGGCGAGTACAAGCAGACCAAACGCTTTTTGCTGGAAACCACAGTCACCCGTAATGGGGTTGAAATTGGCACGGGTACAGCGGTCAACGATATTGTGATGCACCCTGGCATGTCGGTACGCATGATGTCTTTTGAGCTCTATGTGGATGGCGAGTTTGTCTACAGTCAGCGCTCTGACGGTTTGATTGTCGCCACGCCAACAGGCTCAACCGCCTATGCACTCAGTGCCGGTGGCCCACTACTGTTTCCTGAGTTAGACGCCATGGTGGTAGTGCCTTTAAACCCCCACACTCTTAATAGCAGGCCTATTGTGTTGCAAGGCAACGCCAAAATAGAAATTAGAGTCAGCTCTAGAAATGAACTGCACCCACTGATTACCTGCGATGGCCACAACGATTTTGTCACCGAACCTGGTGATGTGATTACCATCCAAAAGCATGACAACGATATTCTGCTCATTCACCCAAAAGATAATAACTTTTATGGTGTTTGTCGTTCCAAATTGGGCTGGGGCAGCCGCTTGGGCGTAAAGAAAACATCTGATTAGGGCTTCATTATGACGAATAACGCCAGATGGTTGATTGCCGCCAAGGGTCATCCCGCGGTTTCAATATTACTACTCGCTTGCTTGATCGGGGCTGCATTGGCTAGCTTCGCCTTTCCTATTGCTAGAACACTAATGGCTGGTGGTTTGGCCGATGGCCAGTACTGGCGACTTATTACCCCTATATTTCTGCATTTTGGTCTTATGCACCTGATATTTAATTGCCTGTGGTTGGCCATGCTCGGGGCGCGTATCGAGCGGCTCTATGGTTCATTGCATCTGGTGCTGTTGGTTTTTGCAACTGGTGCAGTCTCCAATATGATTCAGTATGGCTGGCAGGGCTCGGGTAACTTTGGCGGTATGTCGGGGGTGGTGTATGCACTGCTGGGCTATATCTGGATCAAAGGTAGATTTGTGCCACAGCCTTTACTGCAGCTCCCGCCGGGAATCTTGGGCTTTATGCTGGTTTGGCTATTGGTGGGTATGACCGGCATCTTGGAAGTAGTGCTCGGGGTTGGCGTAGCCAATGGCGCCCATGTGGGTGGTCTGCTGATAGGCATGCTGCTGGGTTTGGTTTTTGGTTCGATAGCGGCGGCAAAACGTAGCTAAATTTAAGTGAAGTCTTAAGTGAAGTATTTAGTAGAGAGTGGTTAATAATGGATTTACGACAGTTACTCGACAGTATTACGCCTCAGGTTTATGAAAGCCTCAAGCGAGCGATTGAAGTGGGTAAGTGGCCCGATGGGCGCGCCCTGCTCGATGGCCAAAAAGAACTCTGCATACAGGCCGTGATCGCCTATGACGAGAGTAGGCCAGCAGAGCAACGCACTGGTTATGTACCGCCAAAAACGACTGCCTGTGAGCCTCCGGCTCCGGCACCTGAGAATCAACAACAACCTTTAAAGTGGAAGGAATAATTAGATGCAAGCCTCTGGCCATCTGTCCAAAATGGACGTTTCTCTTCATGACACCGCTGGGGATAAATTGGGCAACGTTGAGTATCAGCTGCCTCTAGACGACCTACGAATCCCGCTTAACGAAGCTATAGGCAAGACTATCGCCATTGAGCATATAGGTGATATTCACTGCGTTCACTGTGGCCGCCGTTCCAAGAAAAGTTTTAGTCAGGGGTTCTGTTACCCCTGTTTTATCAAACTCCCCCAATGTGACACCTGCATCATGAGCCCAGAGCGATGCCATTTTCACCATGGCACCTGTCGCGACCCGGCCTGGGGTGAGAAGTATTGTTTTACCGATCACTTTGTCTATCTGGCAAATAGCTCGGGCGTTAAGGTTGGAATCACCCGAGGGACTCAGCTACCAACTCGCTGGATCGATCAGGGCGCGACCCAGGGGCTGCCAATTTTTAGAGTGCAGACTCGCTATCAGGCGGGGCTAATCGAAGACTGTATTCGCGAGCATGTGGCGGACAAAACCAGCTGGCAGAAAATGCTTAAAGGTAATGCCGAGCCAGTTGATTTGGCTGTCGTTCGCGATGAATTGCTCGCCAAGTCAGAATCTGGTCTAGAATTGCTTGAGCAGGAGTTTGGATTGCAAGCACTACAGCGTCTCTACAACGAGACCACCACAGAAATCAGTTTCCCAGTGCATGAGTTTCCGGAAAAGGTAAAGAGCTTTAATCTCGATAAACAACCCTTAGTTGAGGGTGTGTTAAAGGGTATTAAAGGGCAGTACCTTATTCTCGATACTGGCGTGATCAATATTCGAAAATACACTGCCTACAACGTTCAGTTTTCAATTAATTAATTTAAGGACCTTACTAGTGAAAGACGCATTACCGCAGACTATTTATTTAAAGGATTATCTGGTTTCTCCCTTTTTGGTAGACACCACAGACCTAGTGTTTGATCTTGGTGACGAGCACACTCGCGTCACCACCAGCCTAGCGGTAAGGCGAAACCCAGCCAGTACGGATCAAGCTGGCTCATTAGAATTGAACAGCAAAGGCGATGTGCAGCTGCAGTGGATTGCCATAGATGGCGAGCGCCTAGATGCCAGTGCTTACACATTGGCCGACAATATACTGACATTGCATAGCCTTCCTGACAGCTGCGTTATCAGCTCAGAAGTGCTGATTCAACCGCAGTTAAATACCTCGATGATGGGGCTTTACCGTTCGCGAACTATGTACTGTACCCAGTGCGAAGCAGAGGGTTTTAGACGCATCACTTTCTTCCCTGATCGCCCAGATATTATGTCGGTGTTTACGGTTAAGATTATTGCCGACAAGGCAACGTACCCAGTGCTGCTATCTAATGGTAATGCCATTGCCAGAGCAGACTTAGACGGTGGCCGTCATACAGTCACCTGGCATGACCCGTTTAAAAAGCCGTCGCATTTGTTTGCGCTGGTGGCTGGGACATTGAGCATAGTTGAAGACAGCTTCACCACCATGTCGGGCCGACAAATTCCTCTACAAATTTTTGTTGAAGAAAAAGACCTAGATAAATGCGCCCACGCTATGTTGTCGCTCAAGAATTCTATGCGCTGGGACGAAGAGACCTATGGCCGTGAGTACGACTTAGATATCTTTATGATTGTCGCCGTCGATGATTTCAATATGGGCGCCATGGAAAACAAGGGCCTCAATATATTTAACACCTCAGCAGTATTGGCCAACCCAAAGACTACTACCGACGCATCGTTTTTGCGCGTTGAGGGTATCGTTGCTCATGAGTATTTCCACAACTGGTCTGGCAACCGTGTCAATGTTCGTGACTGGTTTCAGCTAAGTTTAAAAGAGGGCTTCACGGTATTCCGTGATTCCCAGTTTTCGTCTGACATGAACTCGCCTACGGTCAAGCGTATCGAAGATGTGGCTTACCTGCGTACCCATCAGTTTGCCGAAGACGGCGGGCCTATGTCTCATCAGGTTCAGCCAGACTCCTATATGGAAATTAATAATTTTTATACGGTTACTGTGTATGAAAAGGGCTCTGAGATTGTGCGCATGTATCACAGCCTGTTAGGTGGCGAAACTTTCCGTAAGGGCAGTGATCTTTACTTCGATCGCCACGATGGCGAAGCGGTAACTATCGAAGAATTTGTCAGTGCTATGGAAGACGCCAGTGGTCGTGATTTGACTCAGTTCCGTCGCTGGTACAAGCAGTCGGGTACGCCTGTATTAAAAGTGCGTTCTGACTATGACGCTACTGCTAAGACTTATACCCTTAACTTTGAACAGAGCTGCCCGGCGACCCCAGGGCAGACTGAGAAGCTGCCGTTTTTGATTCCGGTTAAGCTTGGTTTAGTGGCTGCCGATGGTTCAGATTTGGTGCTCAATGCCGCGGGCGACACTGAGATGATGTTTGAAATGACTGAGGCCAGCCAGCAGCTGGTGATCGAAAATATTCATGAGCAACCAGTGCCATCTTTATTGCGCGGTCTGTCCGCGCCGGTGAAATTGGACTATCCCTATAGCACTGAACAGCTGGCCCATTTGATGGCTAATGACAGTGATGGGTTTAACCGTTGGGATGCCAGCCAGGCGCTGAGCCTGTCGGTTTTGAATCAGCTTATGCACGACAGTTTGCACGAGCGCCCTATGGTTCTCGACGGTCAGTTGGTTGAGGCCTATAAGGCGTTGCTGTCTGACTCGTCTCTCGACCCAGCTATGGTGGCTCTTATGTTGCAGTTGCCTTCTGAGGCGTTGCTCCATGAGGAGGCTGAGGTGATTCATGCTGATGCGATTCATGATGCTAGGTCTTTTTTGCGGGAGGCTTTGGCGGGTTGTTTGGCGTCGGAGTTGGAAGGTATTTATCAGCGTCATGATAAACAACAAGCTTACGCGCCGAATGTTGAGCAGGTGGGTGGTCGTAGTTTGAAAAATGCGGCTTTGGGTTATTTGATGCTTGTGGGTACTGGTGCTGAGTTGGCTTGGGCGCAGTTCCAAAATGCGGACAATATGACGGATGAGGCGGCGGCGCTTAGTTGTTTAGTGAATAGTCCGGCTGCAGGGGATTACGCGGCTAAGGCTTTGGCTCTGTTTGAGGCGGAGTATCGTGATGAGGCGCTGGTGATGAATTTGTGGCTTCAGGTTCAGGCGGCGAATGGTCAGCCTGATGGTTTGGCGCGGGTTAAGTCGTTACTTGATCACTCGGCGTTTAGTATGAGTAATCCGAATAAGATTCGCAGCCTGATTGGTGCTTTTGCTAATGCTAATTTGGTTAATTTCCATAACGCGGATGGTTCTGGTTATGAGTTTTTGACCCAACAAATTTTGGCTTTGAATACGGTTAATCCGCAGATTGCTGCTAGGTTGGTGACGCCTTTAACTAAGTGGAAGAAGTTCCCTGAACCTAATCGCCAGCACATGAGGGATGCGTTGCAGAACATTGCTAATGAGCCAAATTTGGTGAAAGATTTGCACGAAATCGTCTCTAAGTCTCAGTAATTAAGGGGTAGTTTGCTTATCTCGTGCTGTCGTAGGCAAAGGGCGATTCTATGGACTACTCTTTAGTTATCAGTTCGCCGATCTTGCACGATCCGTTCTGATGTCCAGGCGACCAGACATGATGTTCTGGGGTGCTAATATCCGTTAGCACGTTCCGTCTGGACAGTATTTAACCCTATTTCAGGAGGCCTTATGGCCTCCTTTTTTTGCCCTCTTTTTCGCCCCCCCCTAGATTGTCATGCGGTGTTCTCGTTCTGTTATCTCGTAAGAAAAGTGTTTCTTGGGGAATGGCAGAGTTCCATGTTCGGAGCGCTTGGGCGGCTTACCTACCCTTACCCCCTTTCAAAACACGACGTGAATACATCCGTGGAGTCTCGGGGCCAGCATCCATGCTGGCCACGGTTTTGAAAGGGGGTAAGGGTAGGTAAGCCTCAGCATCGGAGCGAGGTTCTAGACGGAGGCGTTTGGTTTTTTTGATTGTTGAAAAGTACTGATGGGGTGTACAGATGGAGTGTACTAACGGAGAGTCGCAACAAGGGCTCGTCTTGGGAGTTTACTCAAGCGGCAGTATCGGAAGACCTTGCTGCTAGAAATTTTTATCTGGCATTGCCCTGAGGTGCCCCTCGGTTGGGGTAAGTTAGCCCTCGATAGGGGCAAGCTGCCCCTCGGTTGAGGTAAGTTAGCCCTCGGTTGGGGCAAGCTGCCTCTCGGTTGGGGTAAGTTAGCCCTCGGTTGGGGTAAGTTAGCCCTCTATTGGGGTAAGTTAGCTCTCGGTTGGGGCAAGTTGCCCCTCGGTTGAGGTAAGTTAGCCCTGGGTAGGGGTAAGTTGCCCCTCCATCAAGGTAATTTAGATCGCCATCGATGAGTCAATTAACTATGGCTGTCATTCGGCTGGCGAGAGATGGCGTTAGGCAGCTGGTCGCTGCGCTTGGTGATTGGTTGAGGTATCGGCGTACCTTGCGCTTATTTCCCCTCAGGGTATAGCGACTTTAGCGGTTGGCCCTTTGGCGACTTTTGCGATGTTGATCCACCTGTGGCTGATAGGGTCTTAAGTTTCTTGATTAAGGTTTTGGTGTCTAAGGTGCTTGCTGAGCTATCACCTCGATACAGCTTACGATCCAGGTCTTCAAATTCTTTGTTCAATTGGTCATCACCTAACAACTCTGCCAGCTGCTTTAGGGTTACTGGTGGGCTATCGGGAAACATTGTTTTGCCCCAGTCTAAAATGCCATCACGCATGCCTAGTAGGTTATTTTGTCGAGCTTGAGTTTCAATTGCCTTTAGTTTTTGTTTTAGATTCAGGTGTGCACTGTTGGTGGGTGTTGAATCTTTTGCGGCTGATTTAGGTCGGGCGCGTTGGGTGACAAACAGGGCCACTAATGCAGCTAGTAGCAATGCGTTAAATGCTAGGGACCATTTTATTAGGCTCGATGGCTCGGCTTTTTCGGTGTTTAAGATTAGGGGAGTCAGGGCTAATGGTTGGCTTTGTGACTGTGCTGACAGCTGGGGTGAGGGGCTGTTTGCTGCAGCTGGGTTAACTTGCAATGTTTTTGCGGCTAGGCTCGTGGTTTGCATGCGTTGGTTTTTGGTGTCCCACCAGCGGACTTCGATAGCGGGCAATATTAGCTCGCCGGCTTCGTTGGGTACTATGGCAACGGTTTCGGTGCGTACGCCAACAATGCCTGTTGCGGTGGCTTGTTCTTCAATTTTTGGTTGGTCTGGGTAGGCTTTATAGTTGCCATTGTCGGCGATTGTGAGTGGCTGAATCTGTGCGCCGGTGAGTCCCTGGGCGGTAATTTGGATAGAGCGGGTTATGGGTTCGCCGACGGTGAGGCTGTCGAAGTCACTGCTCCACTGTTCTTTAAGCTCGACTTTGCTGCTGGGCATCCACTGGTCGATTGGAATGTGGGCGGGCTTGGCCATGACGTCGATTGTTTTGGCTTGGGTGTTGCGGAACAGCTGTTTGCCGCGACTAGAAAACGCGCCAAACTGGCGGCTGACATTATTTTCAAAGGCCCCAAAACGTAGGGCGGGGATGTCGAGTTTGCCATTGACCTGAGGGAATAGGGCATAGGTGACTTCGATGATTAGGTAGTTGCGGCCATTGATCACTTTTTGAAATTGGGTTTCTCCAATGCGTTGCACTATGGCATCTGGTACGTCTAATTCAGACAATGTTAGGTCTTGCAGTTGCACTGATGTGTAGAGACGTTGGGTGAGAACAATTTGTTCTTGGATATACACCGCGTCTTTGTCTATTAATGTCTCGGTGTAGACGGGTTGTTTGCCGGCTCCGGCGGTTATTTTGTTGGCGGTGCGCACGGTTATTTCTAGGGCATTACTGACGTCTTTTTTAAAGCTGATCGATGGGATCAAAATAACACCGGTGCGTTTGGGCATCAGTACCATGTTCCAGTCGGTGTAAGACTGGGCTTTGCCGTTCACCCATGAGTACTGTTGTTGGCGATTATTACTGAGAATATCGAAGTCTTTTTTTAGGGGGCTAAAGTCTGGTTCTGAGGTGATGGCTTGTCCGTTGTAGCGCATGACAAACTGTAGGGTTTCATCGGTGTATAAAGTGGTGCGGTCAACTTTTGCCGTTAGGTCTGCCCAGCTTGTGGCGCAGATGGCGAACAGCAATATCGATATGACAGTGTTTAAGTAGGGTCGATTCATTTACCAGCGCTCTTGATCATTGGGTGGTTTGGGTCGTCGTTGCTCCAGTGCGCGCTGTCGCGACTGGTAGCGGAATTTTTGGCGTAGCAGGCCACCTGGGTCATCGGGCACGCGACGTAACATCTGTTCAATTTCTTGTTGGTTTTGTTTTTCTTCTTCGCTGAGTTCTTGTTCTGCAGGGGTTTCTTGGGCCTGCTGTTCTTCTTTCTGCTCTTCTTTCTGTTCTTCTTTTTGCTCTCTCTCGCGCTGCTCTTTTTCCTTCTCGCGCTGCTCTTGCTCTTTTGCTTCCTGCTCTTTTTCGGCGTCGGACTTTTTGTCTTGTGGCTTGCTGTCTTCGGGCTTGCCATCTTTGGGTTGTGCGTCGCCGTCTTGGTCCCGATTCTGCTGGCTATCTTCAGATTGTTGATCTTTGTTTTTTTCAGAGGAGTCGTCAGAGGAATCTTCGTCCTGGTCTTTTTGCTCTTCTTGCTGCTGTTTTAATTTTTCGACAAGGTCACGATTGCTCTGGGCGTCTTGCATATCTGGCTGTAATGCTAGGGCTCGATCATAGGCCTCGATGGCTGCCTCGAGGTCACCAGATTTAGCTAGGGCATTACCACGATTGTAATGGGCGTCGGGGCTGTCGCTGTCGATAAAGTCGTCGATGGCGCTGCTGTAATCACCGGCACGATAGGCGGCACTGCCACGCCATTGGCTGTCGTCGAACAGGGCTTGGGCTGCTTCGGCGTCTCCCGCATCTAAGGCTTGTATGCCTTGCTGGTCTGGGTTTTGCCACAGGTCTTGCCATAGGGACGCGGTGACTGGTTCGGAAACGCTGAGTAATGGCAGTACTAACACCAATACTACTGAGCCTTTGCGAAAGCTAACGAGTAAGGCTGGTAGCAGTAAGATAACCAGCCAAAAGCCCTGATCATCCCAGAGGTCAAAAGAGCGATCTAGCTCTCTGGTGGCGTCGGGGAACAGCTGCTCAGTTGTCTGCAGTAGGGCGTCTATATCTGAATCATCGGAGCTTATGCTGCGATAAACACCACCAGTATTACTGGCCAGCATTTGTAGTGAAGCAGAGTCCAGTTTGGGGATCATGATATTGCCGCTGCGGTCTTTGACAAAACCACCGTTGCCCAGGGGGATGGGAGCGCCCTCACTGGTGCCCACTCCAAGAATCGAGAGGCGATATTTGCCGGCCTGGGCGATCATGTTTTGGATATCACCAAAGGCGGCTCTAGCTACGCCGTCGGTGATGAGTAATATGTCGGCCTGTTCGTAGCCGCCATTACTGGCCAGTTCAATGGCTGTTTCTATGGCATCTTCGGTGTTGCTGCCATATTCGGGGAGTAGGGTCGGGTGCAACACGGGGACTAAGCTGATAATTGTATTGCTGTCTTCGGTGAGGGGTGAGACCTTGTGAGCTTCGCCGCCATAAACAACTAGGCCTACATAGCCTTCTTGTCGGTTTTTCAAAATATCAATTAACTTGTAGCGTGCCCGTATCAGCCGACTCGGTGTTACATCGGCCACGAGCATGGACGGCGACAGGTCAAATACCAGAACTAAGGCGCTATCTTGTTTATGGACCGGCTGGGGCAGCTGTTGCCAAGTTGGCCCTGCAAGACTGATGCAGCTGATTAGCCATACAATTCCAAGACCTGTTAGTAACCAGCCGCTACGGCGGCTATTAGTCTCTTCGCCCTGCATTAAATAGGGCAGCAGTGCGGGGTTAATAATTTGTTCCCAATTACCGGCACTGCGCTTGCGCCACTGGTAGAGAACGAGCAGCAGTAGGGCTGGAATCAGAGCGGCAAACCACCAGGGTCGCAGAAAATGAAAGGCGTCTAGATTGGTTAACAAGTCAGTCATTAGTGCCTCCTTTTCTAGTGCTGTTCAAGCGCAGCACCGCGATTAATAGGCTGAGTGCGAGAGCAATTCCCAGTGGCCAATGAAACAATGTGGCGACGGGACGAATGGTTTCTGCGTCCTGCTCTAGGGGTTCTAAACGATTGAGTTCGGCGTAAATGGCTTTTAACTCTTCCGGGTCTCGAGCACGAAAAAACTGCCCGCCGGTCATTTGCGCAATGCTGGTCAATGTGGCTTCGTCTAGGTCGGCGCTGGGGTTGGTCACGCGCTTGCCAAATAGGCCCCAGGTTTCCTGTACCTCGGCGCCAATACCAATGGTGTAGATTTTGACATTAGCTCGTTGGGCTAGGTCGGCGGCTTTAAGGGGCTCAAGCTCACCGGCATTATTAGCGCCGTCGGTCAATAGAATCACAACCCGATGGTGCTCTGGGCGATCTTGCAGACGTTTGACAGCGAGCCCAATTGCATCGCCAATGGCCGTGCCATTAGTACCAGCGAAACCAATCTGAGCTTCCTCTAACAGAGATTGCATGGTCAGGCGGTCAAAGGTGAGCGGGGTTTGTAGGTAGGCTTTTTCGCCAAAGAGAATAAGGCCAAGCCGGTCGCCTTGACGCTCGATCACAAAATCGCCCACTACAGATTTAACGGCAACTAGGCGATTGACCTGTCGGCCGTTAAGTTGCATGTCGTCCCGTTCCATACTGCCGGAGATATCGACGGCCAGCAGAATGTCGCGGCCATTGGTGGGCAGTGCAACGGGTTCGCCTATCCACAGGGGCCGGGACAGGGCCGCGACTGTAGCCAACCAGCAGAGGCTAAGTAGTAATAGTATGAGCCGGCTCAACCATTGGCTACCGGTACCAGATGCACTTTGGCCTTCAGCGGCGCTGGCGAGCAGTGGCGCACGTAGAGCACGAACATGAGTTTCGGCTGGGCTGCGCCACCAACGATAGATAAAGGGTAAGGGAGCCAGTGCCAGTGCCCAGGGCCAGAGTAGATTTAGCATGGAGCCTGATACTCTAATTTGTGCTCGGCAACATGTTTGGCGATCCAAGTCTTGGCGCTGGCCATAAAGTGTTCAGTCATTAACGAGTCAAACTCGACTGATTTGGAATAGAGCGTGGCCTCAAGATTGTCTGGGACTTTTTCAAATGCAGCCTCTGAGCAGCTCTTTTGTAAAAAGACTTTGAATTCGGCGATACCAAGGCTGCCAAAGTGTTGGTCGGGGTAGGCTGTATTGGCAGTCTGTTTAAGCAGCTCTAGGGTGGCAACTAGCTGGCTATTGCTACTGATTTTATTGTTACTGGCCTCAATACTATTAAGCTGCGCTAGCGCTTGACGACGATAGAGTCTCGAGGCGTGCCATTTGGACCAGAGCTTAAACAGTGCGACTAATCCGGCACAGGCAAGAATGATCAATACCCACCAGCCGGGCGCAAGGGGCCATGCCGATATGCTATTGGGTAGGTGGATATCGGCCAGGTCGGCCAGTGGATCATTCGGGTTCATGGCTTACCGGGCTCCATTCTGCGGAGCTGCTTTTTGTGAAACTGCTTTTTGCGAAACTACTTTTTGCGAAGGGCCTCTAGATGAACTGCGACGCTTACCATAGGCGCGAGCTAGCACAGACATCACATTGTCGGAGGTGTTAAAGGGTAGTAAACCGGCTGAGAGCTGTTCGCTAAGTTTGCGTAAAAGCTGCTCACGTTCAACAAAGGCATCGACAAAGCGCTGGCGTACTTTTCGGCTACTGGTATCGAGCATGGTTTGTTGTTGGCCGTCGGTGACCGCGTATAAAGAGGGCGGTGGTAGTTCTGTTTCAATGTCGTCGAAGACATGGCAGAAGTTAAGATTGGCATGGCGAGCCAGTTCAAATAGATGCCGTTCACAGCTGGCATTCACATCATGAAAATCGCTGACAATAAAAACGGTACTGCCGGGCATAATAAAGCGTCGAGATTCTTCGAGTAACTCAGCAAGGCTATAGCGATCGGGCTGGGGCTTTAAAAGGGCGCCGCTAAATTCTTTTAGGCCGTGAATAAACTGCAGTACTGCGTGATGGCTGCGGCGAGCTTTGACGTCGGTCTGCTGCTGGGCCCCAAAAATAAGGCCTCCGGCGCGGTCATTGGCGGCCAGGCCAGCCCAGGCTAAGGCGGCAGATATTTCACAGGCGACCACAGATTTAAGGCGCTGGCTGCCAAAGAACATTGAGCTGCGCAGGTCACTAATGACCAGAATAGGGCGCTCGCGCTCTTCGCTAAATATCTTGGTATGAGGTATCTGTGTGCGGGCAGTCACTCGCCAGTCGATACTGCGCACGTCGTCACCGGGTTGGTAGAGACGCACCTGGTCAAAGTCCATACCACGGCCACGAAAGCGGGATTTGTGCCCTCCGGCCAACATTTGCCGCGCTTGAATCTTAGGGAATCCGGTCAGCTTGCTTGCGCCATGGCGCAGCTTGACCATGTCGCTAAGGCTAGCAATCGCTGGATGATTGTCGTCTGTCTGATTCATTAATAGTCTGCCGTTAGGCTGAAGGCACCGTGGCTAATAATGTATCTATAACCTGATTGGCGGTAATACCCGAGGCTTCGGCTTCAAAGCTCAGAATCAAGCGATGGCGCAGTACGTCATGGGCGACGGCACGAATATCGTCTGGGGTGACAAAGTCTCGACCCTCCATCCATGCCAGTGCGCGACTGCAGCGATCTAGAGCAATGGTGGCTCTGGGGCTGGCGCCAAAATCTAACCATAGGGCAAGATCACCGCCATAGGCCTCTGATTTTCGAGTGGCAAGAATCAGCTGCACTAAATATTCCTCGACCGGCTCGGCCATATGCACTTCTAGGACTTGCTTGCGTGCCGCGAACAAAGTTTCCTGAGTCAGTAGCTCGATGCCAGCTTGTTTTTCTTTTAGCGCCTCCTGACGGGAGATGGCCAAAATGGCTCGCTCTGCCTCTGGAGCCGGATAGTCGACCATGATATGCATTAGAAAGCGGTCCATCTGCGCTTCTGGCAGCGGGTAGGTTCCTTCTTGTTCGATAGGGTTCTGAGTCGCCATGACCAAAAATAGCTCGGGCAGCTGATAGGTGTTTTTGCCCACAGAGATCTGCCGCTCGGCCATGGCTTCTAGCAAGGCCGACTGCACTTTGGCTGGCGCACGGTTGATTTCATCGGCCAGCACTAAGTTGTGAAATAGCGGGCCAGCCTGAAACTCGAAGGTGCCTTCTTGGGGTCGGTAAATGTCGCTACCGGTAATATCGGCGGGCAGCAAATCTGGAGTAAATTGGACTCGATGGAAGTCTGCTTCAAGGCCCTCGGACAGGGTTTTAATCGCCTTGGTTTTGGCTAGACCCGGAGCGCCCTCTACAAGCAGGTGGCCGTCGGCTAATAAGGCAACCATAAGGCGCTCGACAAGATGTTCCTGGCCGACAATCTTGCTGGCCAGCCAGTGCTTGAGTTGATTGATGTCCTGGAGCGTATTCTGGTTCATATTCTGGTGCAAAGGTAACCTCAAAAAATGTGGGTTCAGGGGGTAGCGTGGGCGTAAACTTTAATCGGTCTCAGCGCAACGCACAAATATTGTTTCAGTGGCTCTTTTTGGCCTATATTTAGACAGTGATAATGCCACTTATCATGGCATAAATTATTAAGGTTTTTGTATCTAAAACCAAGGGCTATTTGTTACCCTAGATTTAAGAAATATTTAAAACCATGCTACAGACTTACAAAACTTAAAAAGGTTTCAAAACCCGCTCATGGATGCAAAAAATAAAGATCAGCGCGCACAGCTTATTACGTCGTTGAACAGTATCGCCAAGAAACAACTCACCAAATTACAGGCCGGGCAATTCGAGCAGTTTCTTGTCAGTGCCATGCATTTTTACCCAGATGCTGATTACTTAAATCGCCCACCAGAAGATATATTCTTTAGTCTCTGGGGGCTACTTAATTTTAGTGCCAGTGCGGCTGGGTCTGCTGGGTCGCTAGGGTCGGCTGAGCCCGCCGAATCGACAGAATCGACAAAAACCACCGACAGCTGTCATGCAGCGGTACGGGTTTTTAACCCAGATCAAGAATCTGACGGCTGGTCTAGCCGCTACACCAGTATCTATATCAATCAGCGTGATATGCCGTTTTTGGTAGATTCACTGCGCATAGTACTGAACCGCCGTGGCCTCAACATCTACACATTGCAGAGCAACCCAGTTTGGGCGGTTCGCAGTGAGCAAGGGCTTATTGAAAGCACCCACAAGGATTACGCCGATGGCGCCCAACGTGAGGCGCTGATAAGCATCGAAGTCGACCGTCATTCCGAGGCTGAGCTGCCTGACCTGTATCTGGAGCTAATGGCAGTGCTCGATGATGTCGAAGTGGTGGTCAATGGCTTTGACCCCATGCGCCAGAGAGTCGACAGCCTGATTACTGAGCTGCAAGAAAACGCGCCTAAGTCAGAGGATTTAGAGGAGTCTCTAGAATTTCTGCGCTGGATCTACAACGGTTACTTTACCTTTACCGGCTGTGTTGAATTTGACCTCAAACTTGATGATGGTAAACAGTATCTCTGTGAGATTCCGGAGAGTCGCTGTGGACTATTCCGTAAATACGGTCGCGATGCTCGTCAGGAGTTAATGGAAGAACTTAGCTCTGGTGTTAGTGCCCTGTATCAAAGCGATGATCTGTTGGCGGTCACCAAGTCCTCAGACAGATCTCGAGTCCACCGTGACGTCTATTCTGACTACATAGTAGTGAAGCGTTTTAATGAGCAAGGGCAGCCCATAGGTGAGGTGCGCTTTCTTGGCCTCTATACCTCGCAGTTCTACTCTTATAGCCCGCGGCGAATTCCGCTGCTACGCAAGAAAATTAATTGGGTCATGGAGCATTCCGGCTTTAGTCCCAACAGCCATGACGGCAAGGCGTTGATGGCGATTCTGGACTTTCATCCCCGAGATGAGTTATTCCATGTAGGCCGCGAAGCCCTAGCTGAAACCGCTATTGGTATTTGGCAAATCTATGAGCGCCGGGCTACCCGGGTGTTTATTCACCCAGACCCCTTCGATAAATTTGTCAGCTGTATCGTCTATATACCCCGTGAGCACTTCAGCACCAGTGCACGGGAGAAAATTCAGCAAGTGATTGGCGAGCAGCTTGATTCAGTGGAAAACGAGTACAGCACGCAGTTTTTACCGGAGTCTGTGCTGGTTCGTATCTACCTTGTGTATCAGGTGAGAAACAAGAAACATATCGGCATCAATAGCAAGCAGCTTGAAGAGCTGGTTAAGCAGGTAACAAGGGGCTGGGCTGATAGCTTTGCTGAAGCTGCCTTAGAAGAAGGTAATAAAGCTGCTGGAGAGGGAGAAGCACAGGGCTTAGCCCTTGCGCGACGCTTTAAGACAGCCTTTCCCTCGGCCTACCGAGAACTTTATGGGCCCAGAGATGCGCTGGCTCATATCGACTTGTTCGATCGCATGGAAGATTCCGGTCAGTTAGCCATTGAGCTGAGGCACCAGGATGCTGCAGAAAACAATGACCTGCAGCTAGTGCTATTTCACCGCGAAGCACCACTCGAACTGTCGGACATGATTCCCATGCTAGAAAACCTGGGTTTTCGTGTGGTGATGGAACACCCTTACAAAATTCAGCCCGAAGGCGAGCAGCATGTCTGGATGCAGGAATTTAACCTGCTGTTTTCACTGGACGTAAACGTCGACGTGTCGGCGGTGCAGAGCAGCTTTAAAGAAGCATTGAACACAGTGTGGATGGGTGATGCAGAGAACGACAGCTTTAACCGGCTGGTGATTGGTGCTCGATTGGATTGGCGTGCAGTGGCAATGTTGCGCCTGTATGCCCGCTACCTCAAGCAGCTGGGTATCTCCTATAGCCAAGACTTTATAGCCGATACACTGTCTCGCTATCTGGATATCACCCGCAACCTGGTGGCACTGTTTAAAAGCTACTTTGACCCAAGATACGCTGGTGACAATCGCTCCGAGCGCTCAGCCGGCCTAGTTAACAACGTTATTGTCGCCCTAGATAAGGTCGACAACATTAGTGAAGATAACGTGATTCGCGGTTACCTTGAGGTTATTGAGGCTACTCTAAGAACTAACTTCTTCCAGACCTTTGCCGATGGAACTCATAAGTCCTATATCTCGGTCAAATTAGACTCCCAGAGAATCTCCCTAGTACCCAAACCCAGACCCGCATTTGAGATATTTGTCTATTCACCCAGAGTCGAGGGTGTGCATCTGCGCGGCGGCAAAGTCGCTCGTGGCGGCCTGCGTTGGTCAGACCGGCTAGAAGATTACCGTACAGAGGTATTGGGCCTGGTGAAGGCTCAGCAAGTCAAAAATGCGGTGATTGTGCCTACTGGTGCCAAAGGCGGGTTTGTTGCCAAGCAGGCGTCTATGGCTGCCGGTCGAGAGGCCTGGTTACAGGAGGGTATAGCGAGTTATATGCTCTATATACAGGCTCTTCTAGATATTAGTGACAACCTGATCGAGGGCGAAGTAGTGCCGCCCCAAGATGTTGTGCGCAGAGACGGTGACGACCCCTACTTAGTAGTAGCTGCCGACAAAGGAACGGCCACGTTCTCAGATATTGCCAATGAAATTTCTGAAGCCAATAATTTCTGGCTCGGTGATGCGTTCGCTTCTGGTGGCGGCAATGGTTATGACCACAAAGGTATGGGTATTACCGCTCGCGGAGCTTGGGTTGCTGTGCAGCGCCATTTCCGTGAAATCGGTATGGACATCCAAAAGCAAGACTTCACGGTGGTCGGTGTTGGCGACATGGGCGGTGACGTATTTGGCAATGGCATGCTGTTATCCGAGCACATTCAACTGGTCGCTGCCTTTAACCATCTACATATTTTTGTCGATCCCAATCCAGATTCTGCGGCTACCTTTAAAGAGCGTAAGCGCCTGTTCGAGACGCCGAGAACGACCTGGGATGACTTCGATAAATCATTAATATCTACTGGCGGGGCAGTGTATTCCCGTTCGGCCAAGTCGTTAAAACTGACGCCACAGATCAAGGCGAGATTCGATATAAGCAAAGATGAAGTTAGCCCTACAGAGCTCATGACTGCCTTACTCAAGTCTCAGGTCGACCTGATTTGGAATGGAGGTATTGGCACCTATGTTAAAGCGTCCTCGGAGAATAATGCCGAGGTGGGTGACCGCGCTAATGATGGCTTGCGGGTTAATGGTAAAGAACTGCGCTGCCTTGTGGTTGGCGAAGGTGGCAACTTAGGTATGACCCAGCGTGGGCGCATAGAATTCTGCCTTAGGGGCGGGCTGTGCAATACCGACTTTATTGATAACGCCGGTGGCGTGGACTGTTCAGACCATGAAGTAAATATTAAGATTTTACTCAACAAACAGGTTATGGCTGGGCAGCTGGGTATGGAAGAGCGCAATGTATTCCTCGCCTCTATGACTGACAGCGTCGGTGAGTTGGTGCTGCATAATAATGCCCGCCAGACCCAGGCCATCAGCTTGGCCATGCATCGCAGTGATCAGCAGCACGCCGAGTATCAGCGTTTTATGCTGTGGCTTGAAGAGGCCGGCAGACTGGACCGTGAACTTGAGTTTTTGCCCACAGACGACCAGCTGACTGAGCGTATTAATCGCCACCAGCCTGTGTGGACAAGGCCAGAGATTGCGGTGCTGGTGTGCTATTCCAAGGTAATGCTTAAAGAAGTGTTGCTCGGTGCGGACTTACTCTCGGAACCCTGGTTGGCAAAATCCTTGCACAATGGTTTCCCCTCAGAGCTCATTGAGCGTTATGGCGAAGCTGTGGCAGAGCATCAGCTGCGCAATGAAATTATTGCCACACAGCTGGCCAATGACCTAGTTGACCGTATGGGCTTTAGCTTCTTCTTTAGACAGATGGAGTCGACAGGTGCATCGGCCGGCGAAGTGGTTCGTGCCTATACCATGGTAATCAATGTATTGGGCATCGATAAGCTGTGGGAAAACATTGAGAACGACACAGAACTGGCCGCCACTGTGCAGCTGGACCTGCTGCATATGCTGATTCGATTGGTGCGCCGCACAACTCGTTGGTTCCTGCGCAATAGACGACTTAATTTAGACTGTAGCCTGATTATTGAGCAATTCGCCGAGCCCATGCAGGCGGTTATTGACCATATGCCAAAGCGCGACCAAGCCGAGTGGGTTGGACTTTGGGATGCAGAAAAGGCGGCATTGATAGACCAGCAGGTTGAGCCAGAGTTGGGGGCTAGGCTGGCGGCTTCCGACAGTATCTTCCTTAGCCTAGGCATTGTAGATACTGCCATTAAGCAAAAGAAACCCATAGAACAGACGGCGCAACTTTACTTCACTCTGGGGGAGTATTTATCCCTGGATTGGTTTATGTCCAAAATAGTAGACCTGCAGCCAGATAACCGTTGGCAAGATCTTGCCCGGGAGTCCTATGTGGACGACTTGGAAGGCCAGCGCCGCCGTCTAACGGCCTGTTTGTTAAACGCTTGTGGCGACGGCAATGATGTGCAATCTTCGTTTGAGGATTGGCAGGTGCAGCAACAGCCGCTGATTAACCGCTGGCAGTCAATGGTGCGAGATTTGCGTCGTGGCGCAGCGCCTGACTTTGCCATGATTTCTGTGGCTCTAAGAGAGCTGCTAGATCTAGTGCAGGCTTCGGTGGAAGCAGAGCAGTCCTAGGGCTTTGGGCTTGGCCTTGGACTTGGACTTGGACTTGGACTTGGGCCAGTCTAGAGGCATTTAGAGTTGGTACTTAAAGGAGAGTTTGGGTATTTATGGATATGATTAAATCTGGGTTGCAGAAGTACAGAGGCAGGCTTCGGGAAAAAGCGATTGCCCGGGCCAAAACTCGTATCCTGCTAGCAGGCAGAACCGCCGCCGATTTTAGTGCCGACGACTTAGAGATCGTAGTGCAAGAGGAAGAAGGCAAGATAAAAGGCGAAATAAAAGAAAAAGGCGTTCTTGCGCTGCTGGCTTTGTTAGGCCTAAGTTGGTTCGGTTAAATGTTTAAAAATATCTTTAGATTAACGGCGCTGGGTTTCCTATGGAACCGCTACAGGCTGATGATTGTGTCTACCTCTGTTTTGTTTTTGTATTTTTGGGTAGTCTCGGCGCTGCACTCAGACTTTGTGGAATTTACTCACTTAGATAATGATACAGAACACCTAGGAATGTCATTTTTGGTTAAGTGGCTAGCCTTTATACTGGGTTTCGCTCTGTATATCACAATCAATAGTCGCGACCGAAAAAGCAGACAGGCTAAGACTCAAGGTAAGAGCGGTACTAATATTCAGCACGACCAATTGTATTCTGATTACCCAGAACAGCAATCCGGCGATGGCGAGAAAGACCCCTTTGATGTGATTAGAAATAAAGACAAACTCAGGTCAGCTGCAGACTTTGTTGTGGAAAACAATAAAGCTGTAAAGCGTAAAACTTAAAATACTCAAGCCCAAAAGCAGCAGCACAAATAGATTAAGAACCACCCCATAAAAAAAGGCCGCAACTTCGCATGAGTTGCGGCCTTTTTAGTGGCTCAGTTCTTTATGCGAGCCGGAAGCGAGATAAATTCTCGCTTAAGTTTGTTAGCTGAGCTTTCGCTCATTCGTTAATAGGGATACATTTAATGCTATGCCTTTAAGCTGTAACTTTTAATACTTTAGCTACAAGCTCGCAGCTTTTTGCTGGAAAGAAGCCTGATTAAATCCATTCCAGTAATCTTCGCGCCCTTCGCGCCAACCTCTCGACCAGTGATACGCCATAATCGAATCTTTTTGATAGGGGCAGGTCGTCAATGAACGTTGTTGAATCGCGGCTTGGTAGCCTTTTACGAAGGAACGGTGGTCTTGATCTCTTTTATGTTTTTTCACATCATCTCCTAAGGGTTTATCTAGGAAACTGCCTTTAAGCAACAAAAGCTGCTACGAGCAGTTTTTATCAAACAAAGTTTTGTAAAGAGCGATAGAATGAGCGCCTTTTAGCGCCTGTACCAGTTGATCAAAATCTACCGTCTATGTCGAAGATTTTGTTTGTCTATAAACAGAGCGCTTTATTCCTAGAAGTAATCAAAGGGTCATATTTGTGAGCGTTGTGTCAGATCATCAGTCTTGGTTAGCCACCTGCCCAAAGGGGTTGGAGCTGCTGCTTGCCACTGAACTACAAGACCTTGGGGCCACTGGCGTCAAGGAAACTGTTGCCGCCGTGCACTTTGAGGGCTCCCTAGAACTTGGTTATCGCGCCTGTCTCTGGTCGCGCCTGGCCAACAGAGTTTTAATGCCGCTGCACAGTTTTATGCTCGACGAGGCAGATGACCTATATCAACAATGTAACGATATTCCTTGGGAGAAGCACTTTTCTTCGGCCCAGAGTATTGCCATTGATTTTATTGGTACCTCGCGCCTTATCGACAACACCATGTATGGCTCTCAGCGAGTCAAAGATGCGGTGGTCGACCGTATTCGTCGCCTTGAAGGTGAGCGTCCCAATGTTGACCCCAAAAACCCAGATATTCGCATTCAGGTGCGTCAGCACAAAGGTCGTGTTTCTGTATCCCTAGATATTTCTGGCGAAAGCTTGCACCGACGCGGCTATCGAACGGGGCAGGGCAGTGCACCGATTAAAGAAAACCTCGCCGTTGCACTGCTGTTGCGTGCCGGTTGGCCTGCTATCGCGGCAGAGGGTGGCGCTTTGCTTGACCCCATGTGCGGTAGTGGCACCTTGATTATCGAAGGCGCCATGATGGTGGCCGATATAGCCCCAGGTATTTTACGCGAGCGCTATGGTTTTCATCATTGGCTACAGCATGACCCCGCCCTTTGGGACTCTTTAGTGGCTGAAGCCCAAGAGCGCAAAGTTAAGGGGCTAGAAAACCTTGAGCTAGATATTCGCGGCTACGACGCCAACCCTCGGGTACTTGAGTACACCACCCAGAATATCGAAAACGCCGGTCTAGATGACCATATTCGTCTGGCCCACAAGCCCTTAGACCAGTTTGGTAAGCCCACCGCCGAGCACGGTCTGCTGCTCACCAACCCTCCTTATGGCGAGCGTCTGGGCGAAATCGATGATCTGATCCCCCTGTATCAGAAGCTTGGCCTGGTACTGCAAAAAAACTTCCAAGGCTGGAAGGCAGCAGTATTTACCGGCAATGTGGACCTAGGCCGTGAAACCGACCTAACGCCCACCAAACAGTACAATCTGTTCAACGGGACTATACCGTGCAAATTATTGGTCTTCGAGGACATGACCTCGAAGTCCGCCAAGATTGCCGCGCGTTTAAGTGTGCCTGCACCAGCTCAGGAGCTGACCGAAGGCGCCACTATGGTGCTCAACCGCCTTAAGAAAAATCAGCGTCGCTTAGACGGTTGGCGCAAAAAATCCGATATTAGCTGTTACCGACTTTATGATGCCGATATTCCTGAATATGCCGTGGCCGTGGATGTCTATGATCAGTCAGTCTACGTGCAAGAATATGCGCCACCTAATACCATTTCAGAAAAGGTTGCCCGAGAGCGCTTTGCTGAAATCAAACAGGCGGTAAAAGCATTTTCTATTAACTATCGTGGCAAAACCCATTACAAAGAGCGCCGCCGCCAAAAGGGCGATAGCCAGTACGAACGCACCAGTGAAGGTGCCAGCGATATTATTGAGGTGAACGAGGGCAGGGCGCAGTTTGAAGTTAACCTGTCAGACTATTTGGATACCGGCCTGTTTTTAGATCACCGTCCAGTGCGTTCGATTATTGCCAATATAGTAAAGGGTAAAAGCTTTCTTAACCTGTTTTGCTATACCGCAGCTGCCTCTGTGCAGGCTGCACTGGCTGGCGCTAAAAGCTCCCTCAGTATCGACATGTCCAACACCTACCTCGATTGGGCGGGGCGCAACTTTGAGCTCAATGACTTAAACCCTAATCATCACGAAGTGCTGCGGGCGGACTGCCTAAAGTGGCTAGAAACTGAGACCGAACAGTACGACGTTATCTTCCTCGACCCACCCACGTTCTCCAACTCTAAGAAGATGGATACAGTGCTTGACGTGCAGAGAGATCACGGTGATTTAATCCGTGCAACCATGGCTAAATTGTCCCCAGGTGGCACGTTGATTTTCTCGAATAACTTTCGCAAGTTCAAAATGGACGAGTTAACAGAGCGCCAGTTTAGCTGCGAGAATATTACTCCCCAGACGTTAGACATGGATTTTGAACGCAACCCTCGGATTCATAATGTCTGGGTAATTACTCGTCGCGATAACTTTGGCTAAGCAGTTAATGACCCACAGGTATCCCCAGTGATCGCTAAAACTATCAGGCCATTGTCGGGCAGTGGCCCACGAGATCCTGCGATGTTTATGCGCCAAATCGCCGATTGGTGCGAACAGCATAGTATCCAGTTTGATAACTATGGCACCGGCAGTCTTATCGAAGATTTCGAGGCCAAAATTGCCTCATTGCTAGGCTTTCCCACTGCCAGGTTTATGCCCAGTGGCACCCTTGCCCAGCTAGCTGCACTAAAAATCTGGTGTGATGAAGCCGACTCCCCGCATTTTGCCATGCACCCAACCAGCCATTTAGAAATCCACGAAGAGCATGCTTACTCGAACCTTTACGGTTTACGAGGCACCTTAGTTGGGCCCAAATATTCACCCCTGCTAGCCAAGGACATTAAACAGATTGACGAAAATATAGCGGCTCTGTTGGTGGAGTTACCCATAAGAGAAGCGGGCGGACAGTTGCCTAGTTGGGAAGAACTCAATGAACTCAAGGTCACCGCAAAAGAAAAGGGCCTACGCCTACACCTAGATGGCGCCAGACTTTGGGAAGCCCAGTGTTTCTATGAACGTGATTTCAGTGAAATATGTGCCGGTTTTGATTCTGTGTACGTGTCTTTTTATAAGGGCATAGGCGCATTGTCTGGCGCCATGTTATTGGGCTCTGAAGATTTTATCGCTCAGGCCAAGCTATGGCAAAGACGTGCGGGCGGCACTATTTTTACCCTCGCGCCGCAGGTTGCCTCGGCAGCGATGTTGTTTGATGAGAGCTTAGCCAAGCAGCCGGCCTATCGCCAACGCGCGCAGTCTCTTGTTAAGGCCTTAAGTGATATTCCCCAGTTGCGATTTTTACCGAAAGAACCCCAGGTAAATATGGTCCATGTCTATCTGCCGTTTTCAGCCGAGGTGGCTACTAAGCTGCGAGATGAGATAGAAGCTAAGTATGGGTTCAGGTTGTTTAATCGTATTGCTGTTGCAGAAAAGGGGAACCCCCAAGAATCCTATTTTGAGCTCACCGTTGGCGATAATTTAATGGCGCTTTCAAATACCCAAGTCCATGAGATATTCACGCACTTCGTTAGCGCTGGCCTTGATTATCGCGAGTTGGTTTAAGGTGGTCATCTTATGAGCAGCCGCAAAATCACAATCTATACCGGCCCCAACTGCCACCTTTGTGAGCAGGCCAAAGCTATACTCTACCCCTTAGTTACTGGGGCAGATATGCAGCTAGTGGAAGTAAATATTCAGACTGATGCCGTACTACAGGCACAGTATGGAATTCGTATTCCAGTGGTTGCCATGGAAGACGGTCGGGAAAAAGACTGGCCTTTTACGGCGGCGCAGATTGGGCGGTTGTTGGACGTTTAGATTCTTAGTCACTCAAATATTTTAACTAAGCTTTGTTCATAAACAGCGTCACTGGGCGGGGACGACCCGTCAAATGTCTATATCAATAGAAACCTTCTCTTTACCTCAGAAGCTTCCTCTAAGCCTTTGGGAATCCAAGGATAAAATTATATTATCAAGAGCATAACTTGAGCCATTTTGCTGGTTCTCTTGTGTACAGAAATATTATTTTGGTCGCGGGGAGTTAATCCCATTTTTGTAATAATCAATAGACCTTTCGTTGCTGAGTTCCCAAGGATATCAAGAGAGTGGTAATCGCCGGAATGGGTCTTTTTAGTAAAATTGTTATATCTCAAAACCCTCTGGAATTATCTTATAAATTGTACAGAGCACTCGCTTCAATCAATTGCTGATTTTCATATAAGAGGTGGGGATTTCTCGTATTAAAGTGTCTTATGTAGTGGCCCGCTAATTCTTGTAGTCCAAACCAGAGGCCAACTATAAATTGGCAGATAAATTGGAAAGTCATGCTTCACAAAAGGCATAACAAGTTTATCAACGATCGCACTTCGTGCTGGACGGCCTGTTTCGCAGTCCGCCCGTTATAAAAATATTGAGCACCCTATGAAAATGAGCCACGAAGAGTACGTCGAGAAAAAAAGAAGTAGAGTTGCTGAGCTTGCATCAGGAATGCTTGATGGCTCTATTCACTATCTCGAAGGTGCCATTGAACTATCGTCGCTCCGATTTGAAGTTGAAGTACCGGAAGATGATCAGGATTTCATAGCTTTCGTCGCAGTAGCTTCAGAAATTGACAATTTGCCAATAGGTGCACCTAGGCAATATTGGTCAAAAGAGGCTTTGGAGCGCCATGAGCCAGAGGTACAAAAATCAATAAAATGGGCAAAAGAGTTTTCGTTGCCTCAATGTAAATCGCTGTCGGAGAGGTTCAGTGCTTAACAAGGCTAGGCAATCTGACCTCCATAAGCTGTCTTAGTTTTTGCAAAAGACGCAAAAAGCCAAGCCATCTTATTCCGGCAGTTGCTAGCGGCGTTAGGCAACAAAAGGACTTATATTATGGAGCTGTTGATTATCTGGATTGCTAAAGTTCCAAATGTTATTTGGAGTGCTGTCATTGCATCATGCCTTACTATTTTTGGTGTTTTTTTGACCAATAGAGGGAACGAAAGAAGGCAAGAAGCTGTACTTGAATATGAGAAAGAAAAATTTAAGTCTGCACAAAAATTAGCTCTTAAGAAAGAAGTATTTCTAAATGTCGCAAGTTCATTTGCCGATGTATTAGGAGTTATTCCTAAACTAATGAACTTAGATTTTTCACAAAAAGAAATACATCGTGAAATGGAAAGTCATGGAGGGATAGTCGCAAAATCATATTTGGCAGCAAAAGAAAGCTCTGTTGCTGAAATTTTGAAATATTCAGCAGAAACGGCAGAAGTGTTTCTTCACCTCATAAAATCTAGAGCTGTTTTATTAGATCATAAGAAGGCTATTGAAATCTATCAAGAAACAATTGGTTTCGCTAATGCAGAAAAAAACCGAATATTATCAATGATGAAGGAATTCAATCTTCAAGGTAGAAGTGACCAAGCGACATTTAAGTATTTAAATAAAACTTATGATACTCAAGAGAATATTGTCAAAGATAATTCGAAATATCTCGAGAAAGAAAAATTAACTTTGGAGCCTCTGCATACTGAATTTTCCAAAAAGTGTATTTCTGAACATAGCCGTTTGCTATCATTAATACCACCTATGACTATTGCGTTACGTAGAGAGCTTGAAAATGATGGTGATTCAGAGATATTTGTAAATGCTCTAAATGAGAACATAGCGAGGATGAATAATGCTTATGACAAACTGTTCGCTGAAATTGAAGCCTAACCAGAAAATGTTGCGGATTCATTACTCGCGCACTCGCAATGAATCGCAAATTTAAGCGTTAAATGTCAAAATAATAAGGAGGTCTCCATGGAAGCTGATGAGAAAGAAAAGAAGAAAGGAATGTTCGCTAGGATTGAATCTAGAGATGACGCACTTAAAACTATCAATGATTGTGCAAAGGG
Source organism: gamma proteobacterium HTCC2207 (assembly GCA_905182265.1). Taxonomy (GTDB): domain Bacteria; phylum Pseudomonadota; class Gammaproteobacteria; order Pseudomonadales; family Porticoccaceae; genus HTCC2207. Next base: position 11,534 of record CAJJAO010000014.1, on the reverse strand, counting down.
GTTTTTCACCGTTGCTGTAATCCAAGCAGGTCTTGGTTATTTCATTGCCCCAAGCTTAATGATAGATGCAGCGCTATATGCTGTGCTGGCTGGAATAATGCTCAAATGGAATTCACGAGTGGCCGCTGTATTTCTATTTGTCATTGCTTGTTTTGCCACATACATGACCGTGCTCAATCGTTTGGGTATACAAGCAGAAGGCGGCAACAATATCATCCTTGCCGTAATAATATTTTGGGCTGCCATTCGCTCAGTTGAAGCAACATTTAAGGTAAATGGTAAGTATGCCGAGGCAAGCATTTAACAAGTTTATCAACCATCGCCACTGCGTGGCTGGACAGCCTAAAGCGCGCTTCGCGCACGGCTGCCGGTTATAAAGGCGTTATGCCCAATGGAGAGTAAATTGAAGTTCGTAGAGTATGGGAATCCAGAAGGTAATCTCGTAATTTATTTTCACGGTGTGCCAGGCTCACCTGAGGAATGTTCTATATTTGACAGGTATGCTAAAGAAAACAATTTAAATATAGTTTGTTATGATCGTTTTTCTATTAGTTCATCAATAAAGAATCAGGCTTACTATAAAAAGTTGGCAGACGTTATTTTAGACAAAGCTAATGGTGAGCAAGTTGATCTAATTGGTTTTTCCATTGGATGTCATGCGGCACTTGAAACTAGCCTTTATTTACAGGGCAGTGTTCGTATTATTCACCTTATATCAGCCGCCGCGCCACTTGATGCCGCAGACTTTCTAGATGGAATGGCTGGCAAGATGGTATTTTTGTTGGCGATGAAACATTCAGCTGTATTTACTCTACTATCGTACTGGCAAGCTTTACCTGCAAAGCTACTTCCCAGTGTATTATTCAAAATGTTGTTTGCTAGCGCAGCAGGTAAAGATAGAGAGCTATCTAGAACTCCAGAATTTATTGAGTACGCTACTCCTCTTCTATCACATTGTTTCAATCTTAACGTGAAGGGATACATAAGAGAGATCAATCAATATGTAACCCCTTGGAAAGAATCTATTTTCAAATGTAATACCACTACCCACCTATGGCATGGATCAAATGATAATTGGTCCCCTATAGAAATGGCCAACTACTTGAAAGCCACCATTCCAGCTTCTACAAGCCTTGAGATAATGCAGGGTTTATCGCATTACACGTGCTTATATGCAGCGGCTCCAAAAATATGCCAACAACCAGCCAAGGCATAACAAGTCAAGGCACTGGACGCTATCGCGCCTGTGCTTGAGGCGTTAACTGTCTTGAAGAAGTCGATACAGGCACAAGATATTAGATTCTTTATTTCAAGTAAAAACCACGAAGACGCCCAGTCGTTTTATCAGTCAATAGAATTTAAAATGGATAAAGCCTCGCTCTAGTCTTTTTAACCAAACCTCGCCAAATACTTATCCAGCGCGTTAGCAAATTCCATCCTATCTTTCTGATTAAGCGGTGGGGGCCCACCACCCACCTGAACACCACTGTTGCGCATACTGTCCATAAAATCCCGTATATTCAGCCGCGCCTTTATATTGGCCTTGGTATATAGCTCGCCTCTCGGGTTTAGCGCTTTGCCACCCTTATCAATCACCTCGGCGGCCAATGGAATATCGGCGGTTATCACCAAATCATCTGCTTCTACCAACTCAACAATATGGTCGTCGGCCACATCAAAGCCCTGGCTGACCAGAATGCTGCGCACAGTCGGAATTCTGGGGATTGAGAGGGGTTGGTTGGCTACCAGAACAACCTCGATCCCTGTGCGTTGTGAGACGCGGTAGAGGATATCTTTGATGACGGTGGGGCAGGCATCGGCGTCGACGTAGATTTTCACGGAATGGTTAAACTCATCAGATTAGATGTTGCGCATTGTAACCTATCTCAATCGCTGGAAAGGCTTGTATCTAGGGCTGTACAGGGTAAAATGCCCGACTTATAAATTAACTCATGTGGCCTCTGGTATAGGTCACCACTGACAAGGACAACATAATGCCTGCAATTACTCTCCCTGATGGTTCTCAACGTGTTTTCGATAATCCTGTTTCTGTTGCCGACGTGGCTGCTGATATTGGCGCCGGTTTAGCCAAAGCGACCCTAGCTGGTGTGGTTGACGGCGAAGTGGTCGATGCATCCACTATCATCAGCAAAGATGCGACTCTGTCTATCGTGACCGACCGCTCTGATGAGGCGCTGGACATTATCCGTCATTCGTCAGCTCACTTGTTGGCTATGGCCGTTAAGCAGTTATTTCCTTCAGCGCAGGTGACTATTGGCCCGGTGATTGAAGATGGTTTTTACTATGACTTTGCCTTTGAACGGGCGTTTACGCCAGAAGACTTAGAGCTTATCGAAAAGCGTATGGCGGAGTTGTCGAGTGAAGACCTGCCTATTGCACGGGAAGAATGGGATCGCGATGAAGCGGTTGAGTTCTTTAAAGGTATTGGCGAAGCCTACAAGGCAGAGATTATTGCCAGCATTCCCGCTGATCAGGCGATTGGCCTGTATCGCCAGGGTGACTTTATTGACCTATGTCGGGGCCCTCATGTGCCCTCGACTGGCAAGCTGTCGGCGTTTAAGTTGACTAAGGTTGCCGGTGCTTACTGGCGTGGCGACAGTAACAACGAGATGTTGCAGCGTATTTACGGCACTGCCTGGAGCAACAAAAAAGAGCTCAAGGCCTATATTAACCGTATGGCCGAAGCCGAAAAACGTGACCATCGTAAGATCGGCAAAAAGCTAGATCTCTACCATATGCAGGAAGAGGCGCCTGGTTCTATTTTTTGGCACCAAAAAGGCTGGAGCATCTATAAGACCATTGAAGCCTTTATGCGCGACAAGCAAATTGAGCAGGGCTACCAAGAGATTAAGACCCCTCAGGTTGTGGACTTTAGCCTATGGGAAAAGTCGGGCCATGCAGACAAATTTGGTGACGACATGTTTACGGTCACCACAGAAGACCGCAATTATGCCATTAAGCCGATGAATTGCCCCTGCCATGTGCAGGTGTTTAATCAGGGCTTAAAAAGTTACAGAGACTTGCCACTAAAGCTTGCTGAGTTTGGCTCCTGTCACCGCAACGAGCCTTCCGGTTCTCTCCACGGCATTATGCGAGTGCGATCGTTTACTCAGGACGATGGCCATATTTTCTGTACTGAAGAGCAGATTCAGCCGCAGGTCGCCGAATTTATCGACTTCTTGCATGAGGTCTACGCTGATTTTGGCTTTGATGAAATTATTTATCGCCTGTCGACTCGCCCTGAACAGCGTGTTGGTTCTGATGAAGATTGGGATCGTGCCGAAGAAGCGCTGGGTCAGGCTTTGGATGCGAAAGAGTTACCTTGGCAACTGCTGCCGGGAGAGGGTGCCTTTTATGGCCCCAAGATTGAGTTTTCTCTGAAAGACTGTATTGGTCGTGTCTGGCAATTGGGCACAATTCAGGTGGATTTCTCGATGCCTGGCCGACTTGACGCACAATATGTCGCTGAAGACGGAAGTCGCAAAGTTCCGGTGATGTTACACCGTGCAATTTTGGGTTCTTTTGAGCGTTTTATCGGTATTTTGATCGAACAATACGAAGGCGCGTTTCCATTCTGGTTAGCCCCAGATCAGGCCGTTGTGATGAATATTACCGACTCTCAAGCCGAATATGCCCAAGAAGTTGCTAAATCATTGCAAAATAAGGGATTTAGAGTCAATTGTGACTTGAGAAACGAGAAGATCGGCTTTAAAATCCGCGGTCACTCGATGCAACGGGTTCCGTACCTTCTTGTAGTCGGTGACAATGAAATTGAATCGCGCTCTGTGGCGGTCCGAACTCGAGACGGAAAAGACCTTGGCAGCATGCCATTAGAACAGGTTATTTCTATGTTTTCCGAGGAAGTGGGCAAACGCGGGCGTACTTGTGTTAATGAAACGGAGTAAAGCTTATTAAAAAAGACAGCAAGCGGGCGCGTCTTAACGACGATATAACGTCCCCCGAAGTTCGATTGGTCGCATCTGACGGTTCTCAGGTCGGTGTAGTTAGCCTTGAGGAAGCTCTTGGAGCTGCGCAAAAAGAGACAATGGATCTGGTAGAGATTTCACCAGATGCCGCGCCTCCTGTGTGCAAGATCATGGATTACGGTAAACACGTCTTTGATATTAAGAAGAAAGTGGCTCTGCAAAAGAAAAAGCAGAAGCAGACACAAGTAAAGGAAATGAAATTTAGACCAGGAACTGATCAGGGTGACTATGAAATTAAGTTACGCAATCTGATTCGGTTTTTGGAAAACGGAGACAAAGCTAAGATCAGTCTGCGTTTTCGCGGTCGTGAAATGGCCCACCAGCAGTTGGGTATGGACATGATGAAGCGCATTGAAGCAGATCTGGCCGAGCTGGCTCAAGTAGAGCAGTTCCCCAAGATGGAAGGTCGTCAGATGATTATGGTCTTGGCACCGCGCAGTAAAAAGAAATAAAGAATTAAAAGTAGTAAGTGCTGCTTATTTAGTAAGTAGTAAGTATCAAGCAGTAACAAAGAGCAACAACCAGAAGTACAAGAAGATGTATCCCTACGACCCGCGCTCAGCCCAATTTTTTTGGCAGGCTGTCCGGGCGTCTCTTCTTGATTAATTAACTCTCAATTTGGAGAACAGCAATGCCAAAAGGTAAGACACACAGTGGAGCCGCAAAACGGTTCAAGAAAACAGCGACGGGCTATAAGCATAAGCACCAGCACAAAAGCCACATCCTCACCAAAATGACAACGAAGCGCAAGCGTCAACTCCGTGGCACCAGCATGCTAAATGCTGCTGATAAACCACGCGTCGAACGCATGTTGCGAAACGTTTAAGTCACTTAACTAATTTTGGTAGGAGAATAGTATGCCTAGAGTAAAACGTGGTGTTGAAGCGGGTCGTCGACACAAGAAGATTTTAAAGCAAGCCAAAGGTTATTACGGAGCGCGTAGCCGCGTCTATCGTGTAGCAGTTCAAGCAGTGACTAAAGCGGGCCAGTATGCGTACCGTGACCGTCGTGTTAAGAAGCGCACCTTCCGTCGTCTCTGGATTGCACGTATTAATGCCCAGTCCCGTGTAGAGGGTTTGGCGTACAGCAGACTGATCAACGGTTTGACTAAAGCTGGTGTAGCGCTGGATCGTCGTGTACTTGCCGATTTGGCCGTACATGATAAAGCAGCATTTGGTGCGGTAGTAAATATTGCCAAAGCCGCCCTAGCTTAAAAGTCAGATTGCGTTACCAGCTGATATAGACTGCTTGTATAGTAGGTTTGTAAGAAGCTAATCGAATAGGGAAGGGGCTAGTGCTCTTTCCCTATTTTTTTATCAGTAATAAGATACACAACTTAGTTATGTGGTGAATCAGAATGATTGAACTGGAACAGATTGCCGATGAAGCCGCCGCCGCAATAGCTGCTGCCACGGATTTGTCCGCACTGGACGATCTGCGTGTTGATGTCCTTGGTAAAAAAGGCAGGCTAACAGGCTTGTTAAAAGGTCTTGGCGCTCTCTCTAACGAGGAGAGACCGGCAGCCGGTGCTAAAATCAATGAGGTTAAGCAAGCGCTTCAGCTACAGATTAACGACAAGAAATCTGAGTTGGAATCTGCAGCACTTAACGCACAGTTAGCTGGCGAAACCATTGATGTCACATTGCCCGGTCGTGGTGATGATGTTGGCGGGCTACATCCAGTAACCAAAACCATGGAACGCATCGAAGCCTTTTTTAGTCGTATTGGCTATGACGTAGAAACCGGTCCAGAGATTGAAGATGACTACCATAACTTTGAAGCACTAAATATTCCCGGGCATCACCCGGCTCGTGCCATGCACGACACGTTCTACATTGATCCCAGTACTGTGTTGCGAACTCATACCTCACCGGTTCAGGTGCGCACCATGGAAAACCAGCAGCCTCCGATCCGCATTATTTGCCCGGGTCGTGTTTACCGCTGTGACTCTGACCTAACCCATACACCTATGTTTCATCAGGTTGAGGGTTTGGTCGTCGACAAAGATATTAGCTTTGCCGACCTTAAAGGTGTGATTGACCAGTTCCTCAAAGCATTCTTTGAAGCGGACTTGCCTGTCAGGTTTAGGCCTTCTTATTTTCCGTTCACTGAACCTTCTGCCGAGGTAGATATTCAGTGCACTAACTGTGGCGGTGAAGGTTGCCGCGTATGCAGCCAGACTGGCTGGCTAGAGGTTATGGGTTGCGGCATGGTGCACCCCAATGTCTTTGAAAGCTGTAATGTGGACACTGACCAGTACACGGGCTTTGCCTTTGGCATGGGCGTGGAGCGACTGGCGATGTTGCGCTATGGCGTTAATGATTTGCGATTGTTTTTCGAAAACGATCTGCGCTTTCTCAAACAATTTTAGACTGGGGTGAATAATGAAATTTAGTGAATCCTGGTTACGACAATCAGTAAACCCATCCCTGTCCACTGAAGACTTAGTGGCTCAGGTGACTATGGCTGGCCTTGAAGTAGATGGCGTTGAGCCTGCAGCACCAGCTATGTCTGGTGTGATTGTTGGTGAAATACTGTCTATCGAGCAGCACCCGGATGCCGACAAGTTGCGCGTCTGTCAGGTCGCCGGTGGTGGTGAGACTGCTCAGGTAGTTTGCGGGGCACCTAATGCCCGTGCTGGTATTAAAGTGCCTTTCGCGATTGTAGGTGCCAAGCTGCCCGGTGACTTTAATATTAAAAAAGCCAAACTCCGTGGCGTTGAGTCTTTCGGCATGCTGTGCGCCCAGACTGAATTAGAGCTCGGTGACGATGATGCGGGCCTGTGGGAGCTACCAGCAGATGCGCCAGTGGGTTCGGACCTTATTGAATACCTAGATATTAATGACAATATCATTGAGGTCGACCTGACGCCCAATCGCGGCGACTGCCTAAGCATTCGTGGTTTGGCCAGAGAAGTAGGCGTGCTCAATCAAGAAGCCGTCACAAAGCAAGCCTGTGCCCCTGTGGCTGCGACTATTGATGATACTGTAAATGTGTCCCTGCAAGCGCCAGAAGGCTGTGCGCGTTATGTGGGCCGCGTGATTCGTGGTCTCGACCTCAGCCAGCCAACTCCTCAGTGGATGCAGGAAAAATTGCGTCGCAGTGGCGTCAGAAGCTTAGGTCCAGCGGTTGATATCACCAATTATGTGCTGCTTGAGTTAGGCCAGCCTATGCATGCCTTTGATCTGTCTAAGATTGATGGAGATATTGTAGTTCGCATGGGGCAGGATGAGACATTAAAGCTACTTGATGGCTCAGAGGTAACTGTAGATACGGCAACCCTCGTTATTGCTGACCAAAGCAAAGCACTGGCCATGGCAGGCATTATGGGCGGTGACGAATCTGCGGTTGGCGACACCACCACAGATATCCTTTTTGAAAGCGCCTGGTTTAACCCCTTGGCGATTGCGGGCAAGGCTCGTAACTATGGCAAGCACACCGACTCTTCCCATCGCTTTGAGCGTGGGGTCGACTCAGGCCTTCAGGTCGCAGCCATTGAGCGCGCTACAGCGTTAATGCTAGAGATATGCGGTGGTAGCGCCGGCCCTGTTTCGGTTGTTGAGTCTGCTGCCCATTTGCCAGTGGCGGCTACTATTACCCTGCGCAACAAGCGTTTGGCACAGCAGCTTGGCGTTTCTATTAGCGCTGCCGATGTTGATGACATGTTGGTGCGTCTAGGCTTAACCTCGGTAGAGCGTAACGAAGAGGGCTCTACTTGGATTGCCCCGAGCTGGCGCTTTGATTTAGAGATTGAGCAGGATCTGATTGAAGAGGTAGCGCGAATCTATGGCTACAACAATCTGCCGACCTCAACTCCGTCTATGGCATTGGAATTACAGGCCAACCCGGAAACCATCCAAGGCTTGCCGGCCTTTAGGAACCATTTGGTTGCCAGCGGCTATCAAGAGGCCGTGACGTACAGCTTTGTTGATCCAAGCTTGCAGAAGATGATTGACCCAGAGATACAGCCCATTGCTCTGGCTAACCCTATTTCAGCAGACATGGCGGTAATGCGCACCAGTCTTTGGGCTGGCCTGCTAAGCACCGCAGTCTACAACCTGAATCGTCAGCAGAGCCGTGTACGAATCTTTGAGGCAGGCCAGTGTTTTGTTCCGGCTGCCAAGCAGGATAAGAGCTTAGTACTGGGTTTAGAGCAAAATATGGCCTTGGCCGGTTTGATCTGTGGTTCACGGACGCCAGGTGGCTGGACAGGGACTAAAGACAAAGTCGATTTCTACGACATTAAGGGCGACCTTGAGGGCTTGTTGGCCTACACGGGTTTGGCCCAAGAGTTTGTATTTCAGGCAAAACAGCACCCAGCATTGCATCCAGGGCAGTCTGCTGCCTTGATGCGCAACGATGAACAAGTTGGTTGGGTAGGGCAGTTGCACCCCAAAATCCAGGCGGATTTAGGCCTAAATACAGCGGTTTATCTGTTTCATGTGGATGTTGCTAAAATTGCGCCCAGCAGGCTGCCAAAGTTCGAAGAAGTAAGCAAGTTCCCCGAAGTTAAGCGCGATTTAGCGTTTTTTGTCGACAATTCGGTTCATGCGTCTGACTTGACCAGTGCCGCCACTGCAGTGGCCGGAGAACAGCTTACTAATTTAAAGTTGTTTGACGTGTATCACAGCAAAGATGTTGAAAACAAAGGAAAAAGTATTGCGCTAGGCTTGACGTTTCAGCATAGTTCACGCACTCTTACCGACGAAGAAATAAACCACGCGATAGATCGAGTTGTCGCAGAACTCAACAAACAATTTAAGGCTGAACTCAGGGGCTGATCAAAACACGATCGAACTTAGAGCACTACCTTAGAGTTTGAATTTGGATATTTAGTAAATGGGTGCGTTGACCAAAGCTGATTTAGCGGAAATGCTGTTCGATGAACTTGGCCTCAATAAGAGAGAAGCCAAAGAGATTGTCGAGATGTTTTACAGTGAAATCTGTGCCGCTCTTGAAAGTAATGATCAGGTAAAGCTTTCGGGGTTTGGTAATTTTGAACTTCGCGATAAAAGCAGCCGCCCAGGCAGAAACCCAAAAACCGGTGAAGACATCCCCATTTCTGCACGCAGAGTAGTTACATTCAAACCTGGTCAAAAGTTGAAGGCACGAGTAGAGAGCTATGCTGGAACCAAGTAACAACAACCAACTTCCAACGATTCCTGGAAAGCGCTATTTCACCATTGGTGAAGTCAGCGAGTTGTGCGCGGTTAAGCCCCATGTTCTACGCTACTGGGAACAAGAATTCCCCAGCCTCAGCCCGGTTAAACGCCGTGGCAACCGTCGCTATTATCAGCGCCAAGATGTGGTGTTAATTCGCCAGATCCGCTCCTTACTGTACGAACATGGCTTTACTATTGGCGGTGCCCGTCAGCGACTCGAAGGTGAGTCAACCAAGAAAGAGGAGACTCCCTACAAGCAACTCCTCGATCAAACCATCACAGAGCTCGAAGATATTTTAGACGCTTTGGGATAAGTCTTTTAAAGAAGACAGCCACCCCAACACAAACTGTTGCATTAAAAGGCCCAATCTGTATGATTGCGCCTCTCAAATCGGGGCGTAGCGCAGCCTGGTAGCGCACTACACTGGGGGTGTAGTGGTCGCAGGTTCAAATCCTGCCGTCCCGACCAATTAAACAAAAAAGGCCACCTTAAAGGTGGCCTTTTTTGTTTAACCGTCGGAACGGCAGGATTTCGAACATAAAGCCTACAACTCCCGCCCACCCCTTTGAACAGTCTCAATCAACCCCCCACGGGATAAAATCTCTAGCTTCCCATATCCAATAATAATCAACTCCTGCGCAGACAACTCCTTTAGAGCCTTGCCAATAGAAACACGAGAAACCCCCAGTGAGTGAGCAAGGTCAACCTGTCTCAAATTGATAATATCCGCATTATCTACACCTTCGCTGACACTCAGTATTTGCTTGGCGACCCGAGCTAAGAGAGGCATGCCAAGGGTATCTCCGATATAAGACAGCATGGTCTGTATGCGCATGCATGATACGGCCATCAATGCCTTTGAAAAACTCAGGGAGCTAGTCATCAAGTGATCAATGTTTGCCCTTGATAGCTTTTGTAAAAGCACATCGCTTTCGGCAGTTGCGTCATAGATGACATTGCAGTTGAGAAAATAGGAGGGTTCTCCAAAAGTATGGCCTGGGCCGAGCCGCGCAAGGTTGAACTGCGAGCCGTCTATGCCATTGATTCCCAGTTGCACTAGGCCCTGATCAATAAGAAAAATATGGTCGGCAGGCTTTCCGCGAATTTCAATGAGTTCACCTTTTTTAAAATAAACGGCTTCAGCAACACTCCGTATTTGAGTCAGGGTGCTGTCATCGGTGAAGGCGGTGAATTTTGAGATCGAGTAGTCAATTGGATTTAGCATAGGGCAAAAAGTAAAGCACTTGGCATTTGCTGTCAAGGTTGCAAGCCAATGGCCTTTCAGGCCTATTAAATCAAAATGCCAAAAGCAAAATGCAAAGTACTTTGCTTTTGATTTGAGGGCTTTGTTGGTAATGTCGATTTAAGATTAGAGAGAGCTTTTTTTGATATGAATAATGAAGACAGTTTGCCGATTATTGTCGGCGTTGGGCAGGTCGTGGAGCACTGGGATGGCAGTGACCTAAACCAAGCGCCTAGCCCCCTAGGCTTAATAACAGAATCTATTAAGCGCGCTCAGGCGGATGCTGGGCTGAGTGACCTCATTGGCAAGCTCGATACCTTGGCCGTGGTGAGGGCGTTTACGGATTCCTTGCGCACACCTTTTGACCCCTTTGGCAAGGCCAAGAACTTTCCGGCTGCTGTTATCGAAGCTGCATCTATAAGCCCTAAAAAAACCATTTACTCAACGGCTGGTGGCGAGCAGCCGCAATCGCTGGTGAACGAGTTATCTGAGGACATCGCCCGTGGTGATATCCGTATGGCGATGATTACCGGCGGTGAAGCGTTAGCCACTCTTAAAACTGCCTTAAAGAAACAGCTTGCTCTCGATTGGTCATCGGAAGCCGATGCCGATATAGAAGAGCGGGGCGCCCAGACTGACTTCATATCCATGTATGAAATGGTTAACGGAATGGGCCTGCCACCGCAGACCTACGCAGCAATGGAACAGGCATTGCGGGCACGTTTGGGTATGTCTAAAGCGCAATACCTGAATTATATGGGGGGCATCTGCGCTGGCCTGTCTAAAACGGCACAGCAAAACCCCTATTCTCAGTATCCCCAAGCCAAGTCTGCGGAGTTTTTGGCTACAGCGTCAAAAGATAATTACCCTATCTGCGACCCCTACCTTAAATGGCATATCGCACAGGATGGAGTAAACCAAGCCTCGACCTTAATTCTGACCAGTGTTGGTTATGCCAAGGAGCTGGGTATCGACCCAGGCCAATGGATTTACCTGCATGGCTATTCAGATGTTAAAGAAAAACTTGTTTCAGAGCGCCCGGACCTTTCTAAATCTAAAGCACTTGAGTTAGCCATATCAGGTGCAATTAGCAGTGCAGGTATTGCGGCCGGTGATATCGC
>CAJJAO010000013.1 GCA_905182265.1 gamma proteobacterium HTCC2207 | reverse complement strand
TGAATTCAGGCCTATTTGGTGAGTTTCTGCTGATGCAGCAGGGCGCGGCGCGGCTTGACATGAAACAGTTTTTGCGCAAACTTCTAAAGATAACATCTCCCAACCAAGCCCGCACCATATCGGAACTCATCCAGGCCATAGACGAAATTGAAAGTCACCAAATCGAAGGCTTGCAGGCGCAGCAAAGCAGAGAGGTGTCTTACCATTTTCTATTGCCATTTTTTGATGCCAATCCGGTGGCTGTGCATATAGAGCGCGAGGCTAATTATGGCGAGGAAGGGGAGATGGACTGGGTCATCAACTTGCACACAGAGACTAACTCTCTAGGCGAGCTGTGGTTAAAGACCACGCTTAAAGCCAGTGAAGTGATAGAGATGATACTCTGGGCGGATCAGCCAGGCACGGTAGATATTGCACGATCGGCATCTCCAAATCTTGTTGATCAGCTAAAAGGCTATGGCCTCGAGCTATCAAAGTTAACGTTGCTGGATGCGCGCAGACCAATCATTGATCCCAAGCTATCAGGCCCAGGCCAGGTTGTGGATGTTAGAACATGATCTATAAATTTACACGAAAAGCTATCGCTCTAGAATACGGGGCCAATCCCGCACCTATACTTACTGCAAAAGGTGAGGGGGATATGGCCGAAGCCATTATTGCCGAGGCAAAAAAGCAGGGTGTGCATATAGCTGAGGACCCGCAACTATTGGCGCTGCTTAGCCAGCTAGAACTTGAGGAACAAATCCCAGAAAACTTGTACGTTGCGGTAGCTGTGGTTTTATCTTGGGTTTACTGGCTCAAGGGTTTAGAACCTGAAGGATATAAGCCTAAATAGGTAGTGTATTTTGATATGAGGTTTTTAATTAGGGGCCGTAAACAATAGTTTAAGCGTCGCCCATATTTTGACGGCTGCGGTTGGCGCGAATTTTGCCAAGGCGGTCGTAGACTTCGACAGTATTAAGGGGGTCTGGTGACTGGATGCTATGCAGGGCACCGCGAATAGTTTCCAACTTACGGTTTATAAAAACTTCGTTGCGACGGTGCAAATCTTTGCAGTCGCTAATCAGCTGCATTATTTCATCCCAAGCCGAAAGGTTATCTCTTGCGGCGGACTGGTCATTACTCTCAGTATATAGCTTAATTCTCTCTATAAGATCTTCGCTAGCAAGAAAGGTTAGGATCTCTAGCTTTTGTTTTTGCAGCTCATCAAATTGGCTGAGGTCCTGATCTTTTAGCGCCTGAAACTCATTTTCCAGCACCTGCTGCAGAACCAACGCTTTGTGGCGCGTTTGTGCGAGGTACTCGGTATCAGGGCTGTTCATATCTACCACTACTTATTAGTGCTGCTATTGGTTACGGCTTACTTACCACCAATCATAGACTCTAACGAGGCAAAGCTTTCGGCAATGCGCTCTGGATCCAAGGGGTAACTGCCCGCCTCGATAGCCGCCTTGATCTTGGCAACCTTTTCCGTGTCAAACTCAGCATTAGCCAATGCAGTACTTGCTGTATCGCTTAACACCAGTTCGTCGGCAACTGGGGCAGAGGATTTTGCGGTAACGGCTTCACCCGCGGGATTGTTTTTAGCCTTGTCAGAAGCAGTATTTATCTGCGCCTGAGCTCGGCCAAGGCCTGAAATTGGATCTGTCATCATGCTCTCCTTTAGGTTTATACCTAAAAATGTAACCTATCGATAAAGTATATCGGCACCAATTCAAATATCTATAGCCAAAAGTTAAAATAATCAGTTGCTTATGTTAACTTTTTTTAGAGCCTAGTCAAAACTATAGCCCCCGTGCCTCTCCAGGCCCCGAGACCACTGCCCTAACCTGGCCGTTAGACTCAGGGTTTAACAAGGTAATTTGTTGGTCGAGCTTGCCATCTTCAAGTGCAATCATAGTCGTGCTGATGTTTAGAAGCCCTGCACCCACGTTAAGCACCACCGAATCCCCCTTGCGCACCATAGTCATTGGACGCACATCGGAAGAGCGCAACACCTCACCGGCTCTGATTCGTTGAATAGCCTCCATCTGCTTGAGGTCAGATGCCATCAGCAGTGCATCAGAGGGCAATTTGCCATAAAACGCTTTGAGCTCAGTATTCTGTGGCGACAGCTTTTGTCCTCGGGTAAGTACTGTACTGGCCATCATAACCATCTGTCTAACATTCAGGTCTCGCCGACTCACAATAGCTCCAGCCCTAAGGTCCCGCGCAGCAATAGACTCATCGAACAGCCGTATTGGGAAGCGCTGGTTGGGGGCGGTGCGGGGCAGGCTCATGGTGACCTTACTAATATCCGCGAGCTCAACTGCTTCTCCGCGTAATATTTCTCTATTCAATTTATACACCAGCGCACTTTCGGCAAGATATCTCTTGAGTACTGCATCGCCAGCAGTGACCGCTTTTACTAGGCTCTGGTTATCCAGAGACTCCCGACTCGCCACTAACCCCTTGATCGGCCGCTCAAATGTTTTCACCTCAACATCGTCCGCACCAACGGGTTCATTTATCTGCATGTCGCGAACAAAGACCAAACCCTGGGCACTGCTGCGCATTTTAACGGCAACAATGATCTGCCATTTTGAACCGGGGCATTCCACCTTGATGGTCTGCTGGCTTGAGGCATAGGGAAAGGTTATAGCAAACCTAGACTTGCAGTCTGGCACCCGCAGCCTTCGGTCAATAGCTGCGATCTCAATCTGCTCCGCAGGCACGCCTGTTTGCTGGGACAGCCAGTTCTGAGCCTGGCTGATAAGCAGCTGTTTGTTGGCCGTTAATGGCTGCATGTTTTGGCCAAAGCTAAGACTGGCGGCTAAGAGGGCTAAAACAAAAATTATAGGCTTATGCATAGGCCGAGTATGGGCCACAACACTGGGTGACGCAATACTGACATAGCGGCAAATAACAGCGGCAAAAAACTGCCGGAAAAGCGGCAATCGACCTTTTTAGTCAAATTTACAGAAATCGTAAGCCATTGTTTAATATGGCCTTAATGGTCAAATGTGGCCATTGCCGCCAAGTTGGCACCTGTTTTGCATTAACCGAGGTATTCGCGGTGATTTTCTAAGTAAAGGAAACATCGGCATAAGAGTTAAAAACTTTAACGGAACTGATATGAAATTATTCGACTCAGCTTTTGGCATTCACGAACAGGCTCTGGACCTAAGGGGACAGCGTATGGAGATTATTGCTCGCAATATCGCCAACTCTGACACTCCCAAGTTTAAAGCAAGGGACCTTGATTTTAAGGCAGTGCTCAACGAGACCCAGTTTAACCATTCGTTAAAGACAACCCAGTCAATGCATATCAAATCAAACAGTTCCATGGGTCAGGGCGACATGGTTTACACCATCCCCTACAACACCTCTGCCGACGGCAACACAGTGGAACTGAGTGTTGAACAGGCTAAGTACGGTAAGGCAGCAGCAGAGTATCAAGCGACGCTGCGCTTTTTAGAAGGCGACATGAGTGCGGTGCGTAAAGCCCTGCGAGGAGATTAATTAAGATGTCTATTAGTAATATTTTTGGTATCGCAGGCACAGCACTAAACGCCCAGATGATTCGCATGAACACCACTGCGTCCAACATGGCCAACGCCAGCACTATCGCCAGCAGCCCTGAAGAGGCTTACAAGGCCAAGCGGCCTGTGTTTGAGGCTCTGCTAACAGAGGCGCAAACCAACCAGGGCGCAGAGCATGTAGGCGGCGTCAAGGTATCAGGCATGGCAGACGACACAACACCGCACCGACGCATTTATGACCCGGGTAACCCCAAGTCAGATGACGAAGGCTTTATCTATTTATCCAATGTTGAAGAAGTAACCGAGATGGTCGACATGATGTCTTCGGCGCGAAGCTACCAAAACAATGTTGAAGTGATTAATACAGCGCGCGAGCTAATGATGCGCACGCTTGACCTGACCAAGGTATAAGGAGAATTCCCATGGTAGATGCAATGACAGCCACTAGCTATTTAACTACTGACCAGTACGCCGATCAGCAAATAGCGAGCGCTACAGGTGATGAAGAGCTTGGTCGAGACGCGTTTTTGACGCTGCTAACCACTCAGTTGACCAATCAAAACCCCCTGGACCCAATGGACAACGAAGCCTTTGTTTCTCAGTTGGCGCAGTTCTCTTCGGTAGAAGGTATTAAAGGTATGCAGGCCTCTCTCGAGAATATGGCCGCAGGCATGCGCCAGGATCAGATGATGGCTGGTGCCAATTTAGTCGGCAAAAAAGTTGCTGTTGAAGGCGGCTTTTTTGAAGGCGGTAATGCCGCTATGTCATCGGGGTCTGTCGATCTTGTAAATGGTGCTGATGAATTAATTGTCAGTGTTTATGACCCAAAAACGGGCGACCTAGTTTTCCGTGAAACCCAAGGTGGCCAAATGCCTGGGCGCGTCGATGTTAATTGGAACGGCCGCAACAACTATGGTGAGCCAGTTCCTAGGGGCGACTATTTAATGACCGCTAATATTGTTCGCAACGGCAAGATAGAAACTGCCCCAGTAACAACAATGGCTCAGGTTAAAAGTGTTAAGTGGGATCCGCAGAGCC
Organism: gamma proteobacterium HTCC2207; assembly: GCA_905182265.1. GTDB lineage: Bacteria > Pseudomonadota > Gammaproteobacteria > Pseudomonadales > Porticoccaceae > HTCC2207. The sequence continues at coordinate 8,341 of CAJJAO010000013.1, read as the reverse complement.
AGCAGCTATCGTTAGAAGTAGGTGATGGAGAATTTATCTCTCTCGCAGCTGTTGAGCGTATCGGCATTTAATGCTGAGGGATGCGACAAAGAGTTTTAAGAAATAGAAAAGCAAAAACACAAAAGCAAAAAGGGAAATAGAGAATGTCATTTTACACATCATTAACAGGCTTAAACGCAGCATCGAAAGAACTGTCTGTCACGGCAAATAATATTGCCAACAGCGGAACCTCGAGCTTTAAGCGGTCCGACGCAGACTTTGGCGATATCTTTGCTTCTTCACCGATGCAGATAGCCACCAGTGTTGTTGGCCTCGGCGTAGCCCTTAAAGATGTTACCCAGGAGTTTACTCAGGGCAGTATCGAATTCTCGGCTAATTCATTAGACCTTGCTATTACAGGCGATGGATTTTTCCCTTTGCTTGCCAAAGATGGCAGCTTGGTTTATACCCGTAACGGTAGCTTTATGCTCGACCAGAATAGTAAGGTTGTGGACAGCTCGGGGCAAAACCTCGTGGCATTCCCCGTCGACTCCACCGACAAAGTTGATTTTAATAAAGAGGGTACCCCCCTAACTATTCCTCGTCAGACCATCGCCGAATTTAAAGAAACCACCGAAGTTGATCTGGGCTTAAACCTACCCTCAGATTCCCCGGTGATTACTGCGCCATTTAATGTTGCAGACGCTACTACCTATAATAAGAGTACATCTATTACTGTTTATGGCGCCTCGGGCGACAGCCACCTGGCAACTGTCTATTACACAAAGACAGCCAATGCTTCAGCGGCTAACCCCCTAAACAAGTGGCAGACTCATGTTTATATTGATGATCAGCCAGTCGACTCCCAGTTAATTCACGCCTCTACTAAATCAGGCGATGAGTACTTTATAAATAAATATGGCGAAGTAAAATCTCGCTCGGTTCTTGCAGAGTTGCAAGCCACTAGTGCCAACCCCCAAGAATTTATGGTTGTTGCTGGCGCCACGTACAAAAAATATTCCTACGATAATCTGACTACTCCCACAGCGTCCAAAGCAGCTAACGTCAACTTTGGTGTCGCTGCTGGTACAGTATTTGCCGACGGTCTTAATCGCAGCAATAATAGCAGCGGTGTTGATTTTAGTGCTGCGGGTATGACTCGCACAGCGCTATCAAATCTATTTACTCTCAGCGTCGATGGTTCTGCAGGTACTGCTATAGGGTTGGAGCATCTAGCGGGTTCAACGACAGCTATGTCTGGTAGCGAGATTGCTTTCGAATTAACCAACGTGATCAACGATCGCTTTGGTGATAGCAAAAACTTTGACTTCACAGCCGCTGCTAGCCAGCCAATGACAATAACTCGCGTGACTAATGCTGGTGTTGAAACCACAGCCAATCTCAATATGTCGACGCTACTAAATACTTACAACGGTAATGCCACGGGTATTACTGCAGCAGAGCCTTTAAGCAATGCCATTAACCTGGCACTGCAGGCGACCGCTGGTACGGCCAATGATTTCTCTGATTTACAGGTGAGCTACGATGCTGCCAATCAGGGCTTTCGCTTTAAGCAAACCGGAAATTCAACAGACTCTATGTTTTTGAGCTCTGGCGTCACAGGCACAGAGCGAAATGACGTTTTAGGGCTAGATCCTCAGACTGCTTTATCGAAAGGCACATTACTCGCCTCAGTAAACAACGATGATTCAGATACGCTTTTATCTGGTGTGGTTCCCAATGGTGAAGCGATTACGTCGGCTAATAACCAGCGTCAGGGAATTACAGTCAGCTATCTTAATGGTGAATTTTTACTCTCCTCTGGTACCACAGGAGATGCCTCTAGTCTTGCTATTACTGCACCTTCAGCACTGGGCCAGTCGCTGTTAGGTATGCCCGCTGCTGGTCAGGCTGTTGCCGCCGAGACATCATTAATTAGTAATGTCCCAGGCGTTCGTGGTCAAGCATCACAGCCTGCAACACTGGTCGGCAAGCAAATGGCCGTAGATCCAAAAACAGCATTCTCTGTGACCACCGCTAATCAAAATATGAGCGTAGTTGTCGACGGAATATCAAAACAAATTACTCTGCCAGCTGGGGAGTATTCAATCTCTACGTTTACTGCTGAGATGGAAACACAAATTAATCTGTTAGCAGATTCAGCCGGGCGCTCTGTGTCTGGTGTGTCTGTGACTTTTGACCAAGACTCTGGTGGATTACTGGTCACTGGCGCTACGACAACCGATAAATCTTTTGTTCAAATCGCCGGTCATGCTGACTGGGGTTTAGACGGTTTAGCGGCGGCCTTTGGCAAGTCATCAACCTTTATCGACCTGATCGCAGACACTAATGGCGCTGGCGACACCTATGTCAGTCAGGACGCCGAAGGCAAATGGATAGAGACTCAATCTGCAGCTGGTTTTACGGCCACAGACGTTCCCTACTGGACACCCATCTTTCTCGACAAGGGTGAGCTTACTTTTGATGCCAGTGGCGCAATGATTTCTCCTGTTAGCAGCGCAGCATTAGCCAGTGCCGACATTACCGGCGGCGATATTGAATTGAGCTACAAGGGTACCACCCAGTACAGCTCTCCCTTTTCAGTAAACAACCAGAATCAAAATGGCGCACCAGAAGGTGAGCTTGTAGATATTAATGTCAGTAATGACGGCTTAGTGGTTGCTAGCTATTCGAATGGTTCGCAAATTTCTCTAGGCAAAATAGCTCTGGCAAATTTCACCACACCAGAAGGGTTGCGGCAGATTGGTGATACTAATTATTTAGCTACCTCTGGATCTGGTGATGCCTTAATGGCAGAAGCGGCCAGTGCAGGTTATGGCGGAATTCGCGCCGGTGCCAAAGAGGGCTCTAACGTAGACCTTACCTCAGAGCTTATTGCATTAATTAGCGCCCAGAGAAACTTCCAGGCCAATGCCAAGGCGATTGAAACTAACTCATCGCTCACCCAAACAATTATTAATATCCGCGGCTAAAGCAGATATAAAAAGTAAACAAGAAATTGACGAATAAATTCACAAGAAAACTGATATGAAAACTAAGAGATATTTGAAATGGACAGATTAGCGTTTACCTCATTAGGTGCCATGAACAGTCAGGCAACGATCCGCGCACAGATTAGTAATAATCTCGCCAACGTTGCCACTACAGGTTTTAAAGAAAGCTACTCCTTGGCATCTCAGGCCGTCAAGCTCGAGGGCCCGGGTAATGAAACTCGTTATACCTCTGCCCACGGACTGTCAGACGTAATCAAGCTTCAGCCAGGCGCGTCGATCACCACCGGCAATGCCATGGATATCTCGATGAATGATAAAACGGTTCTCGGCGTTCAGGCCGAAAACGGTGAGATTGGCTTTACCCGTCGCGGTGATCTGCGAGTCTCGCCCACAGGCGTAATCGAAAATGCCGCCGGCCATCTTGTTCTTGGTGAGCAGGGTCCTATCAATGTGCCCCAGGGCTATTTGGTAAAGATAACGGCTGATGGCACTGTCTATGGTCGACAGCCAAATAATCCTCTTGCAGATGATGAAGCTCTGGGCCAGTTGTTACTTCGTGACGCCAGCCAGACTCCATTGACGAGACGACCAGATGGTTTGTTTGAACCACTGAACGCAGAAGAACGCGGCGCTGATTTTTTAACTGGACCTCTACCGGTATCAGTGAGAAGCGGCCAGCTCGAAGGCAGTAATGCCAACCCAGTTCAAGCGATGGTTCAAATGATGGATTTTAGTCGTTCATTTGAAGCCCATACAAAAATGCTGGCTGAAATTAAATCAGTCGATGAAACCGGATCAACCATGATGAGACTGCCGTAAATCATTTTGATTTAACGGACAGACTCACTACTAAAGGATACTAACAATGGACGCATCATTGTGGATTGCAAAAACCGGACTCACTGCACAGCAGACACGCATGCAGGTGATTTCGAACAACTTGGCTAACGTCAATACCACTGGTTTTAAGAAAGACCGTGCGGTATTTGAAGACCTGCTGTATCAAAACATTGTTCCCGCAGGCGGAAGAACCGACGCGAATTCTATGTCGCCAACGGGCTTGCTACTGGGTACAGGTACCAGAGTCATGGCCACAGAAAAGCTGCATATACAGGGCAATATGATCACTACGGAAAACGCACTTGATGTTGCTGTGACCGGTGATGGTTACCTGGCGATTCAGCAGGCTGATGGCACCGTTGCCTATACCAGAGATGGTTCATTTAAGTTGTCTGCTGAAGGTCAGCTGGTAACCGCTGGTGGCGAGGGCCTTGTTCCCGCGATCAACATTCCTCAGAACACCGCCAGTATCACTATTGGCCGTGACGGAACTGTGACAGCAGAGCTAGCCAATGGCGGCGGTGCTGCCGAGGTCGGTCAGATTCAGTTAACGCGCTTTGTTAATAACGCTGGTTTGCAGGCCATGGGCCGCAACCTAATGAGTGCAACTCAGGCAAGTGGCGATCCCATTATTAGTATCCCCGGTGAAGACGGCGCGGGCATGTTAATGCAGGGAACATTAGAAGCTTCTAACGTAAATGTCGTAGAAGAAATGGTCAATATGATCGAAACCCAGCGCGCCTATGAAGTGAATTCAAAAGCCATCGCTGCGGCAGACGGCATGTTGCGATTCCTCAACAATAATCTATAAACCGGACTACTGACCATGAATCGTTTATTAACAGTATGTGTATTGGGTAGTTTGTTGTCGGCCTGTGCCGGTCAGCAGAGAATGATGCCGAGCGCAGAGTTTTCTCCTATTCAGCCTATCCCGGCACAGAAGCCAAAGCTGGCCACTGGCTCTATTTTTACCAATGGCCGCGACCTATTTGGCGACTTGCGCAGCTACCAGGCAGCAGAGATTCAAGTGGGCGATTTAATCACCGTGATACTGAATGAAACGACTCAGGCTTCGCGCACCTCCGGTGTGTCGACTAGCCGTGAATCTACTAATGATGCAATTGGTCTCGAGCAAAAAAATACCATTGTCGACAAGCTAGGTTTTGGTGGAGGGTTTTTCTCTGGTCTTAGAACCACGGGTTCTGTTATCACTAGTGATGGCAACGGCACTGCAGGGCAAGCAGCTAGCTTAACTGGTTCTATTTCGGCGATGGTTGTTGAAGTGCTAGCAAACGGCAACTTAATCATCGTTGGTGAGAAGCAGCTGGCTCTAACAGAAGGCAGCGAGTTTATTCGCGTCAAGGGCATTATTCGTCCGGCAGATATTCAGCCAGACAATACAGTGTTGTCGACTCGGGTTGCCCATGCACAGATTTCATACCAGGGTACTGGCGATCTCGCCAATGCCACTACGCCCTCATGGGGCAACAAACTACTTTACAAATTCTGGCCGTTCTAAGCGGACTGAAGAGATAATATTATGTTGCGTTTAAAAACAATTATTCTTGCTCTGGTTATTTTTGCCGGTCTGCTCACAGCCCCAGTTGCTGGTGCAGATCGCATTAAAGATCTAACCGATGTAGCGGGCGTACGTACAAACAAACTGGTTGGCTTTGGACTGGTTGTGGGTCTGCAGGGTTCTGGTGATGGTAAAGATTTACCGCTTACTGCCCAGGCGCTAAAGACTATGTTGTCCGGGCTGGGTGTCAGTGTTGATGGCCCAGTGAGCGACTATGATCTTGGCGATCAAATGGCTTCGCTGGCAGCGCAGAACGCTAAAAAAGAATTAAAGGTAGAGAACGTTGCGGCCGTTATGATTACCGCCGAGCTTCCTCCTTTCGCTAAACCCGGTCAGCGCATTGATATCAATGTATCTGCCATTGGCGTTGCAGAATCTCTGCGCGGTGGGACCCTAGTAATGACTCAGTTAAAAGGTGTCGATGGTGAGACCTATGCACTGGCTCAGGGTGCTATGACCGTCACAGGTATTTCGGCAAACGCCGCAGGTAGTAGTATTCAAGTCGGCGTGCCAACCTCTGGTCGTATTCCCAATGGAGCGACGGTTGAGCGCATGGTAGCAACTCCTTTCGACGAGTCTGACCATATTGTACTTAATATTCGCGAAGTAGATTTCTCTACGGCAAGTGCCGTTACCGAAGCTATTAATCTAGCCTTTGGTCCAGGTGTTGCCCACGCCATTGACGCGGTTTCTGTTGCGGTTCAAGCGCCATTAGATTCGTCGCAGCGCGTCACTTTTTTAAGCATGATCGAAAATCTAGAAGTGACTCCTGGCGAGCCTCCAGCCCGCATTGTGATCAATTCAAGAACAGGCACTGCGGTCATTAACCGCAATGTAAAAGTGACTGCAGTTGCAGTGACCCATGGCACTATTTCTGTAAGTATCTCGGCCACTAACGAGGTTAGTCAGCCAAATCCATTAGCTAATGGTGAGACGCTTCCTATTCAGAATGCTGATATAGAAGTAGTTGAGCCAAACAACAAAATGTTTCTCTTTCAGCCCGGTGTAGACCTGCGTCAGATAGTTGATGCGGTCAACCAGGTTGGTGCCTCTCCCTCTGCGTTAATTGCTATTTTAGAAGCTTTAAAAACTTCTGGCAGTCTGCGTGCTGAGTTAGTGGTGATCTAAATGGAAAACGTTAGCTTGTCAGCAAAGAGTTATCTCGATTTCGCAGGCCTTGGTGATCTAAAGGCGCGGGCAAAAGATAATCAAGAAGAGGCCGCCCAAGAAGTAGGGCGCCAGTTTGAGGCCATGTTTGTACAGATGGTTTTCAAGTCGATGCGCGAAGCTAACGCTCCCTTAAAAAGCGACCTAATGGGCTCGTCCACTGTCGACACCTTTGAGCAGATGTATCACGAAGAGCTGTCTCAGGTTATGTCCCAGAAAGGCGTCTTTGGTTTAGGTGATTGGTTGGCCCACCAGGTGACTGGTAAAGCTAATGCAGAAAAAGCCATGCAGGCTTATGAGCAGACAAATACTCAGGCTATGCCAATGCCTGTTGCCGATGCAACGAAATCTATGGCCCTTCCCGGCACTGTTGTCAGGGAATTAAAAGGACAGAATTATGAGTGATATTTTATCCATTGGCGCCAGCGCAGCACAGCTCTATAGAGCCTCCCTGTCGACGGTCAGTAATAATATTGCCAACCTCAATACCGATGGCTATACCCGTCAGATTTCTAGCAGCGTCGAAAGCGTTCCTAGCCGACAGGGTACAACTTACATTGGCACCGGTGCACGGTTAGAAAACATTACCCGCGCCTATGATGAGTTCGCCGAGAGCACATTGCGCAATAGCGGCAGTGAGCTGGCCGGTCAGCAGCCGATGATTGACTACGCTAATCGCGTTGTTAATGTTATGGGTGCAGAAACCTCTGGCCTGTCTGGCGCGCTAGATCAGTTTTTTGCCACGGCCAACAGACTCAGTACAGACCCAGCATCAATATCATTACGTAATGTATTTCTGCGCGACGGTGACGCTCTGGCATCTCGTTTTAGAGAGCTATCGAGTCAGCTGACTGATATTGAGCAAGAGACTCAGACTAAAATCGAATTGCAGGTATCGGGCCTCAACAATCTTTCTCAGCAGCTGGCTTCTGTTAATGCCCAGCTCAACAAAAAAATGTCTACAGAGATGCAGCCACCTGCACTGTTAGATCAGCGTGATTCACTGCTGCGTGACCTCTCGCAAATTACTAAGCTCAGTGTCCGGGAATTTCCCAGTGGTGCTGTCGATGTAAGGCTTGGTAGCACAGTGGGTACAGTTGCAGTTTCGGGCACCGACGCGACAACTTTTGGCAGCCAGTTTTACGCTAATGATCCAGGTCGTGTGGACCTCATTTCTGAGCCCAATGGCGACAGCCGTTCGGTAAGCTCTGCGACCGGCGGTGTACTTGGCGGCCTTATTCAGCTACGTAATCAGGTACTGGCTCCGGCATTGGACAGCTTTGATAAGCTGGCCCAAACTGTTGCCACAGAAATGAACAACATTCACACCTCTGGCTTAGATGCTCGAGGTGAGCGTGGCAAAGAGTTGTTTAATATAGACCCTATTTTTACGGCTACCTCGCCAACGGTTAGCAGCACCATCAAAGCCTCGCTTTTAGTAGCCGACTCCGATGCTGTGAAAATGGAGCCCTTTAAAATGAGCTGGTCATCTGCCGACAAGGTTTGGCGCATCGAAGACCAGCGTACCAATCAGGTGTCTTATTCACCTGCCGGTGCCAATACATTTAACTATGCTGGTTTAGAAATCTCGACCACAGGTAAGGCAATGGACGGCGACACTATTTATGTGGAGCCCACCACCCGTCCTGCAGCCGGCTTCAGGTTTATGGAAACTGACCCAATGGCGGTTGCTGCGGCAGAGCGTTTGCGTGCAGTGTCCAGCGAGTCAAATATTGGCCTGTCAAAGGCTAGCATCGACTAT
>CAJJAO010000012.1 GCA_905182265.1 gamma proteobacterium HTCC2207 | reverse complement strand
GATTCCCAAGCATTACTCACCCGTCCGCCGCTCTACTCACACCGAAGTGTTTTCGCGCTCGACTTGCATGTGTTAGGCCTGCCGCCAGCGTTCAATCTGAGCCATGATCAAACTCTTCAGTTTAATCGTTTAACCTCTCCAATAAAGTCGAGGAAATGGTTACGCAAAACTTGCTTTACCATTTAAAATCTCAGTTTCATAAGTGTAAACTTACAAATTCATAAATGAATCGATGAGTCACTTGCTTATGATATATAGTTACCCAATATCAATTAGCAAGTGCCCACACGCATTGCTTGATTATATTTTTAAAGAACGATTCGCTCATCTGAGCGGGGGGCGTATTCTATAGAACGCCAACCCTTTGTCAACAGTGGAAAGTGAATTATTTAACTTTAATTTCACTCTACTTTCGTGACGCTTTATTTGCTTCCCTACATTGCTGTTGGGAGCGCGCATTCTAGCGTCAGAATCTCACATGTCAACAGAAGAAAACAAATAAATTAAAACCTTTTATTTTCTACTTTTTGCTGCTGTTTCCTTAGCGGCTCACCCTGTTGGGAGCGCGCATTCTACAGACAGGCACTAGACTGTCAACAAGTATTTGGATTTATTTTTAGAGTGCTTAAAAAGTGGTCAAAAAAGCGGCTAAACCCGCTCAAACAGGTGGTATTTCTTCTTGCCTAGGCGAACTAAAAAGAAGCGACTATAAAGAGCATGAGCAACGGCGAAGCTTTCTTGCGCTGCCATGTTGTCTTGCGCCCCCTTAGGGACACCATTAATGAACACAGAATTGCGGCCCAAAGCGTCCTTTACTTCACGACCTGCTTTCGCCATACCGCAATCTGTCAGTAAATTAGTTAAGGGGTTTTCGATTAAATCCTCATCGCTGAGCTTAGAGGACGGCAAACCATCCTGACTTAGCTGCTCAAAATCCTTTTCGGATAGCTTATTTGGATCGCCACTGAACATTGCATCAGTAATCCGCAGAGCAGCATTTAACCCCTGCTCGCCATGTACTAACTCCGTAGCCGCCCGAGCAAGAATAGATTGCCCCTGGGGCCGACCTTCCGCCGCAGCATCTGCCGCTTCAATGGCTTCGATCTCGGTAAGGGGTAAAAATGTAAAGTAACTGAGGAATTTGTAGACGTCAGCGTCCGCTACATTGAGCCAAAACTGATAAAAGCTATAAGGAGAGGTCTTCTTTGGGTCGAGCCAAACAGCCCCCGACTCAGTTTTGCCAAACTTAGTACCATCGGCTTTGGTTACAAGCGGTACTGTTAAACCAAAGCACTTGGCTTGGTTCTGCCTGCGCGCCAGATCAATACCACCTACTATATTGCCCCATTGATCACTGCCACCCACCTGAAGTGTGCAGTTGTATCGACGATTGAGCTCAGCAAAATCTAAACCCTGCAACAAAGAGTAGGCGAACTCGGTAAACGATATACCAGAACCCTCTCTGTCTATACGCTGCTTAACCGACTCTTTAGCAATCATATTGTTAACTGAAAAGTGCTTGCCAACATCACGCAAGAAATCTAGTGCCGTCATCTCAGCGGTCCAGTCCAAATTGTTCGCCACTACCGCTGAGTTATCACCACAGTCAAAGTCAATAAACTGACTAACTTGGTTCTTTATTTTGTCAGCCCAGCCTGCAATCACATCTGGCGTATTCAGTTTGCGCTCATCTGCCTTAAAACTAGGGTCGCCAATCATGCCGGTGGCGCCCCCAACCAAGGCTATGGGTGTATGGCCAGCCTCTTGAAAGCGTTTAAGTACCAATAGAGGAACCAAATGACCTAAATGCAGACTGTCAGCGGTGGGGTCAAAGCCACAATAAACTGTCTGAGGCTGATCCAAATGACTTTCAAGCTCTTCGTCGCCAGAAACCTGCGCGACCAATCCACGACTACGTAATTGTTCAATTAACTGCTGACCACTGTGCTTCATTTTTGACGGCTTCACTGCTGGTTACAAGGATCGCCAACTCTACAGATTGACGCGCCAAATACAAGAATTTCTAGCACTAGCACCTAAGAGGCCTGGTTATTTGCAACGCCTATTTACTAAAAAGCACGAGGTTACCGTTGTAACCTGTTAATAAATCAGGCTAAAATCGCACCAATCTGGTGATCTTGGCGTACTTTGAACATGGGTAAACTGCAAAAATTAAGCGTTTTTTTGCTTTCGGTATTTCGCGAATTTCCGCGTCGCCATCTTATTGTTGCGTCGGCACTCGCCGGCTGCCTGCTTGCATTAACCGCTTATCCACAGAATGACGTTAAAATTAAGCGCCAAATCGCCGAGCCTCTAGAAATTGTTATTGCTGAGAGAGTGCCTGCTGCTATCGTCGAGCAACCGCAGAGCTTTGAGCTCAATTGGAAAGAACAAAAAGTAACCAGCGGCGACAATCTTTCAACCTTATTTCAACGCGCTAAATTAAGCCCTATAGATGTATATAAGATTTCAGCCTCTAAAGCGGGTAAATCACTGCGCAATCTATACCCAGGCGAAACCCTAAAGTTCGGTGTAGACAGCGGCGGTCAGCTAGCTGAATTACATTATGTAAAATCACCTCTAGAGAGCTACATATTTACCAATAATAATGATGGCTTCAGCGCAGAGAAAAAGGTCCGCGAGCCCGATGTATTAATCGGCTATAGAGAAGGAGTTATTAATGACTCTCTTTATATGGCTGGCAAACAAGCCAAACTGCCCGACAAACTTATTATGGAGCTGGCCAATATTTTTGGCTGGGATATTGACTTCGTTTTTGATATTCGCCGTGGCGACTCGTTTTCTTTAACCTTTGAAGATCGATATCTTGAAGGTCAGAAGCTGGGCGCAGGCAATATCATTGCTGCGTCATTTACCAATCGCGGTAAAACCTACAAAGCAGTTCGCTATACCGACAGCAATGGGCGCAGCAATTACTTCACGCCAGAGGGCCGCAGTATGCGCAAAGCCTTTTTGCGTACCCCTTTGGATATCTTCCGTATAAGCTCCGGGTTTAATCTTCGCCGCAAGCACCCTATCCATAAAAAGATCAAAGCTCATAGGGGTGTTGACTATGCCGCCCCTCGAGGCACCCCCGTTTATTCCGCTGGTGACGGCAAAGTGATTGCAACCGGGTACAGTAAGGCCAATGGTAACTATGTGTTTGTCCAACATGGCCAGACCTATACTACTAAATACTTGCACCTAACTCGCAAGAAAGTCCGCAAAGGCCAGTCGGTACGCCAGCGACAGTTAATTGGAACGGTGGGTTCAACCGGCTATGCCACCGGGCCGCACCTGCATTATGAGTTCCTGGTTAATGGCGTTCACCGCAACCCACGCACAGTGAAGCTCCCGCAGTCCCGCCCAATTCCCAAAGCGGAAAAAACGGCGTTTTTCAGCGCAACAAAACCAAGGCTGGCGCAGCTGGCTAAATATCAGACGCCGACTCAACTCGCCTCTGCGCAAGCTGACAGTTCAAGTGCCAACTAAACGTCTCTGATGGCTAATCTCTATATAGGCCTAATGTCAGGTACTAGCATTGATGGTATCGATGCCATTGCGGCCTCGTTTGAACAAAGTCAATTTAAGCTTATCGGCACACTGAGTTACGACATCCCCGATCATTTAAAACAATCTATTCAGAATCTCTGCCAGCCAGGCTTGGATTCAGTGCAGCTCTATGCCGAAACGGACCAGCAGCTGGGTGAGTTATTTGCCGAGGCTTCGTTAGCGCTAATGGATAAACTAGGCATAGACGCAGATCAGGTTTTGGCCATTGGTAGTCATGGTCAGACCGTACGCCATGCGGCTCCAGGTGAAGGTCGCATTGCTTTTAGCCAACAGATCGGTGATCCCAATATTATTGCTGCGCGCACCGATTGCCCTGTAGTCGCGGACTTCCGCCGCAAAGATATGGCTCTCGGAGGCCACGGCGCACCGCTAGTTCCCGCGTTTCACAGAGAACTGTTTTCAGATACCACGAAAAATCGAGTCATCGTTAATATTGGCGGCATTGCTAATATTACAGTGCTACCGGCAACTGGCCCCTGCATAGGTTTCGATACAGGGCCGGGCAATCTTCTACTCGATAGCTGGTGTAAAAAACACCAGGGCAAAGAATACGACGACAATGGTCAATGGGCCGCTGGCGGCACCTGTGATAAAAGCCTGTTAGAGCAGCTAAAAAGCCATAGTTTCTTTGCTCTTGCCGCCCCTAAAAGTACCGGCCGAGAAGCCTTTCACCAGCAGTGGCTGGAAGAGCAGCTCAGCCTACTCAATGCTATTGAGCCCCAGGACGTTCAGGCAACTCTGATCCAGCTAACCGCAGAAACTATCGCTGATGAAATTAATAATCTCGATACCAAGATAGATGAAGTGTTCGTTTGTGGTGGTGGCGCATTTAATGGCGCCCTTATGGCCAAGCTTCATGGAGTTCTAGATGCATCTGTAGATTCCACCGCGACCTTGGGCCTAGACCCAAACTGGGTAGAAGCTTGCGCCTTTGCTTGGTTAGCCAAACAGCGGATTGAAGGTAGTGCAGGTAATATTGCGGGGGTTACTGGTGCTGAGCGAGAGACGGTTCTTGGCGGGCTTTACCTGCCCTAGACTGCCCTTATGGTGAACTGCCCATTTACCTAAAACCTGGACCCCATAGTCAGAGGCCAAGGTAATGCTGTTTAACACTAGAAATAGTTATACCGCTCGTCCTCAACCAGCCTAGTCTCCTCGTCTGGACCGAAAGGCACAGTAGTCACAAAGGGAAGCAAGTTATCAGTATCCAACCCCTCGGCTTCATAACTAAACTCACAAACTTTTACGTCGATGATGTTAAGTGCTGTTAGGCGAGCCGCGAGATCAACAATAGCTTTATTGTCGCGATAGTTGTCTTTGAAAAAGATAGCGACGGGCGGCCCATAAATAACGAAGGCCATGGGCGGATGGTTCAAGTTGAGACCGCCTTACTGATAATAGGCCTCTGCACGCTGAAGCGCTTCAAGGATCTGGTCAGCCTGCTCGAAATCGATACGAGCAATTAAACCGTCGTTAGAAATATCATCAGTGACCGAAATGGGGCTGGCCATTTCGTTAGGCATGCCTTGGGCCCAGAGGGGTAATAGTAACAACGCTACGATGAAAATCTTTTTCATTAACCAATATCCTTATTAGATCGAGAACGAGGCCCCGCAACCGCAAGTGGTGGACGCATTTGGATTGGTGATCACAAATCGAGAGCCCATTAGGCCCTCTTCATAATCGACGGTAGAGCCTGCAAGATATTGAAAACTCAAAGAATCAATAAGTACGGTAACGCCATCTCGGGACACAGGCGTATCGTCTTCAGCCATAGTGTCTTCAAAGGAGAAGCCATACTGAAACCCTGAACAGCCGCCGCCAGTCACGTAAACACGTAACTTTAGCTCGGCATTATCTTCTTCAGTTTTAAGGCTCTGTACCTTAGCAACCGCGCGCTCAGTAACATCTAGCGCCGTTGGTATAAATGTTTGAATTCCTGACATTTGTTCTCCATGTCCTAAAACCAATATTATTGGTCAGTTGTTGCTGGCTAAACCGACTGCTTATCAACCTTTTTGGTTGTCTCCGCAGCTTCTTCCTGGCGACCCTCTTTAGGGAAGGCAGTCACATTGGTCTGGGGATGTTCGTGCACAAAGCTACCTACAACCTCTGCACCACGCTCAATCTCAATCAGGTTGTAATGAATATTACCTTCAACCACAGCCTTTGCCGCTAACTTGGCCTGCTTGCTGGCATAGATATCGCCTTTAATAAGGCCATTGACTACAACATTAGCAACCCAGACTTCTCCAGTAACGGAGCCGCCCTGTAAAATTCGTACTCGCGCATTTTCGTCGTCTGACAAAATATTGCCCGTGACACTACCTTGAACTTCTAGGTTACCCTTAAAATTCACGTCCCCTTCAACATCAGTACCCTCAGCGATTAACGTAGTGGCTCCCACTGAAAACGGGCCTGAATTATCATTATTTTTTAGTCCAAACATCTTTATTCCTCAATTTCCCAATCAAACTTTTGATCGGACTGCGTTTTATCCATCCAAGTATATCTCAATGCCACTCTAACCTGTTCAGGTTCGAAGCCCTCCGGCAATTTTAAAATACCCTGATTAATAGAAAAATACTTAAATTCAAGCTTTATTGGTAACCGCTTAACCTCTTCATCAAGGTCTGCAAGAGATAGACTCACCTCTTCTTCACCCTGTCGTCCAAGCACCCACATTTCCGCATAAACACTCAAAGTTTTCATCTTCGCGGTCTTTTGCCGCGCGACCCATCGATAGCGTATTCGGCCATCTTCAAGAGCCACTAAGCTAAGGCCGCCTACTGATAAGCCCTTGGGCTGGTTATTATCCTGCAGCAGCTCCCTATACAGCTTAAGTTCTTCATCGCGCTGGTATATCTGGCGCTGCAGCCCGATCATTCCCAACCGGCTTTTTTCTAGGGCCGCGGTATCTACTTCAGCACTCAGTGCGACTCGGCTTAACTCTCCAGCTTTTTCGGCGAGCTGTGCCTTTAATTCAACGGTCTCTGTTTGCAAGCGTTCTATCTGCGCTAAGTCTTGGCTGGACACCTTCGTACCCCAGAGTTTCCCTAGGAACAGAATGCCAACAAAGATCACAATAATAATTGCCAACAACCAGTATTTTTGTCCTGGCCGATAATTAATGACTATAGGTTTACTTTCATTCATTAGGGCACCATCCCAGGCATACTCAAGCCCGCTGTCTCGGGCAGCTGGAACATCAAGTTCATGCACTGGATCGCCTGGCCAGACGCACCTTTGGTTAAATTATCTTCAACCACTAACACCACAACTTTATTGCCATTGCCCGGACGATGCACTGCAATGCGGCAGTAATTCGAACCACGCACCGACCTCGTCTCTGGGTGACTGCCCGCAGGCAGCACATCGACAAAGGGTTCATCGGCATAGCACTGTTCAAAGAGTGCCTGCACATCTACCGCCGTATCCGTTAGGTTGGCGTAAATAGTGCTATGAATACCTCTATTAATCGGCAACAAGTGGGGCACAAAGGTCAGGTTTACGTCCATCCCGGCCATATCCGACAGGCCCTGCTCGATTTCTGGCAGGTGTCTATGGCCAGATGCCGCGTAAGCTTTAAAGCTATCACTGACTTCAGTGTGCAAGTTGGCAATGCTGGCCTGCCTACCCGCCCCACTAACGCCAGATGCTGAGTTGGCGATCAAATCTGTTGGGTCAATACAACCCGCCTGCAATAATGGCATCAATCCTAATTGCACACTGGTCGGGTAACAGCCCGGACAGGCAACTAGGTCTGCGTCTTGTATTGCCTTGCGGTTATATTCCGGCAAACCATAAACTGCACGGGGAACCAAATCCGCCGCACCATGAGCCTGGCCGTACCAATGTTCCCAAATTGCGATATCTCTAATTCTAAAATCGGCAGATAGGTCAATAACTTTGGTGCCTGTGGCTAAAATAGCAGGGACGGTGTTTTGTGCGACACCATGGGGCGTAGCAAAAAACACCAGGTCACAGCCCGACAGGCTGTCGATGTCTGGTTCTGAAAAGGCCAGGTCAACAAGGCCTCTTAGGTTGGGATAGAGCTGTGCAACCGGCACACCTTTTTCACTGCGCGAGGTAATCACTGTGACATTAGCATTGGGGTGCCCGACCAATAGGCGCAGTAATTCTGCTCCTGTGTAGCCTGTTCCTCCTACAATACCAACTTTAACCACCTGTATGCCTCGCTTTTAATGTCCAGAACCATTTTGGCCGCCTATAATACCTCATATTGTTTGCCCCAGACATTCCAATCCGGCCTGTATAGGGTGAACAAGCAACTTATCGAGGCTTCATATGTATAAATGGGTACTGGCATTTCATATTATTGCGGTTATCTGCTGGTTTGCCGCGTTGTTTTATCTGCCGCGCCTGTTTGTTTACCACTCTATGTCCGAAGACTCGATTAGCATCGAGCGGTTTAAGCTCATGGAGCGCAAACTCTATCGCGGCATTGCTAACCCGTCGATGATTGCTACGGTAGTACTCGGCGTATGGCTTGTCTCCATGGCCCCGGAGGCCTATCTCAGTCAGACTTGGTTTCAGATAAAAGCCTTTCTTGTATTACTACTTATTGGCTACCACTATCTCTGCCTCGCCAATATGAAACAGTTAGCCGAGGACCGCAGCACTAGGTCCCATGTCTACTTTCGCTTTTTTAACGAAATCCCAGTGATCTTTTTGTTAGCCATCGTGATTCTAGTGGTGGTTCAGCCCTTTTAGCGGCTAGAACCGAGCCTCTAGGCCTAAGCATCTAGATCTAAACCCCTAGAATTAGCCCTTACGACTAAGCCGCGATAAACAAATCCCTAAAATCCGCTACCAGGGGTATCTAAGTACTCCTGCTCAAGCTCAGTATTAGCCCTACCGAGAATTTTATTGCGGTGGGGGAAGCGTCCAAACTTCTGAATAACATCCCGGTGACTCTCCGCATACCGATAAAACCCTTCGTAGGTTCCATCACTTGGCAACGGGTCGGTATTGATATTGTCATCCAGCAAATCGGCAAATTTACGGCTAGATAAGTCCTGTATATCTGGGTCCTCTGAATGCTCTAGCGGCAAATAGAAAAAGACCCGCTCTAGGGGCTCAAGTTGCAGGTCAATATTTTTCTCCAGCCCCTGTAAGCACAGCTTTAACGCTAGCTCGTCCTGAGCAAAGGCCTGAGGCGTATCGCGATACATATTTCTAGATAACTGGTCCAGTACAATAATCGCTGCCAGCCTGCCGCTAGCGGTCTCCAACCAATCCTGATGTTCACCTGCGACCAGTGCCTGTAATCCATCCTCAAAATCTTCACGTATTTGCTGATCTATGGTGGGCTGTTTGCTCCACCATAATTTGGCTTGGGCCGATGGCGTATCTGCGCTGATAGTTTCACCAAACCAAAATGTTAAAACCTGCTGAATATTCATAGTTGCTCCATGCATCTGTAATCGTAAATTGTTCAATTGACGGCTTGCATAGCTTCCGCCTTGTTAATTAAGGATAATACAAACTTTGAATTCAGCAAGATTCGTTTACTCTCTAGGAAAATTTTAATGTCCGATATAGCAACAGATTCAAACCCGCGTTCACAGCAACTGTTCAAGGCTGCTCAGAAGCACATTCCCGGCGGCGTTAACTCTCCTGTCCGTGCATTTCGCGCTGTGGGCGGCACTCCGCTGTTTTTTGACCGTGCCAGCGGTGCCTATATGTTTGATGCAGACGGCAAACGCTATATCGATTACGTACTGTCCTGGGGCCCTATGCTACTGGGCCATGGACACGAAACAGTGCTAGACGCAATTCGTGTGCAGCTTGAAAAAGCCATGACCTTTGGCACCCCCACCGAATTAGAAATTAAACTGGCCGACAAAATTTGTTCGATTGTTCCCGGTATGGAAATGATTCGCATGGTGAACTCGGGTACCGAGGCGACTATGAGTGCGATTCGCCTGGCACGGGGTTACACCGGTCGCGATAAAATCATTAAATTTGAGGGCTGCTATCACGGACATTCTGATTCACTACTGGTCAAAGCAGGCTCCGGTGCATTGACTATGGGTGTACCCAGCTCCCCCGGCGTGCCCGAAAGTTTAGCGGACCATACGGTAACGCTGTCCTACAACAATATTGAGCAGATGAAACAAGCCTTTGCCGAAATCGGCGACCAGGTAGCCTGCGTTATTGTTGAGCCCGTGGTCGGCAATATGAACTGTGTGCCGCCTATACCCGGCTTTTTGGAAGCTATGCGCGAGTGCTGCACGGCCCATGGCGCACTGTTAATTATCGATGAAGTCATGACCGGTTTCCGTATAAGCCAGCAAGGTGCGATTGGCCACTACGGCATAGATGCAGACCTGATCTGCCTCGGCAAGGTAATTGGCGGAGGTATGCCCGTGGGAGCCTTTGGCGGCAAGCGAGAAATTATGCACCATATTGCGCCTCTGGGGCCGGTCTATCAGGCAGGTACATTGTCGGGCAATCCCGTGGCCATGGCGGCGGGCCTGGCAACTCTTGAACTTATATCGGAGCCGGGCTTTTTAGAACCTGTTATTGAACGTACCGACAGGCTGGTCAAGGGATTAGTCGCCCGAGCCAAAGCAGCCGGCATTCCAATGACGAGTAACCATGTGGGCACCATGTGGGGCGTTTTCTTTTCTGACGAAGAAAAAATCATTAACTACGATCAGGTCATGAAATGTGATACCGAACGGTTTGCCAAATTTTTCCATGGCATGTTGCAAGAAGGTATCTACCTAGCACCAGCATCTTTTGAAGCTGGCTTTATGTCTGCGGCTCACACGGACCAAGATATTGAAGATACATTAGATGCGGCAGAGCGAGTTTTTGCGCGCATTTAAAGCGCTCGCGGGTTAAGCTGCGATAGCGGTGACCTATACTTTTTTCGTATTATAGGCACCGCTATTAAATCCATCCCTCTGGGGGACCCAATGAGCTTTAAAAGTAATCGCGGCCCGTATCCCTATACGCGCATGCGCCGCAATCGCGTTAATAGTTTTTCGCGACGCCTCACTAGCGAAACCAAACTGTCTGCCGACGACCTGATTTTGCCGATGTTTGTTATTGAAGGAGCACAGCAGTCCGAGGCTGTTGTCTCTATGCCAGGGGTCAATCGTCTGTCGATTGATTTGCTCGTTAATGAAGCACGAGAGATTGCCGCGCTGGGTATTCCCGCCATCGCTTTGTTCCCCGTTGTTACCCAAGATAAAAAATCCCTGCTAGCCGAAGAGGCCTATAACCCTGAGGGTTTGACCCAACGCGCTGTGCGAGCTTTAAAAGAGGCGTTGCCAGAGCTGGGGGTGATCACTGATGTTGCTCTAGATCCCTTCACCAGTCACGGCCAAGACGGCATTATCGATGCCGACAGCGGCTATGTATGGAATGACATTACCAACGAAATCCTGGTTAAGCAGGCGCTCTCCCATGCTGAAGCTGGCGCAGATATTGTCGCCCCCTCAGATATGATGGATGGTCGCATCGGAGATATCCGCGAAGAGCTAGAAGACCATGGGTTTGTTAACACTAAAATCATGGCTTACTCCGCCAAATATGCCTCCAGCTACTACGGTCCCTTCAGAGATGCCGTTGGTTCGGCAGGTAATATCAAAGGCGGCGATAAAAAAACCTATCAGATGGACCCAGCAAATTCTGACGAAGCGCTCCACGAATGCGCGCTAGATTTAGACGAAGGGGCCGATATGATCATGATCAAACCTGGCATGCCCTACTTGGATGTGTTGCGTCGCGTTAAAGATGAACTCAAAGCGCCTACCTTTGCCTATCAGGTGAGTGGGGAGTACGCCATGCACTGTGCCGCCTTTGACAATGGCTGGCTAAACCGTGAACAGGTGATTCTCGAATCATTACTCGCCTTTAAACGTGCCGGCGCCGATGGCATTTTGACCTACTTCGCTAAAGAAGCGGCCCAGCTGTTAACCCATACGGATCATTTATAATTTTGCGCCTCGATAAATACATAAGCAACGCGACAGATCTTTCACGCACCGACGCTAAACGCATCATCAAAAATGGCGAAGTGGCTATTGATGATGAAATAGTCACCAACCCGGCGCAAAAGATTGCCCCTGATCAGACTGTGGCCATTGAAGGCTCGGTTATTAGCATGGCGAAAAGTCGTTACTTTATGATGAACAAGCCCGCCGGTGTTGTCTCTGTAACCAAAGACAATCATAACCCTACGGCCATAGGCCTGATGTACGAGCATCGCAGTGATGAACTGCAGATTGCGGGTCGTCTGGATATAGACACAACTGGGCTATTGCTAATTACCGATGATGGTAAGTGGAATCACCGCCTCACCTCACCCCGCTCAGACTGCGCCAAGATTTACGAAGTGGGTCTGGCCGAGCCTATAGGTGCTGATTACGCAGCGGCCCTAGCAAAGGGAGTGCTGCTAGAAGGCGAAAAACATCTCTGCCTGCCTGCGCACATGGAACAGATTGATGATAACCATTTGACTCTCAGCATTGCTGAGGGCAAATACCACCAGGTAAAGCGCATGTTTGCCGCGCTGGGTAATCATGTTGCCAGCCTGCATCGCTTTCAGGTGGGTGGCATTACCTTAGACACTGAGCTGGAACCAGGCGAGTATCGTCCACTCACAGATCTCGAGATTGCTTCTATACAATGAATAAGCAAATAGAGTTAAACAGAGGTTCTGCAGATGGCCATGTCAGTGATAAAAGTGTCACTGATAAAAGCGCCATTGATAAAAGCGTCGCCGACAAAACTGTCACCGACAGAAGCGTCGTTCTATTGCTACAGCAATTGGCAGAGTTACAGGGCAACTGCCTATTAGTTGCCGATGAAAATTGGGCCCAGGCTCATTGGGCAAGTATTGCCAACAGCCCCGATCGTCAGATCAGTGTTGTCAGCAATAGATTCGATATTGCCAGCAACGCAAACGCCGCAGGGATCGGCTGTCAGTTTAATGATTTTGATTTTTCTGAGTTAGCAGCTCATAGCTTTGATTATGTGCTTTACCGGGTTTCTAAAGAGAGAGCCAGCAGTCATCACATTATTAATCAGGCAGCGCAGCTGCTAAAACCTGCGGGCAAACTATTGCTTAGCGGCGAAAAAAACGAAGGTGTAAAAACCTATGTTAAGCAGGCATGCAAACTTTTTGGTGATCGTACCAATGCTGAAAAACATGGCACCCATTACCATGCCGCGGTGCAGCTACATCAGCAGAGCCCAACCCCTCTAGACGATAAAAGCTACCCCGAATTAAGGGCGATTAAAACAGATACTGAATTTGAGTTTTATAGTAAGCCCGGTATTTTTGGCTGGGACAAAATTGATCGCGGCAGTGCTTTTTTAACTGAGTATTTGCCACAGTTTATTAAAAGCCACAGCAGCCAGCCGCAATCATTGCTAGATATGGGTTGTGGCTATGGCTATCTTTCCTATGAAGCATGCCGCCTCGGCTTTACCCATATAACGGCCACAGACAATAATGCCGCTGCCCTAGCTGCTGCTGAAAAAAATCTTTCACAGCTGTCCAAATCCACCTCTATTCCGAGCATTGATTATTCAATAGTCGCAGCAGATGCCGGCGACAGAGTAGGCGGCCAATTCGATAGCCTATTGTGCAACCCACCTTTTCATCAGGGCTTTGCCGTCAATGGCGCTCTGGGCGATAAGTTCTTAAAAAGCGCAACGAGATTACTTGCCCCCGAGGGCCACGCACTGTTTGTAGTGAATACCTTTATTCCCTTGGAGCATCGAGCAAAGCAATACTTTGGTCGTGTCGAGGTGGTAGCCAACAACGGCTCCTTTAAGCTCGTCGCAATGAGCTACAGCCGATGAAAACCCCAAAAAGATTACTGCCTCTTATTGAGGACGGGTTAATCGACGAGGTTATTGGCCAGTTAATGAGCGGCAAAGAAGCTACGGTATACACAGTTCGCTGTGGCACCGAAATTCGCTGCGCCAAGGTTTATAAAGAAGCCGCCAAACGGAGCTTTAAAAAAGCTGCCCAATACTCGGAAGGCCGCAAGGTTCGCAATAGCCGCCGTGCTCGAGCCATGGAAAAAGGCTCAAAGTATGGTCGTAAACAGCAAGAAGATACCTGGCAAAATGCTGAAGTAGACGCCCTTTACCTGCTTGCTGGTGCTGGTGTTCGTGTACCCAAACCCTATGGCTGTTTTGACGGCGTATTGGTGATGGAGTTAGTCACCGACGACAGCGGTAGCGTTGCTCCGCGACTAGGGGACGTCTCTATGAGTGAAGAGCAAGCTCTCGAAGACCACGCCATACTGATGCATTATGTGGTGCTTATGCTCTGTGCTGGCATTGTCCATGGTGACTTATCTGAGTTTAATGTTTTGGTCGACGACTATGGCCCTGTAATTATTGACCTTCCCCAGGCTGTGGATGCCGCAGCAAACAACAATGCCGAAGCCATGTTGGAGCGGGATGTGAACAATATGACTCAGTATTATGGTCAGTTTGCGCCCCAGCTACTGGGCACTAAATACGCCAAAGAAATGTGGGCTCTCTATGAAGATGGCGCGCTAAAACCTGAGACTGAATTGACTGGGCACTTCGACGACCCTGAAGATCCCTCTGATGTGGATGGGGTACTTGAAGAAATTAAAGCAGTACTTTTTGAAGAGCAAAAACGCCAGGAGCGCCTGGCAGAAAATGATGCGCCAGACGAGGGCTAACCTCTTAACAAAACCGTCAGCAGAAGCACCTAATCAAAAAGCCTTTAGCTGAAAAGTATCTAGTTAAAAAGCCCTTAGCTAAAAAGTATCTAGTTAAAAAGCCCTTAGCTGAAAAGCTCTTAAAGCCCCATAGCGATTTTGATCAATTGATTTTTAACCGGGGTCAGCTCGTTTAAAGTAGACATACCCATATTACGCAGCAACCGCACTGCCGGAGGCTGGGCAGCAAACAATCGTTTAAACCCTTCCATGGCCGCCATAGTTGCTAAGTTCTCAGGTTTGCGGCGACGCTGGTAGCGCTTTAATACACTTAGATCTCCCAAATCAATTTCCCGATTAGCCCCTCGAGCAATCTCTTCTGCTAGTACCTCAATATCGGCAAAACCTAGGTTCACCCCCTGACCAGCTAGCGGGTGAATACTGTGGGCAGCATCACCTATCAGCGCCACACGGGGAATCACGTAATCTTTGGCATGGCGTTGGCGTAATGGAATCGCGAAGCGCTTCTCAACCTCGTGCACATCTCCCAGACAGTGTTCGCTGGCTCGGGACAGTGCCGAACAAAACTGCTCGTCATCAAGGCTCATCAGGCGCTCGGCCTCGGCAGTGTCCTGGGACCAAACAATGGAGCAATGATGCAAGTCGCCTGAGTTGTCTAGAGGCAGAAGTGCCAGAGGCCCAGAAGGCATAAAGCGCTGCCAAGCCGTTCTTTGATTGGGTTGCTCAGTTTTAATGGTAGTGACTATCGCCACATGGCCATAGTCCCACTCAACGGTCTCGAATTCGAAATGCTCACGAATAGCAGAGTTAGCGCCATCGGCGGCCAGTAGTAAATTTCCAGATAGATGAGTACCATCGTCCAAGACAATATTGAGCCGGTCTTCTGTATTCTGGTATTCGGTGATGGCAGCTGGGCAGTAGAGATCAACATTTTCAAGGTCAGCAATCTCTGCCATCAACGCCTCAACTAGCGCAGAGTTTTCTACAATATGGCCGAGACTGGGCTGATGAATATCATGGCAATCAAACTTAATCCTGCCCGTACCCTCTGCATCCCAGACTTCCATGGCGCCATAGGAACTAACACGCTTGGCAGCGACAGCATCCCAAACACCGCAACGCTCTAATAGCTGGCGGGACTTTTCGGTTATCGCCGCAACTCGTGGATCAAACTGCTGTGGATTAAACTGGGGGGATTCGCGCGATTCTATTAACGCTATTTTTAAGGGGCCCGACTTATATTTTTGGCTGTCTTTCGCAAAGAGGCAAGCAGTGGCTGCACCTACCATACCGGCGCCAACGACTATGACATCGTACTGACTATTGCGCTCTCGACTTGATTTTCGATTTGATTCTCGCTTCGAACTACCCATGCCCAGCCTCCCGGGTTGCCATGCCCATACCAAAACGAGCAAAACGACTGCGCAGGGAAGGCACTAGGTCCATTGCCAACAGACCCGAGTTACGCCCTAAGGCAACAATCGATGACGACAGCCCAAAAAGTTTAGGCAAGCTATCGCTGAACAAAACCGTATTGCGCTGATCGACTGACTGGCGCTGCTGGTAATCTTGCAGCAGTCCTAGGTCACCAATATGTTGCGACTCTGCACCTGACAAAGTGGCTGCCAAGGTATCCGTTAAAGTAGCGGCATCTCGCAGAGACAGGTTGAAACCCTGCCCTGCCACCGGGTGCAAACTGTGGGCTGCATTACCCATCACCACAAGGTGGCGACGAACCTGCTCATCTGCAGTGGTTAATGCCAGTGGATAGCAGGCTCTCTCACCAGCCTGTTCGAAACGCCCTAACCTATAACCGAAACATTCCTGCAATTGGTCGAGAAAAGATTGTTCGTCCGCAGCCATTAATGACTCGGCAACATCGCTCGGCTGAGTCCAGACTAGTGCGCTGCGCGGGCGACCTTTAAAATCTGTCAGTGGCAAAAGTGCCATGGGACCCTGCTCAGTAAAGCGCTCATAGGCCACCCCATGGTGAGGTTTCTCAAGGCTGATATTAGCGATGATTCCGGTCTGGCCATAGGCCGTCGACTGGGATTGAATACCCAATTTTTGTGCTGTAGCTGATCCAGCGCCATCGGCTATAACCACTAGCTTGCTGTGGATAGTCTGGGGGGGGTTGTCTGCCGTCACAATCTCTAGGCGCATACCATCCGCAAGAGGTGCAATGGTTTCTACCTTGGCGTTGTCTAACACCTCGACATCCGTTTGCTCGAGCTGCTTCAAAAGAACAGATCCCAGCCATTGGTTTTCAACCACGTAGCCAAGGGCATCGACGTCCGCTTCTTCGGCATTGATGCGAGTCAGACCCATATGGCCACGGTCACTGACATGAATCTGAGCAATCGCCGACAGGTGTTTTTTTAGTTCGGGCCAAATCCCAATAGACTCATAAATAGTGCGGCTGCTCCAAGACAGTGCTGTGGAACGAGCATCGAAGCTAGAGTGGTAGGGGCTAGAAGAATAAACGCCAGATTGAGGCTCGTTAATAATTGTTTGAGCTTCGACCAATAGTATTTTCCACGGCTTTTGAGTGCTGGTAGCTAGGCTGGCATCTCGACTAGCTTCTCGATTAAGGAGCAGCGCCAGACTAATGCCCACCATACCGCCACCGACGATAACGATATCGTAAGAGCTATTGGCATTTCTGTCGGCTATAGTCATGGTCATGTTCTAACTTGCCATCAACAATTCAATTTCCTCACGGACTTTGGGTACGCCAGATGTCAGGTCTTCATTACCGGTTTTGGTCACCAGTACATCGTCTTCAATGCGCACGGCAATACCGCGCCATTTTTTGTCGACATTGGTATTGTCGGGAGAGATATAAATACCGGGCTCAACAGTCACCACCATACCGGGCTCATAGATACGCCAGTGGTTGTCGATTTTATAATCACCCACATCATGTACGTCCATGCCCAGCCAATGGCCAGCGTTGTGCATATAAAAATCTCGGTGAGCGCCCTGCTCAATTAACTCGTCCACATCACCATTCAGAATTTTAAGATCCACCAATCCCTGAGTAATTACCCGCACAGTGGCATCGTTGGCCAAGTGGTATTCTAGTCCCGGCGCAATCACCTCAATGGCAGCTGCCTGGGCTGCTAAGACGATGTCATAAATAGCCGCCTGAGCAGAACTAAACTTACCGTTAACCGGAAAGGTTCTGGTGATATCGGCAGCGTAGTCTTGGTACTCGCAGCCCGCATCAATCAACACCATATCGCCGGCTCTAAGCTTTCCCCGGTTCTCAATATAATGCAACACACAGCCGTTTTTACCGCCACCAACGATGCTTGTATAGGCTGGGCCTGCAGCGCCAGACGCCATAAATTCGTGCTCAATCTCAGCCTGTAAATTATATTCAAACAATCCAGCCTGGCTGAGTTGCATAGCTCGGCAATGGGCGCGGGCAGAAATCTCACCCGCCTTGCGCATCAGTTTTATTTCAGCAGCAGACTTAATCAAGCGCATTTCATTGACCAGATGATCGAGGTCAATGAATTCCCCAGGGGGATTGGCATCGCTGCCACGTTTTTCCCGCACATCATTGACCCAAACCATAAGTTGCTTATCAAACTCTGCGTCCTTACCAATGGCATAGTAGACCCGATCTTTGCCTTCGAGCATACCGGGCAAAATGTCGTCTATATCATCAATGGGAAAGGCATCGTCAGCACCAAAATTCGCAACCACGCCAGCGGGACCCTCGCGGTAACCGTCCCAGGTTTCTCGCAGCGGGTCTTTATCGCGACAGAAAAACACCACCTCACCCTGTCCCCGTCCGGGAATTAACAAAATCACAGAGCTAGGCTCGGCAAACCCAGAAAGGTAGCTAAAGCTGGTGCTCTGCTTGTAGGGGTAATGGGTATCATTGGAACGGATTTTTTCTGGTGCAGCGGCAATTACAGCAATGCTGTTGGGCTGCATCATTGCCATCAAATCTCTGCGCCGTGAGGCGTATTCTTTCTTTGAAATCATAGAGAAACACTCTGCATGGTGGCGGCTTTAATAATCTGTATGCGGGCTATATCAATGAACAGTCGGCTCTGAATCAGTATCCAGCTCTGGATGCAAATCAGCGAACACTAGTTGTACGCCAATACGGATATACTCGACCAACTCAAAGAAATCCCGCTCGCCATCGTCATCAGATTCAAAATCAACGGAAATTTGGCCTATCGCAGCAATATCTTCTAGCGCTTCTTTGCCATCTACTGAGACTTCAAACTCCTCGCCCATGCCATCGCCTAGGCCGGAAATATAGTTGCTGCACCATTCACCAACTGCTACTAGCCGCTCGGCCAATGGCAACTCATCATCGGGCAATACTGGCTGAAAAAGAAAGCTCAGATCCTGCAAATTGCTGAGTGAGGACTCATAGAACTCCGACAGGCCGTTCTCGGCGGCTTCGCTCTGTTCTTCGGCAAGAGCCAGCCACTTTGTCGATGCCTCTACAAGCTCATGCATATCCACTGCACCGCAACTTAAGCGGCCGCAGAGAAAACCGTGAAACCCGGATGGATTAGCATTGATTTTTAGGGCATAAAACAGATCTTCGAGTTGTTCGAACGTCACAGCATCACCTCGTTAATTTATCCCGCATCCTATCATTCTTACTATATAGCTGCATCTCGGATTGGCATGGGAATAGAGTAATTTTAAATGCCCCTGATCTTGTAATTGACCCGACTTGAGACAATGCCTATAGTTACCAGGTTCTATCTCATTTCAATTGACCAAAACTGACCCCATGACCGATTCAGACAAGTTCGAAGAAAAGCTGGACCAACTTATTGAGCTGTGCCAGCAACTCAAGCAAGAGAATCAAGCGCTGCGTGAACGCGAAGCGGGCCTGGTCGGCGAACGCGGCCAATTAATTGAGAAAAACGAGATGGCACGGCAAAAAATTGAAACTATGATCAGTCGATTGCGCAATCTTAGCGCGGAGCAGTAACCGTGGCCGCTATTTCTCTTAAAATACACATTTGCGACAAAGAATATCAGGTTAACTGTAAGCCTGAAGAGCGTGAAGCCCTTGAGTATTCCGCCACACTGCTCAATGAAAAAATGGAAGAAATCCGTCAGGGCTCACATATTATTGGCCTAGAGCGAATCGCGGTGATGGCAGCTCTTAATTTGGCCCATGATCTCATTCGCAGCCAAGATTCTGCAAAGCAGGACAACAATGCTGCCGATATACTGCAATCCATGGATGTAAAGCTCGACTCCGTTCTGTCTGACCTCAGTAATTAAAGCCTTTTTATCTGCTATAAATCGCTAACTCACGGCGATTTTTCTGATTGTCCTCTGTATACTTAGCGCTCCTGGGGTGTTTGCCAGCCAAGAAGTCCCTGAGCCGATAATTAATACCCGGCTTCTCTCCGCCAACAATGTTGTGCAATTCCGTGCGTCGGAAAGCCTGATTTGTTGCGAGGGCAGCCACCTTGAACTCTTCGGTTCAAGGCCACGTTGGCAGCGGCACTTTGGGATTTAATGATAACCGGTTCTAAACCATGAACACTGGTGATATTCGACAACAACTTCGTGCCAAAAGACGTGCGCTGAGCGTAAAGCAGCAGCGAGTCTGTGCCGACCAGCTGGCCACGATACTCTGTAAAGAGCGCTTTTTTCTGCGCGCCAAGCGCATTGGCATCTATCTCGCCAATGACGGCGAAATAGACCCTGGCGCAATTCTGGCAACTGCACTAAAAGCCGGCAAAAGCTGTTTTTTGCCCATACTGCACCCGCTGAAGAAAAACAGCCTGTATTTTGGCCAATACGATCCTACCACCCAAATGGTACCCAATCGTTTTGGTATTCCAGAGCCCAAATTTAACAGTGCCCAGATAGCACCTCCCTGGAGCCTGGATATAATTTTGATGCCCCTAGTGGCTTTTGATCGCGAAGGTAATCGCATGGGTATGGGCGGCGGCTACTATGACCGCACTCTCGCCTTTATGGCAGAGGGTAATCGCCTAAAACCCAAGTTGATTGGCCTAGCTCATGGCTACCAAGAAGTTGACAACATATCTCAGCAGAGCTGGGATATTCCCCTACATTTAATAGCGACTGACCGCGAGATAATATGCGCCAAACAAAAATAATCTGCACCATAGGCCCAGCAACCGAATCTATAGATATGCTAGAAAAACTCGCCAATGCGGGTATGAATGTTGCACGCCTTAATATGTCCCATGGCGACCACGAGTCCCATGCCAAAATTATTCAGTCTATTCACCAGCTCAATACCAAACTCAATCATCCCATAGCTATTATGCTCGACACCCAGGGGCCTGAAATTCGCACTGGGGACATGGTCAATGATCTGCATTTAAACGAGGGAGATATCGTTTCCATCGTGGCCCGTGGTGCAGAGGATGTTGAGTCTACTTCTATTCATATCAACTACGACGATCTAATTAATGACGTCGATGTTGGCGATATTATTACGGTCGACAATGGCCTCATTAATCTTGAAGTGCTCAGTAAAGAAGAGCGTGTTATGCAGGTTAAGGTTATCGACGGAGGCCTGTTAAAAAGCAAGCGCCACGTCAACCTTCCCGGCATTCGCGTTAACCTGCCAGCCATTACCGAAAAAGATCGCCGAGATATTACGTTTGGCATGGAACAAGGGGTCGACTTTGTGGCTCTGTCATTTGTGCGCCAAGCAGAAGATATCAGTGAGTTGCGGGAATTACTCGGTGACAAGGCAGATCAAATAAAGGTCATCGCCAAGTTAGAAGATCAGGAAGCCATTACTAATATGGTTGAAATTATTGCTGCGGCTGATGGCATCATGGTGGCCCGTGGCGATCTGGGTGTTGAGATACCTCTCGAAGTACTGCCCCGTGTTCAGCGTCGCATTATTCGTACCTGCGCAGAGATGGGCAAGCGCGTTATTGTTGCTACCCACATGCTTGAATCAATGATCGAAAACCCAATTCCTACCCGCGCTGAAGTAACCGATGTGGCCAACGCGGTCTATGAAGAAGCCGACGCCATTATGCTTTCCGGCGAGACTACTGTAGGCAAGTACCCAGTTAAATGTGTAGAAATTCTCGACCGTATTGCCCGCTCCACCGAGAGCAGTCGTGGCCTTCGCTTTACTGATAATCTAGCGCTAGAAAATGACAAACAGCAAATCGCCAAAGCTGCGGTAGATCTAGCGACCTCTATTGCCGCCAAAGCGATTATTGTTCCCACTCGCCGTGGACGCATGGCCAACCGTATTACCAACTGTCACCCAGAATCGATTATTTGCGCCTTTACCAACAACAGTCACACCCGTCGGCAGCTGGTAATCAACCGCAACGTATTAAGTTATCAAATTGAAATTGGCGACGACTCAGAGAAAACTCTCGCGGCCGCCGCAGCGATCATGATCGGGCGGGATGAATTTTCACGGGACGATCAGGTGGTGGTTATATCTGATGCCTTAGCGGGCTCTGGATTTGAAGCATTGCAGATCCGTAAAATTTCGGACCTGCTCTAGCCTGTAGTCTTAGCCCTATTTACTGATCCCCAAGAAAGAACCTATACGCCTCGTTATCGGTTTCGTCTGTATAGCGATACCCGAGATTCTCTAAGAACTCCTTCACCTCCGCCGCATCAGCCTTTGATGCCTGCAGCCCCACAAGCACGCGACCAAAAGCGGAGCCATGATTGCGATAGTGAAACATAGAGATATTAAAGCGGCCGCCCAGATGCTCTAGAAAATTCAACAATGCGCCTGGCCGCTCCGGAAATTCAAAACGAAATACTTGCTCTTCTCCAACCTGAGGGGAGTGGCCGCCCACCATATGGCGGATATGCAGTTTAGCCATCTCATTGTCGGTCATGTCGGATACGGCATAACCTTTTTGTGCCAGCTCTGTTACTAACTCCTGACGATCTTCATCGGAAGACACTTTCATACCAACAAATATCTGAGCTCTTTTGGCATTACTGTAGCGGTAATTAAACTCGGTGATATTGCGCCCATGCAGAGTTGTACAAAACTGCT
Source organism: gamma proteobacterium HTCC2207 (assembly GCA_905182265.1). GTDB lineage: Bacteria > Pseudomonadota > Gammaproteobacteria > Pseudomonadales > Porticoccaceae > HTCC2207. The sequence continues at coordinate 83,389 of CAJJAO010000012.1, read as the reverse complement.
GAAAGCTGCCCGGCTGCTCATCGATGGTGACGGCCAAAATTGCTTCGCGTTTTTCACCGGTCTCGGTGCGCTCAGAAATATAGCGCAGACGATCGAAATCTATATTGGCGCCACATTGAATCGCCAATAATGTCTGTCCCTGAATACCGTGGGCATCTACATATTTCTTTAGCCCGGCAGTACCCAGAGCCCCGGAGGGTTCGCAGATGGCGCGAGTATCGTTGTAGACGTCTTTAATGGCCGCACAGATTTCATCAGTGCTAACGGTAATAACCTCATCAACCAAATCTTTAAGTAACCTAAACGGCTCCTCACCAATTTGAGCCACAGCTGTACCGTCGGCAAAAATACCCACTTCTTTTAGGCGCACTCTGTGGCCAGCCTTTAGCGCTGCATCTAGGCAGGCGGCGTCGTCAGATTCCACGGCAATAATTTTAATATCCGGACGTAGGCTTTTCACATAGGCCGCGACACCAGCGCAGAGCCCGCCACCACCTACAGCAATAAAGATAGCGTCAAGATCACCCGTGATCTGGCGCAAAATTTCCATGCCAATAGTCCCCTGGCCCGCAATAATATCTGGGTCATCAAAGGGATGAATATAGGTAAGCCCCTGCTCGGCAATAAGCTTATCGGCATGTGCCGCTGCCGCATCGTAATTGTCACCAATCAAAATAACCTTGGCGCCTCTCGCCCGCACAGCATCAACCTTAATCAGCGGCGTTGTTTGGGGCATAACAATGGTTGCCTTAACACCCATCTTTTTTGCCGCCAGCGCCAAACCCTGAGCATGATTACCGGCAGATGCCGCAATAACACCAGCGTCTAACTGTTCTTTTGAAAGATTACGAAGCTTGTTATAGGCACCCCGTAACTTAAAGGAAAATACCGGCTGTAAATCTTCACGCTTCAACAGAACCTGATTGTTCAACCGATGGGAAAGTAATGGCGCGGCATCAACTGGCGTTTCGATTGCCAGATCATAGATCTGAGCATCAAGAATTTTTTGCACGTACTTCTGCGGCATGGGGCTTCCAACGTTATTCATTAATGATGCAATGGTAGTTTGATAAGGCCGTTTACGCCAGCCTCTGATCGCACTAAAACAACCTAGAGACAGGTTTTATTACTCCTTTTTGCCCCTGATAATCGTATAATCTGCCCACTTAGATTTGAACAACAACTTTTGGGGTAATCGGTGGATCAGAATCAACTTAAACAAGCAGTCGCACAGGCCGCTGTCGATTACACCTTAAGCAGGATTGAGGACGACAGTATCGTTGGTATAGGCACCGGCTCAACCGCCAACTGTTTTATCGACCTTATCGCTCAGCACAAGCATCGTTTTCAAGGCACAGTGGCAAGTTCAGAGGCCTCCGCGGAAAAACTTCGTGGCCATGGTATCGAGGTGTTTGAACTCAATGCTGTGCAGGAAGTGACTATTTATATTGATGGTGCCGACGAGGCCAACCCAAGATTGGAACTCATTAAAGGCGGTGGCGCCGCCCTGACTCGCGAAAAAATTGTCACTGCAGTAGCCAAAGAATTTGTCTGTATTGCCGACGAAAGTAAGTGGGTAGATTATTTGGGTACCTTCCCATTACCCGTCGAAGTCATTCCTATGGCCCGCAGCCATGTGGCGCGCGAGCTAGTTAAATTAGGTGGCGACCCGGTGTGGCGAGAAAATGTCGTGACTGATAATGGTAACCTGATTCTCGATGTACACCACTTATACCCTATGGGCTCAGCCTGTGAGATGGAAGAAAAAATCAATCAGATTACTGGCGTCGTGACCAATGGCCTTTTCGCCATTAAGCCTGCCGATATATTATTTTTGGCCACCCAGCAGGGCATTGTTACTCATTTGGCTAAGCCCTAGAGTTAAGGCCCTAGAATCAAGGGCCCTAGACCTTAAGAGCTCTAGAATTTAAGAGCCCTAAGATTCAAAAGCCTTAAGAAACAAACAACCCTAAAAGCCCTTTAAGAGAGCCCGATCAGAATGAAGAAATACCATGTTTACGGCTTGGGCAATGCCCTTGTTGATACGGAAATCCAAGTAACCGATTTGGATCTAGAGCGGCTCGATATAGAAAAGGGGCTAATGACTCTGGTCGACGAGGATCGCCAAGCTTTTTTAATCAAGCATTTAGACGATCATCTCACTCTCTCCAAACGAGCCTGTGGCGGCTCGGCGGCAAACACTATTATCTCTTTGACTCAGTTTGGTGGCAGAGGCTATATGGCCTGTAAAGTAGCCGATGATGATAATGGCCAGTTCTATTTGCAAGATTTGATTGAGTGCGGTGTGGACCACAGCTTAAATGGTAACAATGGCAATGCGCTTGAGGCAGGCATCACCGGCAAGTGCCTGGTAATGGTCACTCCAGATGCAGAGAGAACAATGAACTCTTTTCTCGGAATAGGTGAGCAGCTGTCCCCAGATAATATCGATAGCACCGCGATTGCCGATTCTGAATACGTTTATATAGAAGGTTATTTAGTCACCAGTGATACTGGCCGTGCCGCTGCCATTAAGGCTCGAGAAGTCGCCCAGAGTAGCGGTACCAAAGTTGCTATCAGCCTTTCTGATCCGGGCATTGTTGAGCACTTTACAGCGGGGCTTAAGGAAATGATTGGGCCCGGCGTCGATCTGCTCTTTTGTAACAAGCAGGAAGCCCTAACCTGGTGTGGAACGGACGATTTGGATACCGCAATCACAGCTATGCAACAAACCGCTAAGCAGTTTGTGATTACCCTTGGGGCCGAAGGCGCGATTATTTTTGATGGTTTCAGTATTTTAAAAGCCGAGAGTCAGCCTGTCACCGCGATCGATACCAACGGGGCCGGAGATATGTTTGCGGGGGCTTATCTGTACGCAATAAGTCAGGGGCAAACCTCTCTAGAGGCTGCCACATTTGCCAACCGCGCAGCTAGCGCTGTGGTTGGCCAATATGGCCCGCGACTCCATAGCGCTGAATACAATGGACTGAAAATCGCCTGACTTAAAACCGTCTGACGTAAAATGGCCCGACTGTAAGCGCTTTGTTAATTCGCTTTGTTAAGTAGCCGAAAGCAACCCATAGGAGCATCCTATGGGTTTAATTAGGCTTGAGAATCTCTTCTAGCGGTTCCGGATGTTTAACCAAGAACCCCTGAATATAGTCGACACCCATTTTTTTCAGCAGATCATACTGGGTTTTATTCTCTACCCCTTCAGCTACCGTCGACACACCCATAATATGACCTAGGTGGTTAATGGTACTGACCACTGAATAGTCGACATCGCTGTTGTCCATTGTTTGAATAAAGCTGGAATCAATTTTTAGGCAATCGATGGGTAGCTCTTTTAGGTAAGCAAAAGACGATAGCCCACTACCAAAGTCATCCAGAGCAAAAGACACCCCCACCGAGCGTAAGGTTGCGATTAGCCGCTTGGCCTCAGGCAGATGTTTGACGGCGGCTGTTTCAGTAATTTCAAACTGAATGTGCTTTGGTGCGATACCACTGTCACTAAAGCCTGCCAAAATGTAGTCAATGGCATTTTCGTCACCGACGGTACTGCCAGATAGATTGACCGCTAAGGTTGGCAGTGGGTGCCCTCCCCGCTGCAACTTCTGTAAGAACTGCAATGAGTTAGCAAACACCCATTTATCCAAATCGTCGATAAGCGAAAAATGCTCTGCCACGGGAATAAATTCTGAGGGCGGCAAGATGGTTCCATCCACATCGCGCATGCGCACCAGAATTTCATAATATCTTGGCAAGGTGACATTTTTATTTAACGAAACAATGGGCTGGGCAAAAAGGGTAAATCGGTTTTCGTCTAGGGCCGACACAATTTTGGGCATGCTAGTGGCAAGACGACGACGTTTGGTGACTTCTTCATTAAACGACTGGAAGTGAATTTTGTTACGCCCTTTATCTCGAGCGGCTGCACAGGAAGAGCCCGCGCTGATCATTACATCGATATCTGACAGCGCTTCGGCATCCACCATAATGCCGCCAATACTTGCACCTACTCGCAGCGTTTCGCCCTCCCAAGGAATGCTAAAAGCCTTTATGACTTCAAGCACCTGTTCGGCCATTGCCATGGCTTTGTCATAGTTAATACAGTGCAATAGCAGTGCAAATTCATCATTGCCAATGCGTGCAGCAATATCACTGGGGCCGGTCACCTCATTAAGTAGGCGAGCAAATTGGACTAACAGCTCATCACCGGCCATATGGCCACTGGTATCGTTAATCACCGAAAAATTATATAGGTCGATATATAGCAGCGCATGAATAGAGCCGTCGCGCTTGGCACCTTCAATCGCCCTCTGAAGACGCTCTGCCAGAGATTTTCTGTTGGGTAACCCGGTGAGGGTGTCGTGCATAGACTGCCAGCGCAATCGGCTTGAAACTCTTCGAGCCTCGCTAAGCGGTCGAAATATAACCAGACATTTTTGCACTCGGTTCATTGCATCGCGCATGGGAAAGGCCGATACAGCTACAGACATAGGTTCCGCGCCGCGTACTTTTAGCAGCAAAGACTGACTCACTTCAATATTGGTGGCCTTGGTCAAAGCATCATGGACCGGTGTTACTCGGATACCGGTTTCTTCGTTGGCCAACGGCATCACCGCTTCAATCTGTAATGCTTTAGAGGTGTCCAGCTCAAAACCTAACAGCTGTTCGGCGATGGGATTCATCTCCACGACAAAGCCCTCGACGTCGACAACCAATACGGCATCGGCAACACTTTGTGAGATGCGGTCAAAAAGGCGCCCACGGTTTGCTAGCTCTTCGGTAGCTAGGCTCATGGCGGTGCGGTCACGGCACAGTAAAATCAGCTCGCCAGATGCGTCGTCGCTCTTATTGCCACAGGTTAAAACCTGAACATCAAGCCGCTGGGTCTGCCCTTGAGAAGTTGCTGCGGAAATATAGCCCTGAGGATTGCGGGTAAATAATTGGGTCAAATTATCACGGATATCGAGGCTGCCCAAGCTATCTAGACTATCCAGGCTATTTAAATCGGGAAATAATAGCCGTATAGAACTGCCCTTAAGCAGCGCTTCACTGTAGCCGAATACCTTTTCTGCGGAAGAATTTAGCGTTGATATATAGCCATAACAGTCAATAACCAAAACGGCGGTATTTTCATCAAAATCAATTGTACGGCTGAACACTTCATCGATCTGGGTATCTGCCTTACTATATTTGCGCCCTGTAAAATTGGTGTTTGTGGCGCTAGGAGCACTCTCTAAATTGGTGTCGTTTACTGGAGGCTGCGTGAAAGACGTTGCCCTAGAACGGTCAGTCTTTATTGTTTCCTGATCGGCATTGAAGTCAAGGCTAATAAGCCCATAGACATTTGTACCATCGGGATAGGCGCGCATGGAAACCGTTTGCAGGAGTGCCTGCATAGGCGCTGGCATAACTTCTTTGGGCTGGGCCTGTTCCTCAAAAACTTCGCTCAATTGGTCTAAGAAAACATTGTAGCTCGGTCTTGAATAGCGCTTTTCGCCACCTGTAATTAGTATTTCATGGAGTTCAGAAGCAAACAAACTGCCCAGCAGGTTGGGAAACAAAGAGTAAAATCTTTTACCTTGGGACTGTCCAGAAGAGACATTGCAGAAGTTGGCAGCCTTGCGATCAATCATCACCACTTTAAAATTATGATCCACCACCATAACGCCGCCCCGCAGGCGAGCCGCAACAATATCTTTGCTGATCTCTTGATCAAGACTTTGCTTTAGTTGGGCTCCAACAACAGTTCCATCTGTGTTCAAAACATCGGTCATCCTTGCCTAACCTTGGGAGAGTAACTCCCGCAAATCAATAATCGCCGCATTGGCGCGGCTGATATAAGAAGCCATAACCAGAGAGTGGTTAGCCAGCACACCAAAGCCCTCACCATTAACAATGATCGGTGCATTGACCGGCTGCTGAGTCATCTCTAACTCACGGATAATTTGGCGAACGCTGGTCCGAGCATTCTTCTTTTCTAAAACATCAGCAAAATCAATTTCGATCGCCTGTAGAAAATGTAGCAGCGCCCAGGAGGTTCCGCGAGCTTCGTAGAAAACATTATCGATCTGCAGCCAGTCTGTTTTTACCATTAGGTCTTGCGGCGACGGCGTGGACTGTCTGGCTCCAGCGGCCCCGGACAAATCGGTATTTATGCGTCGCTGACCAACGCTGGCAGATAGTCGCTGAGATAGGCTGCCCAATCTGGTTTCCACTGTGCTTAGCCAGTAACGAAGATTATCTGCGCGGGCATAGAATTGAGCATCAAATTCTTTTTCGTCCCCAAGCCGTTGTAAATAGCTGTGCAGGTAATCTCGACCATCAGCGTATTCGCTTTCTGGCCAGGGCACGGCCCAGCTGCGGTGGTCGACGTTAAATCTTGGTTCGGCTAAGGCGAGATCTCGATCTTCGGTAGACTGGGACTGGGAGCGACTAAAGCTCTCACGCATCGCCTTACTTAGGTCACGTACCTGAACTAGAACCCCAAACTCCCAGCTGGGTACGTTGTCCAGCCATAGGCCTGGAGGTGTTACGTCATTGGCAAGATAACCACCCGGCTTGTGTAGCATTAGATCAATAACATGAATCAGACTAGCGGTGGTTGCAGCACCAATAACTGGTGCCGCCGGAGGTGCCGTCTGGGGCGCTGCCTGAAGTGCAGCCTGAAGTGCAGCCTCATAACTAATAGTCTGAACATCAAAGGGCTCTGGCTCATTGCTCCAGTACCAACCCAATAGAGCCAGCAAGATAAAGAGTATCATCAGGCCGATCAGACTGTAGCGAAGCCCTTTGGGCGCATGCTCGCCGACATAGTCTTCCGCGAGGGTCTCGCTCATGTCATTGTAAGAGCGATTCCATCTTGCTCGCAGTCGATTAAATAGCTCCATTAATGATGCATCCCGCCCATTGGCTTGGTCACAAGGCTACGAATTTCAGTGCTGACCGCGATAGTGCCGCATTGATCTGTGTTGAGTTGCAGCTGCGTATTCTCTCCGGAGATAAGCGGCTGTTGAATATTAAACAGCATGATATGCAGTCCACCGGGCTCAAATATAACCGTCTCTCCTGCTGGCACTGTGACACCACCAGCAACGGGTCTCATGCGCATCATGCCGTCACTGTGAAGATGCTCGTGAAATTCCAAGCGGTCAGATATAGAGGATTCAGCCCCCGTAAGCTGGCAGGCCATGGCACTGTGATTGGTAACACTGAGAAAACCCGCAGTGGTGGTGCGCCCCGGAGGCATGGTGCGAATGTAAGCACCGCTCACATGCAGGGCATTGGAATTAGACTGGCTGACGTTTTGCATCTGTTGCTCGGTAGGCTGATGCTCACTCGACATGTGCTGATGGCTATTTGCCATGGATTCCTCAGCATTGGCCATTGGACCAAATAGAGCGAGCTGCGTAGCCACAGCCAATAGCAATATGGTGGTTTTATTCATAGTATCCCTCTCAAAAATTATAGCATGGGCCCAGCGATGGCGACTGATTTAGGCGGTTAATTTTGTCCTTGTTATGCTATCAAAATGTTAAAGTGGGTGTCACATAAACTCGCTCTAGTTCTTAATCAAGGCGCAATTAAGACTCAATCAAGGCTTAATTACAGCTTAACCAGGGCCCATAAACAGAGCTTATATCTGTATTTGTGTGTTTAAAAAAATATAACAAAGCATTAAAAATGCAGGATCACAACGGACACCGACCATGAATAAATTATTAAAAAGAAGTCTGTTACTGGCAATCTTTGTGGCCACTCTCTCTCATAGCCTTTTTTCCGCCAGTCAAATTTCTCTGTCGCAGATTCCGCTTCCTAAAAGCTCAGGCTTTAATAACAGCGAGCTTCTAACGCAAAGTAGCAACAGCTTTATTCCGGTCGAACAGGCTTATCAACTGGCGGTTTCCATTGAAGGCCAGCAGCTTAGGTTTGACTGGACCATTGCCGATGGATACTACTTATACCGTGATCGCTTTAAATTTAATGCCGTAGACCCCAGCAGCCAGTTATCTGCACCGACATTCGAAACCGGCAAGGTGAAGTGGGACGATTACTTCGAGGCCGATCTAGAAGTGTATTACCACAGCACTATTGTCACCTTGCCATTCAATACAGACGCACAGCAGATTGAACTTCAGATCGAGTCCCAAGGTTGCGCCGATGCAGGGCTCTGCTACCCGCCCTACAAGCAGTGGGTCACTGTGGATCTCGCCTCTGGCACCGTCGACATAAGCACCACCCCCTCTGCTTCAGCCCAGCGCGGCAATATGAATGCTGAGTCCCCAGATGCTCCGCTGACACTGGCCTGGATACTCCTATTTGCGCTTGCTGGCGGCATGATTTTAAATCTCATGCCCTGTGTATTTCCGGTGCTATCAATCAAGGCGCTTAGCTTTACCCGCACCCACCTTTCCGACCGCAGCAAGCAGATTCATGGTTTGGCTTATACCGCCGGTGTGGTCTCCAGCTTTGTCGCTATTGCCGTGGTTATGCTGGCTCTGCGTTCAGCAGGAGAGGCCGTTGGCTGGGGCTTTCAGCTACAGTCGCCCGCCTTTATTATTGCCCTGATCTATCTGTTTTTTGTTATGGGCCTAGCATTTTCTGGTTATCTAGAGATAGGCACCGGCCTGATGTCCATGGGCCAGTCTTCTAATACCGACGACGAGGGTCTCACCTCGTCTTTTTTGACCGGCGTTTTAGCAACCACGGTCGCCAGCCCCTGCACAGCACCGTTTATGGGCCCGGCGCTAGGCTTTGCCGTCTCGCAATCTGCTGCTACTGCCCTTTTAGTTTTTGCGGTCATTGGCTTGGGTATGGCGCTGCCATTTATCCTACTAACCTGGATTCCCGGGCTCAGTCAACGCTTGCCGAAACCCGGACAGTGGATGGATACGTTTAAACAGTTTTTAGCCTTCCCTCTTTATATGACAGCCGTATGGTTGATCTGGGTCGCTGGCCGGCAGACCAGTATCGATGTTGTAGCTGGTGTCATTATTGGTTTGATATTAATCGCCATGGCGATTTGGTTATGGAAACTCGACGAGGCCGCTGGCATCAAAGCGTCAAAGCCCACCCTTACCAAGCTACTGGCTGGCGCCTCATTGGTAGCCGCAATTGCTATTCCAGGTTTTGGGCTCTCAGGAGATGACCAAGAAGTGCGCTGGGAAACCTACTCTCCCGAGCGATTAAGTGAACTACGCGACGCAGGCAAGCCGGTGTTTATTAATCTTACCGCAGACTGGTGTATCACCTGTCTCGCCAATGAGAAGGTAGCATTGAGCTCGGAAGAGTTCTATCAGGCCCTGCAAGATAACGGCATCACCTACCTTAAAGGCGACTGGACCCATAGTGACCCGGGGATTACCCAGCTGCTTAATGAGCACCAGCGAAGTGGTGTACCTCTGTATTTGCTGTACCCCCAGGGATCAGGAAAAGCACAGATATTGCCTCAAATTCTGCTGCCGGCAATAATTACGGACGCTCTAAATAGCGTAAAATAGGGTTTTCCCAGATTTTAGATCTAATTAGACCATTTTACCTGCATGTTAGGCGAACTTCGCCATTTATGGCTTATTTTGGTGCGATTATGGGTCGAAAAACCAGCATCTGGTCGCTAACGGGTTTATACACCCGCATAACACCGAGGAAAATACCCTAAAAAACCATTCAAGTTCTTCTAATTTCGCCGAAAATGAGTTTCTCTCGCAAATTCTAGACAGCCTGTAGGTTTTAGGGCAGACTAATCGCCTTTGCAGCAGACACCTGAGAGTCATAATGGCAACCATTCTTCTTTTACACGGTCCCAATCTGAATTTACTCGGCACCCGCGAGCCAGAACTTTATGGCAGCGCATCTCTAGAGCAGATCAATCAGCGTCTGATGGACAGTGCCATTTCGGCAGGCCATCATTTACTGGCACTGCAGAGCAATGCTGAGTACGAACTCATTCAACGCATTCATGACGCTAAGCAGGAGGGAGTTAATTTTATTATCTTCAATCCCGCTGCATTCACACATACCAGTGTGGCTCTGCGTGATGCTCTACTCGGCGTAGAAATTCCCTTTGTAGAAGTGCACCTCTCCAACGTTCATGGGCGTGAAGAGTTTCGCCGCCACTCGTATTTTTCTGATATTGCTGAGGGCGTTATCTGCGGCTTCGGCGCTAAAAGTTATGACCTTGCCCTGCATGCTGTGCTCAGCAAGCTCGACCAATAATTATAGATTGAGAGATTAAAATGGATATTCGTAAAGTTAAAAAGCTCATTGAGCTGCTTGAAGAATCAAATATTAATGAACTAGAAATCACCGAAGGTGAAGAGTCTGTACGCATTAGTCGTGGCGGCCCCATTGCCTACGCTGCAGCTCCAGTGGCCATGGCACCAGCAGTTGCAGCTCCAGCAGCTGTTGCCGCCGCACCAGCTGCAGCCGCACCAACTGCTGCAGCCGACGAACTAAGCGGCCATGTTGTGCGCTCACCTATGGTCGGTAGCTACTACAGCTCACCGGCACCGGGGTCACCCACCTTTGTTAAGGTCGGTCAAACCGTCGCGCCTGGTGATGTTCTGTGTATTATCGAAGCGATGAAAATGATGAACCAGATCGAAGCCGACAAGGCCGGTACTATTGGGGCTATCTTGCTTGAAGACGGTGAACCCGTCGAGTTCGATCAACCTATGTTCACCATTGTTTAACGCCAGCTAGGAACCTAATCATGCTCGATAAAGTGCTTATCGCCAATCGCGGCGAAATTGCCTTAAGAATCCTGCGCGCTTGTAAAGAGTTAGATATCAAGACCGTGGCGGTGCATTCCAAGATTGATGCCGACTTAAAACACGTCAAGCTAGCTGATGAAGCCGTGTGTATTGGCCCCAACCCGTCACCCCAAAGCTACCTCAATGTACCGGCCATTATTAGCGCCATGGAAATTACTGGCGCTCAGGGTGTACATCCAGGTTATGGCTTTTTGGCAGAAAATGCTGACTTTGCTGAACAGGTAGAGAACAGCGGCTTTGTCTTTATTGGCCCAACGGCAGATGTTATTCGCGTAATGGGCGATAAGGTCGCCGCTATTAAGGCTATGAAAGAAGCTGGCGTTCCCACAGTGCCCGGCTCAGACGGCCCCCTACCCAACGACCCAGAATTTTTAAAAGCCACGGCACTGCGCATTGGTTACCCGGTAATCATCAAGGCAGCTTCGGGCGGCGGTGGTCGCGGTATGCGTGTGGTAGAAAGCGAAAAAACGCTGCTTAATTCCGTGAGTATCACCAAAACAGAAGCAGCTGCAGCGTTTGGTGATGGCACTGTTTACATGGAAAAGTTTTTGCAAAACCCACGCCATGTGGAAGTACAGATACTCTCTGACGGTCGCGGCAATGCAATCCATTTGGGTGATCGAGACTGTTCGCTGCAGCGTCGTCACCAAAAAGTTATTGAAGAAGCCCCGGCCCCGGGAATTCCTGAAGAGGCTCGGCAGGCTGTTTTCGAAAGCTGCGTTAATGCCTGCATTAAGATTAACTATCGCGGCGCTGGCACCTTCGAGTTTCTCTATGAAGACGGCCACTACTACTTTATTGAGATGAATACCCGTATCCAGGTAGAGCACCCAGTTTCAGAGATGATCACTGGTGTCGATATCGTCAAAGAGCAGTTATTGATTGCCAGCGGTAAATCTCTGAGCTTCAAGCAGGAAAATATTATTTTCCGTGGCCACAGCTTTGAATGTCGCATTAATGCCGAAGACCCGGTGAGCTTTTTACCCCAGCCCGGAACCATCAATGCTTATCATGCGCCCGGTGGTAATGGTGTGCGCGTTGACTCCCACATCTACAATGGCTATCGAGTACCACCCAACTATGACTCACTCATAGGGAAAGTGATTACTTACGGTCGCGACCGAGACTCTGCATTATCGAGAATGCGCAACGCGCTGGATGAGATGGTCATCGACGGCATAAAGACCAATATCGAGCTCCATGAGCGCCTAGTTAGAGACCCGGAATTCAAGAAAGGTGGTGTGAACATTCACTACCTTGAGAAAAAGCTCGGACTCTAACAATATGGCAGCTACCAGATGGATTCAATTACAGACTGAAGTATCGCGCCAACACAGCGAACTTGCTGAAGATGCGATGCTTGATGTCGGTGCTGTGACTGTGACTCTTCAAGATGCTGCCGACCAGCCAATTCTAGAACCCGGAGTGGGTGAAACACCGCTCTGGGATCACTGTATTCTCAAGGCATTATTTCCGGCCAGCATAGATACTGATGATATCTCCCAACAACTCAAACCCCGTTTTGATTCCGAGGTACGCTGGGAACTACTGGAAGATGAAGACTGGTCCCAAGAGTGGAAAAAGTATTTTCAGCCGCTTAAATGTGGGGATCGCCTATGGATCTGCCCCAGCTGGACCAATGTACCAGACCCCAATGGCATCAACCTTATGCTGGACCCCGGTCTGGCCTTTGGTACCGGCAGTCACCCAACAACCCATCTCTGTTTGCGCTGGCTGGACCAGCAAGATCTAGCGGGTAAAACCATTATTGACTACGGCTGTGGCTCTGGAATATTAGGCATTGCAGCTCTGCTATTGGGCGCGGACAAAGTGATTGCGATCGACAATGACCCTCAGGCCCTGCTGGCTAGTCGCGACAATGCACAGCGCAACAACATTGCCGATGAACGACTTATCACCTGCCTGCCCGATGCTATTCCAAACAACATTCTCGCTGACGTAATGGTGGCTAATATTTTGGCTGCTCCATTAATTCAACTGGCCAATAATATTAGCGCTCTCACTACACAAAATGGCCTGCTGTGCCTGTCCGGACTATTAGAAACTCAGATTGAGGCTGTATCTGCACCGTATTTACAGTATTTTGATTTTGATGCGCCAGGTATAGAGGACGAGTGGGCTCGGCTCTCAGCCACAAAGACTCGTTAGTGAGAGCCCTAAGACAGAACCCTAATGACTAATATCGCCACACGCTGTCCCGAGTGCAAAAGCGCATTCCAAGTGGAGTCCGATCAGCTCAATATAGCTGCTGGATCTGTCCGCTGCGGCGTGTGCCTAAAGATATTTAAAGCCGCCGATCATATTGAAAAGCTTGCTAGCAATGAACTCAATGTGGGGTATATGCCCTATGTCTTAGATAACCACGCTGATCTAAACGCCGCCACAGAAAATCTGCAGCAAGAGATAGACGGCCTGCTAGGCTTAGATCTAGATATAGACGGACAATTAGACGAAGTTATTAGAACCGACATTAACGAAGTCCTGGGGCTCTCGGAAGAAAGTAATAATGGAGAGTACATTGATCAATGGGTGAGTAGCGAAACCAACTTCTCTAACATTCTTGATGAGGCCATAGAACGTACAGAGCCCTCTATGCCGTTATCAGCTATCAATCCTTTTGATGATCAACCGTCCACGCCCACCGATAAAATCCGCGCCAATAAAACGAAAACGAATAAGAATCAGAGTAAGAAGCCTTGGCTAGCAGCACTGGCCATAACCTTGCCCATAGTATTCGTAGGTGCGCTATTACTGATTTATTTGAATAGTGCCACACTCAGCCAAGACCCCAAGTATCGGGGCGCAATGATCAGCCTGTGCCAATACACCCAATGCACCATCAATGAATACAGAGATTTAGACAAACTTGAACTGTCGCAACTTAGGGTGCGCAGCCACCCCCAGCAGGCCTATACCATTAGCGTCAGCCTCTCAATAGAGAACCTCGCTAAATTCTATCAGCCTTTTCCAAAGCTACGGATTCGCTTTACTGATTTAGATAACAAGCTGGTGGCCCAGCATATTCTGCAACCCCAAGACTACCTGTCTACCAAGCAACGTACAAAGCCAACTATGTCGCCACGGCAAATAAACAGCATTGCTATAGAGCTTGTCGACCCAGGGACTACAGCAACAAACTATTCGGTTGAGCTAGTTAACTAGTCGCTTAAGGTCATCGACAACGTCAATATCAATTGCCGCTTCAGGTATAGGAATCATGATTTTATTGTCGAGGGATGCCAAGAGAGATTTGGCCCCGGCATCGCCATGCAGTGACATTAGGCGAGAAAAGAGTGCCGCAGGAAATATGGCAGGAACACCAGCATGGCCTGCATAGTCCCCACAGCAACAAGGGCTGTCAGAAGCCGCTAGATAGCCATCGATCATTTGCGTTAAGGCCGGCTGCCTTACATAAGGCTGATCGCCCAACATCACTAATAGAGCATCGTAACAGAATGGCCCAGCCTGCAGTTGCTGCACCGCGTAAGCGATGGAACCACCCAAACCCCGTTGCCAATCTGGATTGACGATAATCTCATCATGAACGATCTGCCCGACAATCGACTCCCAGTCGCAACCTAAGACTAGATGCACAGCACCGGGCAATAGCCGATTGGCCAGATCGATACTGTGTTGCAGCATCGGCTTACCATTGATGGGCGTTAGCTGCTTGGGGCCCACGCCACCAGACTGTTTAAATCTTGAGCCGGCACCTGCCGCCAATACAATCACACCTATGTTGGCGCTCATACGCGAAGGTCACTAAATGCCTGAGCATCTGCGCCGTACAGTACCGCATGACATTGCGCCAAAATAGACAGCGCCAAAGACTCGGGTAGCTCGCCACCAATGTTTAGTCCCGCTGGACCCGCCACCGGAATACGGTGCTGTGCAAGGGGCAATCCAGAGAGCTCAATTACCGCCGCCTTGCGGGACTCCGGCCCCAGCAAAGCCAAATACTCTATGGACGAAGCCTGCAACACAGCCAATGCGTCGGCATCTATCTGCAAGTTATGGCTAATTAAGACAGCAGCATTAAAACTATCAAAAAGTTTGTGGCTGGCCAATTGCGTTACCGAACAGTCGAGCACATTGGACGCATCCATAAAGTGCTCACGCCTTGCATTGGCTGCACGAGGGTCTAAAAGCGACACCTCCCAGCCCAGATGGCGAGCAATACTTACCAGTGGCCGAGCATCGACACCGCCCCCCACCACCAGTAAATGGATGGGCGGTTTGATCATTGTGGCTAAATACTCAGCAGCCTGCCCTTCATGCTCAGTGTCTTGCGCCTCTATACTCAAATCAACAGTAACCAGCTGCGCTTTAGATCCCTTGAGCTGCTTGGCAACCTGAATATATTCACTACCCTGTTGATCGGCGGTCGTTAACAGCCGAGCCTCAGCGACATCACCTAATATTTTCTGTAAATAGACTGTGGCCTCGCGTGCTCCCAAGTTTGCAGTCAACAGTTCTAGCTGAAGATAATTATTTTGCTTGGTAATAGGCTGTAAAAGAATATGTACTGTGCCCCCACAGCCTATTCCAAACTGAAACGAGATATCGTCCTCATCAGAACCGTCATAGCAAAGGGTGGTGGGCCGACCGCTCAACATCACTGCCTGAGCATGACGCTGAATATCAGATTCAAGGCAGCCCCCACTTAACAACCCGAACTGCTGGCCTAAACTATTAAACAGCATAAACGCACCGGCTTTACGATAACTCGGACCGGTGGTCTTGTAGACAGTGCCTAGCACCCAGTCATGTTCATCACGATGGGCAGCCCAATGCTTGAGAAGTTGCGGGAAATCGTTATTTGGCGTCATGTTTATATAAATGATTCTATTATTTGCCTGTGACTATAGGCCACATGCCTGTCTTTTTACAACGATAGACAGCGGACCCAACAACTAAGCCTTTGGGTTAGATAAAAAAGCGTCTTTTTTTAATTGATCACTTTTTAAACAGTTAGCCACAGGGTAGAATGGCGACCCTTTGTTACAACGCCCCACGGATTATTTTGTTTAATATTGGCCCCTATCAGATTGATCGGAAAACTATTCTAGCCCCTATGGCTGGTGTAACTGATCTGCCCTTTCGCCAACTATGTCGAGAAATGGGCGCTGGATTAGTTGTCTCAGAGATGGTCGCCGCAGACCCAAGTACTTGGGGAACAAGAAAATCTCGCCTGCGTATTCAATTCGGTGACGAGCCCGCACCAAGATCAGTCCAAATAGCCGGGTACGACCCGCAAATGATGGCGGTCGCCGCACAGTTTAATGTGGCCCAGGGTGCTGAAATTATTGATATAAATATGGGTTGTCCGGCAAAAAAAGTTTGTAAGCGTGCCGCTGGATCGGCCCTACTGCAAGACCCGCCGCTAGTCGGCGATATCTTGCGCGCCGTTGTCGACGCTGTAGACGTGCCCGTCACCTTAAAAATCCGCACTGGCTGGGACCGTGATAATCGCAACGCCGTTAGCATTGCTAAGATCGCCGAAGAAGCTGGTGTCGCAGCTTTGGCTGTACATGGTCGCACTCGCGCCTGTCGCTTTGTGGGTGAAGTTGAATACGACACTATTGCCGCCGTAGTAGAAGCTGTGTCCATGCCTGTTATCGCCAATGGCGATATCGCCAGCCCAGAAAAAGCCATAGCTGTGCTCGAACACACCGGTGCTTCCGCCGTCATGATCGGTCGTGGCGCTCAGGGTAATCCTTGGATTTTTAACCAAATAAATCATTATCTTGAACAGGGTGAATTAGTCGCACCCCCTAGCTTTCAGCAAGTGGGTCAAATGATGGCTCGACATCTGCGAGCACTGCACGAATTTTACGGTGAAGTTGGCGGTGTGCGTATCTCGAGAAAACATATTGGCTGGTACAGTAGCGGGCTGACCGGCGGCAAAGAATTTACCCAGCACTTTAATAAGCTTGAAAGTACTCTTCACCAACAGGAATTTCTCCAGCAGTTTTTCCTTAATGCAATTAATCAGGAACAGGCCGCATGAATTCTGCAGAACAACAATTACAAACAGCGGAAGATATCTCCACAGCTGTCCCTAGCGAATCCCATAGCGAGTCCCATAGCAATCAGTCTCTACGCTACAGCGTAGCCGAGGCTATGCAGCGTTACTTTGCTGATCTTGACGGTCAGGATACCCGCGAACTATACGATATGGTGATGGCAGAGGTAGAGCCGCCGCTACTCAGTGCAGCAATGAACTATACACGTCAAAATCAAAGTAAAACCGCTGAACTGCTAGGCCTAAACCGCGGCACATTGCGCAAAAAATTGAAGCAGTACGACCTGCTGTAACGACATGCTGCACTGCAGCCCGAATAACAATACGACTTCAAGCCAATTACAGAACGATTGCCATCCAATCAAAATCCGAGGACTTCATGAGCGACCTAAGAAAAATTTCCCGCGCACTAATCAGTGTTTCCGATAAAACTGGCATTGTAGATTTTGCCCGTGCACTCGAGGCGCAGGGTGTAGAAATGCTCTCTACCGGCGGCACCTTCCGTCTGCTCCGTGAAAATTCGATTGCGGTAACCGAAGTGTCCGACTACACCGGCTTCCCAGAAATGATGGATGGCCGTGTTAAGACACTGCATCCAAAAATTCACGGTGGCATATTAGGCCGTCGTGGAAAAGACGACTCAGTGATGGCAGACCACGGCATTGTTCCCATTGATATGGTTGTCGTGAATCTTTACCCCTTCGCTGCCACCGTCGCTGACCCTAATTGCGATCTGCCTACCGCCATCGAAAATATTGATATTGGCGGGCCAACAATGGTGCGTTCAGCGGCTAAAAACCATAAGGATGTGGCGATTGTGGTCAACGCTGGCGATTACCAAACGGTACTCGACGAGATGCACAGCAACGATGGTCAGCTGCAGTACGACACTAGATACCAGCTGATGGTAAAAGCGTTTGAGCATACCGCTGGCTACGACGGCATGATAGCCAATCACTTTGGTGCCAGAAATACTGCTAACGAAAAGCGTGATTTTGCTGACACCTTTAATGTGCAATATTTTAAGACTCAGGAAATGCGCTACGGCGAAAACCCTCATCAAAAAGCGGCCTTCTATACAGAAGCCAACCCAACAGACGCCAGCGTTGCAACGGCCGTTCAGCTGCAGGGTAAAGAGCTGTCATTTAATAATATTGCCGACACCGACGCAGCACTTGAATGCGTTAAGCAATTTGACCAGCCAGCCTGCGTGATCGTCAAACATGCCAACCCTTGTGGCGTCGCTGTCGCTTCCGATATTAGCACCGCTTATGATCTAGCTTTTGCCACAGACCCTGAATCCGCTTTTGGCGGCATTATCGCGTTTAACCGTGAACTAGACGCAGCAACTGCCGAAAAGATCTGCGCGAAGCAATTTGTTGAAGTGATTATCGCACCCTCGGTATCTGATGCTGCAGTGGCTGTGGTCGCCGCAAAGAAGAATGTTCGCCTTTTACAATGTGGTGCCTGGGGCGCCGAACGTCCCCAAGACCTAGACTATAAGCGTGTGAATGGTGGACTGCTGATTCAAGAACGTGACAACGGCATGGTTACCGAGCAGGATTTAAAAATCGTCAGTGCTCGCATTCCTACACCAACAGAAATTAGCGACATGATGTTTGCTTGGAAAGTAGCCAAAATGGTTAAGTCCAACGCCATTATTTACGCCAAAGATCACCAAACCATTGGTGTCGGCGCAGGCCAAATGAGCCGTATTAACAGTGCGCGAATTGCTGGCATTAAGGCCGAGCATGCTGGCTTGGAAGTAGCTGGTGCAGTGATGGCGTCCGACGCCTTCTTCCCCTTCCGTGATGGTATAGACAACGCTGGCGCCGCGGGTATTAGCTGCATTATTCAGCCTGGCGGCTCTATGCGTGATGATGAGGTGATTACCGCCGCCAACGAGCACGGCATGGCCATGGTATTCACTGGGATGCGTCACTTCCGTCACTGACAGCCGGTTCTACCTTCTGACTCACTATAAGCTAGGGCTCTAATTAAGGGCTCTAGCAAAGGGCTCTAATTTAGAGCCCTAATTAAACGCTCTACGCTATAGAGGATCTAACTTAGTGAGTTTAAAGGCCGCAAGAGCTCTTTCTCTAGACTCTTTAATATCCACAATGGGTGCCGGATAATCGGCGCCTATGGTCACACCAGCCGCACTTAGAATTTCTGCTGGGGCCAACCAAGGAGCATGGATATACTTGGCGGGCATCTCAGCCAGCTCTGGCACATAGCGACGAATATACTCCCCCTGCTTATCAAACCTCTCGCTCTGAGTAATGGGGTTAAATATTCTGAAGAAGGGTGCTGCATCGGCACCGCAGCCAGCAATCCACTGCCAGCTCGCGCTGTTGGCAGCTAAGTCTGCATCGACCAAGCAATCCCAAAACCACTCCTCTCCACGATGCCAGTGAATCAACAGGTTTTTAACGATAAATGAGCCAACCACCATGCGTACGCGATTGTGCATATAGCCTGTGGTGTAAAGCTCGCGCATTCCTGCATCCACTAGTGGGTAACCAGTGCGACCTTGCTGCCAAGCTTTGAGGTCATCATCTGTATTTGCGGCCCAAGGGAAAACGTCGAACCTTGCCTGTAAATTAACAGTGGGAAGTTTAGGAAAATGGTAAAGCAAATAATGGGAAAATTCCCGCCAACCCAGCTCACTTAAAAAGGTATCAATACTCTCTTCATTATTAACTAACGCCGCAGCATCAGAGGCCCGATGCCAGGCAGTATTAGTGGATATTTGACCAAAGTGTAAATAGGCAGAAAGCCGGGACACATTAGCCTTATCGGGGAAATTACGGCCCTCACGATAATCTTGTAACTCGGCCATAACAAAGTCGTCTAGACGATCCTGGGCGGCTGTTTCGCTGATGTCCCAGCGGGCCTGCATCTGGGTGTCCCAGGGAATGGTCGGCAGTAATTGTAGATCGCTTAACGGAAGTGTGTCCTTACTTAGCTCCGTCGCTTTGATATTGGAGGGAATAGCCAACGGTCTTCTAGGCGGGGTTTTGGATAAACAGCCACGGCGATAATAAGGGGTAAATACTTTATAGGGAGTCTGGTCTTTTTTAAGAACCTGCCAGGGCTCCCACAGCAGTGAACCATTAAAACTCTCAACCTTTAGATCCAGCGCTTTTAGTGCCAGTTTAATATTGCCGTCGCGGTTAATCCGCCAAGGCTCATAGCACCTGTTCCAAACTATTGAATCTGCTGATGTCTGGTCTGCAAGCTGAGTCAGAATCGGCAGGGGATCCCCATGAAAAATATTCAGCTTA
Organism: gamma proteobacterium HTCC2207; assembly: GCA_905182265.1. Taxonomy (GTDB): domain Bacteria; phylum Pseudomonadota; class Gammaproteobacteria; order Pseudomonadales; family Porticoccaceae; genus HTCC2207. The sequence continues at coordinate 63,278 of CAJJAO010000012.1, read as the reverse complement.
CCGTCTAGGGATTTATTTAGTGACTCTAGGGCATGGTGTAACCACCAGCGACTGGCACCGCCCATGGCCCAATCTTCAGAGTTGATATCGTCGAGAATATAAACCGGAATAATATCGCCCTTTTCACAGGCGGCTGAAAGAGCAGGATTATCGGCAAGCCGAAGATCTTGACGGAACCAGACAATGGTTGGGCAAGTGGTATTTTTAGAATCAGAGATAGCAGTAGACCTATTATTGTTTATTATTTTACGGTGCATACAGGGGTTTAGATGCGCTAAGAATAACACTAGCAGCGGCCTTGGAGGCTGTTTTGTCGGTCTTTTTTATCCCTAGTCTAAATACGTCTCTAATACAGTCTGGTACAATTCACCTCTCTCTTTAGCAGCTGGAATACAATTGATGAATGTACTGGTTATTGGCTCTGGTGGGCGCGAACATGCGCTGGCATGGAAGGCAGCTCAAAGCGCGGATGTAGAAAAAGTATTTGTGACTCCAGGCAATGCTGGTACCGCCATTGAACCTAATATTGAGAACCTGACCCTAGCCGTGAGCGATTTTCAGGGGTTAGCCGATTTCGCTGCCAACAATCAGATTGGGCTTACTATTGTAGGGCCAGAGCAACCTCTAGTTGACGGCATTGTGGACTTTTTCCAAGCTCGAGATCTGCCAATTTTCGGCCCTTCAAAGGGTGCGGCTCAGCTTGAAGGCTCCAAGGCTTTTACCAAGGACTTTCTTGAGCGCCACCAAATTCCAACCGCAGACTATGGCAACTTTACCGATATGGACGAGGCCCTAGCTTACCTCCACAAAGTAGGTGCGCCCATTGTTGTGAAAGCCGATGGTTTGGCTGCCGGTAAAGGCGTGATTGTGGCTATGACAATGGCCGAGGCAGAAGGCGCTGTGCGAGATATGCTTGCCGGCAATGCATTCGGTGAAGCAGGCCATCGCGTAGTGATCGAAGAATTTCTGGACGGCGAAGAAGCCAGCTTTATTGTGATGGTCGATGGCGTGAACGTTTTACCCATGGCCACGAGCCAAGACCATAAGCGCGCAGGCAATGGCGACATAGGGCCCAACACCGGTGGTATGGGTGCCTACTCCCCAGCGCCAGTAGTAGACGAAGTAATGTTTCAGCGAGCCATGGATGAGGTTATATACCCAACGGTACGCGGCATGGCCGCCGAGGGAAATGACTACACCGGTTTTCTCTATGCCGGCCTGATGATTATGGCCGACGGCACCCCCAAAGTGATTGAATATAACTGCCGCTTTGGCGACCCAGAGACCCAACCTATTTTGTTGCGTTTGCAGTCTGACCTAGTGGCCCATTGCACCGCGGCATTGTCGGGAGATCTCGACAAACAGCAGACCAAGTGGGACCCCCGACCTTCGGTAGGTGTAGTACTGGCGGCTGGCGGTTACCCTGGTAGCTACCGTGGCGGCGATGTGATTTCAGGCCTACCCCCGGTAACACCTGGCAACACAGACGCCAAAGTCTTTCATGCCGGCACCGCTCAAAATGGTGATGACATTGTAACTAGCGGCGGCCGAGTACTTTGCGCAACGGCCATGGGAGATTCTGTGTCCGATGCACAGCAAAAAGCGTATGCACTTGCCTCTGGCATTCACTGGAATGACATATATTCAAGGAACGATATTGCTTGGCGGGCGATTAAGCGTGAGAAAACGAGCTAGAGTGATGCTCTAAAGCTCCGCTAGCATAGACGGCTGCAACAACAAATAACCGTTAGAATTGAAACAGAGAGACTAGAAACTAAGGAGTACCTATGGATAATATCTTTTTTAGCCCAGACATTCCCTTTGTGTCTTTTAGCGCTTCTCACTGGTGGACTCTAGCGGTATTTTTTGCACTGCTGGTACTTGTGGTAACCTTGGGCCGCAGGCTTAATCACAGAGCAAACCTTTGGCTGGCAAGGGTTATCAGCTTATTTTTGCCCATTAGCGTAGTTATCTTTTTTTGGCTTCACGAGGTTAACGGTCTCTTTAACTACAAAGTTGATTTGCCGCTGTCTATCTGCAACCTCTTTGCCGTTTTAGCACCGCTGCTCTTTTGGCAACCTAACCTCAAGCGCTTTGAAGTCATTTATTTCTTGGTGTTGTGTGGCACTTTTCAGGCAATGCTGACCCCTGACCTTTATCATGGCTTTCCGACTTACGGGTTCTTTAAATATTGGATTGTTCATGGTGGGCTGGTACTTTTGGTGACTCACCACCTGTTCGCCTTTAATTTAATCCCTGAAGCCAAGAGTATGTGGCGTACCTTTATTTGGCTCAACGTCTACGTGCTAGTGCTGATCCCAATCAATTTCTTACTCGATTCTAACTACCTTTATCTGCTAGAAAAGCCTATTAACCCTTCATTGTTAGATTATTTTGGGCCTTGGCCATTTTATATACTGGTCTGTGAGGTGCTCGCTATGGGCTTTTTTGCCCTCGCTTACGTACCTATTTTTATCGGCAAGAAGTTATTTCCCCAAGCAGCTACAATTACTCCAACTACCCAACAGATAGACAAGTAATTACCATGGCAAATCGACAGCTCTCAGGACTCGACCACATTTTGACTCAGCTAGATCAAGGGTTGCGCACGGTGCTGGGCAATGCTCCCTCACCCCAGAGAGTTTCGCCGGCGGCTGGAGTTGCTGAATCTGAGTTATCGGAACAAGAGCGCAGGCAGGCCATTGGTCTTATGCGGGTCAATCATGCCGGTGAAATCTGTGCCCAGGCACTGTATCAAGGCCAAGCACTGACTGCTAAATTGCCCGAAGTTGGAGCGCAAATGGAACATGCCGCTGAAGAAGAAATCGATCACTTGGCTTGGTGTGAGGAGCGTATTCAGGAACTTGGCGGTAACACCAGTGCCCTGAACCCTCTGTGGTACGCCATGTCTTTTGGCATTGGAGCGGGCGCCGGGTTAATCAGTGACAAACTCAGTTTGGGTTTTGTTGCCGCAACCGAAGAGCAGGTTTGTACTCATCTAGAGAAACACCTAGAAGAGCTTCCTGCCAACGACAGCAAGAGCCGAGCTATTGTTGAGCAGATGTTAGATGACGAGGCGCGGCACGCACAGACTGCACTCGATGCGGGCGGCCACCGATTTCCAGCGCCAGCAAAAAAACTAATGACCTTGGTTTCTGCCGCAATGACCGGCAGTAGCTACCGTCTTTAGCTAGGCCTTTTATCTAGCGCCCTCTAACTATCCCCTTTGGCTATTCCCTTTAACTAGCCGCTTTATCTAGCGCCTTCACCTAAGCTGGTACTGTCCGCCGTAATATCCTTTTCTCGGCTCTGAATCAAACCAACGATCTTGTCTGATAACCAGCGATGTATACCGGACCCTGAGGTGCGTTTGTGCTGCAAGAGTACAAGAGAGATAGTACCTTCGTGGGGCAATTCAGCGGGGTATCGCTTGCGCACAATACGATACATTTCCCGCTCCATGGTCAGGCCATATTTCGCGGCCACCATTAGGCAGTCGGTGTCACAAACTGTTTCCATGGCAGTCATCAGCTGGTTGGTTACCAGTGCTTTTTGCCGCTTACGCCCCATATCTCTGAGTACCCGATCAAATCGCGCATCTGTGCGGGCACTTACGCGCTTATAGATCAGTAAGTAATACTGCACAAAGGGGTATTCTAGAATCTCATCCAAGGTCACTCTGTCCTTATTGGCAAGGGGGTGGCCCTCTCTCATCCAAATTGAAGGTGTAAAAATGGCCAAGCTTCTGGCACTAATATCCTCTGTAATGGTTTTCTCAATATCGATAGCGAAATCCAGATTACCCTCGGCTAACTCACCCTCTACAGAGTCAGTTTCACTAGATATTGACAGAACCACCCCTGGCGCCTGCTCGACAACCACTTTGGTGAGCTCAGAAATAAGTGAAATGGCAACAAATTCAGGTACCGCAATGGTAATTTCACCAACATAGGTCGCTGGGTCAAATTCTCCCTCGCTGACCATCTCCAAAATACCATCGAGTAATCTGGGCAGGCGTGCCTGTAGATTTCGAGCTTTGGGTGTTGGTACTAATTCATTGCCGGTGCGGGTAAATAATGGGTCATCCAATTGATGCCGGAGTCGCTGGAGTACGCGGCTCATAGCTGGCTGAGTGATAAATAATCGCTCAGCTGCCCGAGTAACGCTTTTTTCTTCAAGCAATGCTTGCAGCGAAACTAGCAGATTCAGGTCTAAACGAGAGAGTTTTTGCAGGTTCATATTGGAATTATCCAGGTCATTACCAAAACGCATATAGTTAATGCAAACAATGCATTTGGATTATGGCATGCAACTCCCTATATTGTCACCCATGGAGCAACGACGCTCTAATTAACTAAAGGAATCACCCATGACACTCGTATATATAATGATCGGTTTTACCGGCCTAGCGGGTGCTGCAATTGCGAAAGATAGTTTCGTTAAGTTGGAAGCACCAGCACTAGAGGCTTCTGAGAAGTAAAGTTCAAGCAGCAGTACAGAACTTTTTTTACAGACATACCAAATTTGTTGTTTTAAAGATTTACCCCTCTTAATCCTCGCTAAAGGATTTTTTATAGGGACCTGCAAAGGTCCCTATTTTTTTGCCTGTTATTTATACGAACTGACTTCTTTACCTCTTCGCGGTATTACCAAAACGCATAGAGCTAATGCAAATAATGCATTTGAATTATATCCGCCAGATTCCTAAGATGCTCGCTTAGTTAGTTAACACCAAGTTCCTAGAAAGCGTGTATCACGATTTCTTAACTGTTTTACCCCTAACCCCTCTTTGTTATTCATCCAAAGAACTTTTTAGGAGCCCGCATGGGCTCCTTTTTTTTTGGCTTTTTTTTAAGGGAGGGGCTCAAGAAGGAAGCTATAGAGCTGGCGAAAGAGCTAGGTTAACGAGCAGCGTTGATAACACCGTCGAGACGGAGCCTACTAATTTATGGGGATTTGGCGTCATTAGGTACTTTCAACGCTATAGCTGTGGGTGATTTCAACGCCTGCGGCCTCAAGCATAATCGAGGCAGAGCAATACTTTTCTGCAGAGAGCTCCACCGCCCGCTTTACCTGAGAGTCCTTTAAATCAGTGCCAGTAACCAAAAAATTCAGATGAATCTTACTAAACACTGCTGGAACAGCGTCTACACGCTCGGCTGTGAGCTCAACGCTACAGTCGGACACTGCCTGGCGTCCCTTTTGTAACATGGTCATCACATCAAATGAGGCGCAGCCACCTAGGCCGATCAAAATCATCTCCATAGGTCTGGCACCCATATTTCGGCCGCCCTGGTCTGGTGCTCCGTCCATAATCACTGCATGGCCAGAGCCCGATTCGCCCAAAAACATGACTCCATCTACCCACTTTACCGTTGCCTGCATAATCGACCTCATCGTATGTTTGCCAACACCCCATTCCCAGAGGCATTATAGGCGTGAAGATTAGCATATACGTGGTTCTAAATTTTCCGCGCAGACAAAGAATTTTGACTATTATTAACCACAGGGGTCGCAAATAACTGTTATATGTAGTGGTAAACAACCGCGGCTTAGAAAAATCATATAAGGAGATACACCTTGGCGCCTGCACCTCTTACCCCCCATATAGACAATGTTGAAGAATTCTTGTCCCATTGTCATCGTCGTCGATACCCGGCAAAAAGTACGATTATTTATGCCGGAGATCAGGGTGATACCCTCTATTACATTATCAAAGGATCAGTTACGGTTGTTATCGAAGACGATAACAACGGCAAAGAAATGATTCTGGCCTACCTGAACCCCGGAGACTTTGTGGGTGAGATGGGCCTTTTTGACCAGGAACATCGCAGTGCCTGGATTCGTACCAAGACCGAGTGCGAAGTGGGCGAAATTAGCTATGCTAAATTTGTTGAGCTCAGCCACAAGTACCCAGCATTCCTATTTGCCATCAGTAAACAGATTGCCCAACGTCTAAGAGACACCACCCGCAAAGTCAGTGACTTAGCTTTCCTTGATGTCACCGGCCGTGTTGCTCGGACATTGCTGGATCTGTGTAAAGAACCAGACGCAATGACCCACCCAGATGGCATGCAAATAAAGATTACCCGCCAAGAGATTGGCCGCATTGTGGGCTGCTCTAGAGAGATGGTCGGTCGAGTATTAAAAGATCTTAAAGAGCGAGAATTAGTGTCTGTGGCTGGCAAGACCATGGTGGTTTTTGGAACACGCTAAACCCAAATAAAGGGTTTCATATATGTTATCGATGAAAGCAAATTGTGAACGCTGTAATGCCAGCTTAGCGCCTGATTCCAATCAGGCGCTTATATGTTCGTTTGAGTGCACATGGTGCTTTCACTGTAACGAAAAGGATTTTAAAGGGGTCTGCCCGAGTTGTGGTGGAGATTTGCAACAGCGCCCTTGGCGAGCACAAACCAGTTAACAGAGACCGGAGACATGATGGATTACAGCCAACTTTTGGCATAGGTAGCTGCCCTTGGCATTGCTGCAGCAATCCCAGGTCCTGGCATGACAGCACTGGTCGCCCGCACTGTTAGCTCTGGCAGCCATTCCGGTTTTGCTTTGCTTGTCGGTATCATTTTAGGCGACTTAATTTATCTCAACTTTGCTGTCTTTGGGCTCACAGCGATTGCCGAAAATTTCAATCTCGCTTTTATGATAATTAAGTGGAGCGCACTAATTTACCTCTGCTATCTTGGCTGGTTTTTTTGGAATGCAGATTTCAAAAAAATTCAGTTACATCAAGAATCTCAAAACAGAAACATGGTTTCGGCCTGCTTATCTGGCCTCTCAATAACGATGGGCAATCCAAAAACAATTACTTTTTATCTCGCTTTACTACCCGTAGTTATAGACTTGCAAACCGTCAGTATACAAAGCTTAGTTAGCGTTCTTGTCCCCGCTACTATTTTGATACTTTTGACCGTAGGGTCCATTTTCATAATAAGCGCAGCTATAGTTCGGCAGACTTTATCAACTCAAAAGGCTCAAAAAATAATGTACAGAGGTGCAGCCAGTACTATGTTTTTCGCTGCCGGAACTATGGCATCTAGAGAGATCGGGTAATTTTTTCGGGTGTTTTAAAAAAGCGAACCACTTTCGTTGGGTATAAATAGACCTATCTATTAACTAAACATCTCACTAAGCCGCTCACCGGGCTCAGGGCTGCGCATAAAGGCTTCGCCTACTAAAAACGCATGAACGTTCTTTGCTGCCATGGCGGCAACATCTTCGCGACTATTAATACCGCTCTCTGTAATCACAATTTTCCCGTCAGGGATCTGATCTAATAGCTGGTAAGTATTTTCTAAACTAACGTCGAAGCTATGTAGATTGCGGTTATTGATACCTACCATCGGATTGTCGAACTTAAGTGCTACCTCAAGCTCAGCGGCGTCATGAACTTCGATCAAAACATCCATTCCCAGTGATAGTGCTACCTGATGCAGGTGGCCAAGCTGCTCTTCTGTTAGGGCAGATACGATGAGCAAAATGCAGTCGGCAGCCATGGCTCGGGCTTCATAAATTTGATATTCATCGATAATAAAATCTTTGCGTATAACGGGCAGATCACAGGCAGCCCGGGCCATTTTCAAATATTCATCTGCGCCCTGGAAAAAATCCACATCGGTTAATACCGACAGACAGGCCGCACCGCCCTTCGCGTAACTTGCTGCAATGGCAGCAGGGTCAAAGTCTTCCCTTATAACGCCTTTACTGGGAGAAGCTTTTTTGATTTCGGCGATAACAGCCGATTCCCCTGCTGCAATTTTGGCTGCCATTGCAGCGGCGAAACCGCGAGGTGGCGAGGCTAACTTTGCCTGCTCTAAAAGCTGTTCAGAAGAAACAATAGCGCTGCGCTCAGCAATCTCTTGCTGCTTACGGGCAAGAATTTTTTTTAATATTGTTGGTGTATCTGAGCTCATACATGATTCTCTTGAATGGGTTTTTAGGCGTCCTGCTGAACCTGAGTAAAGGTCGCTAGATCATTAATTTTTGCTTTTGCTAAGCCAGCGCCAATGGCGTCTAAGGCCATTTGGACACCCTGGGCTATGTCTTCAGCGCAACCAGCCACATAGAGAGCGGCCCCTGCATTGATGGCAATAAGGTCGGCGGCTTTGGCTGCATTACCCGTCGCTTTTTTATTGAGCGCTTTAGTAATTAGAGCCAATGACTCGGCTGCATTTTCAACAGCTAAACCCTCTAAGCTTTGACGCTGGGACAGATAGTCTTCTGGACAAATAGTATATTCACGAACTTTGCCATCACGATATTCTGCGACATGGGTTTCTGCTGCAATGCTAATTTCGTCAAGACCGTCGGCGGAGTGCACCACCATAATATGCTCGGCGCCCAAACGACCCAGGACTTCGGCCATAGGCTTGCAGAGATCTTTTTTGTACACGCCAATTAACTGGCGACCCACGCCAGCGGGGTTAGTCATGGGCCCAAGAATATTAAAAATAGTGCGCAGCCCCAATTCTTTACGGGGGCCAATGGCATGTTTCATAGCACTATGATGGGATGGTGCGAACATAAAGCCTACGCCGAGTTCTTCAACACAGAGTGTCACCTGAGCTGGGCTGAGATTTAAATTAACGCCGGCGGCTTCTAATAAGTCTGCTGCACCGCTATTACTACTGACCGAACGATTACCATGTTTGGCGACTCGCCCGCCTGCGGCGGCAACCACAAAGCTTGCTGCTGTTGAGACATTAAAGAGATTTGATTCGTCTCCGCCTGTACCAACGATATCTACTAGATAGTCGCCAGATACTTTGACTCCTGTCGCCAACTCACGCATCACTTCAACAGCGCCAGCTATTTCGTCGATGGTCTCACCTTTGATACGCAGGGCAACTAGAAAGCCACCAATTTGCGCATCGCTAGCATTGCCGGTCATTATCTGGCGCATGACATCACGCATCTCAGGAGAGCTGAGATTTTGGCTATTGACGACCTTATCTAATGCGGCTCGAATATCCACGCTAGCTCTCCAAAAAGTTATTTAAGAGATCATGGCCATGCTGGGTAAGAATTGATTCTGGATGAAACTGAACACCCTCTATCGCCAGCAGTTTGTGGCGCACGCCCATAATTTCATCGAGGGAACCATCGTCATTCTCAGTCCAGGCATTTACCTCCAGGCAGTCGGGCATTGAGGACTGTTCGATCACTAGGGAATGATAGCGGGTCGCTTCAAAGGGGTTACTTAGGTCTTTGAAAACCCCAGTATTATCGTGGTGGATCATCGAGGTTTTGCCGTGCATAACCTGTTTGGCGCGAATAATTTTGCTACCAAAAGCTTGTCCAATACTCTGGTGCCCTAAGCAGATGCCTAAGATCGGGATCTTACCGCCGAAGGCATTGATACATTCCACACTCACGCCAGCTTCATTGGGCGTGCAAGGGCCTGGAGAAATGACGATCTTTTCGGGTGCTAGTTTCTCGATCTCAGCAATGGTAATTTCATCGTTTCTGTAAACCTTAACATCAGCTTTTAGCTCGGCTAAATACTGCACCACGTTGTAGGTGAACGAATCGTAGTTATCAATCATTAGTATCATTGAGACTCTTCCCCAGATGTATTACATACCATTGCGGCCGCGCGCATAATAGCGCGGGCTTTATTCATGGTCTCTTCCCATTCTGATTCGGGAACAGAGTCCGCTACGATGCCGGCACCCGCCTGAACATGTAACTGGCCGTCTTTAATAACAGCCGTGCGAATAGCAATGGCGGTATCCATATTGCCGCTCCAACCTATATAACCGACTGCCCCACCATAGATACCCCGCTTAACGGGTTCTAGTTCATCAATAATTTCCATAGCGCGAATTTTTGGTGCGCCGCTTAGGGTCCCAGCGGGCAAGGTTGCCTTTAAGACTTCCAATGCCCCCATGCCTTCATTGACCGTACCTACAACATTGGAGGTGATGTGCATAACATGGGAATAGCGCTCAACGACCATTTTCTCGGTCACCTCTACAGTGCCGGTCTGGCTGATACGTCCCACATCGTTGCGCCCTAGATCAATCAGCATGAGGTGCTCTGCGATCTCTTTTGGGTCTGCGAGCATTTCTCTCTCGAGAGCTTGGTCCTCTTCCTCAGTTTGACCCCGACGACGAGTTCCGGCAATGGGCCGCACTGTGACTTGGCCGTCCTCTAATCGCGCTAAAACTTCTGGAGAAGAACCGACAATATGAATGCCGTCCAGATCCAGAAAATACATATAGGGTGATGGGTTTAAGCGACGCAAGGCACGGTATAGATTAATTGGTTCGGCAGTAAATGGCGCAGACAACCGCTGGGAGGGCACCACCTGCATAACATCACCGGCGAGCACATAGTCTTTAATCTTATCGACAGCGGCCATGTAGTCCTGCTTGCCAAAGCTTGACACAAAGGCCTCTTCGCTAAGACCATCGGCCTTCAGATTCATGGGTGGTAACACTGGCGTCGGCTTGGCTAAAAGAGCTTCCAACTCATCAAGACGGGCCTCCGCCTTTTCTAATGCCTTGGCCTCAGCGGCATCGACATGAACCACGAGCATGATAGTGCCAGACAAATTATCAAAGATAGCCACTTCATCTGAGGCAAGTAATAAAATATCCGGTGCGTCTAACTCATCTGGCGGTGTGCTTTTGGCCAGCCGAGGTTCGACAAAGCGTACGGTGTCGTAGCCAAAGTAACCCACTAAACCACCAGTAAATCTGGGCAGTTCTGGTAGGTTAGGCATGCTAAATAACTGACGAAAGCGCTCTACCTCTGCCAGGGGGTCACTAGTAGTGCGGTTGACCATTGGCTTGCCGTCGCGAATTATTTCAAGGCGATTGCCGAACACTTTTAATACAGTGGAAGTCTGCAGGCCAATCAATGAGTAACGGCCCCATTTCTCGCCGCCCTGCACTGACTCAAAGAGATAGGAGTTAGCACCTAGTGCGAGCTTAAGGTATACGCTGAGTGGGGTTTCAAGATCGGCCAATACTTCGCGGGTAACCGGAATACGGTTAAAGTTCTGGCTTGCCAGCTGGGCAAATTTTTCAGGGGTCATGAGAGTTCCTTGGACAGTTTGATTTTATACAGGTGCACGAAGCACCGAGGCGACATTAGTTGCGCCAACGCCAACAATGCTGACTGTTATCAATCTGTACCAAACTTCGGTTTTTCAAAGCCCATCTCCCTGGATGAAGGCGCTTATTGTAATCAAATAAGCGCCTTCAGTAAATTAGCCTGCCGTGGCTAATTGTTCACGCATTTTAGCGATCACTGCTGAATAGTCTGGCTGCCCGAAAATAGCAGAGCCAGCGACAAAAGTGTCCGCACCTGCCGCAGCTATTTCAGCAATATTATTGACACCAACACCGCCATCTACTTCCAAGCGAATATCGTATCCACTGGCATCAATTAGTTGGCGTGCCTCTTTCAATTTATCTAATGTTGCAGGGATAAAACTCTGGCCGCCAAAACCTGGGTTTACAGACATAAGTAATAGCATATCCATTTTGTCCATGACCCAGCGGGTGGCATCTAGACCCACACTTGGGTTCAACACTAACCCGGCCTTGCAACCTAGGTCGCGAACTAGCTGCAGAGAGCGGTCAACGTGATTAGAGGCCTCTGGGTGAAAAGTAATGTAGGTAGCACCCGCATCGGCAAACATGCGAATGAGGTCGTCTACTGGCTGCACCATGAGGTGCACGTCGATAGGCGCCGTTACTCCGTGATCTCTGAGGGATTTACACACCATGGGACCAATGGTCAGGTTGGGCGCATAGTGGTTGTCCATAACATCAAAATGGACGATATCGGCGCCAGACTCTAGTACGTTGTCGACCTCTTCTCCCAGTCGAGCAAAGTTGGCAGCAAGGATGGATGGAGCAATCAAAAAGTCAGTCATAACACACCAGAAGTCAGTTGAGGCGCAATGATGAGGGAGAACCCTTTTGGGTGCAAATTATTTGCCTATATTGCGCAAATTTTGGTGCATGCTATACGTAAAAACGGCCACTCATAGGAGCAGCCGTTTTAATGGAGAATAAACGCTAGAGCGCTGCAGCCCTATAGTGCCTTGCACTTTAATTGATGGCGTTAATCCATCGCCTTATCGCGAGGCCTATGCTTTTCTTTTGTTTTCTTGCGCTTTTTCTGCATAGCCTTGGCTTCTTCTTTGGTCACAGAGCCATTGCCATCGGCATCCATGTCCATAAAGCGATTACGTCTTTGTTCAGCCATTTTGGCAATAGCTGCTTCATGCTCTTCACTGGAGATACTGCCGTCAGCATCAGTATCTACATGCTTAAATAGGCCCCCTTTGCGGCCATTATCTGGGCCACCATGGTGGTCTGCAACAGCCCAAGCAGAGACTGATGCCAAGAGTGCTATTAAAATTAAATTTTTCATCAATACTACCCCTTCTATTTCTGGTCTATGGCAAAACGCGACGACTCTACTTTGGTTGACGAGGCTCGCTTAACGAGCCTTTTTTAACCAACCATCCTTACGAATATTCGTAATAGGAAAACTGCTCACGCAAGTCTTTCTTGCTGACTTTACCTGTTGCTGTGTGTGGGATTTCCTCAACAAACAAACAGTCCTCTGGTATCCACCAGCCCGCGATCTTACCTTTTAAAGAGGCCAAAATTTCCTGCTTGTCAGGTGTAGTGCCACTCACGGGAACCACGATAAGCAATGGTCGCTCAGTCCACTTGGGGTGGGGTACGCCGATTACCGCCGCTTCCTGCACTTCCTCATGGCCCATGGCGGCATTTTCGACATCAATTGAGCTAATCCATTCGCCGCCGGACTTAATAACGTCTTTGACGCGGTCGGTGATGGTGACATAACCGTATTCATCAATAGAGGCCATGTCGCCGGTGTCGAACCAACCATCTGCATCTAGTGCAGGCTTTTCGTCTAGGCGGTAGTAGCCCTGACAAACCCAGGGGCCTTTAACCAGCAATAATCCAGAGGCAATGCCATTCCAGGGCAAATCATTGTTCTCTGAATCTACAATTCTCATCTCGACGCCGTACACGATACGACCGGCGCGAATACGATAGGCATCCTTTTCTTCTTCGGAGCGCTCTGTCATCCAAGATAAAGGCTTATTGTAAGAACCCAGCGGACTCATCTCGGTCATTCCCCAACCAACATGCATATAGACGCCATATTTATCCATTTCCTGCATCAGGGATAGAGGGCAGGCGGAGCCGCCAGCAACAACCTTTTTCAATGTTTCTACGGTTTTGCCGCTGCTCTTTAGATAATCAATCAACGCTAGCCAGATAGTGGGTACACCTAATGAGTAATTGACCTTCTCCTCGTTAATGAGGCGGGTCAAGGTCTCGCCATCAGCCATTTTTGGCCCCGGGAACACTAGTTTGGCGCCGACCATTGGGCCGTTATAAGCCGTACCCCATGCGTTCACATGGAACATGGGTACTATCGGCATAATCACGTCGTCAATGGACAGGTTCATGACGTCTGGCAGCGAACCTACGATGGAGTGCAGCACTGTGCTGCGGTGGCTGTAGACAACGCCTTTGGGATTACCTGTGGTTCCAGAGGTATAACACATGGAACTGGCGGTGTTTTCACTGAGTTCTGGCCAATCGAAACTATCTGAATGACCTTCTATAAAGGTCTCATAACAATGCACATTAGCCAAGGTGGTCTCTGGCATATGGTCTGGGCTAGTCATCACGACATAGCCTCTAACGTTCGGCAACCTGTCTTTCAGAGACTCCAAGAGAGGAATAAACATGGGGTCTGTGAACACCCACTGATCTTCGGCATGGTTAAGAATAAAGTCGATCTGTTCGGGAAATAGCCTTGGGTTAACCGTGTGACAAATCAGTCCAGAACAAGAAATAGCGTAATACAGCTCAAAGTGGCGGTAGTCATTCCAGGCTAGAGTGGCAATACGGTCACCCTGTTCAAAGCCAACCTGCTGTAAAGCATTGGCCATTTGGCGAACTCTGCGAAAGGAATCTTTGTAGGTGTACCTGTGGTGGGGGTTGTCGCCAGTGACCGACACGATTTCACTCGCGCCATTAATACGATCCGCATGCTTCATTATCGACGTAATTGTCAGCTGCGAGTCCATCATTAAACCGTTCATACTTACCCCTGTTGTTTTTTAGTTTTTAATAGGGGTTAAGACTACCATTTGTTAGCAAATGAACAAAACCCCAAACAGCGGCTTGCGGGTCACAGGCAAGGTACCTATTGGGGGGCTATCCAACAGCTGAGGGCTGTTCGGTTTTTGCCAAATCAACGCCTTGCTCACCACTTGCTGCAGACAAAACAGAATGGTCATTCTTCTCGAGAATATTTGTTAGCTTGTAAGTCTCTGTGGGTGAGTCATCTACGATTAGTATCTTTGCCATTTACTCCAACCTCATTGTCAGATTTGTTAATTTATATCCCTACCTAATAAACGCTAGGCAGTCCCTAGGTCTCTTTTTCGACATACCTTTCTAGCGCGTCTAGCAGCTCCGCCCGCCCAAATGGCTTGGTGAGATAGTCATCTGCACCAACAATTCGACCCTTTGCCTTGTCAAATAGGCCGTCTTTACTAGACAACATAATGACTGGAATAGATTTGAATTCTGCGTTGTTTTTAATGAGTGCACAGGTCTGATAGCCATCAAGACGCGGCATCATGATGTCAATGAATATGACATCTGGCTTGATATCGACGATTTTAGCTAACGAGTCAAACCCATCGGAGGCAGTAACTACGTCACAACCGGCTTTTGCCAGTAATGTTTCTGCGGTGCGTCGAATCGTATTGCTATCGTCAATGACGAGCACCTTAAGGCCCTGAACATCCATTTTATCCACCAATTTTAAAACCACTTAACGCCTTAAGTACTGCCAATATCACTTAAGTTATGGAATTTTATACACAGTTGTAATATATAATCTACAACCCTCTCATTTTAATAATGTTTTTGCTCACTAGCTCACAGATTTCAATGGCGTTTCACATGTAACCAATTGCCATAGATAGTTATAGTGCAAAAACTACTACAAGGCGGTCATTTATGGGTAAAGCTCTTGGGGTCGTTATGGACCCGATTCAATCGATCAAATATAACAAAGACACCACGCTTTCATTGTTGCTTGCAGCCCAGCGACAGGGGTTTAAGTTGTTTTATATGGAACAGCGCCATTTATTTTTGCAGGACGGTGATCCCCGCGCAGAAGTTCGCCCACTGACGGTTTTTGAAGACGAGAACAAATGGTATGAACTAGGAGGCGCTAGCTCAGTGCCCCTGGAAGAACTAGACGTGATACTAATGCGCAAGGACCCACCCTTTGATGCAGAATTTATCTATTCCACCTATATCCTTGAGGCCGCTGAGCGGCGCGGCACTCTGGTGGTTAATAAGCCACAGAGCCTTCGCGACTGTAATGAGAAGGTATTCGCGACACAGTTTCCGCAATGCACTCCGCCACTATTAGTCAGTCGGGATCAAAACCGGCTTAAGAATTTTCTCGCTGAGCACGGTGACGTGGTATTTAAACCTCTGGACGGTATGGGTGGCACCTCGATCTTCCGAGTGAGAGAAGGCGATCAAAACCTGAATGTCATTCTCGAAACCATCACTAAATATGGTGAAGAGATGATTATGGCGCAGAAATATCTGCCCGAAATTCTCACCGGTGACAAACGCATATTGGTTGTCGATGGCGAGGTCGTACCTTATTCGCTGGCCCGCATTCCCTCTGAAGGGGAGTTTCGCGGCAATCTAGCCGCGGGCGGTTATGGCGTGGTACAGCCTCTGACCGACCGAGACCGCTGGATAGCAGAACAAATCGCACCCACCTTAATAGAGAAAGGTCTGATTTTCGTCGGCTTGGATGTGATCGGCGACTACTTAACTGAGATTAATGTCACTAGCCCAACCTGTGTCCGAGAGATCGATGATGCTCAGGGTACGGCTATCGGCGATATGCTGATGGCAGCAATTAATACTCGCCTTAAACAGTAGGTCACCTCGCCGGCATTATTAATGCTGGCATAAATGGAAGGGCTAACTAGTTTCACATGACATGGATAGCTTTGGGAATGGAATAGATAGCCCCTGGAATAAAAACGCCCTAGGTTTGAGAGGGTCGTTCTCTGCTGCTTTAATTGTTCATTTAGTTCTTTTGCTTGGCTTGAGTTTTGGCGCGGCAAAGTCACCAAGCCCATCGTTAATGATGGAAGTGACTTTGGCTTACACTCCCTCGGAGGATGCGCCAGATAACGCCGCTTTTATTGCCCAAGTCAATCAGCTGGGCGATGAAGAGGATTCTGCTGTTTTAGAAGAGAACAGAAGAGGATATTGTAAAAGAGAACCCCGCGCTGTCAGTCCAAGTCGAGGAATACAACGAAGCGCCCCAAGACAGCCGCCAATGGCTCGCGGGGCAGGAACCCAGAGAGTCCGTTGCTGCCCTGCAGGCCAAGCTTAATCGGCTGCAAGAGTCCTATCAGAGCCTACCCAAAATTTCGCGTATGACCTCAGCCTCGACGAAGTCAGCACCAGAAGCCGCTTATATGCGCCAATTTGAACTTAGAGTGGAGCATGTAGGCATACCCCAAGGAAGCGCGGGCAAAGAGGCTCACTGGCAAGGTACAGCTATTGGTGGTCATTATTCCCAATGGCCGCGTAAAGCAGGTGAGCATCTCAAACAGTTCTGGGTCTGTGGTTTTAGACCAAGCTGCAGTGCGCTCTATTAAACTGGCGTCGCCCTTTCAGGCCTTTCCCGATGAACTACGCGATCGTGATGAAATTCATATTATTCGCACCTGGCAATATCAGGCTAATCGCCCGCTAACCACAAAGTAATCTTTGCTAAAACCTTGAGTTTGAGCCCCGAAACCCCCATATTGAATCCTATGAGCGACAGTACAAAAAAAATCATCTCCAGTTTAAAAAACCACTTTCTGTTGGCCATGCCTGGCCTCAGTGACCCTAACTTTTCCCAGTCTGTTGTGTATATCTGCGAGCATAGTGTCGATGGTGCTATGGGGCTTATTATTAACCACCAGCTCGACATACCAGCCAAAGCTATTTTTGATCAGCTGGATCTCGACTATCACGACGACCACGGCAATTCTCTGATATTTGATGGCGGACCGGTACAGCGAGATAGGGGCTTTATTTTGCACAAGACCAGTGAGCAACAGTGGGAGTCGACCGTGGTTATTGCTGACGACATTAGCCTCACTGCCTCTAAAGATATTCTTAGCGACATCGCTGTTGGTAATGGCCCCAAAGATGCCCTAATTACGCTGGGTTTCTCAAGCTGGGATGCAGGCCAATTAGAAGAAGAGCTGAAACAGAATAGTTGGCTCACGATACCCGCAGATTCTGCGATTATTTTTAATACCGACTGCGACAAGCGCGCTGGCGCGGCAGCCCTGTCGATAGGCCTGGATCTCAGAATGCTTTCCCCTGATGTCGGCCATGCTTGAATCTACCAACCACAGAGCGCTGCTATGTTTTGATTTTGGGTTAAAACAGATTGGCGTTGCCTACGGCCAAACATTGACCGCCGCTGCCAAAGGCCTGGCGATTGTTAAGGCCTCTGATGGAGCACCAGACTGGTCTCAGGTAACTGCTGTTATTGATGAGTGGAAACCTAATCTACTGCTGGTGGGATTACCTCTCAATATGGATGGCACCGAGAGCGAGCTCAGTGAACGAGCCCGCCGATTTGCCCGTCGATTGCAGGGTCGCTATAGCATTGATGTACAGATGGTGGATGAGCGCCTAACCAGCCGTGAGGCCAAGTCAATGCTCCATGAAGAGCAGCGCAGTCACGAGCGCAAAAGTAAAATGTCGGACCTAACCAGAATTGACCATCTAGCCGCCGCGCTGATTCTGCAAAGTTGGTTTGAGAATCCCGAGTTGGGCCAACTACCCTAAATACCTCAGAATCCGAACAAGTCCAATTACCAGCGCAACTTATCCGAAGAATCATCTTCAATCGTCAGACTATCTATGCCCATGGTTTTCTCACCAGCCTGTTCGCCACCCACTTCATCGGATTGCATTTTGATCATCAGGCGTAAATCATTTTTGGAATCCGCATGGGCAATGGCGTTTTCGTAACTAATCTCACCATGGGCATAGAGCTCAAACAGAGCCTTATCGAAGGTTTGCATGCCATGTTCAGCTGAGCTGGCCATGATTTCTTTAATTTTATGTACATTGCCTTTGCGGATCGTGTCTGCCACCAATGGCGTATTGAGCATGATCTCAATGGCGGCTCGGCGGCTCTTGCCATCGACCGTAGGCACTAGCTGCTGAGCCACTATACCGCGTAAGTTCAGCGACAAATCCATCCATAACTGGCTATGACGATCGGCTTCGAAGAAATGATTAATGCGATCCAATGCCTGATTAGCATTATTGGCATGTAGGGTTGCCAACACTAAATGGCCCGTCTCGGCAAACGTAATGGCGTGCTACATAGTTTCTCTGGTGCGAATCTCACCAATCAAAATAACATCCGGCGCCTGGCGCAATGTATTTTTTAGGGCGACCTCAAAGGACGCTGTATCCACCCCCACTTCCCGCTGGGTAATAATGCAGCCCTGGTGCTCATGAACAAATTCAATGGGGTCTTCAATCGACACAATATGGCCACGGCTCGTCTTGTTACGGTGACCAATTAACGCGGCGAGAGAGGTCGACTTACCTGTTCCGGTGGCACCCACAAAAATAACGATACCGCGCCGGTTCATCACCAGCTCTTTAAGTACCGGAGGTAATAACAGAGCGTCGGGGGTTGGGATCTGTGTCTCAATGCGCCGCAATACTATTCCCATTTCACCGCGCTGATAAAAGGCGCTGGCCCTAAAACGACCTGACTCTTCACTTATTACTGCAAAATTGAGTTCTTTATTGAGGTGAAACTCTTTGCGCTGCTCCTCACTCATGGTGCTCAAGACTAAGGCTTCGCACTGCTGCTGGGTCAGCTTCTGTTTACTTAGAGGTACCACCGATCCATTGAGTTTAATGCAGGGCGGAAGGCCAACCGTCAAAAATAGATCTGACGCTTTCTGCTCGGCCATTGTTTTAACCAGCTTCTCAAATGTCTCAGCAACCATGATTCCTTCCTTTGTGTCTTTTTGTCTTTGTCTTTGTCTTTGTCTTATTTAGTATTAGCTAGCTAGATAAATAGGTCGGTAGTTAAGTAGACGATATCTAGAAGCTATCCGGCAACTTGGCTTTTTCTTTAGCAACGTCTGTGCTGATCAAGCGCTGATCAACCAAATGACGCAGGCATTGATCCAGAGTCTGCATACCCAGAGCACCACCGGTTTGAATGGCCGAATACATCTGGGCCACTTTGTCTTCACGAATGAGGTTTCTAATAGCGGGAGTGCCGATCATAATTTCATGGGCCGCCACCCTGCCGCCGCCCACTTTTTTCATTAATGTTTGTGAAATGACCGCCTGTAGCGACTCTGAAAGCATGGAACGCACCATCGGCTTCTCACCGGCAGGGAACACATCCACCACTCGGTCAATGGTTTTGGCTGCCGAGGTTGTATGTAGGGTTCCAAAGACCAGATGGCCTGTTTCTGCAGCGGTCAGTGCTAGTCGGATAGTTTCTAAGTCACGTAATTCACCCACCAGAATAACGTCTGGATCCTCCCGCAGAGCCGAGCGTAAAGCCTCACCAAAGCCAACGGTGTCTCGGTGAACTTCACGCTGGTTAATCAGGCATTTATTACTTTGATGGACAAATTCGATAGGGTCTTCGATAGTTAATATATGGTCGTAACGATTTTCGTTTATGTAATCGACCATGGCCGCCAAGGTCGTCGACTTACCAGAGCCTGTGGGCCCGATAACTAGCACTAGCCCGCGGGGAAGTGAGGATACTTTTCTAAAAATATCCCCCATACCCAGCTGGTCGAGTGTCAGTACATTTGATGGAATGGTACGAAATACTGCTGCTGAGCCGCGATTTTGGTTGAACACATTAACCCGAAAGCGAGCGATGCCAGGTACCTCAAAGGAAAAGTCTGTCTCTAAAAATTCTTCAAAGTCCCTTCTCTGCTTGTCATTCATTATTTCGTAGATCAAACTGTGCACCTGCCGATGTTCCATAGGCGGCAAGTTGATTCGACGTACATCGCCATCGATTCTAATGATAGGGGGCAGACCGGCAGAAATATGTAAGTCCGACGCGCCTTCTTTTGCACTAAACGCTAATAACTCGGTGATATCCATTGTTGCATCTCGCTTATTCCATTAAGACTGGTGCTGCTCAGTGAGCTAGGCTCGAACTAGGGTTGACGATTTAACTGTATGCCAAACATTGAAAACAACATTACCGCTGTACAGAGACGTCTGCAACAGGCCGCCCGTGACGCAGACCGCAATCCTGACGATATATTGCTACTGGCTGTCAGTAAGACGCGAACTAGCGCACAGGTGAACCTTGCCCACCAAGCCGGCATTAACAGCTTCGGCGAGAATTATTTGCAGGAAGCTCTCGATAAAATCGAGCTGCTAAAAAGCCAATCCCTAGACTGGCATTTCATTGGCCCACTGCAATCCAACAAGACCAAACAGGCCGCCGAAAACTTTGCCTGGGTACACAGTGTCGATCGCCTGAAAATTGCCCGTCGCCTCAGTGACCAACGCCCCTCGAGCATGGCACCTTTAAATGTATGCTTACAGATAAATATAGACGATGAGCAGAGCAAATCTGGGTTTACTCCAGAGCAGGCTGTAGAAGCTGCCATCGCTATAGCCGAGCTACCCAACTTACGCCTGCGTGGACTCATGGCTATCCCCAAGCCCGGTGATAGCGCCGCAGAGCAGCGCCTGCCCTTTGCACAGCTGAGAGCATTACAAGAACAGATCAATAGCAAGCTGGACAATTCACAGAAACTGGATACCCTCTCTATGGGTATGTCGGGGGATTTAGAGCCTGCCATATACGAAGGTTCGACCATTGTTAGAGTCGGCACCGATATTTTTGGGCCCAGAGAGCCAAAACCATCGACAGAGGGATTAGTAGAAAGATGAGTTCAATCGCATTTATTGGTGGCGGTAATATGGCGTCCTGCATTATTGGTGGCATGGTGGCCAATGGCTTCGACCCACAGAAAATTTTAGTAGGGACCCCGTCCGACAACACAAGACAGCGGTTGGCATCGTCCTTTGGGGTCAAGACCTTTGCTGACAACCATGCTGCAGTAGCTGACGCAGATGTGGTTGTTCTAGCAGTCAAACCCAAAATGATGCGTGAAGTCGTTGAAAGTTTGGCGCCAGCACTATCCCATCAACCCATTATTATTTCGGTGGCAGCAGGTATTCCCGTCGCCGCCTTAGAGCAGTGGCTCGACGGCTCAATGGCCATTGTACGTGCCATGCCCAACACTCCCTCAATGGTGCAGTCTGGGGCGACTGGGTTATATACCCGTGCGACCTTGCCCCTTGAGCACCGGCAACTTGTCGACAGTATGTTTGAGGCCATAGGCTATATCTGCTGGGTGGAGGAAGAGGCGTTAATTGACGCGGTGATTGCCGTCTCCGGCAGTGGCCCTGCTTACTTCTTTCTGGTGTTAGAAGCCATGCAGAAGATTGCCCAGGAATTAGGTCTGCCCAAGCAGACAGCTGAAGGATTGTGCTTGCACACGGCTTTGGGTGCATCCCGCATGGCCATAGAATCTGGTGTCACTGCGGCAGACCTGCGCAAACAGGTGACCTCCCCCGGCGGCACAACTCAGGCGGCTATTAATAGTTTTCAACAGCAGGGCTTGGAAGATATGTTCCGTCAGGCTATGACCAGCGCCGTCGATCGCGCACAAACAATGTCTAAGGACTTCTCTTCATGAACAGCACGGTTATTTTTATTCTCAGATCAGCCATTGATATTTACGCAACGATTTTGCTGATTCGATTGTTGTTACAGCTGGTACAGGCCAATTTCTACAGCCCAGCATCTCAGATGATTTTCAAGGTCTGCGCCCCGGTCGTTGAGCCACTAGCGAAGATATTACCCACCTTTGGCACTTTTAATTCGGCTGCCTTGGTAGCTGCAATTTTAGTTAAATGGTCTTTTTATCTGATTATGATGGCCTTTGCTGCGGTCTCCATGTCTGAGATATTTGTCTATCTCGCGGTGGCCGCCTTTGAATTACTCAGAACCCTTATTGAAATTTATTTCTGGGGTATTTTTGTTCTGGTCATTTCCAGCTGGGTGGGCACTACTTCGCACCCGACGGTACTGTTAGTGTCTCAGATCATCGAGCCCTACATGCGCCCTTTCAGGAAGTTTATTCCGCCTATCGGCATGATTGACATATCTCCCATGGCTGCGATTTTTACACTGATGATTATTCGCGCACAGGTACTGCCTATGCTGGGCGGGCTTATCCAGCCTTTTCTCAGTTAACTCGCCAGTGGTGACTCTGGTCGCCGCAAGGTGATTTGGATCAAATCCCTCAAGCGATTCCCAGAGGCCACTGCTATTCCCTAACTCAGCTACGGCGCTGGATCTGGGTACTGGTTATGTACTTCATTGATTTCGGCCAACAGCTCTTTTGACACACTAACATCGACAGCGTCTATATTTTCACGCAACTGGTCCATGGTGGTGGCGCCAATCAAGCAGCTAGTAACAAAGGGTTGCTGACAGACAAAGGCTAATGACATCTGCGCTAGCGTCATGCCATGTTTCTCGGCAATGCCCTGATAAGCAATTGTCGCCGCTTCTGATTGGGGGCTGCCGTAACGCACAAAACGTTCGAACAACTCAAGTCTAGAGCCAGCAGGCATTTTGCCACCGATGTATTTACCGCTAAGCACGCCAAAGGCCATGGGTGAATAAGCCAGCAGGCCAACTTCTTCGCGTATCGCCATTTCTGCTAAACCGGTTTCAAATTGACGGCTCAAAAGGTTGTAAACATTTTGTATGCTGACGACCTTGGCCAGCCCACGCTCGGACGCCTGGCGTAGATATTCCATCATGCCCCAGGGAGTCTCATTAGATAGGCCAACATGCTTTACCAACCCTTCGTCGACTAGCTCGGACAGCGCGTCCAATGTCTCTTCGATAGCAATACCATCACCTTTGGGGTAATGAACATAGCCCCGCATACCGAAGTAGTTGGTGGCGCGCTCTGGCCAGTGCACCTGATAAAGATCCACATAATCGGTTTGCAGGCGTTCCAGAGAACCTTCAATCGCGCGACGGATATGGTCTCGGCTTAGGCGTGGCCCATCTCGAATATGCTTCCAGTCTGGTCTAGTATCTGCACGACCAGATACCTTAGTCGCTAGGGTGATTTCAGAGCGTTTACCGGTCTGGCTTAACCATTGGCCGATACAGCGTTCGGTATCGCCGGCGGTTTCTGCGCGCGGTGGCACTGGGTACATCTCGGCGGCATCAAAGAAATTAACCCCCCTAGACAGCGAGTAATCCATTTGCTCGCAGGCTTGCTCGACGGTATTTTGCTCTCCCCAGGTCATGGTGCCCAGGCCAATTAAAGGTACATCTATACCTGTAGCACCTAACTTTCTGTACTGCATATCCCTCTCCTCAATAATTTCAGGGTCCACCTCTTTGGGCGGTACCCATACCTATATCAGTCTCTAGTCTAACCCTAAAGCTTCAATCTGCAGTAATTGACCATGAACTACCAGTCAGAAAAAAAACCCGCAGCATTATGTTGTGTTCCCCTCGATGCACTCTTAGACTTAGGGAATACTCTCCACCCAAAGCGACTATGTTGCCCAACAGCCCCCCAGATAATTCGATTGGTATCCTGAGTGCGCAATCTGTACGGATTGAGCAACCGCTGACACTCGCCTGTGGCGTGGTATTGCCAGCCCATGATTTAGTCTACGAAACCTATGGTGAGCTCAACGACGAACGCAGTAACGGCGTTCTGCTGTGCCATGCCCTGAGCGGGGATCACCATGCGGCGGGCTTTTACGAGGGCGATGACAGCCCCGGCTGGTGGAACCACTATGTGGGCCCCGGCAAACCCATAGATACTAATAAGTTTTTTGTTGTGAGCCTCAATAATATTGGCAGCTGCTTTGGCAGCACCGGCCCAACATCTATTAACCCAGATAGCGGTGAACCCTGGGGTTCAGACTTTCCTTCACTGCGCGCTCGAGACTGGGTGGAATCACAAAAACTGTTGATGGAGCATCTCGACATTCCCTGCTGGGCCGCAGTCATCGGTGGAAGTCTTGGTGGTATGCAAGCCATGCGCTGGTCATTGGAGTACCCAGATAAGCTGCTAAACGCGGTGGTTATCGCCTCATCTATGAAACTCTCGGCCCAGAATATAGCCTTTAACGAAATTGCACGACGGGCGATTAAGTCTGACCCGAATTTCTGTGATGGCCGCTATCTGCAAGAGGGTACGGCGCCCCTACGCGGGCTGGCCCTTGCGCGCATGATTGGTCATGTGACCTATTTATCCGATGAATTGATGGGGCAAAAATTTGGCCGCGAATTGCGCATTGGTGATCTTATCGACAGAAACACAGACCCCGTGGAGTTTCAGGTCGAGAGTTATCTCAATTATCAGGGTGATAAGTTCTCTGGCACCTTTGACGCCAACTCCTATATTTTAATTACCAAGATGCTCGATTATTTTGACCTCTCCAGGGAATATAATAACGACCCTGTCGCGGCCTTTGGCCATGCTAAATGTAACTTTTTGGTGGTGTCTTTTAGCAGTGACTGGCGTTTTGCACCTGAGCGTTCACGGGAAATTACCGATGCATTGTTAGCTGCAGGCAAGTCAGTATCCTATGTTGAAATTGAATCAGATAAGGGCCATGACGCATTTTTGCTCCCTAACGAGCGCTATGAAAATGCCTTAGGCGGTTATCTCAAACGAGTTGCCAGCACCCTGTGCGTGCCAACGGGGGCCGACAAATGAGCCAAGACTATAGCTTTATCAGTGATTGGGTCGCACCAAACTCAAAGGTGCTAGATTTAGGCTGTGGCGATGGTTCGTTGCTTTTAAATTTGCAACAGCGCCATAACATTCTTGGCTATGGTTTAGAGATTGACCCCGACTCGATCAACCAATGTATCCGCCATGGGGTCAATGTGATTGAACAGGACCTCAACCAAGGGCTAACTAATTTTGCCGATGGCAGTTTTGACACTGTGGTTATGACTCAAGCACTGCAAGCCATGCGCTACCCCCATCTAGTGTTAGATGAAATGCTCAGAATTGGCCGCGAGTGTGTGATTACATTCCCAAATTTTGGCTACTGGCGTACCAGAGCCTATCTTAATTTTCGTGGCCGCATGCCGGTGACCAAACAGCTTGCCTACCAATGGTATGACACCCCCAACATCCACTTCTTTACCTATGCGGATTTCGAGGTATTGTGTCGTGAGCGCAGCATCAATGTTTTGCATCGTCACTGTATCGCTGAACATTTTCCAGATACACAACTCAAAAGTCTGTGGCCCAACTTATTTACCCAGACCGCGGTCTACCATTTAAGTCGACAATAGACCCGCTGTTATTCACCAAAGGTTATAGCTTATGAAATCACTAATACTGGCAATTTGGCTCGTCGCCACTGGCCTCAGCCATGCTGTTGAGGAAAAACTCTACAAACAAACCGGCGACTATAAAATTTTTCACAGCGCCTTTAATAGCTCTTTTATTACGCCCGAGATCGCTGTAGCCAATAATATTGTGCGCGGTAAAGACAAGGGGCTGGTCAATATTGCGGTAGCTAAAATACCCGGAATAGGCCTGCCCGCGGTCGTTACAGGTACGGTTTCAAATATTTTACAACAGAGCCAAACACTAGAATTTTTCGCTGTGCGCGAACAGAATACCGTCTACTACCTAGCCCCCTTCGAGTTCGACAACGAAGACTTTCTGACCTTTAAGATTCGGGTACTGCCAGAGTCTGACGGCCCAGCCCCAGTGTATCCCTATGATTTTAAATTCCAGAAAAAAATGTACATAGACTAGAATTACGCCGGTCGGCATCTGGGCCTAGCACTCTATAAGGCTTCAGCGGTCTATAAGGCCCCCGCGCTCTAAACGGCCCCAGCGCTCCAAATATTAAAAATAAAGAATACTGAGAATAATAAATTGACCACTAACAGCAAGCTAGTATTGGCCAGCGCCAACCCGGGTAAAATAAAAGAACTTCAGCAGATGCTCGACGAACTCGGTCTTGAGGTGATCCCACAAACGGCACTGAACATACCAGACATCGAAGAAACCGGCCTGACCTTTGTTGAAAATAGTATTCTCAAGGCGCGCAATGCCGCTGCCCTAAGTAATTTACCCGCTATTGCCGACGACTCAGGCTTAGAAGTTGACTACCTGAAAGGCGCACCAGGTATTTATTCCGCTCGTTTTGCCGGAGCAGATGCGACAGATACAGACAACCGCAAAAAATTATTAGATCTACTGGCCGGTGTGCCTGCCGAACAGCGCACCGCCCGCTACCAGACTGTTGTTGTCTATATGCGCCACGCCAATGACCCCACCCCCATTATTTGTCAGGGCACATGGGAAGGTACTATTGCCAGTGACGAAAAAGGTGATGGTGGCTTTGGTTATGATCCATTGTTTCAAGTGACCGAAACCAACTGCCGAGCCGCAGAATTAGATAAACAAACTAAGAACCGTTTAAGCCATCGAGGAAAGGCCATGGCCAACCTGATGCTGCAACTGCAACACCAATAGCAGATGTTGCAGCTACCGCCACTGTCTCTTTATGTACACATCCCCTGGTGTGTCCGAAAGTGCCCCTACTGTGACTTTAACTCCCATGAGGCGGGCCAAACCATTCCAGAGCAGGACTACGTCCGTGCATTAATTGAAGACCTCAAAGCAGACCTAGCTTGGGTCCAGGGCCGTAAACTCCATTCAATATTTTTTGGCGGTGGCACCCCCAGCCTATTTTCTGGGCAGGCCATTGGCGATATTTTAAAGGCTGCAGAGAAGTTAATTGGTTTTGAAACCGATATTGAAATCACATTAGAAGCCAACCCAGGTACATTTGAGCAGCAAAAATTTTCTGACTTTTATAGCGCTGGCGTTAATCGCCTGTCTATTGGCATTCAAAGTTTTAACAACCAGCACCTGCAGCGCTTAGGGCGAATCCATGACGGAGAACAGGCCATAAAAGCTATTGCCACTGCCCAACTAGCCGGTTTTAACAACTTCAATATTGACCTGATGCACGGGCTGCCAGAGCAGAGTCTCGAACAGGCGCAGGCAGATATTCAGCAGGCCATAGACAGTGGTGCCCAGCATATCTCTTGGTATCAGCTGACCATTGAGCCAAATACGGCTTTTTATTCAAAGCCGCCGCCTCTGCCAAACGACGATCGCCTGGCGGATATTCAGCAGGGGGGTATGAACCTGCTTCACGAACATCAGTTTGGCCAATATGAAGTCTCGGCTTTCGCTCTGCATGGCCAAACCTCAAGGCATAACATTAACTACTGGGAGTTTGGCGACTACCTAGGAATTGGTGCCGGTGCCCATGGCAAAATCACGTTACCTGAGCAAGACTCTGTTATTCGTACCAGTAAAACTCGCCAGCCCGACCATTATTTGGCGCGAGAAGGCTCCTTATTAGTACAAAATTCGGCTATCAGCCGAGATGAGATGGCTTTGGAATTTATGATGAACGGGTTGCGCCTTAAAAATGGCGTGGCCACTGAGTATTTTATTCCCCGCACTGGGCTAGACAAGTTGAGTGTTGCCACACAGGTGGCTGACCTGCAGCGCAAAGGTTTGATGGAGCCAGACAGTGACCGATATAAAACTACCCATCTCGGCTATCAGTTTCTTAATACCGTGCTGCAGAGCTTTTAGAAACGGCCATTTACTACCCAGATAATGACTAATCTAAAGCCAATAACTTTAGGGCCCCTGATTAATTTGGTAAACTGGCGATTAATCGCATTTAAGCCTAATCAGTAGACATCATGACAGCTTCCAGCTACCTATCGACAAGCCCCCAGGAAACCGCAAGACTACTGCGCCTAGCAACCTATGCGTCTACGTCCGTGGCACTGGTATTGATTGTCGCCAAATTGGTAGCCTGGGGCCTTTCTGACTCGGTAAGCCTATTAGCCACATTAATTGATTCGGTGCTCGACGCCCTGGCATCAGTGATTAACCTTGTGGCCGTGCGTCATGCCCTAACGCCAGCAGATAAAGAGCATCGCTTTGGTCACGGCAAGGCCGAGGCCCTAGCAGGGCTCAGCCAATCTATGTTTATTGCGGGCTCCGCAGGTTTTTTGCTTTTAGAAGCCGGGCGCAGAATCATTAGCCCTATTGAGGTTGAAGCGCCGGGCATCGGTATTTTGGTCATGGTTTTTTCAATTGTGGCCACATTGATACTGCTCGGTTTTCAGCGCCATGTAATTCGCAAAACTAATTCCACGGCCATCAAGGCAGACGCGCTGCACTATCGCACCGACATTCTGGTGAATGGCAGTGTCATACTGGCCCTCTGGCTTTCGACAAAGGGCTGGGCTGGGTTTGACGCATTATTTGCCTGTGGTATCGCCATCTTTATTCTTTATAGTGCGTGGGAGATTATTACTGTCTCCTACGATCACCTAATGGACCGCGAGCTGCCCGATGAGCAGCGTGAAGACATTAAGGAATTAGTGTTGCAGCACAGCAGTGCTAGGGGGCTCCACGACCTGCGCTCAAGACATTCTGGCACCATGACGTTTATCCAGCTGCACCTAGAGTTAGATGACAATTTGTCGTTACTAGAGGCTCACAAGATTTCAGATGAAGTAGAGATGAGCTTGCTAGAAGCCTTCCCCGGGTCCGAGATTATTATCCATATAGACCCCCAGTCAGTTGTGGGTCATGAGCCTATGGCTGACTTTAGCTAGTTAAGCATTAAGCAGAGCCCCTAGCGACCCAACTTCCAGCGATAATATCTCTCGACCCAGCGCAGTAATCGCTCTGGCACATGTTTGCGCTTCCACTCTCCAGCAACATATTTGTTAGCCTCACTCAATGTGGGGTAACTGTGAATCGTGGCAAGAATCTTGTTTAGACCTAGATTATGCTTCATGGCGGTCACAAACTCGGTAATCAACTCCCCTGCCTGCGGCCCCAAAATAGCCGCGCCAAGAATACGGTCAGTACCCTTGGCTGTTAGCACCTTAACCATGCCCTTGTTATTACCGTCTGCTATAGCCCGATCCAAATCAGAGAGGTCATAGGTGGTCACTTCCACCTCTATACCCTGCTCCCCGGCCTCAAGCTCTGTAATACCTACCCGCGCCAAAGGAGGATCAGTGAAGATAACCTGGGGCATGACCCGGTAGTCCACGGCAAACTTTTTAAACTGCCCAAACAGTGCATTAACACCGGCAAACCAAGCCTGATGCCCAGCAGCATGGGTAAGCTGGT
Organism: gamma proteobacterium HTCC2207; assembly: GCA_905182265.1. Taxonomy (GTDB): domain Bacteria; phylum Pseudomonadota; class Gammaproteobacteria; order Pseudomonadales; family Porticoccaceae; genus HTCC2207. The sequence goes on along the minus strand of CAJJAO010000012.1, from coordinate 33,856 downwards.
AGGGTCCAGCAACATCTCCACAGGCAAAAATAGTCGGGCAGCTTGTGCGTAAATACTGGTCGACACTGACAGTACCATTATCATTAATAGCAACGCCCAACTCCTCCAACCCAAAACCTGCTGTATTAGCACGGCGGCCCACAGCCACTAAAACACGGTCAAATTGAACGGTTAGATGATTGCCTGAACGGCTAGATAGCACGGCGCTGCGCTCAACATCTTCAGACTTAAACGAGGTCACCTTATAGTTGGTTATGACCCGCACGCCCTCATCAGTCAATTGCTGGGTGACTCGCTTAACGATGTCCGCATCTTCCCGCGGCAGCAGCTGTGACATGGTGTCGACTAATGTGACCTGAGACCCAAGGCGCTGAAAAGCCTGAGCCAATTCACTGCCAATGGCTCCACCACCCATGATCAAAAGCCTTGGGGGCAAAGTCTGCAGCTGCCAAAGGTTTTCTGATGTTAGTGGGTCAACATCTGCAATGCCCTCAATAGGCGGAATAATAGGGCTAGCGCCGGTGGCCAATATAATTTTTTCTGCGCTGACTAGGCTGCCATTAATCATTGCCTGCCAGGGGCTAACCAACTTAGCTTCGCCAGTAACACAGTCGACACCTAGCGCAGTAAAACGCTCTATGGAGTCATGGGGCTCTATCTCTTTGATAACATCTTGCACTCTACCCATCACTCGGGCGAAGTCTACTTTTGGCGCACCCACTTCAATACCAAAGCGCTTAGCCTGCTCAATATCGACCACCGATTTAGCGGCCCTAATCAAAGCCTTACTTGGAACACAGCCGGTATTTAGGCAGTCGCCACCCATCTGGGACTTCTCAACTAGCATCACCTTGGCTTTAACCGTTGCCGCAATGTAAGCGCTCACTAAGCCTGCGCTGCCCGCACCTATTACCAAAAGATTAGTATCGAACTTTTTTGGCCGCCGGTAGCCCGCCAGACCCTTGCGACGCTTCACTAGAGACAAGAGCTGGCGAGCTATAAAGGGAAGCATACCCAAAAGTACAAAAGACAGTATCAACTGAGGTGTTAAAATACCTGCGGTCGAAAACTCTTCTACCGCACCCAGGCTAGCACCAGCATTAACAAAAACCACCGTACCCGCCAGCATCCCCATCTGGCTAACCCAGTAAAAGGTGCGCACTCGAATCGGCATCAACCCCATCACGAGGTTAATCATCCAAAATGGAAATACCGGAATTAGACGCAAACTAAACAGATAAAAGGCGCCATCTTTCTCAACACCTTTATTAACAGTCGCTAGGTGGCGAGCGAACCTGTCCTGTACCCAGTCCCTCAAGATAAAGCGCGAAACTAAAAAAGCTAAGGTTGCACCAATGGTGCTGGCAAAAGACACCAGCAATATGCCCGTCCAGAGGCCGAAGATCATGCCCCCAACAATGGTTAGTAGAGCTGCACCCGGCAGAGATAGGCCCGTGGCCGCGATATAGATCAGAAAGTATATCAACGCTGTTAGCTGCGGCTGTTGCTCATAAAGACCGCGGAAAAAGTCCAAAGAAAGGTATTGTTGACCATCAAACGCCAGATAAAATGCGGCTACAAGGGCAATAAGCAGGATTAAAACAGGTTTTAAAGTCGTCATGACGTACCTTTTTGTATGGTTTAAGCGCTCATATTGATCGCGCTAACCGCGTTGCGCGGCCTTAATTTTTTTATTATGCCGCAGTATATCGTTTGTTGCGGCCATAAACCTGATGCTATTATGAGCGCCAAAATAATACCAACATACTAAAACCTAATTTTTTTGGAGACCCCCACTAATGAGCGACACTATTGTTCATGTCACTGACTCAAGCTTTGAAACTGACGTTCTGCAATCGGATATTCCCGCATTAGTAGACTTTTGGGCCGAATGGTGTGGGCCCTGTAAAATGATTGCACCGATTCTCGATGAAATCTCAGCGGAGTACGCTGGCAAGATTAAAGTCTGTAAAGTCGATGTCGATAGCAACCCAGAAACAGCCGCTAAATTTAATGTCCGTGGCATTCCAACATTGTTGGTATTCAAAAATGGCGCTGTCGAAGCAACCAAAGTAGGCGCACTCTCGAAAAGCCAATTGATAGAGTTTGTAGATAGCCAAATTTAAGATTTGTTGCGGCCCTGATACCGGGGCCGCAAAAATTTTCTTGCGCTTTGTGTAACCATCGCTATACTTCAGTCATAACTTTCTACTTTTGCCTTCTCTGACGCCCAATCTTCTTCTTTTTATTTGCGCCATATGCGGCTTAAAACAATACCCATCAATCTCATGACTTTAAAAGTCACTCCCCAAAATCCTTTAGCAATGTAAAACCATCCTATGAATCTATCAGAACTAAAACAAAAACCCATTGATGAACTATTAGAAATGACAGCCTCTGCCGGGCTCGACAATCTAGCTCGTTCCAGAAAACAAGACATCATTTTTGCCCTTCTTAAAAAACACGCGAAAAGCGGAGAAGATATTTACGGCGATGGCGTATTAGAAATACTCCCAGATGGTTTTGGCTTTCTTCGTTCCGCTGGCGCCTCATACCTCGCCGGCCCAGACGACATTTATGTATCACCCAGCCAGATTAGACGCTTTAACTTGCGCACTGGTGACGGCATCTCCGGCAAGATACGCCCACCCAAAGACGGTGAACGCTATTTTGCCATGCTCAAAGTTGACGAGATCAACCTAGACGCTCCAGAAAATGCCCGTAACAAAATTCTTTTTGAAAACCTTACCCCACTCTTCCCCGACCAGCGCCTCACATTAGAAGCAGGCAATGGTTCGACAGAAGACCTGACCGGCCGAATCATTGATTTGGTTGCGCCAATTGGTAAGGGTCAGCGCGGCTTGATTGTTGCACCGCCGAAAGCCGGTAAAACCATCATGATGCAGAATATTGCGCAATCGATTATTCGCAACAATCCAGACTGTATTATTATTGTGTTGTTGATCGACGAACGTCCGGAAGAAGTGACCGAAATGCAGCGCACCGTGCGCGGCGAAGTTATTGCTTCAACCTTTGATGAGCCGCCAAATCGCCATGTTCAGGTAGCCGAAATGGTTATCGAAAAAGCTAAGCGATTGGTAGAGCACAAAAAAGATGTGGTTATCTTGCTCGACTCCATCACTCGTTTAGCAAGAGCCTACAACACTGTTATTCCTTCTTCAGGAAAAGTGCTTACTGGTGGTGTTGATGCCCATGCATTAGAAAAGCCTAAGCGTTTCTTTGGTGCAGCACGAAATATCGAGCACGGCGGCAGCCTGAGTATTATTGCCACCGCGTTGGTAGAAACCGGCTCTAAAATGGACGAAGTGATCTACGAAGAATTTAAAGGCACAGGTAACATGGAGCTAATTCTCGATCGCAAGATTGCAGAAAGGCGCGTTTACCCAGCCATTAATATTCGTCGCTCTGGCACTCGCCGTGAAGACCTACTCATGGACGAAGCCGAGTTACAGCGCGTATGGATTTTACGCAAGCTACTGCACGACATGGAAGATATCAGTGCCGCTGAGTTTATGGTTGAAAAGCTTAAAGGCTTTAAAAATAACGCCGAGTTCTTTGGCGCAATGAAGCGTAAATAGAGCATCAAAAAATTGACGTCTCAGTATCATAAACGCCAATACAGCGACTTAGACTAACTTCCTATGAAATACGCTGACCTACGCGAATTTATTGCTTTCCTCGAACAACGGGGAGAGCTAGTTCGCATCTCCCAAGAAGTCGACCCCAATCTAGAGATGACCGAAATTAGCGACCGTACGTTACGCGCTAAGGGCCCCGCTCTGCTGTTTGAAAACCCTAAAGGCTACAATACTCCAGTGCTATGTAACCTTTTTGGTACGCCAGAACGCGTTGCCATGGGCATGGGCCAAGAGAGTGTTGCTGCCCTTCGTGATGTAGGCACATTGTTAGCCTTCTTAAAAGAACCCGAGCCACCCAAAGGTCTGCGTGATCTGTGGGACAAGCGCCACGACTTTAAACAGGTGCTCAATATGCCTGTTAAAGAAGTTAAAAAAGCGCCCTGCCAGGAAATTGTGCTCGAAGGCGATGCGGTCGATCTAGATTTGCTACCTATACAAACCTGCTGGCCAGGCGATGTGGGTCCACTAGTAACCTGGGCGCTGGCTATTACTCGCGGTCCCGAAAAAGAACGACAGAATCTTGGCATCTATCGCATGCAAAAGATTGGCAAAAATAAATTAATAATGCGCTGGCTGGCCCATAGAGGCGGCGCTCTAGATTTTCGAGACTTCCAAAAAAAGAACCCTGGCAAGCCCTACCCTGTTGCTATAGCACTGGGAGCAGACCCGGCTACTACATTAGGTGCCGTAACTCCGGTGCCAGACACCTTATCAGAATATGCTTTTGCAGGATTGCTACGCGGCGAGAAAACACAGGTCGTCAAATGCATTGGCAACGACCTGCAGGTCCCGGCCACAGCCGAATATATTCTTGAAGGGTTTTTACACCCAGGCGAAGAAGCCCCTGAGGGCCCTTTTGGTGATCACACAGGCTACTACAACGAAGTAGAAAGTTTTCCGGTGTTTACCATCGACCGTATCACCCATCGCAAAGACCCGATTTATCACAGCACCTATACCGGGCGACCACCGGATGAGCCTGCCATCTTAGGCGTTGCGCTCAACGAAGTGTTTGTACCCATATTGCAAAAGCAATTTCCAGAAATTGTCGACTTCTACCTGCCCCCCGAAGGCTGCTCTTACCGCATGGCCATCGTCAGCATGAAGAAACAGTACCCGGGGCATGCCAAGCGCGTAATGATGGGCGTCTGGTCATTCCTTCGACAATTTATGTATACCAAGTTTGTGATTGTCACCGACGACGATATTGATGTGCGAAACTGGGAAGATGTGGTCTGGGCGATGACCACCAGAATGGACCCAGTGCGCGATACGGTCATGATAGAAAATACTCCAATCGACTACCTAGACTTTGCGTCACCGGTTTCGGGCCTGGGCTCAAAGATGGGGTTAGACGCAACTAATAAGCTGCACGGTGAGACTAATCGTGAATGGGGTGAACCCATAGAGATGGATTCTGAGGTTAAAAAGCGTATTGACGACCTCTGGGATGAACTAGGTATAGAACCTAAATAAGCTTTAAAAGCGGGTTTTTAAGCAGTATTACCAATAATTAATAGAGAATAAATTGGCGATATTGGTTCAGGAAGTAGATGATAGGCGACATATTTTTGTTTGAGAAGCGTACAGTGCGTCTTGGACATAGACTTTTCGTTATATTCGAACCGGTGAATTCGAATATAATTTTTTATTTTTCACCAACAATATGAGTAAAGAACATGAGCAAAGGTACAGTTAAGTGGTTCAACGCAGACAAAGGCTTCGGCTTTATTACACCTGAAGATGGTAGCAAGGATTTGTTTGTACACCATTCAGAAATTCAGGCAGGCGGCGAGTACGCAACATTGAATGACGGCCAAGCGGTTGAATTCGAAGTTGGCCAAGGCCAGAAAGGTCCTTGTGCAAATAAAGTTGTTGCTATCTAATTTGCAGCAAGTAACGAACAAGGCAGTTGTTCGGCATCGCCGACCGCTGCCTTGGGCGTTTTGTGCCAACAGGCATATATTCTTTTAGCCCACCTAAGCAATCACCTATTAGAATTCCCCAAACGGATCTTGATCCAAAGTTCAGTTCCCGTCCTTTCGATTTAAAAATTAGTAACACAGTGCTATTCCAATTCTAGTCTCACTGATTATTTAATTTAACATTGCCTAAGTCCTCCGCACTTGAACTTTGACTGTGCTAAGGTATCTATTAAGTACTACCCCTCCGCAAACGTCAGATTAGCGCTTTCGACATAGCGGCCTTTCCATAGCGACATCAAAGAACGGGCTGCCGACAATCTATTTTAGTAGCCGCAAAATGTGTCAGCTAAATACACAGTTAACCTATCATATAAGTGTCACTGTAACTGACACCAACTGTTTACCAGGAGAGCATTATGAGTAAGGAACACAAAAACAAACGCGATGTAAAAAAGAAACCAGCCCTGTCACCCAAAGATAAGAAAGCGGCAAAAGCAGCTAAAAAAGACAGTAAAAATGTTTCGGGGTTATAAATTAAAATATTTCGGTGTGCCATATAGGTTATAGCGGTTGTATTTTTTTATATTTTCTCTCATTGAAAAAAGGAAGCAGTGTGACTTTTTAACAGCTAGTTGCCATTCTTTTTTACGCACAAAATATACCAGTGAACTATAGTTTTTAAATGCACCGCAATCCCTATAAAACACAGCCATAGTTTATCGGGATTGCGGTGCATTTATAATTTTAAACGAATTGAAATTCTAAGATAAATCATCGAATGCCTAGCTTTAATCGTCCCTATGACTTGGACACACCATGAGTCTAATAAAAGACGATCACAAAAATGGATACATCATTCTGCGTCATTTTTTCAGCGATCAAGATTGAGGTTTCCCCTTCTAAAAAACTAGCAATTTCTACCTAGCTGATTATGTGGATAGATACAATTACTTGCCTTAGTTTCGTTTTACATCTATAGCTTTATAGCACTCAGCTCCCAAGCATTCTGCTTTTCCACTTATTTGATATTACGAACTTAAGTGGCTGTCGGGAGAACCTTCTTACATTATTTTATGGGCATAGCTTAAGGGCTGTTTCCAATTTTGTTGCAACTGTTCTTCAACATTGCGTGGCTTTTGGGTAGGCGATCTTTTTTGACTCTTGGTAGTAGGGGTTAGTTTGATGCACAAAAATGACAGACCAATGAGGACGTCATTTAATCCACCCAAAAGGAATAACACCATGATTAAAAAGATACAGCTTGCCGTCACTAAACATCGGCCCTTGCCTGGCTCTGCTTTTAAATTGGGCTTGCAACTAATGTCGGGCCTGGCTTTAATTTTGCCTCTGACGTTTTCTATAGCGGCTCAGGCCACCTGCATTGCCACTAGTTCTGGCGACCCCTACACCACCGCCACTGGCTGCGAGGCACTTAGTAACAACGCTGGTGAATCGAATACAGCAACTGGTTTTAAGGCCATGCAACATACCACCAGTGGAAGCTGGAACGCGGCGGCAGGCAACCTTGCTCTGCAATACAACACTACTGGCTCTTACAATACGGGAGTGGGCGCAGAGGCATTACTAAATAACACGACCGGAACAGGGAACACTGCAGCGGGCTTTTTGTCACTAGGGAATAGCAAGACAAGCTCAAATAATACTGCTATTGGCACCCAGACTTTGTATACAAATACCACGGGGCATGAGAATACGGCTACTGGCATGCAGGCGTTGTTTTCAAATACCACTGGGTATTACAACACTGCCACTGATGTGCAGTCGCTTTATCGCAATACAACCGGTTACTTTAATACGGCTGTTGGCTATAACGCGCTGCAGCACAATACGGGCACCACTACAGATCTTCCTAAGGGAGGCACGTCTAATACGGCCCTGGGGTATCAAGCGCTAATGGCTAATACTACTGGCTGGCAAAACACTGCCGTGGGTGAATCCTCTCTCACGAGCAATACCACAGGGGCTCACAACACGGCAATTGGTGAAGATAGCCTCTTCCGCAATCTGTCTGGAGCTCATAACACTGCTACGGGTGAATCGGCGCTTTACGATAATCTGGCAGGTAGCAATAATGTGGCCAGCGGCTATTTTGCATTAAATCAATCAACTGGAGATGGTAATGCGGTTATGGGTTATCAGGCCTACCAGGCGCTTGCTAGTGGTGATTACAATATTGGACTAGGGTATCAGGCGGGGCTTCAGCTCACCGCTGGCAGCCACAATATCTATGTGGGTAGCCAAGGGGCCGCGCAGGAGTCGAACATTACTCGGATTGGGGCACAAGGCAAACAACTTGGAGCCTATGTTGCCGGTATTAGTGGGGTGACAGTGAGTAGTGGCACGGCGGTCTATATTGATTCGACGGGCAAGCTGGGGACCCAGGCTTCTTCACAGCGCTTTAAAATGGACATCCAATCCCTTGATGCTCCTGAGGACAAGATTCAAAGCCTTAGACCCGTGACCTTTCGCTATAAAGAAGCCAACCACCTGGGTGTTCATCCCCTGCAGTACGGCTTAATTGCTGAAGAAGTTGCGGAGGTATTTCCTGACTTGGTGCAATATGATGATAAGGGTAAACCTTTTGCAATCTATTACCAGCTACTGACTCCTTTGCTGTTAGCCGAATTACAGCGGGGTGCTGCTGAGAACCAAAAGCTCGCACAGGAGCTTAAGTTGCTTCGTCAGCAAGTGGCCTCACAGACTAATCAGATGGCCTCTTGGGAAAAGCGATTGGGCCAGCTGCAGCATCTTGTTCAGCTGAGTGGCCCCGACATTTCAGTGGCGGTGCGGGACGGCGCTGTTAGATAGGTGATTTAATTGTGTTCTTTAATTGAGCTATTTAGTTAAGCTATTTAATTAAGGCGTTTAATGAAAGCCTAATAGACAGCATATGGCTCGCGCTGCTTTTTGCGAGCTATATGCTCTAACACCTTAAGTAGCACTTTTGATTCCCCTAAAGGGGCTGAGTTGATTATGATGTTGGCCCCTAACGGAGAACCAGCGATGATCGAATTTCGGGACGCATCTGTAGCAGAGTTAGATAACCTTAAAACCTTTCTATTTGAGCATGGGCCTAATCCATGGAATCATTTACCTGTCGCTGGTGTTGATGAAGAATTAGCCCTTATTGCTCAGGGCAAAGCATCGGCCCTAATGGCGGTTGAGCAGAATGAGTTGCTCGGGTTCGCGATCTTCTATCATTCAGACACACTTCCCAGCCGCTACCTGCAATACACTGGTGGCCAGCAACCCGCGATCTATATTTCTGAGGTGGTGGTACACAAAGCTCATGCTGGGCAAGGTATCGGCAATCAACTATTAATAAAAATTATTGAACGAGAAAATCCTTTGATGGAGTCGTCTGCTGACGCTGAGATAGTGGCTGGCGGGGCTGAGGCTGATGGTGCTGATATGGCCGCTGGCGCTGGGATGATCGCTGGTGCTAAGGAGACAACTGCGCTATTAATTGATCGCCATGAGGAAAACCTAGCGTCGGCGGGGATGATGCGTAAAGCCGGCTTTGTGACATTAAAAACCTATTTGGATCTCGAACGAAGAGACTATGGCAGTCGTAAAACAACCGTGATGGCTTACGGTTTAAACGGCGACTAATCTGTCTGTCTGCTGTTATGATTGAGTAAATTAGTAACCAATCATTACAGTAGCTAACACCGGTAACCAATATGTCTGAGTTAAAAACCCATCAGGGCAGCTGCCACTGCGGTGCTATAAAGTTTGAAATTGACGCGCCTGCTAACCTTCACGCCCATGCCTGCAACTGTTCTATATGCTGGGTCAGCGGTGGCGACCAAATGATTGTGCCTGCGTCTAAGTTTCGATTACTCAGCGGCGCCGACGCGATTACCAACTACCAGTTTAATACTGGCCTCGCCCAACATACCTTTTGTAAGCACTGTGGTGTTAAAGCATTTTATACACCTAGGTCTAACCCTGATGGTTGCAGTGTTAATCTGCGCTGTTTGGATGCTACGCATATCGAGTCTATTGTGGTGGATAAGTTTGACGGGCAGAATTGGGAAAAAAACGCGGGCTCTCTCGCTCACCTTTCAAAAGAATAATAAAAATAACTTAAAAAATTAAGGGTAGATCTATGGAAGAGTCTAACGCTAGGCCTGAGGCTAAAGGTTTGTTTCATCTTTTTAGTCAGCGGCGTTTTCTGCCATTCTTTGTTACCCAATTTCTGGGGGCCCTCAATGACAACCTATTTAAGAATGCCCTATTAGTCATTGTTGTCAGCAGCGCGGTTGCAGGAGCTGATAGCAGCACTAATTTTACAACCAACCTGGCGGCTGGGCTTTTTATTCTGCCCTATTTTTTGTTTTCTACTACCGCCGGACAGCTGGCTGATCGATACGACAAAGCCATGCTCATAAGGCGCATTAAGTTTGCTGAAATAATTTTAATGCTCGCGGGCTGCTATGCTCTGTGGCTTGGTGATGTGAATTGGATGCTGGGGATTTTGTTTTTGCTCGGAGTGCAGTCTGCATTTTTTGGGCCGATTAAGTATTCCATTATTCCCCAACACCTAAGTGCTAATGAATTGTTAGCCGGCAATGCTCAGGTCGGCATGGGGACCTTTGTCTCTATTTTGACGGGTACTCTGGTTGGTGGCTGGCTGGTGACTGCTGAACAAGGGCCTGTCTATGTAGGCCTGCTGGCCATTGGCTTTGCCATTATAGGTTGGTTGAGCAGCCGGCAAATCCCCGATGCCCCGGCAGACCCGTCTGCGGGGAGTGATAAATTAAGCTTAAATCCCTTTCGAGTTACCGCCCGCAATTACCGATTAGCCAGGGAGAACCCTACGGTCTTTTTATGCATCATGGCCATCTCTTGGTTTTGGCTTTACGGTGGCAGCTTTCTCACTCAGGTGCCCAACTTTGCCGTTACTGTACTCAATGGCCATCCAACTTTAATTTCTATCTTACTAGGAGCCTTTATTGTTGGCGTCGCTTTGGGCTCGCTGCTGTGCCATCGTTTTTCTAATGGTAATGTTGAACCCGGCCTAGTACCTCTTGGGGGCATTGGTCTGAGTCTTTTTGCCATCGACCTGTACTTTACGTCCACTAGTTATCAGGTGGCTAACCAGATGGCCGAGGCAGTATTGCCCATGGAGTTTTTAAAGCTGAGCGGGGGTAGCCATATTATGTTGGACCTGATGTTTATCGGCATGTTTGGCGGGTTTTTGATTGTGCCACTGTATTCGATGATTCAGGAACGCACCGCGCCAGAGAAGCGGGCGCGCGTTATCTCGGTTAATAATATCTTTAATGCATTGTATATGGTGGCGGGCGCAGGACTGGGCATACTGTTTTTGAGTGTGCTGGGTTGGACTATCCCGGAGTTTTTCTTGGTGATTGCGGTCGCCAATCTGATTGTTCTAGGGCTGATCTTTTATCTGGCGCCGGAATTTCCAAAGCGCTTTGTTGGCTGGGTATCTAGGGCAGATGCCCAGTAGCCAGCTGATTGGTTAGTTGCTGGAAGATGGGTTGGTGGATGGTCTGGCGGGTTATAAGTTAGTAGTAAGCTGTGGCAGAGGTAGTCAGCACCATAGGTGAGCCAACTTCTTCACGCTTGACCACGCCACAGAGTTGTTCGACTAACTCTAGGGCAAAGTCCAATGATGTCCCCGGACCCTGACTGGTAATACAGTTACCATCAACCACAACACGAGACTCGCTATTGAGCTCTTTGGATTCGAGGTTTTGTTGGAACATAGGATGGCCGGTGGCAATTTTGTCCTTTAGCAACCCTTTGCTTCCCAAAACTAGGGCAGGAGCTGCGCAAATGGCTGCGTATAATTTCCCCTTTGCCGCCTGAGAGCGCAGCAGCGCGTCAAGTACCAGGCTCTCAGCCAAGTGCTCAGCGCCCGGCATTCCACCGGGTACAACAATAAGATCCCAGTCAAGATTAGCGCAGTCGTCAATACTGCAATCGGCGGTCAGTTTAATGCCATGGGCACCCGTAATTTGCAACTCGTGGGCGGCAGTAATCGAGGCTATTTTGACCTCGACACCGGCTCTACGAAGAACATCAATTATGGTGACCGCTTCAATTTCTTCCGTGCCATTGGCGACGGCTATGAGAGCTGTTTTTGTCATGTGATTTCCCTTTTTATCAATCATAGGTATAGGTTACACTGTGCCGGAAATCAATGGATCTGTCACGGGATTGGAATGAAAATTTATATACTTCAGACACAGGATCAACGCACTCTTAACAAGGATTTGGAATGGAGTTCAGAGGCTGATCGCAACTTAGTTTATCGGACCTCCCATCGAGATGCTGCCCTCAATCAGCTTATTGAGCTAAACGCCAAAGACATCAATCTTCGCGCTAGTATTGTTGAATGTGACGCAGACGCAAAAGGCCGGCCATTACTTACCGCCGCCCTGCAAGCGAGCAACGAATCACCATCAAAGTCTGATTGTTCTAACGCAGCCTGAGAATTCTAAATTGTCCCTACCCTTATTAAATAAGCTGTCTCTTCTTGCAGGGCCCAATAAGTACTCTCTGCTTACAGGTATTACTAGGGGCATCGAAAAAGAAAGCCTACGGGTTGAGCCAACGGGACGTTTGGCCAAAACTCCCCATCCCCTAGCACTGGGTTCGGCGCTAACCCACCCGTCAATTACCACCGACTATTCAGAAGCATTGCTAGAGTTTATTACTGCACCCTCAGCCTCTATAGACGGGGTACTGGAAGAGCTTGACGAGATACACCGATTTACTTACCAGCAGATCGACGATGAGTTGCTATGGGTCAGTAGCATGCCGTGCCAGCTGGGTGACGATAGCAGCATTCCTGTAGGCAAATATGGCAGCTCCAACGTCGGAAAAATGAAACAGGTCTACCGTGTTGGCCTGGGTAATCGCTACGGTCGATTAATGCAGACTATTGCTGGCATTCACTATAACTTTTCGGTACCGGACGAGCTGTGGCTAGAGCTGCAATCGGCCAGCGGTGACAAGAGCTCTCTGCAAGATTATAAAACTAATGGCTATTTCGCCACGATCCGTAACTTTCGCCGTTATTCTTGGTTATTGCTCTACTTGCTTGGCGCGGCACCGGCGGTATGTAAAAGCTTTGTACGGGATCGTGAACATCAGCTAGAACAGGTAGCTGACGACAACCATAGTCTCTACACACCTTATGCGACGTCTTTGCGCATGGGTGATCTCGGCTATCAAAGTAATGCCCAGAGCTCCCTAGTGGTCTGCTACAACAATCTAGATCAATATGTGAGTACATTGCGCTCAGCTCTGGAGCAGCCCTACCCAGCCTATGACGAAATTGGTCTTAAAGATGATCAGGGCAATTATAAACAACTCAATACAGCGCTATTGCAGATTGAAAACGAGTTCTATAGCTCTATTCGGCCCAAGCGCACTGCAGCCTCTGGAGAGACGCCTCTTCATGCCCTACAAGATCGCGGTGTTGAATATATTGAAGTGCGCTGTGTGGATCTCAACCCATTAGTGCCCAGCGGCATTGATGCCGAGACTATCCGTTTCTTGGATACCTTCTTGTTGTTCTGCCTTCTACAAGACAGCCCAGAGACTAATAATCAAGAATATGCCCAAATACCAGAGAACGTCCACCGCACTGTCTATCATGGCCGTGATCCCAATACTATGTTGGTACAGAGCGGCGAAGATATCGCGCTGCGCGATTGGGGAAGCTCCCTAGTCGACAGTATGGGGCCGGTAGCAGAGCGTCTTGATACTGCCCATCAGAGCCAGGATTACAGCGCTGCCTTGGCAACCATGGCCCAGCGCCTTAAAGACGATGCAGCCACGCCTGCCGCGGTGCTGTTGGGCGAAATGGCAGACCGAGGCGAAACCTACTACGCTATGGCGATGCGTAAGGCTTGCGAGCAGCGAGATCATTTTTGTAGCCAGCCCCCCAGCGCAGAAACAATGGCCAAATATTCTCGTCTAGCGGCAGAGTCCATCGAACGCCAAACTGAGATAGAAGCGAGCGACAGCTTATCCTTTGATGAGTTTTTGGCCGCTTACTAGCACCGCGTAAATCATGAATTACCTAGCCCATATTGCCCTTGCGGGGGATAACCCAGAGCATCAGGTGGGTGGTTTGCTAGGTGATTTTGTCCGTGGCCCATTGGTCGGCAACTTCTCACCGGGCATCGAAACTGGCATCCAAGCACACCGCCAGCTGGACAGCTTTGTAGATCAGCAGCCAGAGATGCGCCTATTTTTACAGCGCTTTGAATCACCAATGCGTCGCTATGCAGGCATTGTTGCCGATGTTTTTTACGATCATCTGCTGGCCTTAAGCTGGCATGATTACCATCAGCAACCACTTGCCGATTTTTGTCAGGATTTTTATCGCCAGCTGGGGACCCACCAAGCAGTTTTACCACTAAGGGCTCAGCATTTTTTACAGCATGCGCCCGCTATTGGCTGGCTCGAGGGCTATGCCCAAGCAGACCACTTGCCAATGATTTTACAGCGTATCGGTGAACGTCTGCGGCGTCCCGTTGCACTGCAAGAGGCACTGCCCATTATCGCGCCCCATAGGGCTGCTATCACTGAAGAGTTTCACCAGCTGTACCCTAGGCTACAGGCATTTGTGGGCACCACTTTGCAGGAAATTGAATTACACTATTAATCTAGCGATTAATGTAGCTATTGAGCTAGCTGTTAATCTGGCTAATAGCTTTAACTAGCGCAATACATTGAACAGACTCAGGAGTATGTTGTGGTTTTACCCAGTTACCGAATTGTAAATCTAGCCCAGGCAGTAGCCAGTGCAGGTTTAATTATTGTCGCTATCGCCTATTTTCAAAATCATCTTGGTTTAGAACCCTGCTATCTATGTATGACTCAGCGTGTATTTGTGATTGCCGTGGGGGTAATCTGCGGTATTGCAGTGCTACATAATCCTGCCCCTAAGGGTCAGCGGATCTATGCTGGGCTTGCGACTATAACCGCGCTATTGGGTAGTTATTTTTCAGGTAAACAGCTGTGGCTGCAGAGCCTTCCAGAAGATCAGGTGCCCGCCTGCGGTATTCCAGTGGACTATTTGTTCGATAGCTTTTCTGTTGCTGAAGCCATCTCAATGCTGCTGCGGGGCGATGGCAACTGCGCAGAAGTACAGTGGCAGCTATTGGGCCTGAGCATGCCCGGCTGGGTCATGGTCACCTTTGTTGGGTTCGCTGCCGTGGGCATAGTGCAATTCTTACGCAAGGCTTAAAGCTTTGCCTAGCGCTGCTAATTTTACTGGTTTTTCAGTATCTCGGTGAGCTTGGCGTTCAAGCCTTAACCATTAGCCTACCGGGCCCATTGCTAGGCATGCTGATGCTATTAGGGGTTTTGACTGTTTATGACAGGCCCCTAGAATTCTTGGACAAAACTAGCAACTTACTAATTCAAAACCTATCTCTGATGTTTATTCCACCCTCGGTGGGGGCGTTTTTTCTTAGCGCTCAGATTTATCAGCAGTTTCCGTCTCTACTCTCAACGATTCTACTCAGCACTGTTGGCGGCATCTTATTTTTGGCGCTACTAGTGAAGCTTCTGCTTTATAAGGCTCCGCGGTTCAAGTCCCCGGCAAACCGGCCCAAGGATCAGTGATGGAATTTTTGATTCTACAGTGGCAACAAATTAGCCTTAGCTCCTGGGTTATTGGCCTCTCTCTAGTGGGCTTTATGATCGGCACCTGGGCCTATAGTCGCAGCGGGGGGAATCCTGTTTTGCACCCGCTCTTAGTTGCTACCCCGTTGGTAGCGGGCCTGCTATATCTGATTGATATGGATTTTCAGACATACTATGCTGGCAATGGCATTCTCAACTGGCTACTGGGGCCTACGACGGTAGCATTAGCTGTGCCCCTGTCTAAGCAGATGCGTCAACTCCCGCCGCTTTTAGTGACCATAGGTATTACCGTTCTGGTGGGAGGGTTTTTCACCACAGTCTCTGCTATCGCCATTGGTGCCCTGCTAAATGCCGAGGAGCTAGTAATACTTTCATTGGCAGCAAAGTCGGTCACAACGCCCATTGCCGTGGGCATAACGGAGCAGATAGGGGGCCTAGTAACCCTGATCGTCATGGTCGTCCTGCTAACCGGTATTGTCGGAATTCTGTTCGCCCAAACTGTTTTTAACCTGGTGAAAATTACTGACGAGCGATGGCAGGGACTGATTTTGGGTATAAGTGCCCACGCCATCGGCACAGCTAAAGCCTTCGATAAAAGCCCGCGCTGTGGTGCCTTTGCGACATTAGGAATGGGATTAAATGGCATTTGGACAGCTGTTTTTCTGCCGCCATTAATGCCTATTCCGGTCGCAATTTTTCTTTAGTGAATAGTTATTATCCAGCATAAAAACAGGTAAACTAAGGTTTCAAGGGAGTAATAATAAGAGGATCTTATGTTAGAAAATTGCCAAACATTGCAGCAGCACTGGGGCGGAGTGAGTGAAGTCATTGACCGCTGGTTGGAAGAACGCCGTGAATTGCTGGTCAAGTATTGCGAACTCAGTGAAATAAACAACTTTGATGGTGCCAATGAGGACCATGGCAGCAAGTTGCAAAATTTCTGTGAGCTTATGGTGGACTACGTGTCCGTTGGCCATTTTGAAGTGTTTGAACAGCTTGCCGGTGAAGGTAAAGCCTTTAGCGATAAGGAAGGCCTTGCGCAAGGCGCAGAGCTAATGGAAAAGATTCAGCCTTCCACAGAGTTTATTCTAGACTTTAATGACAAGTACCTAGCCACAGATGACTTGGATGCGCTGATAACGGACCTCTCCGGCATTGGCGAGACCTTGGCTCTACGCTTCGAATCTGAAGATAAAATGATTGAAGTGCTGCATAGCTCCCACGTCAGACTTCTTATGGCAGAGTCATAGAGCGAAGAGTTATTCTGGCTTAGGGCCGGCAGCGCAGGCAGTGAAAGCTCTATAACTGAGCTCTTAGTTTAGGCTATAAATTTGAGCTCTACATTTGAGCTATTAGTTTGAGGTATAAAATACTGACCCAAAGTCTGGCCCATAAGGTCACTGGCAAAAACTAGCTAAAAAAAAGCCCCGATAAATCGGGGCTTTTTCGTGTCAGCTTAGGTAGATTAACCTTCTTCAGCTTTCACATTAGCCTGCAGCAATTCAACTTCAAAGATCAAGGTAGCATTAGGGCCTATTGGACCTGTGCCGCCGGGGCCATAGGCCAAGCTAGCAGGAATGTAAAGTTCCCACTTAGAGCCCTCTTCCATTAGCTGCAATGCTTCAGTCCAGCCCGCAATAACCTGAGTGACACCAAACTGCGTAGGTACGCCACGTTTGACTGAACTATCGAATTCGGTTCCATCTAGTAAGCGACCCGCGTAATGAACCTCAACAGTACTATCGACACTTGGCACAGCACCTGAGCCAGCCACCAGTACTTTGTACTGCAAACCAGACTCAGTAGTAGTTACACCTTCTTTGGCGCCATTTTCGGCTAAAAAGGCTGTTCCTTCGTCAAGATTAGCGTCGCCCTGCATCTGGCTCGCCTGCTGCTCTGCCTGCTGCATTTCGTCGCGCTTATCGGTCATTACAGTTTCGAAAGCCTTAATAGCTTCGGCGATCTGCTCTTCAGACAGCTGCGGCTCAGCATTAGTCAAACCGTCATTAAAGCCTTGCTGGAACGCTGCAGTATCAATTTCGATGCCGATAGTCTGGATATTTTTGCCGTTATCCATACCCAATAAGTAACTGATTTTTTGGTCTTGAGTTTGCAAGTCTGCCTCCTGAGGCTGGTTATTCATTTGATCACAGCCAGCCAGAGCAAGTAGTGCAGTCAATGAGAGGATTTTGAATAGATTCATGGTTGTTCCTGTTGTTGCTAAATTAAAGAGTAATTTGTGTCACTGGCGGTAGTTTAGATTATTTGACCCATGGGGTTAATCAATTTTTTTATAAATAAGGTCCCAGACACCATGGCCTAGACGCTCACCGCGCATCTCGAACTTGGTCATAGGTCGATAATCCGGTCGAGGAGAATAGGCACCTAGACCAGCGATGTTTTCAAAGCCCTCTGCAGCATCTAACGTCTCGAGCATCTGCTCTGCGTAATGTTCCCAGTCAGTGGCCATATGAAGCACGCCGCCAGGGCGTAATTTTTCACGAACGAGTTGCACGAATTCAGGCTGCACTATGCGTCGCTTGTTGTGCTTTTTCTTGTGCCAGGGGTCGGGAAAGTAAAGCTGCAGGCGGTCTATGCTCTGGGCTGCGAAACATTCTTCGAGCACATCGTTGGCGTCGGCCAAATATACCCGCAGGTTTTCTATACCGCGCTCCTTAGCGCCATTCATTAAGGTGCCTACACCTGGTGGATGCACTTCAATACCAATAAAGTCGGTCTCTGGCTCAGCGGCAGCCATTTGCAGCAACGAGTCACCCATACCAAACCCTATCTCGAGTACCTTGGGGCCACTACGACCAAACTCAGTGTCCGTGTCAAGCGCGCCATCAGCTAGTTTGAGGCCGTACTGAGCCCAGCTGTTATCAAACGCATTGCGCTGCCCGTCGGTCATTCGGCCGGCGCGGACCACGTAGCTACGAATTGATTTTTTGCGGTATTCTGGTCTGATATCCATTTAATTTGGTCTTTTTAATCCAGCTTTTTGTCAGTCGTTTGGGCCGCAGTGAAAAGCAGCATCCAGCCAAAGATAAAGGCTAGACCCCCGAGGGGCGTTATCATACCCAGTGCACTGATGCCGGTAAACACTAGGGCATAGAGTGAGCCTGAAAACAGCAAAATACCCAGCAAGAAACTCTTTGCCGCCCAAGCTTGATGGCGAGGGTTAAGTGCTGAGTCAGGCAAACTGACAAGAGCTAGCAGAGCAATAGTGTGCAGAAACTGATACAGCACTGCGGTACGGAATGTCTGTAGATAGGTCTCCGAGAGAGAATCTTGCAAACCGTGGGCAGCAAAGGCTCCCAGTGCGACAGAGAGCGCTCCGCTTAGAGCGATTATTTTGATCCACTGAGGCTTATTCATAAGGGCTTTCGTCATAGGGGCTTTGTCTTAGAAGCTTTGTCATAGAGGCTTTGTCTTAGAAGCTTTTTCATAAAGGCTGTTGTTTAAGGGCTTTTTTGAACCCAATAAAAAAGCCGCACTATCCGTTCTGAATCGGTGCGGCTTACAGATTGATCTGGGTTACTTAGGCTTCCATTGCGACGCGTACTTTCTTCATGGCATTTTTCTCTAGCTGGCGAATACGCTCAGCAGAAACACCGTATTCATCGGCTAACTGGTGCAATGTCGCTTTTTTATCGTCTAACCAGCGGCGCTGTAAAATAGCTTGGCTGCGCTCGTCTAGGGCCTTAACGGCTTTAGCAAGACGCATGTTGTTGTCGCCTTCAAAGTCTTCGTTCTCAGCTTGCTGAGCCGGGTCGGCTGCTTTATCTTCGAGAAAATAGACAGGGGCGTAAGCCGCTTTTTCGTCATCTTCATCTGCCGGAGCATCAAAAGCTGAGTCCCGCGCGGTCAGGCGCATTTCCATTTCCATCACGTCTTTGATTTCAACACCCAAATCATCCGCCACGGCTTTAGCCTCGTCGGCGGTCAACCACTGCAGTTGCTTCTTAGCGCTGCGCAGGTTGAAGAACAGCTTACGCTGAGACTTAGTTGTCGCAATTTTGACGATGCGCCAGTTGCGCAGAATAAATTCGTGGATCTCTGCTTTAATCCAATGGACCGCAAAAGACACAACGCGGACACCCTTTTCCGGGTTAAAACGTCGCACTGCCTTCATAAGGCCAACATTGCCTTCTTGGATAAGGTCTGCCAGAGGCAAACCATAACCGTTGTAGGAGCGCGCAATATGCACCACAAAGCGCAAATGAGACATAACCAACCGGCGTGCAGCATCGAGATCTTCTTCGTAATACAGCGATTCACCGAGAGACTTTTCCTCTTCAATTGACAGAATCGGGACCGTAGCAGTGCCCTGAATATAAGCATTCAGGTTAGCGCCTGGGGTCATCCACTCCATGGCTTGAAGGGCTTTGTTCATAACGGTCTCTTAAGGTTGGTGGTCGGTAATCATAGCACTAAAAGATTAGTGGTTCCTAGCCCCTAAAAGTTCATAAAGTAAGGGGATTTATCTAGGGTTTTTACGCCGATAAAGCTTATTTTGGTTCAATATCTCTCAGGTGTTTGCTCACGGCAATCCAGGCGCCACCCAAACCAAACATCCCTCCTAGACCCATAAGACCCAAAAACCCAACAAAACCTAGGCCTTGCAGGCGATATTGGCTCTGATACAGATCGGCCAAACTGGCCACAGAACTGCTCAGCCACAGCAGGCTGGCATAAATCATGATGGCTGCGCTCAGAGCACCGAACAGGCCCAGTAGCAGACCCGTATAGAGAAACGGCCGTCTGACATAGGCATTAGTGCCGCCCACCAACTTGATAACAATAATCTCATCGCGGCGACTCTGAATAGATAATCTTATAGTGTTGCCAATCACCAACAGCACGCCGAGGCCCAAGGTAGCACCCAGTGCCAAAGCTACTTTGCGACCCATTTCGGTGAGGCTGTGCAAGCGCTGCAGCCACACCATATCAATCTGCACATCATCGACTACCGCAAATGAAGCGATCTTGGTCATCAGTCGATTAATCTGTCCCATATCAATGGGCTCTGACACTGCCGGCTGGACCAAAAATACCGCGGGCAATGGGTTCTCATCGAGGTCCCGCAGTGCCGAGCCAAAGCCGGACAGGGCCTTAAACTCCAATAGCGCCTGCTTGGCTGAAATATACGTGGTGCTGTCTACGCCAGACAGCCCATCCAGCTGTGTCCGCAAACTCTCTATGGCCTGAGGCTGGGCACCCTTTTTAACAAAGACTGTGATCTGAGCCGACGACTCAAAGTTGCTGCCGAGCTGCTGGATATTTTCTACGGTCAGGTACAGAGCTGCCGGTAATGCCAAGGCAATGGCAATAACCGCTACCGTCATTAAGGTTTGCAGCGGCTCGCGAAGCAATTTGCCGAGACTCTCTCGAATCGTCGCCCGGTGATGAGACTTATAGCCCCGCCAGCGATCGCCAAATCTTATATTTTTGCCGCTAGCGCCGCGCTGAGCGCCATCGCGGCCAGCTCTTTGGTTAGCTGACATAGGTAGCACCGTCATCGCTTAGCTCGCCTTCTTCAAGGCGCATAATTCTAAGCTGCATACGATTAATTAAGCTGATGTCGTGGGTGGCAATTAATACGGTGACACCAACATTTTGAAAACGGCGGAACAGCGCCATAATTTCGCTGGATAACTCTGGGTCTAGATTACCTGTGGGCTCATCGGCCAGCAAAATTCGTGGCTTGTGTACTACAGCTCGAGCAATACCCACTCGTTGCTGCTCACCCCCGGAAAGGGCGATAGGCTTTTGTTGCTCTTTGTCTAGTAAGCCTACACCGTCTAAAGCGGCCCGCACGCGGCGGCCAATTTCACTGCTGGGGTAACCCGAAACCTGCAGTGGCAGGGCGACATTATCAAACACGGTCCGATCTAGTAGCAGTTGATGGTTTTGGAAAACCACCCCCACCTGTCGGCGGTACATAGGTATCTGGGAATTAGAAAGGCGATTAAGATTTTTACCGTTGATCAGTAAGTTGCCCGACGTAGGCCGCTCCATCAACATAAGCATTTTTAATAGGGTACTTTTACCAGCGCCAGAATGGCCTGTTAAAAAAGCCATTTCACCCGCTTCCATTTCAAAGCTCACATTTTTAAGGGCTTCGAAACCACCGGGGTAACGCTTGCTTAGATTATCGAAACGAATCATATGGGCTACTCACTAACACCTGCGCTTAAAAGCGCCTCAACAAACTCACTGGCAACAAAGGGCTGTAAATCTTCTTGGGCTTCGCCGACGCCAATATAGCGGATAGGCACCGAGAACTTATCGGCCAAGGCGAAGATGACTCCACCTTTAGCGGTACCATCTAGTTTTGTCAGCGCAATGCCCGTCACGCCCACAACCTGATTAAACTCTGCCATCTGCACCACAGCATTCTGCCCTGTGCCGGCATCCAATACTAACAACACTTCATGGGGAGCTGTTTCGTCCAGCTTGCCCGCCACTCGCTTGACCTTTTTAAGCTCTTCCATGAGGTTGCTTTTATTGTGTAGCCTGCCAGCAGTGTCGGCAATAATCACATCAATGCCACGAGACTTAGCGGCCTGGACCGCATCGAAAATCACCGACGCGCTATCAGCACCCGTGTGCTGCGCGATAACCGGGACATTGTTGCGGTCGCCCCAGACTTGCAACTGTTCAACGGCGGCTGCTCTAAAAGTATCACCCGCTGCCAGCATCACCGATTTGCCCTGCTGCTGCAGTCGAGTCGCCATTTTGCCTATAGTCGTGGTTTTACCCACACCATTGACGCCAACAACGAGTATCACAAAAGGCTGCTGTGGGCCGCTTAGGTCTAGCGGTATCGCGCAGGGTTCAAGTTTTGCCTGTAATATTTCCGTGAGCGCAACCTTCAGGGATGCGCTATCTTTAAGGGCCTTTCTGTTTAATCGGTCAGTAATTTCTGCCAGGATATTGGCGGTTGAATCAATACCCACATCAGCCATAAGCAGCAACGTCTCAAGCTCTTCAAGCAGATCATCGTCTATGGCTTTGCCACCCAAAAATAGGCTGCCTATTCCCTCCCCTGTGCGGGACAGGGCCTTGCGCATACGTTGGGTGAAACTTAGTTTTGGTGTGGTTTCGTTCTTTATTTCGTTCGCCGCTTCGTTCTTGGCTACCTGTTGCGGTTTTTGCTGCTCTGGGGGCTGCTCTTGGGTTTTAGGGGTCTGGGGCTGTGCCGAGTTAGTTGTTAGCTCGGCACTTGATTCGGTATTTGATTCGGTATTTGATTCGGCACTTGGCTCGGCATTTAATAGCGCAACTGCATCTAACTTTGCTTGCGGCTCTGCTCCCGACTCGACTCCCGCCAATTCAATATCGACAGCAGGCTCTTGAGGGGCCGTTTCTGGCGCCGCCGAGCCACGCCTAAAGCGATCCAAAAATGATCTCTTTTTGACGGCGGCTGGTTCGCTTTTAGGTGAGGGTGAATCCATGGAGGTTCTTATATTACGGTTATTAAATTCTAGTGTATCCTACCATTTACCCCATAAAAAGTGGGTAAAACTCACTGATCAGGAGCATCTAATTGCGCGGCAACAAAACCCAAGGCAAAAGCCAGCAGAAGCTAAGAATTATCGGTGGCCAATGGCGCAGCAGACAGATTTCTTTTCCGACTGTCCCCGGTTTGCGACCCACAGGAGACCGCATTCGGGAGACTCTGTTTAACTGGTTAGCCCCAGATGTTGCGGGGGCTCGCTGCCTAGATCTTTTTGCTGGCTCTGGAGCGCTGTGTTTTGAGGCCCTATCTCGAGGGGCTGCTACCTGCACCGCACTAGAGTGCCACCCAGATGCGACCAATCAATTGCGCGACAACAAAGCGCTGTTACTAGCGGATAACCTCAGTATTGTTGAGACAGATGCACAGCAGTACTTGCGGCGCGACGGCCCAGAGCAAGGCTATAACATCGTTTTTATTGACCCCCCTTTTGATGGGCACATGCACAACGATATCTGCGAGGCGGTTAATAACTCTTTGTGGCTGGCGCCCAATGCGCTGATTTATTGTGAACTGC
Organism: gamma proteobacterium HTCC2207; assembly: GCA_905182265.1. Lineage (GTDB taxonomy): Bacteria > Pseudomonadota > Gammaproteobacteria > Pseudomonadales > Porticoccaceae > HTCC2207. The sequence goes on along the minus strand of CAJJAO010000012.1, from coordinate 10,576 downwards.
CCGGTACAGATAACAGGTTCGTCCCACCACCTAATTGGCGGCTCAAGCAAGAAAAGCTGGCTGGAGAGGTCAAATACCGACTCTATTCTTACATTGAGCCTCAGGCTTAATTTAAGTATTATGCTTGCCCGCTTAATCTGTTCGGAATGCTGTACATGACGACTATTGTCTATCCTGGTACCTTCGACCCAATCACCAACGGTCATATCGATCTCGTTGAACGAGCGGCTCGGCTATTCGATAAGGTTGTTATTGGCATTGCCAGCAGCCAGCGCAAGAGCCCATTATTTAGTATCGACGAGCGTATTCAGCTCGCTTCTGACGCGCTGACTCATGTGCCCAATATTGAAATCATTGGCTTTGATTATTTACTGGTCAATTTTGTCAGTGACTGCAAGGCAGATGCCATTATGCGGGGATTAAGAGCCGTTTCTGACTTTGAATATGAATTTCAGCTGGCTAATATGAATCGCGCCCTGTCTCCAGACATAGAAAGTATCTTTCTAACTCCGGCAGAGCGGTTTTCATATATATCGTCGTCGTTAGTGCGAGAGATTTCTTCTCTCGATGGTGATGTGTCCAAATTTGCTCCGGCCAATGTGGTCGAAGCATTAGAGAAAAAATTTAGCCCCTAATTTATCTCTGGCAGCGCGGGCAGAACACAGAGCTGCGCTGGCCCAGTTTAATCTCTTTCAATACTCCTTCGCAGCCAGTACAGAGCTTGCCTCCCCTGCCATAGACAGCTAATGTCTGCTGGAAATAGCCCGGCTCTCCATTGCCATTAACAAAATCTCGCAACGTGGTACCGCCCTGCACAATAGCTGCCGCCAAGACTTCTTTTATATGTCCGGTGAGCACTGTGTAGAGCTTTAAAGAAATATCACCCGCAGCGCGATCTGGTCTGATGCCGCTGCGGAACAGAGCTTCTGAGGCATAGATATTGCCAACCCCTACCACTGTATTGTTGTCCATAATGAAAGGCTTGACTGCTATTTTTCGCTTTCTCGACAGCTCATAAAGACGTTTTATGCCGAAATCATCTGATAAGGGCTCAGGGCCCAGACGAGATAGTTGATGATGGTCCGATTCAGACCACAGCCAACATCCAAAGCGACGGGGGTCGTGGTAGCGCAAAATAGCACCATTGCCCATGCGCATTTCTATATGGTCATGTTTGCGCAGCTCTGCGTCGGGCTGCACTAGCCGCAAACTGCCACTCATACCTAAATGGATAAGCATGGAACCATGCTCTAAATTAATAATAAGGTACTTTGCACGGCGGCGTACCTGAGTAACCCGCTGCCCCTCGACAATCTGTGCAAGGCCCTCCGTGACTGGCCAGCGCAAAGATCCCTGGCGCACAGTGATGCCGCTAATAACCTGCAAGGCAATAGCGGGCTCAATGCCTCTGAGAGTAGTCTCTACCTCTGGCAGTTCCGGCATAGCTCATCCTAAATGCGATATTTTTTAAATTGTGAGTAATCATTACTGGTACAGAGGACTTCAAGACGGCAGAATAGCACAATTGGGGTATGCACCAAGGACTGAGAGAACTAGCATTTTTTATAAAAATGAGTAGAATGCCCCCTCCATTGAATTACTAGTTTTAGAAAGGTGCGACTTAACATGGCGCTAGGCAAAAGACGTAAACAACAAGAAGAGTCGGCGATTGATATGACACCCATGCTAGATGTGGTGTTTATTATGTTGATTTTCTTCATTGTAACCGCTTCATTTGTTAACGAAGTAGGCCTCGGTGTGAATCGCCCACCAACCTCAGATCAGCCGCCACCAGATTCTGAAAATACCAATATTGTCTTCCGCATTTCTGAAAGTAATGAACTTACTTTTGAAGGTCGGCGCATCGATATCCGCGCCGTAAGAGCCAACGTTGAGCGGATGCATGCTGAGAAGCCGGAAGCCAAGGTTGTGATTAGTGCGCATCCTAAGTCGAAGACTGAGTTGTTTGTTCAGATTTCTGATCAGGCTCGTGAAGCTGGCGTTTACGATATCTCACTGTCCACAGACGAGTAAGCCTTAAGACGGCTAAAGTAAGGCATTGAATTTTGTTCAATGCCTTTTTTTATCTTTCACCCTTTGCTACCAATAGCGCCGTATCTCCACTACTGCGTTATCTCTCATATCTCATTTATCTTCAACGCCAATAGCTAAGCCTTAGAGCCGATAAAATTGCCCATAGACGCGTGGGTTTTATCGTCAAAGTTATTATTAAACGCAGAAGCTATTCATCAGCTTATCGATAGCATCTTTATTCTTGTAATTCATGTCTAATCTGACAATATAGTTTTGAGGCTGCGGCTTAATCGATGCACGCATAAAGCGCCGCCTAAATTTTAACCTAATTAAGGAATAGTATATGGAGCAGTCGATAGCTGGTTTTGACCAATCTTCGGCCGCTGCGCTGCTCAAAAGCCTGCCGCCTTTCTCTGCTGAAATGCCTTTGGTCGATCGCGCAAGTTCTGGGTTGCTGCAGTATCTCGACTTTTATCAGCTGCCTATTCCCCGTGGGGACATCAACCTTCGTGCTGGCGAAATAAATCAGCAAGGTCAAACTATTGCTACCCTCTGTTGGGTGCCAGAAAACCCTGTCGGATCAGTTATTATAGTGCATGGCTACATGGACCATATTGGGCTGTTTAATCATTTAATCGAACATCTACTAGGCTGCCAGCTAAATGTTATTTGCTTTGACCTTCCCGGCCATGGACTTTCAGCGGGACAACCTGGTTTTATTTTAGACTACGCAGACTATGTGGGCGCGCTAAATGCAGTCGTTAGCGAGAGTCAGGCAATGTTCAACCTGCCGTTACAAGCAATTGGCCAGAGCATGGGTGGCGCGGTGTTGCTGAAACATCTCATGACATTCGATAGCAACGGTAGCTATCCATTTACCCACCTGAATCTGCTGGCACCGCTGCTAAAGCCAAAAGGCTGGGGATTAAGCCGCTGGCTGTTTTTGCTGATGAGGCATTTTCGGGAGTCATCGAAACGACAGTTTCGACCCAGCTCGTTTGACCTTGAATTTTTGGCATTTGTAAAAGATAAGGATCCAGTGCAGCCCCGTAAAGTGCCAATGGCATGGGTGGGGGCACTGAACTTATGGATTAAAGAATTTGACAACTACCCGGCCTGCGCAAAGCTCATCGATAATAAGCCCGTCAATAAATGCTCGATTAATTTGATACAGGGGACGGGCGATAAAACCCTTGACTGGGAAGCCAACTTAATAGAGTTTAAGCGCAAGCTGCCCAACCTAAAGGTGCAGCTAATTCCCGACGCCAACCACCATCTGGTCAATGAAATAGAGCCTCTGCGACGCACAATATTTGCTGCGCTAAAGCTTTAATTTGATATCGCCTGTGGCTAAGAGCTGATAAACAGCGCCTACAGCCAAGAAAGATTAAAGACCACCTTGGCTGCCTCTAGATATCAGCCATTGGGCACTGTTCTAGTGTTGCCGCTGTCATCAATAGCCACAAACACAAACTCACCCTCAGTCACCTTGCAGAGTTCAGCTCTGTGGTCGTCATTGATCCAGGCTTCTATAGAGATTTTGATAGAGCTCGTACCCACCGATGTGGTGCTGGCATAGCAGCCTACCACCGCCCCCACAGGCACTGGGCTAAGAAAAGACATACTACTAATGGCCACAGTGGCCACTCGGCCCTTGGCAATCCGGCCCGCCAAAATAGCGCCAGCCAGATCCATTTGGCTGAGTAGCCAGCCACCAAAAATATCGCCATTGGCGTTGGTTTCTCGGGGCATAGCGATAGTCTGAGAAATGAGCTGGCCAATCGGGGTTGGGGATTCATTAATATTCTGCATGGGTTTTACGTCTCTTCCTTTAGTTGTAAATAAGCTCAGGTAGCCAAGTGGCCAGCTGGGGCCATATTGATAGCATCAACATCAGCAGTACCTGCATGGCAATAAACGGCATAACACCGCGATACATATCAGAGGTCTCGACCGTTGGGGGCGCAACGCCGCGCAAGTAGAACAGGGCAAAGCCAAACGGCGGCGTCAAAAATGAGGTTTGTAAATTAATGGCAATCATTACACCCAGCCACACAGGGTCCAGGCCCATGGCCAATAGTACTGGGCCAACAATGGGCACCACTACAAACGTAATCTCAATAAAGTCGAGAATAAAGCCCAGCAAGAAAATGACCAACATCACCAGCAATGTGGCGGCAAAAAGGCCCCCTGGTAAGTCCGTAAAGAATTGCTCAACAATTTCTTCGCCACCAAAGCCCCGAAAAACCAGCGAAAACACCGCCGCGCCAATCAAAATTAAGAAGACCATCGACGTCACTTCAGTGGTGGTCTGGCCCACCTCGCGCAGACGCGGAACCGTCAACTGGCCGCGCAGTGCCGCGAGTAGGGTTGCACCAAAGGCACCCACCCCCGCCGCTTCCGTCGGCGTTGCCGCTCCAGTCAAAATCGACCCTAGTACCGTGACAATTAAAAACACCGGCGGCAGCAAATTGCGCATGGCTCGAGACAGGGTATTTTTGGCAGGCTGCCCAGCTGCCGATTCCACAACCTGCTCTGCGGGTCGAGAAAAGAAAATAACGTACAAAATATACATCATCACCAGCATCAGGCCGGGAATAATGGCCCCCACAAACAGGTCACCAATCGACACGGTTTTGGGGGTGAAAATACCCATATTGAGCTGAGCCTGCTGATAGGCACTCGACAGCGTATCGCCCAACAAAACCAAGGCGATGGACGGCGGAATAATCTGCCCCAGAGTGCCGGTGGCGGCAATAACCCCAGTAGCTTGCGCCGGCGAGTAGCCGCGCTTCAACATGGTGGGCAGCGACATAAGACCCATGGTCACCACGGTGGCGCCCACAATACCTGTGCTAGCGGCCAGTAGCGCGCCTACCAACACCACAGAGATCCCTAAGCCACTGCGAAACCCACCCAGTAAATCGGCCATGCTTTCTAATAGGTCTTCCGAAAGGCGAGATTTCTCAAGCATCACCCCCATCAAAATAAATAGCGGCACAGCAATTAGGGTGGTGTTTTCTATAGTGCCAAATAGCCTGTTGGGTAGGGCCTGCAAAAAGGCCATATCAAAATGGCCAGTTACTGTCCCCACTAGCGCAAATAGCAGCGCGGTACCGGCAAGAGAAAAGGCTACGGGGTAACCAGCCATCAATACCAGGCAGGCCACAAGAAACATTAGAAAGGGAATAAATTCAGCCATCAGAGTATGGGCTCAATGCTGCCAGATTCAGAGCTGTCGGATTCAAAACTGCTCTCATCGGAATGCGTAAGCCCAGTCAGGGTAAGAGCGCTTTTTAATACTTCGGCAATACCCTGTAACAGAAGCGCAATGGGCATCAGTAACATTAGGGTTTTGAGCAAGTAGATATAGGGCAAGCCGCTGTTCTCTGCCGAGGTCTCTGCAATGGCCCAGCTGGCCATCACATAGTCCCAGCTAGTGACAAAAACTAGCCCAGCCACAGGAATAAGAAATAGCAGGCCGCCCAGCAGATCCACCAGAGCCTTTTTCTGCGCGGTGAACTGGCGATAAAAAATATCGACCCGCACATGCCCACCTCTCTTCAGGGTAAAGGCAATACCCAGCATAAACACGGTGGCATGGAGGTAGGTGACTAACTCCTGAAGTGCGATAGAACCGGTGTCAAGAAAGTAGCGCATAACCACCACGGCCACTACCAGCCCGACCATCAAGATAGTCAGCCAGGAAACGGCGCGGCCGGTAACTTCAGTAAACCGGTCGATAACCTTAATCAAAGTAGAAATCGCTCTCATACCATAAACCATTTGCCGATCGTTAAATATGCATAGAATTAAAAATCGTCGGCAGTATAACCTTACCTAGTCCCTGCTCCTAGTTGCTAAGAGCCTAGCCGCACAGCTTTTAGTTGCAAAGCTTCTAGTTAACTGAGCCCCCAAAATTTAAATGAAATAAGTATTAAAGGTTCTAAAACTACTGCCGATGTTAACAATCGACGGAGAGTATATATCTTAAAGGTGGGTAGTGGATCACCGTCGACCCATCTATAATAGTGTGGGTCTAACATAATGGTGAAGAGTATGACGTCTAGTGATATGAGTATTAGAAGTGCTCCACCTGTTGGGGTGGCGCAAGCCAAGCCTACGGTGCAAACTTCGGCCACTGAAAGCCAAGTAAAGATAGACGTGGTTAAAACTGCGGCGCAGGACCTCGGTCGTGAGCTTGCCTCACGCAAAGGCGAGTCTATAGGGCAGCTAAGCGAAACAGCGGCAAAGCTGGACAAGTCAATTGAAGTCCTTAACGCAGCCGTTAAGAAAGTCCCAACGGCCTTACATTTTTCTAAAGATGAGTCCTCAAGACGTTTTATTGTGCAGGTCACAGACACCAATAGCGGAGAAGTGATTCGTACCCTACCCGGTGATGCCGTGCTGCGCATGTCAAAACAGCTCGACTCCCTGAAAGGCGTTTTATTTGACGATACCTTTTAACAGTAAATGCCTACTAAGAGAAAATACTTAATAGCGCAAAATAACTAGCTCAAACAACGGGTCAACCTAAGCCCAGCGACAGTAAGCCCCCCAAAGACCTGCCGGTTTCCCGACAGGCATCATTGTATATCGGCAAAAATTTGCCACCTGCACGGTAATCACCGCACTTTCGCCCGCCCGATATATTTTTAACCTATTGATTTATAAGTACTTATCAAGCAATAACTACAGTTTTTTAAAAGTTGGCATCGGTTTTGCATTTCCTTGAATACAACCCTTTTATGTTTTTGCTGATTAGGGAATAGAATTTTGAGGAAGGCACGCAACATGGTCTTCTAACTATTAACGAAGACCCGCGCAGTTGGGCTGCGCAATGTTGACTTAACTAACGATGAAGGACTTTTATAATGGCAATTATTAACACTAATATCTCTGCCGTCATTACGCAAAACGCAATGGCAAAAAATGATCGGGCTATGCAGACGACCATGGAACGTCTCTCGACAGGCAAGAGTGTAAACTCAGCCCAAGATGATGCGGCAGGAATCGCCGTGTCCTCTCGGATGACCTCCCAGATTAAAGGCCTAGACCAGGCCGTGCAGAACGCGGGTGATGCGATCAGCATGATCCAGACTGCAGACGGCGCGTCTATAGAGCTGGGCAACATGATGCAGCGCATGCGTGAACTCGCGGTGCAGGCAACCAACGGTACGGTGACAACCACCGACCAGGGTAGCTTGGATCTCGAATTCCAGCAGCTCAAGGCTGAAATCGCCCGAGTGTCTAAAAATTCTCAGTGGAATGGTGACAACATCTTAGATGGTTCCGCAGGGACCTCAAGCAATGGCACTGCCACCTACCAGATTGGCGCTAACGCGCAGCAGGTAATGGATGTCTCCTTTGGGGACTGGAGCCTAAACGCACCTACCGCTAACGTAACGGCCGTCTACAGCACGGCGATGACCACTGCGACTGCTCAGGGTATTGATCGTGAGCTCATTCTGTCGGATGGCACGACCACTCTTCGCATCGACTACGCCTCAACAGCGGTAACGTCGCCAGCTGATTTAGACGACCTAGTAACCGACCTTACTAACAGCCCTGTTTATTCAAACTTAAAGTTCACTATTGCTGCAAACGCGGCAGGCAATGGGCTAAATTTTAGCTATAAAGCTGCTGAGGCGATCTCAACGCCACCGACCTTCACCGCCAGTGACGGCGGAGTGAATGTCACCAGTGCGGTCACGGTATCGACTGAGGGAAGATCGGTTACGGGTGTTTCCGCGGTCTATCGAACAGCCCTGTCTGACATAAATGCCGGCGCCATTGATGGCAACGTCGTGTTGTCAGATGGGGAAAATACATTAACCGTTGACGCAAGTGCCGCGAGCACCTTAGATGCGCTTACCAGTGCAATTACATCCCATTCAGACCACGCAGATCTAGACTTTACAGTGAGCAAACAATCTGGCGTCACTGGCATAGCTGCTGCATTTACGGTAAGTGCTCTTGCTGACGCAGACATATCGACTCTAGCTGGTGCAAGCGCACCGATTTCAATAAGCGACGGAACGACCACCATCACGGTAACCACAACCGGCCCCGACGATCTAGGAGGCACCGATACCCTAGCTAATTTGGTCGCGGTAATACAGGCTAAGGCTGATTACGGCGCATTTAAGTACACCGTCACCGCGAACAGTACGACGGGATTGCTTCTCACAAGCAAGACGACCGGACTGGCCACCGAGATACCCTCTGTAAGTGGCAACACCACTCATGCGATTGCAAACTCTGTCGCTGGAACTGATGCTATTTCGGAAGGGTTAGTATTTACCTACGAGAATGCAAGAAAGGTCCTATCTAACCCAACCATCTCAGCAGACGATGGTGGCTTTGACATTGCTAATGCGCTGACCGAGGTCACCGCGGGCTTTACTGCCGTTAAGAGTGTCTATGGGCGGGATATATCTGGCCTTTCAATTGCCACAGACACGAACGCCAATACAGCGCTGGCCGAACTTGACGCCGCAATGGACGGCATTAATGCTCAGCGCGCTATCTATGGTGCAGGCATGAACCGCTTGGAATACGCCATCGACAACCTAACCAATGGCTCTCAAAACGCAGCCGCCTCGCGCAGTCGCATTGAAGATGCAGACTACGCAAAGGAAACCACTGAGCTGGCTAGAACACAGATTATCCAACAGGCAGGCACCGCGATGCTGGCCCAGGCAAATCAGTCTAACCAGTCAGTACTTTCATTGCTCAAGGGCTAAGGCTATGTTGGTGGTCAAATGACTACCTAGGCACGGCATAAGCATTACCTTGGTATCACCCTACCAAAAACCTCCCTCTGGGAGGTTTTTTTATGCCCCTCTTATTAGTGCTGCAGCTTAACAACTACGCCCGTTCCTCCATTCCACTCTCGCCAACCCTCTTGAAAGTGGCCAACGCCCTGCTTTACAGCCCATCGCCTTTAAGTACCACCTACCCACCAAGCGTTAAAGCTTAAGTATTTCGGCGCGCTGTCGATACTTAGAACAGGATGGATAGTTTAAGACTAGCGCTGCTCGCACTGCCAACAAGGTAGGGCTTAAAACCTTTTCGGTTTAAGCAGCACCGTCTCGGCTAAATAAGTAATCAGGGGCCTTTAATAGGCCTTTGGAGTAAGACTCAAAATGAATGCGGCAATTGTTTTCCGCTTTTTATCTACAGTTTTGCCACTTAGTGCCGATGAACATCACAAGAAAGAGTTTATTACTTAGAAATGAGGAAAGAGTATGACGGTAATCAACACAAACACGTCGGCAATATTGACTGCCAACGCTTTAAGTAAGAACGAGCGTGCCATGAGCCAAACCATGGAGCGTCTCTCCACAGGTTCACGTATCAACTCAGCCTCTGATGATGCAGCGGGTCTTGCGATCGCAAGTAAAATGACCTCGCAGATCAACGGCCTGAATATGGCGATACGAAATGCTAATGATGGTATCTCTATGGTTCAGAGCGCAGATGGTGCGCTTGTAGAGGTCAGCAGTATGTTTCAGCGTATGCGCGAACTGGCGGTTCAGTCTTCTTCTGATACCAACTCTTCTACCGATCGCTCAGCGCTCAATTTAGAGTTCAAAGCTCTCCAGTCAGAAGTTCAACGTATCAGTGGCAACACACAATTTAACGGCATGAATATCCTAGACGATACCGTTGGAACCACTGGTTCAGTAGCTTTCCAGGTAGGCGCTAATGCCAGCCAGACCATCACTGCTGATTTCGGCAACATAGGTAAGGACGGGAGCATTAGCGTCTCAACTACATCTACTACCGTTCAAGGCGTTGTTGTTGGTACGCTCGCAGATGGCGACATATTGACATTTAAAATCACCAACACTAACGGCTCTACTGACCAGTATATCCAGTTTACTGTGGATGCGGCTGATGCAGTAATTGCAAATGGCACCGCTACTACCGACATGCTAACAGCGAGTGACGGCACCAATACCTATACGCTGGCGGGCACAAGCACGGCAGGCACTCTCACAATGACGTCTGGCGCTGCAACGCTTGCCGTCCAAGAGGCAAACCTGTCGAGGGGAATAAGCGGAACAGCAGCCAATAACGACATATTGACCAAAACTGGGGCGTCGGCAGCGATTACAGCGATGACAACAGCCATCGCAAGCATTGACACTCAGCGAGCAACATTAGGTTCTTACGTCAACCGCCTAGAATACGCCTCCGACAACCTAGCCAATGTTTCTCAAAACGCGTCCGCCTCACGCAGCCGCATCCAAGATGCAGACTACGCGGCAGAGACCACAGAGCTGGCTCGCACTCAAATTATTCAGCAGGCCGGCACGGCCATGCTATCTCAAGCTAACCAGCAGGCGCAGTCAGTTCTTGCGCTGCTTAAATAATAGTCGCCTCGACTAAAGGAATTATAAAATGACAGTTATCAATACAAACACCGCGGCTACATTGACCGCCAACGCTCTGACCAAAAACGAGCGCGCCATGAGCCAAACTATGGAGCGCCTCTCTACAGGTTCGCGTATTAACTCAGCTTCTGATGATGCGG
>CAJJAO010000011.1 GCA_905182265.1 gamma proteobacterium HTCC2207 | reverse complement strand
CGTTCTTCTGCCAGAGAAAGATTCACTCTGGTGGGTGCCAGGTAGGTCAAATGACCGCCCCCGTCCAGCGCCAAGTTGTCCTCGGCTTTATTTCTAAAGGCTTCTAGAGCTTTACTGTCTGCACATTCAGTCCAGCGCGCAGTGTGCACGGAGATAGGCTCGTACATTGCGTCAACACCATATTCTTCGCGCAATCGGTAAGCGACCACATCAAACTGCAGCTGGCCCACGGCCCCAACAATAATGTCGTTATTGCGGAACGGGAAAAATACCTGGGTACTGCCCTCTTCCGACAGCTGACGAATGCCGTTTTGCAGCTGTTTGGCTCGCAGCGGGTCTTTTAACCGAATACGCTTAAATAATTCCGGTGCAAAATGCGGTATACCACTAAATTTGAGGTCTTCACCTTCGGTAAAGGTGTCACCTATCTGAATCGAACCATGGTTGTGCAGGCCAATAATGTCGCCAGCCACCGCTTCTTCCACAGAGATTCGCTCACCGGCCTTAAAACTAAAGGCGTCCGAGACTCGCACATCTTTACCCGTGCGCACATGCTTCATCTTCATGCCTTTGGTGTACTTGCCCGAGCAAATACGTAAAAAAGCGATGCGATCCCGGTGCTTGGGGTCCATGTTGGCCTGGATTTTAAACACGAAGCCACTAAACTTTTCTTCACTCGCAACTACTTCACGACCCAGTGCCTGCCGCGGTTGTGGCGGCGGTGCCCAGCGCACAAAATCGTTGAGCATTTCCCGAACGCCAAAATTACCCATTGCGGTACCGAAAAATACCGGCGAAAGGCGACCCGATAAGAACTCATCCATATCAAAAAGGTTGGTCGCTCCTCGAACAAGCTCCAGCTCTTCTAAAACATCGTCCGCATAGGCGCCTAATGCTTCATAGGCTTCTGGAGACTGCAGGCCTTTGATCTGAACATCATCACTTAACAAATGCCCCTTACCCTGGGTATAGACGTGAATGGTGTCAGTGTAAAAGTTGTACACCCCACGAAACTCACGGCCCATACCAATCGGCCAGTTAATCGGTGCCGCTCTAATTTTTAAAACCGCTTCAATTTCATCGAGCAGGTCTATGGGATCGCGAATATCGCGGTCCATTTTATTAACGAAGGTCAAAATAGGGGTATCGCGCAGACGACAGACATCCATCAGCTTAATCGTGCGATCTTCAACGCCCTTGGCGCCATCGATGACCATTAAAGAGGAATCAACAGCAGTTAAGGTACGGTAGGTGTCTTCGGAGAAATCTTCGTGGCCGGGGGTATCCAACAGATTGACCATGCAGCCAGCGTAGGGAAACTGCATAACAGAAGAAGTCACAGAAATGCCCCGCTCCTTTTCCATGGCCATCCAATCTGAGGTCGCATGGCGATCACTTTTACGACCCTTAACGGTGCCTGCCACCTGAATCAGGTTGCCTAGCAACAATAATTTTTCAGTGATAGTGGTCTTGCCCGCATCCGGGTGCGAGATAATGGCAAAGGTGCGACGATCTGAGGCTGATTGGCTCATTGAGTATTCTGGTTACCAGTACGCTATAGGTGAAAGCCGCGCATTATAGCGCCCCAGTGGTTAGCGGTCAGCTTTTAAACCGCCCGGTCATCCTGTATTCCACATGGACCGTATATCTGTGCGTTATTTACCCCTCGCCGATGAATATCATTTGGCCTTGTGAGCCAGTTGCCGTATGGTCTGGGCTTCATCCAATCTAGCAGTATCAATACAACATTTTAGGAGCAGCAACATGCAGTATCAGGGCCAGACTGAATACGAGCACAAAGGGCCATCACCGCGACGCGGCGTGATTCTTTGTAATCTGGGTACTCCCGATGCACCGCAGACTCCTGAATTGCGACGCTACCTGAAAGAGTTTTTGAGCGACCCTCGAGTGGTTGAGGTGCCGCGCCTGCTGTGGTGGATGATTCTAAATCTTATTATTTTACGCATCCGCCCCCGTCGTTCAGCCAAGCTTTATCGCTCAGTTTGGACTGAGGGTGGCTCACCGCTAATGGTCCACAGTCAGGCTCAGGTGGACGGGGTGCAAAAAGTTATTACCAAGAAATATGGCGATGAGGTACCTGTGGTGCTGGGCATGCGCTATGGCAACCCGTCGATCGAGTCTGCCATCCAAAAGCTCACCGACATGAATGTGCGTAATATCACGGTGCTGCCTCTCTACCCTCAATATTCTGGCGCCACCACCGGCTCAACCTTTGATGCAATTGCTAAAAAATTGACCAAACTACGCTGGGTACCCGAGCTGCACTTTATTGGTGGCTACCAGCAGTCTGAGGGTTATATTGATGCGCTATGCAAGAGCATTAGTAAACATATCAAGGCCCATGGCCAGCCAGATAAACTGATGTTTTCGTACCATGGTACCCCCGAGCGCTATCTCAAAAAGGGCGATCCCTATCATTGCTTCTGCCACCAGACCACAAGGCTGGTTCGCGAACGCATGGGGTTAGACGAAGATCAGGTAATGACGACTTTTCAGTCTCGTTTTGGTCGCGAGCCTTGGCTGCAGCCCTATACCGATAAAACGCTGGAAGCACTGCCCGGTGAAGGCGCTAAGCATATTGCCGTTATTTGCCCCGGTTTTTCCTCGGACTGTCTAGAGACAATTGAAGAGATAAACATGGAAGGACGTGAATCGTTTATGGAAGCTGGCGGCGAACATTTTCACTATATTCCCTGCCTCAACAGTGACCCGGCTCATATTAAAGCGCTGGCCAAAATTGTCGATAACCAACTAAAGCGCTAATCAACTTACTTTGACTCTGGCTGTAACCTTTTTTGCAGCCACATCTCCAAAGCCGCTGCGCAAGAGCCCTCGGCTTTTGCAGTAGCCAATGGGTCAGCCCTAGTTTTGCCATCATTGAACAGCACAATGGGTTTACCCTGACTTTGAGCCCAGAGGCAAAACCGATATCCCGAATAGACGGTTAGGGATGAACCAACTACCAGCAACCCACCTGCTTGTCCCAGCTGATCTTGAGCCATCGCCACCCTTTGCTTGGGCACAGAATCGCCATAAAAAACCGCATCTGGTTTTAATAGACCACCGCAGTGCTCGCAATCTGGTACCAAGAGCTGTGTGTAATCAAGCTGATCAATATCTGCATCGCCGTCTGGCGCTATAGCACCTGCTATCTGTGCATAGGTTGGGTTATTGGTTTCTAACCATGTCTGCAAAGGGGCCCGGGGGAATTTGAGCCCACAACTCAGGCAAGACACCATGTCCACACGACCATGGAGATCTATCACCCGCTTGCTTCCCGCGCGCTGATGCAGTCCATCAACATTTTGTGTCACCAAGTAAGACACTAAACCCAACTGCTCTAACTCGACCAGAGCGCGATGAGCTCTATTCGGTTGTGCCTCCAACATATGTCGCCACCCCACCATATTGCGTGCCCAGAAACGTTGCCGAGCAGCGTGGTTAGCCACAAATTCTTGATGGGTCACCGGAGGCAAGCGCTGCCAAGCCCCCTGCTTGTCTCGATAGGTAGGCACCCCAGACTCCGCACTTACGCCGGCACCACTAAGTACAAGCCAGCAATCTCGGGAGTTCAGTGTAGAAATGGCGTGGTCCATAGCAGGGTTCTTTTGTAGGTTTGGCAGTGCTTTTTTTACTTCAAATTTAGGTTTTATACGGGATGCAGACAGAAATTGGCTGTACACCCCCAAAAATAAGGAATTATGCTGGTGCTACACGTATAATGCCGACCTCTTAATAAAGTCGATTGTAGCTGATTACGAACCATGCAAGTTAAAGCCTATATGCAGTCTGTTGGTGTTGCCGCTCGAGAGTCATCTCGAGTGCTTGCCCGTGCCGGCTCGGCTATTAAAAATAATGCATTGTTGGCCATAGCCGAAGCCGTTAATAACAGCCGAGCTGATCTTTTGTCAGCCAATGAACTGGATATGGAAAATGGCCGCAGCAAGGGCCTTGATGATGCCCTTCTCGATCGTTTGGCGCTCAATGACGAACGAATTTCTAGCATGATCGACGGTTTACACCAGGTTGCTTCACTGCAGGATCCCGTGGGCGAGATTACCGACATGGGCTATCGGCCCAGCGGCATTCAGCTAGGCAAAATGCGTGTACCCCTCGGTGTGGTTGGTATTATTTATGAATCACGCCCCAATGTGACTCTTGACGCAGCAAGCCTGTGCCTAAAATCAGGCAATGCCACCATATTGCGCGGTGGCAGTGAGGCCATTAACTCCAATCGCGCTATTGCCCGTTGTATTTCTCAGGGTCTTGCCGCTACTGGATTGCCAGAAACCGCCGTACAGGTGGTTAATACCATTGACCGAGATGCGGTTGGCGAGCTGATCACCATGACTGACTATGTTGATGTCATTGTGCCCCGAGGCGGCAAAAGCTTGATTAAACGAGTTAGCGCCGATGCTCGAGTGCCCGTCATTAAACATTTGGATGGCAACTGTCATGTCTATATCGATGACCGCGCTGACCTTAAAAAAGCCATCGCGATTGCCGACAATGCCAAGACCCACCGTTACGGAGTTTGTAACGCCATGGAGTCTCTTTTAATAGCTGAGTCTGTGGTCGCAAAGGTGCTGCCCGAGTTGGGCAAAATTTATTTCGAAAAAGCCGTGGAGATGCGTGGCTGTGAAAAGTCTCGAGCCATTTTAAATAGCATAGGGCCAGCTACTGAGCAGGATTGGGCTGAAGAGTATTTAGCCCCTATTGTGTCGATCAAAGTTGTCACTGGCCTCGACGAGGCGATTGAGCATATCAATCAATACGGTTCCCAGCACACAGACTCGATTGTCACCGAAGACTTTAATCGCGGCCGACGCTTTATTGCTGAGGTAGATTCTAGCTCGGTAATGATCAATGCCTCGACCCGCTTTGCCGATGGTTTTGAATATGGCCTAGGGGCAGAAATTGGTATTTCCACCGACAAAATCCATGCTCGCGGCCCCGTGGGCCTTGAGGGCCTTACCAGCCAAAAATGGATTGTCTTTGGCGACGGGCAGATCCGTCAATAACATGGCCGTCGCTCTGTTTGGTGGCACGTTTAACCCAGTGCATATTGGTCACCTGAGGGTTGCCGCCGAGCTTGCCGAGCTATTGCAAGTAGATAGCATTCGGCTTATGCCCTGTGCTTTTCCGCCCCACCGCGGCACACCTCAGGCAACTGCTCTGCAGCGGCTGGAGATGTTACAGGTGGCACTTGCCAACCAGTCTGTGCTGGTGGCCGATGATTTAGAGTTGCAGCGGCCAGAGCCGAGCTACAGCATAGATACATTGAAGTTGGTGCGAGAACAGATTGGCACCCAGCAGCCGTTATTTTTCTGCCTTGGTATGGACGCCCTGGCAAAGATAGATACCTGGCAGCAATGGCAGGAACTGCTTAACCACTGCCATATTGTGGTCTCTTCAAGACCAGACTCGGCGCTTCCCCAACCTGGGCCCTTGGCCGATTGGATTGACGCGCACCGCTGTGACGATTTGCCCAGTTTAAGGCAGTCCTCGGGAGGCAAAATACATTTTTGTGAGCTGACAATGCTAGACCTGTCATCGACCGAGATTCGTCGCAAGTTAGCACGCGGTGAAAATATACAATTTATGACCCCTGATGCAGTGGTCGATTATATTCAACAACATCATTTATATGAGTAAATAATTGCTATGACGCAAGCCCTTAAAGACATTGTTATCAACGCCCTTGAAGAGATTAAGGCCACTAATATCACCACTATTGACGTGCGTGAGCTGACTGGCTTGATGGATACCATGGTGGTTGCTACGGGCAATTCAAATCGCCAGGTAAAGTCATTGGCCAACAGTGTCGTGGTCGATGCAAAAAAAGCAGGCCATATACTGATTGGTGTTGAGGGTGACGATACCTCAGAGTGGATTCTGGTCGATTTTGGCGATGTTATCGTCCATGTCATGCTGCCAGCTACCCGAGAGTTTTATGACCTTGAGCGCCTGTGGACTCTGCGTCCCGGCGATCACCCAGACGATCGTTTCGGCGATCGTGATGCGATACTGGGTGCTCCTGAGAGCGATCAGTAGTCAAGTACCATGAAGCTTAAGCTGTTAGTTGTCGGCACCCGCATGCCCGCTTGGGTAGAGTCTGGCTGCCAGGAATATGGCAAGCGCATGCCGCCAGAGCTGCGTGTGCAGGCAACTGAAATCCCATTGGGTGTCCGGGGCAAAAATCAGCCCCCAGCAAAAGCTATTGAGGCAGAGAGTCAGGGGCTTTTAAAAGCCATTGGCGAGCATGATTTTGTGGTTGCTTTGGATGTAATAGGCAAGCCCATGAGTACAGAAAAACTAGCCCAGAATCTGGCTAGCTGGCAGATGAATGGACAGGATGTCTGCCTGGTTATTGGTGGCCCAGACGGCCTGTCAGCCGATATACTCGCGCGAGCCAATATGCGCTGGTCACTGTCCGATTTGACCCTGCCCCACCCACTGGTAAGAATTGTATTGATGGAACAGCTCTATCGAGCATGGACGATCAATGCCAATCACCCGTATCATCGCAGCTAGACGATGGAATTTATAAAATGATACATGACTCAGCCTTTACAGATCCCGCTCGGGAACGCAGAATTTTTGCTGGCAGGCTGTTTGTTACAGCCGTTGGCATTACTGTGCTGGCTATCGTTATTATTGTTCGCTACGTAGATCTGCAGATCAATCGCCACCAAAACTTTGCTACCCATTCCGACAATAATCGCGTTCACGTTAGGCCAGCTGCACCGTCTCGTGGCCTGATCTACGATCGCAATGGCGAATTACTAGCCGACAACCGCCCCACCTACAACCTCACTATTGTGCGTGAGCGGTCCAAGAGCCTAGACGAGCTGCTCGGTACCATTGGCGACCTTATCGAGATATCTGACGACGATATTAAGCGCTTCACCAAACGCCTAAAGCGCCGTAAACCCTTTCAGCAAACACCTCTCAAATTTAATCTTACCGAGCAAGAACGCGGAATACTGGCAGTCAACGGGTTTCGTCTGAATGGTGCTGAAATCACCGCTCGGCTAACACGCTTTTATCCTAACCGAGAGCTTTTTGCCCATGTGGTTGGCTATGTGGGTCGTATTAATGAGCGCGAGACCCAGAACATTGACTCCATTGCTTACAGCGGCACAGATTCTATTGGCAAGATTGGTATCGAAAAATACTATGAAAATCAGCTGCTGGGTAAAGTGGGCAGCGAACATGTAGAGACCAATGCCCGGGGTCGCGTTATGCGTATTCTCGACAGTGTTGGCGCCACCCCCGGTGACAGTCTAACCATGCATCTAGATAGTCGCCTTCAGCGTGTAGCCTATGAGGCATTTGAAGGCGAACGGGGTGCCCTAGTGGCAATTGATGTCAAAACTGGTGGTATTTTGAGCCTCGTTAGTGCGCCTAGCTACGACCCCAATTTGTTTGTCTCTGGTATCAGCCAAAAAAATTATGATGCGCTGATCAACTCCTCAGACCGACCTATGTTTGACCGTGCCATTCGCGGCCAATACCCACCTGGGTCAACAATAAAGCCACTATTTGGATTAATCGGCTTGCACAACAATACGATTACCATGGATTACACCATTAATGATCCCGGCTACTTTTTTATGGAAGGTATAGAACGGCCTTGGCGTGACCACAATTCTAAGCGCGGTGGCCATGGTCGCGGGGTTGACCTAGCTGAGGCCATCATTGAGTCCTGCGATGTGTACTTCTACAAGATGAGCGTCAAAACTGGTATCGATCTACTATCTAGTTACAGCGAAATGTTTGGCCTCGGCAGTGTTACCGGTATAGATTTACCCGGCGAACGCCCAGGCATTATGCCCTCAAGAGTTTGGAAACAGGGTGCGCGACAAGAAGCCTGGTTTAATGGCGATACCATTAATGTAAGTATTGGCCAGGGCTTCATGCTGACCACACCATTGCAGCTTGCCGTAATGTCAGCTCGCATTGCCTCAAAAGGTAAAATGGTCACGCCACAACTGGTCCAGTCCGTTAATGGCGTCCCCATAGTGCCTGAGGCGATGGCTGCAGATATCGAAATCAAACCCGAATACTGGGATTATGTCCACAAGGCGATGAGAGATGTGGTTCATTCCCCTCGAGGCACTGCTAAGGGCATTAGCAAGGGCCTAGACTACGAAATTGCGGGTAAAACCGGTACAGCCCAGGTCATCAGCATTGATGCTGAAGAAGAGTATGACAGCTCCAAAATTGATAAACGCAACTGGGACCACGCTCTGTTCGTCGCCTTTGCCCCGGTGGATGATCCGCAGATTGCCATTGGCCTGATTGTGGAAAATGGCGAGCATGGCAGCTCAGCTGCAGCACCGATTGCTCGACAGGTGATCGATGCCTATATGAAATCTAGACCAGTTCAGACAACCCAAGTGATGGTTGCTGCCCCTGGCGCAGAGGACGACGTAACTAAGGTGGCTCAGTAGATGTATAGAGATGACTTTGTCAGACGTATTCACAGCCCCGGGGGAGATCGCCGTGGCAGTCGCTCCATGCACCTAGATATTCCTTTGCTGGTTATTTTGGCCGTCATCTGCCTGACTGGCCTATTTGTACTCTACAGTGCCAGCGGTCAGAGCCTCTACCTAGTTAAGCGTCAGGCCGTATTTATGCTGTTTGGGTTTATTGCCATGATTACTGTCGCCCAATTTCCTGTGCGCTTTTGGGAGCGCTGGGCCATAGTCTTTTATATTGGCGGTCTATTGGCGCTGGTAGCCGTTATGTTTTATGGGGTTGGCGCCAAAGGCGCACAGCGCTGGCTAGACCTGGGTGTGACCAGAGTTCAGCCCTCGGAGTTAATGAAAGTTGCTGTGCCAATGATGGTTTCTTCGTTTCTCGGTAAGCGATATATACCCCCTTCGTTCCAGCATATTTTTATCTCTCTAGTTCTGATACTTCTCCCCGTATTGCTGATTGTTGATCAGCCCGACTTGGGTACGGCTATTTTAGTTTTTACCTCGGGGTTCTTCGTATTGTTTTTAGCAGGACTGGGCAAACGCTATTTGCTGTCGACGTTTTTATTAGTAATGGCTGCCATACCTACCCTGTGGGTCTTTGTGATGCGCGACTATCAAAAACAGCGGGTTTTGACATTACTGTCGCCTGAAGACGATAAATTAGGGGCTGGTTGGAATATTATTCAGTCCACCACCGCCATCGGCTCTGGTGGCTTGGCGGGCAAAGGCTGGATGCAGGGCACCCAGTCCCAGTTAAACTTTTTGCCAGAAAGCCATACGGATTTTATTATTGCTGTATTGGCCGAAGAATTTGGTCTAATTGGCGTGTTAGCCCTGTGCATCGCTTACTTTTTGTTTGTTGGTCGCTGTATGCTCATTGCGCTGAACTCTCAGTCCCAGTTTGGACGGCTGATTGCGGGCAGCCTGAGCCTGACCTTTTTTATCTATATCTTTGTCAACATGAGCATGGTGTCAGGAATCCTGCCCGTTGTTGGCGTACCATTGCCGCTAATCAGTTATGGCGGCACTTCAGTGGTCGCGCTGTTCTTAGGATTTGGTATCCTAATGGCCATTAGCACGGAACCCAAACGAATTAGGATGGACCTTTGAAACTATTAATCAAACAGCCTTTCATTAAAACGCTCTCAATCAAAGAGCTATTAGCTAAAACGCTGCTCATTGTTAGTGCTAGCCTATGGGCTTCCCTGTCATTTGCAGACTACTCCGAGCATCCTGAAGCGGCTGCCTTTGTGGACACTATGGTGACTAAGCATAAATTCGAACGTGCAGACATCGTGGGCTGGTTGTCCTATGCAGAGCACCAGAATTCGATTGTTAAAGCCATGAGCCGCCCTGCGGAAAAAGTAAAACCTTGGTTTGAATACCGAAAGCACTTTATCTCTGACCTGCGTATTGAGCGCGGCCTGCAGTTCTGGGAAGAAAACCAAAAGACCTTAGAGCGAGCACAGCAGGAGTTTGGTGTAGACCCAGCGATTATCGTCAGTATTATTGGCGTCGAAACTAACTATGGCCGCAATACCGGCAGCTATAAGGTCATTGATGCACTGACCACACTGGCCTTTGACTATTACACCTACACCGAAAAGCGTGAATCCCGTAAGAAGTTCTTTACCACCCAGCTTGAGCATATGTTTTTGCTAGCGCGAGAGCAGAAACAGGATCCCCTAGAACTAAAAGGTTCCTATGCCGGCGCCATGGGTTGGGGCCAGTTTATGCCCAACAGCTATCGTAATTATGCCGTCGATTTTGATGGTGATGAGTTTGCCGACATTTGGACCAACCCCACCGATGCCATAGGCAGTGTGGCCAACTATTTCACTAAACACGGCTGGAAAAAAGACCAGCCAGTGGCGACCCGAGCCCATATTGAAGGTGAAGTCAGCGAAAAGGGGCTCAATAAAATGAAACGCCCCACTATGACCATCGCCGAACTCAGTGCAATGGGCTACCAACCGGTCGAAAAATTTGACCCTGAAACCACCGCCTTTCCAATGCGATTTAAGGCTAAATACGGCGATGAATACTGGATTGGGCTGCACAATTTCTATGTAATCGGCCGCTACAACCCCCGCACCAAATATGCCATGGCTGTTTACCAGCTTAGTGAAATAATTAGGAACAAACGCTGTGTCTCTGCAGAAAACTGTTAATTCTCGCCTCCATCTAATACCCCTTACCCTGCTGACCTGCCTAACCATGGCAGGTTGTGGCACCCTTCCGGGCAATTTGCCTGGCGGTCTAGGTGGCTCTCAGACTGATGGCCCAGGCAAAGCGGTAGACACGACAGCCATTGCCGACGCGATACCCAAGGTAGAGCCCATCAAGGTGGCGGGCAATAAAAACCCCTACAGAGTGTTTGGCAAAACCTATGTTTTGCTGCCCAGCAGTAAAGGTTATCGCGAGCAGGGGGTGGCTTCTTGGTATGGCAAAAAATTCCATGGCCGCAAAACATCTAATGGCGAAGTCTATGATATGTACGCCATGACCGCGGCTCATAAGACATTACCAATCCCTGCCTATGCCAGAGTGACGAACCTGGATAATAAACGTTCGGTGATTGTGCGTATTAATGATCGCGGGCCTTTTCACGGTGACCGTCTTATCGACCTTTCCTATGTGGCTGCCCTAAAACTGGGTTATGCCGATAAGGGCACCGCTAATGTATTAATAGAAACCATAGACCCCTCGGGTAGCCAAGATAGGGTACTGACCCCGTTCGCCACCGGCAATAAAGCCGCGGTAAAATCCAGCAACCAGAAGCCTCTCACTATTCAGGGCCGCTACTTACAGGTGGGCGCCTTTGACGCTCTCGCCCCTGCACAGGTATTACAAAAGCAGGTAAGAGGCTATACGCAACATCCTATTTTGGTTCAGCAGAAGAATACTCTGTACAAAGTGTGGATCGGCCCCATTAGCGATCACCTCGAGTTTCAACGGGTCAAACAGCAACTTAAGAAGTTGGCTAACATCTCTAGCTTTATGGTGGTTCAGTAAGGCGCCGCAGGCATCTTTTTACTCACTGCCACTCTACTTTTATTCTCTAACACAGGCTTAGCAAAGCCCCTACAAGGCGCGCACAAAGCGCTTTGTGGTGTTAGACTATGCGCACTATTTTTTTGATACTCGGTGACGCCAACATGTTTAAAAATCGGATACTGTCCTCGGCAGTTTTTTTCCTTTGCCTCATAGCAATCTCTGCAACTCAGGCACAAAAATTAATCCCATCTGAGCCAGAGCTAGCGGCCAAGGCTTGGATTTTAGTGGATGCGGAAACCGGTCATGTGTTGGCCCAAGAAAATGCCGACTTGCGATTACCTCCTGCAAGCCTAGCTAAGATGATGACCACCTATATCGTCTCCAATGAAATTGAAGCCGGGCGTATTGAAGAACAGAGTCAGGTTCTTATTAGCGACAATGCCTGGGAGCGCGGTGGCGCTAAAACTGACGGTTCTACGATGTTTCTAAGCCCTAGAACCAAGGTCTCGGTACTTGACCTTATGCACGGCGTAATTATCCAGTCTGGCAACGATGCCGCCATTGCTCTCGCCGAATTTGTCAGCGGTGACGAAGACACTTTTTCGGACACCATGAATCGGCAGGCTGAACTGCTGGGCATGAACAGCACAACCTACAGGAATGCCACCGGCCTCCCCGCTGAAGGTATGGTCACAACGGCGCGAGACCTGTCACTGATTGCCCGTGCGATTATTCGTGAGCACCCCAAGTACTACAGCATCTATTCCAAAAAATATTTTGAACATAACAACATCAACCAACCCAACCGCAATCGCTTGCTGTGGCGCGATACTAGTGTCGATGGTTTAAAGACTGGCCACACCCAGGCCGCTGGCTACTGTTTGGTGGCCTCGGCTCAGCGTCGTGGTATGCGATTGATATCGGTAGTACTAGGGGCCGATAACGACGCCTCAAGAGCCCGAGAGTCCCAGAAGCTGCTGTCCTATGGCTTCCGTAACTTTGATACTAAAATCATCTACTCTGCTGGCGACCTGATTAAAGAAAACACCAAAGTTTGGTATGGCCAGCAGGAGTTTTTAAACCTGACTATTGGCGATGATGTAATACTTACATTCCCTCGCGGTGCGCAGAAAAAGCTGGCCGCAAACATACTGGTAGATGAGCAGATTGAAGCGCCTATTTATCGGGGCCAAGAATTGGGCAGACTGCAGGTTACGTTAAACGAGGAAATTCTTGTTGATGTGCCATTAGTTGCCGAGGCTGATGTAGAGGCTTCGGGCATAATGTCGAGATTCTTTGACTGGATCGTTTTGTTCTTTACCAACCTAATGTCTTGAGGGTCGAATAGTGGCTGAGCCAGAAGCACCGAAGATAGAGTTTCCCTGTGACTACCCCATAAAGGTCATGGGTGAGGCTCACCCAGAACTCCATGAACATGTGCTGTTGGTCATGAGCACCCATGCCCCGGGTTTTGACCATTCAAAAATCACCACTCGCGATAGCAGTAAGGGTCGATGGCAGTCCATTACCCTGACGATTACTGCCACAGGCAAACCGCAGTTATCTGCTATTTTTGAACATTTGAAGACCAGTAGTCGAGTGAAAATGGTGTTGTAGCCATGGCTAAAATTCCTCAACCGACTCAATCTCCGATCATTATTCGACATTTAGGACTGCGTGATTACAGCCAGTGTTTCGACGCGATGAAAACGTTTAATGAACAGCGCAACGAGACAACGGCCGATGAGATTTGGTTTCTTGAACACCAGCCGGTCTTTACTCAGGGCCAAGCGGGTAAAGAGGAATATATTCTCAACCCGGGCGATATCCCGGTTATCAAAAGTGATCGCGGTGGCCATGTGACTTACCATGGACCAGGCCAGATAACCGCCTATATCTTGGTTGACCTTAAACGCCTGAAAATTGGCGTGCGAGATCTGGTAAGTTTGATCGAACAAGCTCTTGTGGATACATTAAAACACTGGCATATCAGTGCCAGTCCGCGCCGTGACGCGCCCGGAGTGTATGTGGACAATGGCCACAAGATTGCCTCTCTGGGGCTACGTATTCGTAAAGGTTGTAGCTATCATGGCCTTAACTTTAATGTGGCTATGGATATGGCCCCTTGGCACTGTATTAACCCCTGCGGGTTGGGCGTTGCCATGACACAGATTCAAGACCTTGTCGACGAGCCTCCGAGCATACAGCAGGTGACGGACAAATTAGCTGAGTGCCTTACCCATGGGCTTGGCTATAATAATGATAAAATGATGATAAAATGAACCAGAAATTAGCAGCGAATACACTGCCTTAAACTGAGCAATTTGTAGGAATTACTATGACAACTGAGACAGTCACACCACCAAAGCGCACTCGCCGGCTACAGCAGGGTGAGAAATTGCGCAGTGCCGATAAGGTGGAGCGCATTCCAGTTAAGGTTATTCCAACTAAAACTATTCAGCGCAAACCGGAGTGGATGCGTATTCGCCTTTCCGCTTCGCCAAAAGTACAGCAGATCAAAGATATTTTGCGCAGCCACAAAATGGCCACTGTGTGCGAAGAAGCCGCCTGCCCTAATCTTCATGAATGTTTTAGCAATGGCACCGCAACTTTTATGATTATGGGTGAGATATGCACCAGACGCTGTCCGTTTTGCGATGTGGGCCATGGTAAGCCCAACCCCCTAGATACTGAAGAGCCGGGCAATTTAGCCAGAGCCATTCAAGAGATGGGTCTCAGCTATGTCGTTATTACCTCTGTTGACCGCGATGACCTGCGCGATGGTGGTGCCCAACATTTTGCCGACTGTATTCGTGAAGCACGCCTGCTGTCCCCAGCGCTTAAAGTTGAGGTGCTGGTACCTGACTTTCGTGGTCGCATGGCGCCGGCACTCGATATTCTCAGCGCCACAGCGCCGGATGTGTTTAACCACAATATGGAAACAATCCCCAGACTGTATCGAGAAGCACGGCCAGGCGCCAATTATGAATGGTCGTTAAAACTGCTTAAAGAGTACAAAGCACTGAACCCCAATGTGCTGACAAAATCAGGCCTTATGGTGGGCTTGGGAGAGACTAAAGACGAACTGTTGCGCACGCTGGATGATCTGCGTGAGCACGATGTAGAGATGCTAACCGTGGGGCAATACCTTCAGCCGTCGGTTAATCACTTGCCTGTTGAACGCTTTGTTCACCCCGATGAATTTGCAGAATATACTGCCTACGCAGAAAGTATTGGCTTTACTCAGGCAGCCTGCGGCCCTCTAGTGCGCTCCAGCTATCATGCCGACAAACAGGCACGCGGCGAAGATATTAGCTAAAGAATAAAGTTAAGAATTTGTGAGGTGTTTGGGATTAAAACGGTGAGGTCATTCGATTTTCAGTGTTTTGATGAAGGGTGTTTTGATGACCCATGATTTGATGAACGGCGCTTTGAATTAAAATTTTAGGATAGGGAATATTCGGATAGAGAGCACTGGGATAGAGATCATCGGAACAAAAAAAAGGAAATAGAGTAATAACAAAGGCATAACTTATTTAGTTATTCTTCGCTCCAAATCTCGCGAACTGGCTCACCGAAATCATCCAATATTATTTTCTTCTTTGGCCGCTTGCTGACTTTAACCGGCTTCTCAGGGGCCTTCTTTTTGCGGCTATCTAGAGCGTTTACCGCTTCGTTAACATAGGTTCTAGTCTGTCTTGGCTGGGCACTTACAAATACCGATCGTCCCCGTGGCTTATCCTTTGACTCACCAGTCTCACCCGCAATATGCTGCTTAATCTCTCCACCACCGGACAGAAATGCTTCTGTCTGCAGGCGAAGGGCTTTACGCATAGAGCTTTTTGAACCAGTCATCAGAGTGATATATTCATTTTTAGGGAGAACCGATAGTCTAACAAAAACGCCGCCATAAGCCTATAAGTATAAAAACTGTTTAGGGGAACAGCTCTAACTGCATGGCACGCCCGTCCGCCCTAGTATCGACAAAGCGTACTCCTATACCCAACAACCTTACGGGCAGATCACTTCTCTCCCAGGCTTCGTTACAGAGATTTTCAAAACTCTCAATAGGTAAATTCTTCACCATTTGCCGCTCTACAGTGGTGGCAGTAAAGTCATTAAATTTCATTTTTATAAATTGCTTGGTAACCAGATAATCACTATCAATACGGCGCAACCTGCTGCGTAACTCGACCAGCAAGTTGGGGAGCTTATCTTGGCATGCCTGCAGATCTGCAAGATCATCGGAGAAGGTATTCTCGACACTCAGAGACTTGCGTCGGCTATTGGCGTTTACCTCGCGATCATCTCGCCCAAAACTAAGGTCATGGAGGCGTTTACCAAACACACCAAATTTGTCGACTAGTTCTATTACTGAGCGCTGTTGCAGATCACCGCAAGTTATTATGCCGAGGCGACGCATCTTCTCATTAGTCACCTTACCCACGCCAAATATCCGTTTAACTTCTAGCTTCTCAACAAATCCATCGACATTGTCTGGGGTAATAACAAATTGGCCGTCGGGCTTATTGAGGTCACTGGCAACCTTGGCTAAGAATTTATTAGGCGCTATGCCTGCAGAGGCAGTCACACCCACTTCTTTGGCAATCACTTGACGAATTTCTTGCGCGATCAATGTGGCACTGCCCTGACATTCAGTGCAGTCGGTTACGTCCAAGTAGGCTTCATCTAATGAAAGAGGTTCGACTTTATCGGTGTAGCGGTAAAAAATTTGTCTAATTTGCTGGGCGGCTTCGCGATACTTAGCCATGGTACCCGGGATAACCACAAGATCAGGGCAGAGCTTTAGAGCCTGGCCGGTTGGCATGGCAGAATGCACACCGTATTGGCGGGCCTTGTAGTTACAGGTAGCCACGACACCACGGCGGTCAGATTTTCCGCCAATTGCAATAGGCAGATTCTTTAGAGAAGGATCGTCCCGCATCTCCACTGCCGCATAGAAGCAATCACAATCGCAGTGGATTATTTTTCTCAAAAGACTACCTTTTGCCGGCCTTTAAACCTACTACCAGTCTTTGTATATTGCCGAGCGATATCATGAAGCGCCGCCATCCTCAAATTGGTGATCCGCGACCCTAAAACCCAAACGCCGAGAAATGATCCCAGGCAGAAGCAACATGGCGGGCGTTAGTAACAAGGTTAATACAGTAGACACAACCAATCCGTTAACAATGGCACTGGCCAACGGCTGCCACCAAGAAGCTACCATGCCACCAATAGTGTAACTACGATTGATCAGGTCAATACTCAGCCCGTTAGCCAGAGGCAACAAACCAACAATGGTCGTGACACTGGTCAGCATGACTGGCCTAAATCTGGACTTGGCTGCATTGTAAACCGCCTCAGCTTCAGAGAGCCGAGGGTCGTTGCGGCGTAAATAATTATAAGTATCGATAAGAACAATATTATTGTTCACCACGATCCCCGCCAGAGCTACGATACCTACACCGGTCAAAATAGTACTAAAGGTGGCCTGGGCTATTAACAGTCCCAGCAGTACACCAGCCGTAGACATCACCACTGAGAACAGAATTAGGCCTGCCTGGTAGAAGCTATTAAATTGCATGACCAGCATAATCAGCATGACCGACATGGCCAGCGAGAACGCCGTTGACAGAAATGCTGCAGCTTTAGCCTGCTCTTCGTTGGCGCCACGGAAAGTCACATTGACCGCTGGATCAATATTTTGCCCCTCAAGCCATTCAGCGATTTGCCGAGTTTGATTGTCGGGCAAAAAGCCTTCTTCTGAACTGGCTAATATAAACACGGTTTCAACCATATCGAAGCGCTGGATAGCGTCAACTCGAGGCTTAGCCACGCGCTTACTAAAGTTGCCAATGGGCACTGCGCCATTAGGGGTGTTAACTCTTAAGCTGTCGATCGCCGCTAGCTGCCTGTCTTCCTCTGGAAAACGCAGTCTAATTTCAATCTCATCATCGGCGTCATCGGGACGGAACTCGCCAATCATCACACCGCCAGTGACCATCTGCACCATGTTGCCTACATCGGCTACATTGACGCCCAACATAGCAGCACGGGAACGGTCTACATCGATCTCCCACTGAATCCCGGCAAGAGGCAGAGTATCTTGCAGATCTCTTACTCCCTCAACGTTATCGGCGACCCACTGTCGGATCAGAGCCGTGGCTCTATACATAGCCTGACGATCTGATGAAGAAAGTTGAATTTGAATGTCTTTGCCTGTGGGCGGCCCAGTTTCCATTTCCGCCGCACTCACATAGGCGCCGGGCAAGGACTGAGTTCGCTGACGAATCTCTTCAAATATCTCGGCACTTCCTCTGCTGCGATCTTCCCGCGGATAGAGCTCAACCAAAAACGAGCTAATTTCGTCGCGGCTAACATCTGTACCATAGAGCACCATACTGCTGCCCTTAGAATAACCATAGAGCTGGCTCACGCCGTCAACATCGGCCACGATGTCATAGACATCAGTGGTAATGTTTCGCTGCTCTGCAATGGACATATTGCCCTGGGCGCGCACCCCAACCATGCCATATTGGCTCTCGATTGCGGTAAAAAATTCTTGGCCCGCATTAAACTTGCCATAGATATTAAACACACCAAACAACAGTGCCATTGAAACAATAGCCGTGATAATGGGTGCCTTAATCACTGGTCTCAATACTTTTAGGTAAGCATTCTGTAATGGCTCAAACAATGTTTTTGCCGACTCTTCCGACTCATGATTTTCCGGAAGCTCCTTTTGCTTGCCGCGTCGACGGCCAAGAACAATACCCAATGTAGGTGCAAATATTAAGGCATAGGTTAACGACCAAGCCAGGACCGCAAATACAGTGATGGGCAGATAAGACATGAAGTCACCGGACACTCCCGGCCAAAACAATAGCGGCAAGAAGGCTGCTAGGGTTGTTCCTGTTGAAGCTATAACTGGTATAGCCATGCGTCGCACCGCCACCATATAAGCCTCTCGCACAGACAGACCGGCGGCAGCTTGGGTGTTGGCAAATTCTACGACCACGATAGCCCCATCGATCAACATACCCAGAGACAGAAGCAGCCCAAACATGACCATAAAGTTGAAGCTATAGCCCATAATATTGATAAAAATGAGCGCGCCTAGCAGACAAAACGGAATGCCAAAGCCGACTAACAACCCAGACTTAACACCTAGGGTAGCCACAACCAAAATCAGCACTAGGCACATCGCAGTAATGATATTGCCCTGTAGTTCATTGACCATCTGATTGGTCATCACGGAAGAATCGAAAATATAGCCGATTTCCATATCAGCAGAGAACTGATCTCTCGAGGCTTCCACCGCTGCTCTTGAGGTCTCTACAGTCTTGATTAGGTTGGCATTGAGACGCTTGCGAACTTCGATAGCAATGGCTTTTTTGCCGTTGATCAGGCTGTAGCCGGTCGCATCTTTAAACGTTCTTCTCACCGTGGCAACGTCACCGAGAGTAATAGAACCCTCCGCATCGTTACGCACCGGTAAGGCGCGGATATCAGCCGAGGTCTCGAGCAATGCCGGCACCTTAATACCAAAGCGTCCCTGAGCTGCATCCATCTCTCCAGCAGGAATCAGCAGATTGTTGACTCTGACCGCTCGGATTAACTCATCAATGCGCAACCCATACTGCTCTAACCGAGCGGGATCAACTACAACATCAACCACTTCATCACGATGCCCAGACACATCTGCCTTGAGAACATCTGGGAGCATTTCTAATTCTCTTTGAAAAAACTTTGCCGCCGCGTAAAGCTCGCGCTCAGCCACATTCTCTCCAGAGAAAGTAATAACGATTGTCGGCTCAGGGCTAGGGCTTAGCTCATTGACTATGGGTTCTTTGGTATCTTGGGGAAATTCTGCTTTGGCGCGGTTTACAGCTTCCCTCACTTCAGCGACGATCTCTTTAATGTTGCCAGCGACTTCAAACTCTGCAGTCACAACAACCATGCCTTCCTGAGCCGTGGCTTTCATTTCCTCTAGGCCATCGAGGGTTTTTAGCTCTTTCTCTATGGGCCGAATCAGTAGTCTCGCACCGTCTTCAGGAGAGATACCATCATGCCTCACCATAACCATAACAACCGGCAGTGTGACGTTGGGATTCAGCTCTACCGGCATGGACAATCTTGAGCCAGCACCGGCGACAAGTATCAACAACATAATCGCTAGAGTTGCTCTGGAATGATCTACAACAAGACTAAGAAATTTCATAGGAAGGTCAGACTCAGTTTATTGCTTTGGGCTAGCAGCCGGAAATGAGGGGTCGACATGCTCACCATCGATAATGTAGTTTTGTCCAACGGTGACCAATACCACTTTTTCGGGCAAACCAGCGACCCAAATGCCTTGGGCAGACTCACCCACAGCTGTCACCTTCAAGGAATCAACAATCTGCTTCTGGTCTAGAACTCGTACCACCGTTTCGCCAATATCGTTTAACAGAATACTGCTGGCCGGAATTAGGTGAGCTAATATCGCTGTCGTTTTAACCTTTAAGCGAGCTGATATACCGGCTCTCAGGGCTTGTTCCGGGTTTCCCATGGTAGCTTCCAGCCTATATCCCCGAGTTTTGGGGTTGGCCTGACGGGCAAGGTAAGTAATCGTCGCGTTAGGGTAAGCATTGCCATCAATAACTACCACAGCCTTATCACCTAGCCTAAGTTTGTTGATTTCGGTCTCGGCAACCAGAGCCTCGATTTTTAGCGGGTCGAGCTCAACCACTACGGCGCATAACTGACCCGGCATTATAAAGTCACCAATCTCAACAGGCCGAGATTCGACAATACCGTCGAAAGGCGCCTTTACCTTGAGGTTGTTAACGTCGAGCTGAGCTCGTTTTACATTTGTTTTTGCGGCGGCCTGATTCGCTTTCGCCTGGGATATGGCCAGATCAGATTGATAGCCAACACTTTTGAGCTTTAGGGCACCACGATAGGCAATGTCTGCGTTCTCTGCGGACGCCTTGGCCTGCGCCAAACTAAGGAAACGATCTTCGGCACCAATTTCGCAAATGCCCTGGCCTGCAATGACCCCTGCACCCTCTTCGACCAATGCTGAGGTTACTTTGCCCGACACCTCTGCCAGAACCTTAACCTCTCGATTTACCTTAGTTTTCGCTCGCAGCTGCACAGTAGGACTAAACGACTGCTGTATTGAGTTTGTTGCCTGCACTTTGGTGTAAACACTGGACTCTTTGGTCGCCACAGGCTCTCCAGAATCTGTGGTGCCAAAACTACCACTGCCAAACCACAGCACTATAGCTAGGGTAAAAAAAAGCGCGAGACGGACATTAGTATTCAAGAAATACCTACCTTAATTTTTAACAACATTATTATTATTTTATTGTGAGTGTTTTACGCTGTAATTGCGGCTTTAGTTTACCCTACAGATTGGAGCTAAGTTTACTCGGTTTTCATCACATTTGTTATGTAAAACATATGGCACTAAACAGTTTGTACGGCAGTATTTTGGCATTCATAAAGCCAATTACCACTAGTTTATCGCTCTAATCACTTAACAGAAAGATACCCATAACGTGAGGCATCTCACAAAAATAACGGTTGAATGTAAACCGGGTTATCATTTTGATAAGCAGGGGTTGCACAAGAATTAGCGCTGATGAGAATAGCTTTTGAAAATTAGGAAAAGGACGGTTCCAACCATTAACGACAGATGGGATATGGAGCTTTGATCAACCAGGACAGGAAACATCCTAATGAACAACTATAGCCAGCCTCAATCGCACAGGGAAATGGGCAGCCGACATTACAGCACTCGTGCAGTAGGACTAAAATCAGGACTAAAATCAGCTCCAGCAGCGGGATTAATAGCGGGATTAAAGGCTCGGCGCATAGCAACATGCGCTCTGACTTCAATCATGTTTTTTTGCAGTGGAGCAAATGCCGAATTGCAACTTAATGGCAGCGCTATCTACGAAGATTTAGGCAAACAGCAATTTGTTGCTGCATTATTTGTCGACACTCTGAGTAACAACGCAAATAGCATACAGCTCGAGCAGAGCCCCAAACGCATGGAAGTGCGAATGCTTAATAACTACTCTAAGCGTCGCTGGTTAAATCTATGGATGCAGAGCATCTCGATTAATAACGACAGAGAGAGCTTCTCCGGTTCGGCTCAGGAAGTCATTGATATTATGCGTGCCCCGCAATCGGCACCGCAAAAAGGCGACATAATCGAGTATGTGTTTGACCCAAAACAGGGAACCTCGGTCCAATTTAACGGCACCGAACTAATCGCCAACTACCCCCCAGCTGTATTTAACATCCTGCTGCGCACCTGGATTGGCCCAATACCACCCTCAACTGCCTTTAAAGACCAGCTGTTGGGCAATGTCGTCGATCAAGACGCTGACGAACTACTCACCATCACCAAGCCTCAGAGCAGCAGAATAGCCCTAGCCGCTTCATGGATGGCACCCCCAGAACCTATTGTTGAAGAGCCAGCGATACCAGCTGAACCAGAGCAGGTCGAGCCTATAGAAGTACCAGCTGAGCTGCCTGAAAGCGACTTAGTCGCAGAGACCGATACTGAGGAAAACCAAGCCGAGGGCGATGCGGGCTCTTTGGAACCTGCTGAAGAAATCGTCGATTTTGACGTGTCCGAGGCACTTGCTCAGCGAGATTACACACCATTAGTCGTCGCACAGATTTACAAGTCTATTCGCTACCCCAATCGCGCCGCAGAGAAGAATCAGCAGGGAACTGTGCGTATCGGCCTCACTATCGACCGCTCGGGAGAACTCATCAGCGCCGTGGCTACACAAAAATCAACATTCCGAATGCTTGATCAGGCAGCCCTAAAAGCCGTGAATAAAGCGGCACCTTTTCCGGTTTACCTGATCAGATGAAAGCAGATACCTTTGAGGTCAACTTGCCCATTACCTTTAGGCTCCAATAGGTCAGGCTGCATTAAAGATAGAGAGGATTGCGGATTTTATCCATTCCCGCTGGTCAAGTTTTGATCAACTGGCTATAATTCGCGTCCTCCAACAGTCACGCAATCTAACGGAACCATTGAAATGAGCTACAACGACATACCTGCCGGTAAAGACCTGCCCAACGATATCAATGTCATTATTGAAATCCCAGCTAATCACGACCCTATTAAATATGAAGTAGACAAAGACAGTGACGCTATTTTTGTTGACCGTTTTGTCGCTACTCCAATGTTTTATCCAGCCAACTATGGCTATGTACCCCAGACTCTGTCTGAAGATGGCGACCCCTTAGACGTCTTAGTGGTCACCCCTTACCCCGTTATGCCAGGCGCGGTTATTCGCAGCCGTGTAGTGGGTGTTTTGAATATGAGTGATGAGTCTGGTGTCGACGCCAAGTTATTGGCCGTGCCCCATTCGAAGCTGACTAAGATGTACGATCACGTTCAAGAAGCCTCAGACCTTCCAGAGCTATTGATTGCTCAAATCGGCCATTATTTCGAAAACTACAAGGCTCTAGAGCCAGGTAAGTGGGTAAAAATTGAAGGCTGGGACGACGCAGCTGCAGCCCGCGATGAAGTTATGGCATCTAGAGAGCGCTATTTAGCCGAGTAAACTCGGATAGATTAGTAATCTAATGCAATAAAAACCCCAGCCTAAGCTGGGGTTTTTATTGCCTGCACCGTTTTATGTAGACTAAATGCTATGCGACCTAAATAATTTTGTGCTCCCTATATGGGTGCATAGATAGTTAGATCAATAGCTAGATCACCTTTAACCATCCTGAAGATCCGCAAACAAAACATTACTACTCAAGCCATGTTTACGTAAAACATCCCCCAAACGCCGCAGTGCATCTACCTGTATCTGCCTGACACGCTCGCGGGTAAGGCCAATTTCGCGCCCCACCTGCTCTAAGGTCTCTTCCTGATGGTTGAGCAACCCAAACCGTCTGACCAGCACTTCCCGCTGCTTTTCTGGCAGCTGTTCAAGCCACTCATTTAACACCGTGGTCAGGTTCTCGCCCTCAATCTGGTTCTCAGGGCTAGCGCCGTTGTCATCGGCAATGGTTTCAACCAGAGTTTTCTCTTTATCCGCCACAGGCACGTCAATCGACGAAATGCGCTCACTCAGACTGAGAATTTTAAGCACATCGGCAACCGGCTTACCCACTTCCTCAGCAATTTCTTCTGGCGTTGGAGCATGATCGAGCTTCTGAGCCAGCTGGCGCGAAGCACGGAGATAAACATTGAGTTCTTTGACCACATGAACAGGTAGTCGAATGGTGCGAGTTTGATTCATAAGAGCCCGCTCAATAGTCTGCCGAATCCACCAGGTTTCATAGGTGGAAAATCGGTATCCCAGCTCGGGGTCAAATTTTTCTACGGCTCGCATTAAGCCTAAATTGCCCTCCTCGATAAGATCGAGAAGCTCAAGGCCTCGATTGACATAGCGTCTAGAGATTTTAACCACCAACCTCAAATTGCTCTCAATCATGGTATGGCGCATAGATTCACAGCCCTTATGAAACTTACGGGCGTAAAAAACCTCTTGTTCTGCCGTTAATAACGGCGCATAGCCAATTTCTTTTAGATAGAGACTAGTAGCATCAATAACCTGATGACTTATCTCCGGCGACTCTTCCTTGGTATCAGTAGCTTGCGCTCTCTGATCTAAAATAAACGCTTCTTCCATCACGTCTGCATCCCTTTTGCACGATCTTCCATGTTTTTAGCAGCCAATCCCGGCGCTAACCCAGAACCTTATTTTACAAAATAATTACCCTGTCCCTCGTTGTTACTTATTGATTTTTTAATGTCTATATTTCGTTTTAATCTATATATGTAGTCGGATTCACAGGGTAGCCGTCTTTTCTTATTTCAAAGTACAGCGTTTTCTTAGACCCCAATTTCGAGATTGTTTCCCCACTTTTTACAGATTGTCCTTCTTTTACCAATATTTCTTCGTTGTGCGCATAAGCACTAAGCAGTATTTCGCTGTGCTTAATAATAATTAGCTTACCATATCCGCGCAAACCGTCACCTGCATAGACCACAATTCCGGGCGCTGCCGGACGAACATTGGGACCATTATTAGATTGTATGCTAAGCCCCTTACGGAGATCTTTAGGGTTATAGCCCTGCACAACTTTGCCCTTAACAGGCCACTGCCAACGCAAATTCTTGCTGTATACAAGAGGTTTAGGGGCTGGCCTAGCGCTAGAAGTAGCTACTGATTGCGATTTAGCAGCACTTGAGGTGCGGCGCGGCGCTGGCGAGTGTAATGTTACGCCCTTGGTATTTAAGGACAAAACCCGTCCCTTACTAATAATATAGGGTTGCCCTATCCGGTTAGCCTTGGCCAGCAAGCGCACATCAAGATCATAGCGCCAAGCAATTGAATACAATGTGTCACCAGTGGTCACATAATGAGTCATTATACGGATGTTAGGCGGCTGGTCCCGAGTAATAATCGGTGCCGAATAGGTACTACAGCCCGCAATGGCGCTCACTATTAGCAGTAATATTATTTTGGCGGCATTCATCAAATTAGTCTGCCTGTGCAGGTTGCTGCTGGTATTTGCGACCAACATATTCCAAGCCCAGTACCAACACCATTCCCGTGATCAGGGCCGCTAAACAGAGTAAAGCTTTAGGGTCCTGCCCAACAATTTGGGCAAAGTCACTGGGTAATAAATTGTCGGAGGCCAGAACAATCGTCTTGCCTGAATGACTAATTGCCGAATCGGTCACCAGCTTCCAAGGCCAGATAACATTTAGACTACCGACTAAAAAACCGCACATGGTAGAGATCACCATGGTCTGGTAGCGACTTAACAACCAAGACAGCAAGCGGCTAAAGACCATTAGGCCTATTACGCCACCGGCGGCAAAGACTAATAGTATATCAATCTGTAAATTGGCTATCGCGCCTATAAATACAGGGTATAGACCAAGCAGGACAAGAATAAATGACCCAGAAATACCCGGCAAAATCATGGCGCATAGCGCGATCATACCCGCGAAGAACATAGTTAGATGCGTACCTTCCATTGCCACTGCTGGCGCAATAGAAATAAGGTAAGCAGCTGCTACACCCAAAACAAACACCAATTTCTCAATGGGACGCCCTGGTGGGTGTTGGCGCAGCAGATAAATCACCGAACCGATAATGAGACCGGTAAAGAAAGACCAGAGAGGTAGCGGATGCTCTACCAGCAGAAGCTGCATAACTTGGGCTAGCGAGAAAAGACTGGTCAAAATGCCCGCTAAAAGAACCAGTAAAAAGTTACCGTTAATATGAGCCCATGCAGCTGCAAGACCCTGAGATCTAAGTAATTTTAAAGCCTGTAGATTAAGCCCATTAATACTGTTGAGAAGCTCAACATAGATACCGCTAACAAAGGCAATGGTGCCACCGGAAACGCCGGGTACCACGTCAGCCGCGCCCATAGCGAGCCCTTTCAAAAAAAGCAGTACCTGCTGTCGGAAATTTCTCATTTCACTACCTTGATTGATGTTGCCCGCGAACTTGCGTAGCCCTGAATATAAATGCCTGCTAGCGAGAGAGTCCACCCAATAGGGGGACAAATTTAACTTTTTCTACAATTTCTTCATCAAATTCAGCCGAATCGCCTAGCCTGCGTAATACGCGAAGATCTTGCGAGACGCCGTTGCCCACAGGGATCACTAGAATGCCATCTGGGGCCATTTGGCGAAGTAGGTCCTCTGGCACTGCTTGGGGCGCCGCTGTGGTAATAATGCCGTCATAGGGCGCGTGCTTATCCCAACCAAAGCTGCCATCAGAAAGCTCTGCGGTAATGTTTTTTAGACCTAGCTTACGAAAACGCTCTTTGGCTTTTCTTAACAGAGGGTCAATGCGCTCTACTGTGCATACCTCGGTGACTAGCTGGGAAAGAATCGTTGTCTGGTAACCGGAGCCTGTGCCTATCTCTAATACTTTGTTAAGCGGCCCACCACTGAGTAATATTTCAGTCATACGCGCGACAATATAGGGCTGTGACAAAGTTTGAGAAAAGCCAATAGGCAGTGCGGTGTCTTCGTATGCGCGATGAGATAGAGCCTCATCGAGAAAGATATGCCGGGGAGTCATTCGAATAACATCGAGTACAGGTTGGCTAGTAATGCCCTGGTCTATAAGACGCTGAATTAGCCGCTCTCTAGTGCGCTGGGATGTCATGCCAATACCAGCTAAATCGGTCGAATTCACCCGTTGCTCCTGTGTTGAAAACTGCCTATAACGTTCGCATTAAAAGCTGCTTTAAAAGCCGCCTTGGGTTGCCTACAGCCCTCCCCATTACAAGGGCGATAATATATCACAGGGCTTTAAATTCAGGGCGGAATAATTCAGCTATTTCACGCAACAGCGCCGTAGCATAGGCCCCGTTAGGCAAGGCAAAACTCAGCAGTAATTCGTCCTTGGCCAACCATTCAATGGCCATACCCTGAGGGCGCAATAACAAATCCCGGCGTTCCTGTTTTAAGCCTGCATGCTCAAGGGCATAACACCAACTCTGCCAGTCCCCTAAAACAGCCGTCTCAATCTCATTGACCGCAGCATTGATATTAGAGCGCCCTCTGCCCCACAGAGCGCCAGACTCATCACCCTCGATAGGCACAGACAGCTTGTTTATCCCTATACGCTTTTCTACTAGTAGATTAAACAGCCAGGAGCGAGCCGCAGAGAGATACATCCCAGTGCCACGCCTATTACCCTTAAGCTGGTCAGCATCAATCAAGCGCTGAGCCTCCCGAAGATTGTTGCCGTCATGGCCAAACCGCTGCTCAGCAAAGTAGTTAGGGACGCCAAACTCTGTTATCAGGCTTAGACGCTGCTCGACAAGCTCTTCTGCCACCTCGAATTGGCGCAATACAATTTTAAATTGATTGCCCTGATGCATACCGCGACGGAGTTTTTTGTTGTGACGATGAGCTGCGAGAATTTCAAAATCGCTGTGTTGTAATTGCTCAATATCTATTTCGCGGCCAGGCAGATGCAGGCTATACCACTGAGTGGTCACTGCAAACCGATCTTTTAGCCCACAAAACCCAACATCGTTACGCTTAATACCGGCGAGCTCTGCCAGCAGACCCGCAACCCACTGAGTATTTTGGTCCCGCTTGCGGACATGTATCCACAGATGTTCGCCTTCGCCACTGGGTTCCATTGTCATTATTTCATCGACCAAAAAATCCTCAGGGCAGCTTCTGAAGAGAGCTCGGCCCAAGGGCTCACCATGAAGACGAGGCATCTGGTGGAAATCAAAATGGTCAGATTTAATGGGTAAGGACTCTCTAATTTTCGCGAACGGGCTGCAAAAGCACTACGGCGTGACAGGCAACGCCTTCTTCACGGCCAGCGAAGCCAAGTTTTTCAGTGGTAGTGGCTTTGATATTGATCTGCTCTATACCGCAGTCGAGATCTGCGGCCATATGCAGGCGCATTTTTTCTAGATAAGGAGCCATTTTAGGGCTCTGTGCGACGATGGTCATATCCACATTGCCCAGTTTATAGCCCTTTGTCGTCATCATAGCGACAACCACTGCCAGTAGGTCGCGGCTATTACTGCCCGCATATCTAGGGTCTGTGTCGGGGAAATGCTGACCAATATCCCCTAATGCCAGCGCGCCCAGCATTGCATCAATGAGCGCATGAATTAAAACATCACCATCAGAATGGGCAATAAAAGCTTGCTGATAAGGAATAGTCACACCGCCTAATATCAGACTGTTGCCCGGACCAAAAGCATGGACATCGTAGCCATGGCCTATACGCATAGTCGCTTCTCCCAATTTTTCATTACTCGCTCTCCTGATTTCTCATAATCGCTTCCGCAATAGCCAAATCTTCGCGCCTAGTGATCTTGATGTTGTCCTGCCGCCCATCCACGACCAGAGCAGTTAAACCAGCTTGTTCTATGGCAGAGGCTTCGTCTGTGGGATATTTTTGTTGCTCTAGCATAGCCTCAATGGACGACTTTAATAGTCCAAAACGAAACATCTGAGGGGTTTGCGCTGCTCGGTATTCTGCGCGATTGACCGTGCTCTGAATACTGTTGTCAGCCGCGATAATCTTTAAGGTGTCATTAATGGGCGCGGCCAGAATACCACCAACCTCATGACCACCTAATTCAGAGACTAACTTGGCGATGTTGGAGGGCATGACACAGGGCCGCGCCATATCGTGCACTAGCACCCAGTCGTCATCTGCAGCCCGCTCTTGCAGAGCCAGCAGACCATTTAACACTGAATCAGCGCGCTGCTTGCCGCCGGGCACCAAAGAGACCCGGGGATCATCAGCGGCCGGCACTTTGGACCAATAGCTCGAACCCACTTCACAGGGGGCGACTATGGCCTCAATAATCGACAGGCTCAGCAGTCGACTGAGGGTGTGTTGGGCAACAAGAGCGCCATTAAGCTGGTGAAATTGTTTGGGAATATCTGCAGAAAAGCGCTGGCCAACGCCTGCGGCGGGAACAATTGCCCAGTATTTTGGAGTCTCTCTTGCTTCAGTTGTCTGCATGGCCTTCTCAGTCACGGCTTGACACTCACCGGAATGGCATCAGATTTACTATTCAGCACACTGTCGTCTTTGTCGATGACCAGATAAAAAATCTCACCCTGCTTGATCATGCCGAGATCCTTGCGCGCTTTTTCTTCAATCGAATCAAGGTTGGCTTTTAGGCTTTCGACTTCTTTAGCAATAATATCGTTGCGTTGTTTTAACTGCAGGTTCTTTTGCGCCTGCAATTCAAGCTCGCGATCCAGCACAGCCCGGTGGGCGAGACTGCCCTCTCCAACCCACAGACGAGTCTGCAGGCCAATCAAGAGTACAACCAATATTATCAACAACCAACGCATACTATTATTCTATTCGCTTTGGCGACGTTTATGCTAAGAAGTTTCTATTAAGAAATTTCTATTAATTAGGCTTAGCCCTTATACCTTAAATTCGGCTCGGCCCTTGTAGGGAGCTGCGACATTACCCAGCTCCGCTTCAATACGAAGTAGGCGATTATATTTGGCTACACGATCAGAGCGACACAGTGAACCAGTTTTAATCTGCCCAGCAGCGGTGCCCACAGCCAAATCGGCAATAGTGGTATCTTCAGTCTCACCAGACCGGTGAGAAATAACCACGCTATAACCAGCCTCTTTAGCCATATTGATGGCATCCAAGGTTTCAGACAATGTGCCAATCTGATTAAACTTAATCAAAATAGAGTTGGCCACGCCCAGCTCAATACCTCGGCTTAGAATACTGGTATTGGTAACAAACAAATCATCACCCACTAACTGGCAGCGATCGCCTAACTTTTCGGTCTGATATTTCCAGCCATCCCAATCGGACTCATCAAGGCCGTCTTCAATAGAGATAATGGGGTACTTATCGCAGAGCTCAGCCAAGAAGTCACTAAAGCCCTCAGAGCTATAGATTTTACCCTCACCGGCAAGGTCATACTGGCCGTCTTTATAGAACTCAGTAGCAGCACAATCTAGGGCCAGAGTCACGTCAGTACCCAAGGTATAACCAGCCGCTTCTGTGGCCACCTTAATCACCGCTAATGCGTCGGCATTGGACGCTAAGTTGGGCGCAAAACCACCTTCATCGCCAACCGCTGTGCTCAGGCCTTTACCGCTCAGTACTTTCTTTAATGAGTGAAAAATTTCAGCGCCAACCTGCAGGGCTTCAGAAAAACTTTTCGCCGCTACCGGCTGAACCATAAATTCTTGGATGTCGACATTGTTGTCGGCATGCTCGCCGCCATTAATAATATTCATCATCGGCACAGGCATGCTGTACTGACCCGGAGTACCATTTAAGTCCGCAATATGAGCGTACAGCGGTATGCCCTTAGCCTGTGCTGCCGCTTTAGCCGCAGCAAGAGACACTGCCAAAATAGCGTTGGCGCCCAATTTAGCCTTATTCTCAGTGCCATCGGCATCGATCATGGCCTGGTCTAATGCGCGCTGGTCGGCAGCGTCTGTCCCCACCAACAAAGATTTAATCGTGGTATTAATATTGGCCACTGCTATGAGTACACCTTTACCTAAGTAGCGACTCTTGTCGCCATCTCGCAGTTCAAGCGCTTCTCTTGATCCAGTGGAGGCTCCAGATGGAGCACAGGCAGTTCCAATAATACCGTTATCAAGAATGACGTCGGCCTGCACTGTTGGGTTGCCTCGTGAATCCAGAATTTCAAAAGCGCGAATATCTGCAATGTTACTCATGGTTTAGGTACTCCATTAAATGTGGTTATGAACTGTGTTCAGAATAAAAACGAATACTATTTTGCGGGTCGTACCCAATTAAACAATATTGAGGTCCGGCTGAGACTTAATCAAATCATCAAATGCTTTCATTTGGGCCAAAAAGGGCTCTAATTTATCCAGAGGCAATGCGCTGGGGCCATCACAAAGGGCTTTATCAGGGTGCGGGTGAGCTTCCAAAAACAGACCGGCAATACCCACAGCAATACCAGCTCGACCCAACTCGGCAACCTGATGACGGCGACCGCCAGAAGCGGAACCTAAAGGGTCACGACACTGCAGCGCATGGGTAACATCAAAGATCAACGGCAAACCACCGCTGACATCTTTCATTGTTCTAAAACCTAGCATGTCGACAACGAGGTTGTCGTAGCCCATACAGGTACCGCGCTCACAGAGCATAATTTTATCGTTGCCGCATTCGCGGAATTTATCAACAAT
The DNA here is from genome assembly GCA_905182265.1 of gamma proteobacterium HTCC2207. Lineage (GTDB taxonomy): Bacteria > Pseudomonadota > Gammaproteobacteria > Pseudomonadales > Porticoccaceae > HTCC2207. The sequence continues at coordinate 21,312 of CAJJAO010000011.1, read as the reverse complement.
ATTGCCCATCTGGCCTGGGCTGAGAAACTGGGGTTTTTTCACATTGATCACCGCACCAGTCTTGGCCATGGCCTCTACCAAATCGGTTTGACGAGCCAAAAATGCGGGCAGCTGAATCACATCGCAAACCTCAGCCACAGGAATAACCTGGTCAATTTCATGAACGTCAGTAATTACTGGCACATTAAAAGTGCTTTTGATCTCTTGGAATATCTTTAGGCCTTCGTCAACGCCGGGGCCTCGGTAGGAGTGAACCGACGAACGATTAGCCTTATCAAAAGAGGCTTTAAAGACATAGGGAATACCTAGCTTCTGCGTTGCTTCGACATAGGCCTCGGCAATTTGCATTGCCATATCTCTGGATTCCAGAACATTCATACCACCAAACAACGTCATGGGTGCATCGTTGCTAACGCCGATATCGGCGACCTGTATGCTGACTGAATCCATAATGAGGTTCCTTACTTTTGCGCTTGAAAAGCGGTGGCTGCAGCGACAAAACCTTGGAACAGCGGATGACCGTCCCTCGGCGTTGAGTTAAATTCTGGGTGAAATTGGCTAGCAAAGAACCAGGGGTGGTTTGGCAGCTCTACGGTTTCGACCAGAGTCTTGTCCGCAGAAAGACCGCCAATCACTAGCCCAGCTTCTTTAATTTGCGGCAAGAAATTATTATTCACCTCGTAGCGGTGACGATGGCGCTCTTTGATCTGCTCGCTACCATAGATGCCATGAGCCTTAGACCCAGGCACTAGGTGACAAACCTGAGAGCCCAGTCGCATGGTACCGCCCAGATCACTGTCTTCGGTACGCTGCTCTTTATTGCCTTCGCTATCGATCCATTCAGCAATCAAGCCAACCACTGGGTAAGGAGTTTGGGGATCAAATTCTGTGCTGTTGGCAGCCGCTAGGCCACAGACATTACGCGCATATTCAATCACGGCAATTTGCATACCCAAACAGATACCAAGGTAGGGAATGTTATTTTCCCGCGCGGTTTTAACCGCATAAATTTTGCCTTCTGTGCCGCGAGTACCAAAACCGCCCGGGACCAAAATAGCGTCCGCACCCTCAAGTAATGAGTGGTCAGATTCCAAGCGTTCAGAGTCAATATAGCGAATTTTAACCTTGGTTTTGTTGTGAATACCGCCGTGAACAAGCGCCTCAGTCAACGACTTGTAAGCGTCGAGCAGCTCCATGTATTTGCCGACCATGGCAATAACTACTTCGCCTTCAGAATTGAGCTCGTTATCAACCACAGCATCCCATTCACTGAGATCAGCCGGCGGTCTATCCAATCTAAAGCGCTCAACTACAAACTGGTCCAAGCCCCACTCATGGAGCATGCGCGGCACGTAATAGACAGTCTTAGCATCAATCACGGGAATAACGGCGCGCTCTTCAACATTGGTAAACAACGAAATCTTTTTGCGCTGCACTTCTTCGAGCTCTACTTCTGAACGGCATAGCAGTACATCGGGCTGCAAGCCAAGAGAGCGCATTTCTTTGACCGAGTGCTGAGTAGGTTTGGTTTTGGTCTCACCCGCCGACTTAATATAGGGCACCAGGGTCAAATGCAGCAATAATGCTCTTTCGTGACCTAGCTCTCCCTTTAACTGGCGCACGGCCTCTAAAAAGGGCTGAGATTCAATATCACCTACTGTGCCACCAATCTCGACAACAGCAATATCATGGTTACCAGCACCGGCATAGACTCTGCGCTTAATTTCGTCGGTCACATGGGGGATCACCTGCACGGTGCCACCGAGGTAATCACCTCGACGCTCACGGCGCAAAATAGTCTCGTAGACTTGCCCACTGGTGAAGTTATTGTTTTGGGTCATTCTTGAACGCAGAAAACGCTCGTAGTGACCAAGATCCAGATCGGTCTCTGCGCCATCTTCGGTCACATAGACTTCACCGTGCTGATAGGGGCTCATGGTGCCGGGATCAACATTGAGGTAGGGGTCAAGCTTGAGGATAGTAACGCTTAGGCCTCTCGCCTCGAGAACAGCACCCAGCGAAGCCGCTGCAATACCTTTACCCAAAGAAGAAACAACACCGCCAGTAACAAAAATAAAACGCGTCATAATGACCCTGCAACGATCGCAAAAAGAATGGAAAAAATTTATCTTTGAAAGAGGTTTTGGCCGAATTTATGATCAAATTTTGGCCGGTGCCACCCTACTCAAGATGGGAGAGCAGATTACCAGAAAGGCGGCCTGTATTCTACTGCGATCTACAAAGAGTTGGCTTGCCAGCGGATTTTTTTGCCTCGCTGACCCGCCTGCGCCTGCCAGCCCTCACAAACCCAGCAATCACCGACGGCCACAAGGGTTTCACCCACGTATAGCAACGGCATTCTGTCTCGCCACCAGGGCTCAATAAGATGCTCTAGAAACAATTTTTTAAGGCTATTAGAATGGCCGCGACCCGCTGGCTTGCAGCGTTCGCCGCCCTGGCGGTAGCGGATTGTGACGGCTTGCTCTGACTCTAAAAACAAACCCTCTCCCACTATTTCTTGGGCCATTAGGTGACTACCATCTATCAGCCGTAAAGGTTGTTGCATCGCCCAGCTATCATGTTGCTCCCCAGTAAAGTTTGAGCCCCCCCTAAACGATAATAGATAGAGACGACCATGAAAGCGCCGCCACTGCGTTGACTGCCAAACCACTGCCGGTTGCGCATCTTTTCGAACCCTTATGAGAGAGTCCATAATCTCGGTGATTAGTTTGTTATTTGGCATAGCCCAGCTATACACACTGGGCCAATGACGCAAAATATTTCGCTGCCGCAAAGGGCTTAGCTGCGATAGAGAGTCAATACAGATTGACCAACCTGCACGCTCTTCTCTCAGCTCAAGCTTCAATAAATCCTCATGGGCTAGAACCTCAGCTAACTGGCTGGCTTCACTGCTGTGCTGTGCCGACAGCTGAATAGCCTGCCGGTAATCAGGCCAGCGATCAGCAATCACTGGGATAACCTCATTGCGTAAATAATTACGGTCAAAGATGCTCTCGGCATTACTTTCATCTTCCACACTGCTTAGCTTTTGGGCTTGGCCATAGGCCTGCAAGTCTGACTTACTCAATGACAGCAGCGGCCGGACAAGCCGCCCTAGCCCTAGCGCTCTCTCAACGGGCATGCCGGCCAACCCTTTTGCACCAGAGCCGCGCATCAGATGATAAAGCACCGTTTCTACCTGATCATCACCATGATGACCAAGCAGCAATAGGCCATCTTTTTGTAACAGGCGTTCAAACACTGCATATCTGGCACTTCGTGCTGCCGCTTCAATACCTTCTCCGGCGACAACAACCTGAACTCGCTCAACCTGTAACTGCAATTTTAGAGACTGGCAATAAGCTTCTACACTGGCCTGCCATTGATCTGCATTTGGCGATAGACCATGGTTGACATGGACCACAGAGATGCGACCCACAGGAACAGTGCCCATGAGCAAATGCAATAAAACCATGGAGTCTAGGCCGCCGCTAAGCGCCACCAAAATCTGTGGCGCTGCATTAAGCTTATCCTGCCAAGGGCCAAATACTGACGGCGCGCTAGGGGTTTTCCCCCACGCGGCAGGACCCTGCTTTCTCGCACCAGGGCTGGTCCCAGTCGACGTTGTGCTAGTCAAAGTTACTACCCGGATCCTGGGAGTAATCTTCATAGGCCGACGCAGAAGCAGAAGCAGAAGCTCTGGATTTGGAGCTTAACCGCTCAGCTGTGCCTGCGCTCTTTGTCTCATTTTTTTCTTCGCTATTTTCCGCATTCTGTTCAGAGATATAACGCTGAAATTGATTTTTAGTCAGCAAGGTACAATTTTCAGTGGCGGGATCAAAGGTGATCAGTACATCGCCTTTCGTTAACTGGCGATGAACCTGAGCGATTTTATTATCCATACCCGCCTCTTGGACACCATAATCGGTGCCCTCGCGAAGAATAAACTCCTCAATAACAGCGTTTAGAACTTCAGCACTAAGCCTGTCGACCGGAATTTCAATCACTGCCCAGGCTTCCTAAAACGCAAGGTCATACGATCACTTTCACCAATGGCTAGGTAGCGATCACGGTCAACATCACCCATTGCCATATTAGGCAGCAAACTCCAAACACCTTTGGGATGGTCAGCGGTATCTGCTGGATTGGCATTAACTTCTGATGACGCCTCCAGTACAAATCCGGCGGACTCTGCGAGAGCAATTACGTATTCTTGGGTAACATAACCACTCTTGATCATGGTTGCATGGTCAGTGCCCGGCGCGGCACGATGCTCAACCACCCCCAAAACACCACCTGGTTTTAAGGTTTTGAAGAACAGCTCAAAGGACCGCCCGTCATTTTTAGATTTCATCCAGTTGTGGACATTTCTAAAGGTAAGTACCGCGTCGGCACTATTGTCGTCAGTGGTTAAGAGCTGCGCATTAGCATCAAAGGTATGCATTTCAACATTGCCATAAAGCGTCGGGTTCGCTGCAACCATCTCTTTAAATTTAACCAGCGAATTGAGGTAATAGGCTCGCGTCGACTCGGGATTATAATGAGCGGCATATAGAGTGCCCTTTAAACGGTGGGCCAAAATCTCTGTGTACCAACCACCGCCAGGAGTGATCTCGACCACCGACATATCCGGCTTAATGCCAAAAAAATCAAGAGTCTTAATGGGGTTACGATACTGGTCTCGCGCCGCATTATCTGGGTTGCGGTCCGCGCTTTCTGTGTGACTCTCCCCGGCCCCTGAATGATGGCCGGCGTTGGCCTGGACAGTCATTAATAAAAAACTGGCTACCAATAATAAGGTTTTAGTCGCTAACTTCATGTTTCTCATCCTTTCAATGTATGTCTTCGATGGTAATAGCTCCATCACCAGATACCCAACAATGGGCGTAGTTAAGAACTATCAATTAGTGCGATAATACAGGGCTCGAGGGTCAAACAAAAAATTATGCTTAATATAGTGCTTTATCAGCCTGAAATTCCCCCTAATACCGGCAATATTATTCGCCTCTGTGCCAATACGGGCTTTCGCCTGCACCTTATAGAACCTTTAGGATTTGATTTGGATGATAAGAAGCTGCGCCGGGCAGGCCTTGATTACGGTGAGTTTCAGTCACTGCAGGTCCATGCCAGCTGGGCCGCTTATTTACAAGCGAGTGTATCAAAAACTGTTTATGCGCTGAGCACCAAAGGTACAAAATGTTACTCCAAAGCTCAGTACCAGCCGGGCGACACATTGCTGTTTGGCCCAGAAACCCGGGGCCTACCGGAGGATATTCGCACAGATATCGGCACAGACCATGTGCTACGACTACCCATGCAACCCAATAGTCGCAGCCTGAACCTATCCAACACTGTATCTATTGTTGCCTACGAAGCCTGGCGCCAATTGGGATTCATTGACAGCCTTCAAGTGCAGGGCCAAGACAGCTGATGAATGCAAAAATTGGTTTGTTTTACGGCAGCTCGACCTGCTACACCGAAATGGCAGCCGAAAAAATAGCTGAGGCTATTAACGGCATCAGCGGCACTGAGCTTGTTGTTTTACATAATATTGCTTCAGATTCGATCGCGTTAATGACCGACTACAAATACTTAATTTTGGGCATTCCTACCTGGGATTACGGCGAACTGCAGGAAGACTGGGAGTCCAATTGGGACGCCATAGACAGTCTCGACTTCAGTACCATTCAAGTAGCCGTCTATGGTCTTGGTGATCAGATTGGCTACCCGGAATGGTTTCAGGATGCCCTAGGCTATCTGTGGGCCAAAGTCGTCAACTTAGGAGCCAGCGCCGTCGGCGCGTGGCCCAATAAAGGCTACAGCTTTGAGCAGTCAAAGGCATTGACCGATGATGGTAAATTCTTTGTTGGCCTGCCCCTAGACGATGAAAACCAACTAGACCTGACCGATGACTATATCGCCCAATGGTGTGAACAGATTCTCCATGAGTTTGGGCTCAGCTAGCATGGACAACAAAATCAATCCCCTCAGCAATGACTTAAGTAAACCCTCTAGCAAACCGTCTAATAAACTGCCTAGTAACAAAAGACAGCCTTGGCATCTGGACAAATCCGTAGCACCTAGACTCAGTAAAGAAATCACTATTCTCGGCGCTGGTATTGCCGGCTGCACAACAGCTGTGGCTTTGGCCAAACGGGGCTTTAATGTGAGGGTTATCGATCGCCACCCAAGCGCTGGGTCTGAGGGCGCAGGCAACAACCAAGCGGTTGTCTACCCCAAATTATCGCCGCGAGACGATTTGCTACCGCGGATTAATCTCTCGTCTATGAAGTTCGCCAGTGACTATTACAAACCTTTTTGGGATCGGGACGTTGGTCAGCAATGTGGTGTTTTAGTCTTGCCCGAGAGCGAAAAAACGGCCAGTGATTTTAAAATTATCGGTGAGCGCTTTGCCGATCAGCCTGGATTTGTTCAGCTACAAAACAACAGTGAACTCCGCGGAGTATCTGGTCTCAACCTTGTGGCTAAACAGGGCCTGTTTTTTCCGCAACTAGGCTGGCTGCCACCAGCAGAGGTATGTCAGCAACTTCTGGCACAGCAAGGTATCCCGCTGCTAAGAGCGGATATTCATAAGATTGTTTATAGCGACAATCACTGGCAGCTGCTAGAGGCCAATGGTGATCTATTCTTAACTAGCGAGAGCCTTGTTATTGCCAATGCCTTCGATTGCCTGCAATTCGAACAGACCGCATTTTTGCCCCTAACCCAGCTCCGCGGCCAAATTACAGAGCTGCAACAAAGCCCCGCGAGTAGCACCCTAAAAACGGTGATCTGTGGTGAAGGCTATATCACCCCTCAACACAAAGGCGTGCACAGCTGCGGAGCCACTTACAACAAAGGGGTGTTTACTACTGAGTTGCGGCCAATAGATCACCAGACCAATTTAGAACAGATGTCTCGAACCGACGAGGGGCTTGGGGAGGCCATTGGCCCCCAGGACATTGCCAGTTTGTCAGGTCGCGCTAACTATCGCTGCACCACTAAAGACTATCTGCCCATTGTCGGCCCAGTGCCCAATGTGCCGCAGCTACTCGAAGATTACGCGCCACTGCGCAGAGATGCACGGTGTGAGATAACCAGTCTGGGCAGCTATTTACCCAATCTATATGTGCACTGCGGAATGGGCTCGCGGGGGCTGAGCTATGCACCTCTAACATCTGAGGTACTTGCGGCGGAAATTGCAGGGGAAACCTTACCCATAGAGGATGAACTGCGCTTGGCGATGCACCCGGCAAGGTTTTTGATTAGAGATTTAAAAAAGAAACGTATCTAGGGCAATATATATAAGACCAGATAGCTAAGAAGCTCTTAAGACTAACAGTCTTCAGCAGCAAGCCCCGCCTGCAAGCCTTCACGATACATATCAGCACTGGCTTGGGTCTCTCCCATAGTCTCCAGAACCTCTGCCAGCTCCAAATAAGTCTGGGGGCTAGGGTCAATGTTCACCGCGCTGGTCAAATAATCTCTGGCCTTTCCCATAAAACCCAAACGGCGGCAAATACGCCCCAAAGCTAATAACAGCTCCGGATCCTCAGCATGGCTAGATAACCATTTCTCACCTGTCGCCAGCTGTTTTTCTGGCTTTGGAGCCTGCAAAACCCCGAATCTGTCCACCAGGTCCGAGTGCCAATGGCTGTTGAGCGCCTTGGTCAGCAGCGGCTGTAATTTGTCCATCCCATTGACCATAGTCAGGGCGTCGGCATAGTGCACAATAACCTCTGGCACCTTGCGCAGTGACTTGGGTAACAGTTCCCAGAGCTCGGCGAGCTGGGCCTGCTGTTCCTGTTCAGTAAACTCTGGGTCAGCCACAAACTCCGCCAGCAAGCTCGTGTAAATATCCAGTTCCAACAGCTCGATTGCACGCTTATTGAGCACAGAATAATGCTTGATATCCCCGAGCATTTTTTGTGCCAGGGTCCAGTCTCCCCGCAAGAAGTAGGTGTCTACGAGTAACCGTAAAATACCTGGGTCACTGGGGTTTTTGCGATGCAGAGACTCTAACAGCTGCACAGCTTCATCCAACTTTTCTTCCACAATCAACAGTTCTGCCAATAGTTTGTCGGCTAACAGCTTCGCTTTTGGATAGGTTATTTTAAGGCGCTGCAATAGTTGCCGAGCCTTGTTAAGTTCGTTGTTGTCCGCTGCTGCGCGGGCAGCAAAGATTAGGTTGACCACAGGCATCGATGAATGGTCTGCCGACTGGGATAACAGAAGGCTTGCCTTTTGCCAGTCTTGATCCGCATACAGCAGTAAACCCTGAGCTGTCTTGCTGCGCTGCTTAGCACTCCGCCGGCTGCTCCACCAATGGCGAATACCACCAGCAACACTAAGCCATCTAATCGTCAGTAACAGCCACAGTAAAAAACAAGTTAACAGTACATAGATCATGACGCCGACCAAAAGAGTCATCTCAATACTGGTATCACCAAAACTAACCAGCACATAGCCACTGCCCTGTTCTAGCAGCCCTATTAGCCCAGCGCCCGCAAGTAGCGCCAGTACAAAAATAATCAGCAGTTTTCTCACTGTTGTGACTCCTGCTGAGCGCTATCTAGAAGACGACTTTGGCGTACAGCAACCACAGCCTCTATGGCTTTAAGGGAACCGTTAATCGCTGGTAATTGCTGAACAACCTGGACTTTTGCGAGTTCACCTAACCGCTCTGATACAACCTGGGTATTTGGATTGAGCTGAAAATACTGCTCTAACCAACCCTGCGCCTTGGCAATACTTTGGCTATAAACGCCCTGCTGCTCGCGCAATAGACCACTCTGGGCCTGCTCCAACATCAGGCGTAAATTCTGCCGAACGACTGTTTCTTCCTTAGGGTGAAGCATTGGCTCTATAGGCTGGCTGCGCTCCCGAACTCTAATAAGCTGGCTGAGTTTCTGAGTAAACAATGCCAGCGTTGAATCTATGCTGCTTAGAGGTTCTTCTGCAACTGCAGCAGAAGTAGCAATCGACGCTTTGTCACCCTTCGGCCCAGACTCAGCCAATGAAAGCCTAATATCCAGCTGGTCGATACTCTTCACCAGTGCAACCAACTCTAAGAAAATACCTTCTGCATCCACCTCGCCCGCTAGCCTCAGGGCAGTAATATCTGCGGCCACAGCACCTCGCACTGGCGTTAGTTCTGGGTCGTCCAGCTCCTGCAGTATCACGTCGACATTGGCTAACAGGGCCAGAGGGTTTTTAGTGCTGCGTTCCGTTTGTAGACGCTGATTGGCCAGCCTCGTTAAATATACCGCTTCGGCAAGTAACCAATCACTGCGAGTCGTCGAACTCAGTTCAGCCAAACGCTGACCCTGAGTGTTAGCCCGCAATTGCAGACTAGACAGCGCCTGTTTGAGCTGCAGAATTTCCTGTGCCTGCCGCTCTTGGTCCAGTTTATATTGGCCCTGAATACTGTCGACCGACCCCTGTAAGCTGAGGATAGTCCCCTGAGAATTGTCTGTTTCGGTAAGCTGCGCCTGCCAATAATTCCACCCCAGCCAGCTGCCAGCGGCAAGCACCGCAATCAGACAGAGCATGAAAATAATTTTTACCCCACGAAAAAAGCTAGAGCCCTTGGAGCTCTCTTTTGGACTTTTTACCTTGGCTGTTTTATTGCCACCATTGGGCTCAGGTGGCTTCTTTGGCGTTGGTTGCTCTTTTGACGGTTTAGCTTCTTCAGTCACTGTCTTACCTCTATTACTGGCCAACTAATTTCTGGGGTTTTGGGCGATTAGGCGCTTTTAAACTTGTGCCTAGGAGCTTATGCCTTTGAAAATTAGGCCTTTAAAAATCAGGCCTGTAAATATTAAGAGCCTAGCGCAATTTGCACCGCTTGCAGCATTGATTCAGGAAGAGCATTTGCAGCTACCTGAATATTACTATAGCCCAGCTTGCGAGACACCTCAGCGACTCGATCGCTTGGCACCACTAACTGCAGATCAATACTGTCGGCTCGGGCAGGACCCATCGCCTGAATCAATTCTCCACTATGGACGACCAAGCAGCATGACTGCTCTAGCAGCCTCTGCGCTTCCACTAAACTATCCGGTTCTATCATTCTTCTGTAAAGCTCACAGTAGGTAACAGAAGCCCCGCGACTCTCTAATGTTTCGCCCAGTGTAGTGCGACCACCCCCGCCACGAAAAATGATCACCGATTTGTTTTGCAGATCCTGTAGCTGCTCCATTTCTTGCAGCAGGCCTTCGGTGTTGGGTTGTCTTTGGGGTGAAGACACCTCAAGGCCATAGGCGCTAAGTATTTGAGCAGTTTGCTGGCCTACCGCAAATATTTCAATACCAACGGGCAACATGGGCCAATATTCATCTAACCAGCGAACCCCAAGTTCCGCTGCATTGGCACTGATAAAAATGGCATGGTCAAAGTCAGAAAACTGAGTAATGGCGGTCTTTATTAACTGGGCCTCAGGCTCTGTTTCAGCCACAGGCTCAATGCGCATAATCGGCTGGTATTGGTAGTTGATCTGGGCCTGATCCATAAGTCGTAAAAAAGCATCCTGGTCCCGCAGCGGCCGCACAACCAACACTGGTTTTCTGGGGACTGGTTTTCTGGGGACTGTTTTGTCCTTAGCTGTCTTGTTCTGAGGGATTTTAGCTTCCATAAACCTCAGCCAAAATTTCGCCAGCACCAGCTGCCAGCAACTGCTCTGCCAATTGCACGCCCAACTGCTCTGCATTGTCCCGGTGGCCCTGAATATCAGCACGCAATATTTGCGTGCCATCTATACTGCCCACTAACCCTCTCAAGGCGAGGCTTGTGCCGCTGGCATCCAACTCGGCGAAACAGGCGATGGGCACCTGACAACCTCCTTGCAGATGCCGATTAACAGCCCGCTCGGCTAAGACACAGCTGGCACTATCTTTATGGTGCAATGGTGCTAGCAGAGCCTGAATATCAAGGTCGTCGCTGCGGCACTCAATACCAACCGCTCCCTGACCACCAGCCGGTAATGACAATGTGGAGTTAATTTTGTCGGTAATTCTATGGCCCATCTCAAGACGAATGAGGCCCGCGCTAGCCAAAATAATGGCATCGTATTCACCAGCGTCTAATTTGCCGAGCCTAGTATTAACATTGCCTCGCAGCTCTTTGATTTGGAGCTTTGGAAAGTGCGCACGCACCTGACACTGCCTGCGCAAACTTGAGGTACCAACCACGGCACCATCGGGAAGCTCCGCTAGGTTTTGATAATGATTAGACACAAAGGCGTCTAATGGATCTTCTCGTTCACAAATCACGGCCAATTCAAGGCCAGGAGGAAATTCCATGGGCACATCTTTCATGGAGTGCACAGCAATATCAGCCCTACCCTCCAACATGGCCACTTCTAGTTCCTTCACAAAAAGACCTTTGCCACCGACTTTGGCTAGGGGAGTATCTAGCAGCTTGTCTCCTTTAGTGCTCATGGCAATTAACTCGACCTGGAGGCTCGGGTTGTGACCCATTAACTGGGCTTTGACATATTCGGCTTGCCAGAGGGCGAGAGGGCTTTTTCGGGTCGCGATGCGGACTTTGTTTATGGAGGTTTTAGTCAAGGGTGTAACCTAAGTCAGTATTTATTCTGCCATTATCGACGATTTGCTCGACAATGTCAGAAATCTCAGAGCAGCGGCAATAATTGACGTAGATAAGATGCTCGGCGCCGGCTAACCCTTGGCTCAGTGGATAGCCCTGTAATTTTGACACTCACCTGATCATCAGACCGGTCCAAGCCTTGAATAGCGGAAATTGCTACCAGAGCATTGCGATGAACTCTAACGAACAGCTGCTTAAACTCTTTTTCTAAGCTCTTGAGGCTGTCATTGACCGTCACCACAGAATCACTCATGTAGACCCTGACATATTTCTGGTCCGCCTGAAGCAACAGAATCTTATCGACGGGGATTTTATCTATACCTAAGTAGCTATAAACATATAGGTGAGTTCTGGGTTCGACACTTTTCTCTTTACGACGCTTATGGATCAGCTTGCTGGCCGACAATACTGCGGTCAGTAAATCATCAGAATTAACCAGTTTCATTTTAAAAGATGCCGTGCGCTTGATCGCAGCGGGCATTGGGTTGAATCCATCAAATGAAGGGCAGAACATCAACACTGGATAAAAATCAGCGCGTCGTACTAGCTCTAAAACGTAGGGTTCGTTAGAAGGAGAAATGGGGCATTTGAGTAAAAGTATATCTGGGTTTTGCTTGTCCGAAATTGCCTGAGCATCAGATCCATTGACAGCAACGCCAATGACTTCTATATTTTTTGTAGCTGCTAACAGGCGTTCAATCCGAACTCCCGCCAACAATTCCTCGTCCACGATCAATACCTTGATCATAAATTCCCTCCAATGGAATAAGCCGATGCGGACTATCATACATACTTATAGACCGAAGTATTACCCTTTGCCGGGCCTGATTAGCTATAATTCTCGGCATCTAAACAACTGAGTACCAGAGCCAATGAGCAAGCTTGATAAGCAGACCCCTGACACAGCCGAAAACAAACCAACCAACCAAGCTTGGGGCGGCCGTTTCAATGAGCCTGTAGATGATTTTGTGGCGCGCTTTACTGCTTCGGTTAATTTTGATCAACGACTAGCCCAGCAAGATATTCAGGGCTCGATTGCCCATGCGAAAATGCTCAAGCAAGCTGGAGTGCTCAACGGCGAAGAATTAGAGTCTATTTGCAATGGCCTGCAAGAAATCAAAGCTGATATTGAAAACGGTAATTTTGCTTGGTCTGTTGCCCTAGAAGACGTGCATATGAACATCGAGGCAGCGCTGACAGATCGCATTGGTATTGTGGGTAAAAAACTACATACCGGGCGCTCAAGAAATGACCAGGTGGCAACCGATATTCGACTCTGGCTGCGTGATGAAATTGACACAATCAAACCATTATTTACCAAATTACAGCAGGGCATCATTGGGCTGGCAATAAAAGAAGCTGACACCATAATGCCCGGTTTTACCCATTTGCAGACCGCCCAGCCAGTCACGTTTGGGCATCACTTGCTGGCTTGGAACGAAATGCTAGAGCGCGATTTCGGGCGACTGCTGGACTGTCGTAGACGCCTTAACCAAAGCCCCCTAGGTGCAGCCGCCTTAGCGGGCACTACCTACCCCATTAATCGCGAATTTACCGCCACTGAACTGGGCTTTGATAAACCCACCGAAAACTCATTGGACTCGGTGAGTGATCGTGACTTTGCCATCGAATTCTGTGCCTTTGCCAGTATGCTGATGACTCATATGTCGCGCATGTCCGAAGAGTTAGTACTCTGGGCCTCTGCTCAGTTCCAGTTTATCGACCTGCCTGATCGGTTCTGTACTGGCTCGTCAATTATGCCGCAAAAGAAAAACCCTGATGTGCCCGAACTGGTACGCGGTAAAACAGGCAGAGTCACCGGCCATCTTATTTCCCTGCTCACGCTAATGAAGTCTCAACCCCTCGCCTACAACAAAGACAATCAGGAAGATAAAGAGCCATTGTTTGATACGGTGGATACGGTAGCCGACTGCCTGCGTGCTTTCGGCGACATGATTCCGGCCGTTCAAGCCAATAAAGAGTCCATGCTTGAAGCTGCTCGCAGAGGGTTTTCAACAGCGACAGACCTGGCTGATTATTTGGTTCGCAAAGGTATTCCCTTTCGCGACTCCCATGAAATTGTCGGCAAAGCGGTTGCCTATGGTATCGAGCAGAACAAAGATCTCTCCGAGATGAGCTTGGAAGAGTTACAGCAGTTCTCTGATCAAATTGCTGAAGATGTGTTTAAGGTATTAACTCTCAAAGGGTCTGTTGCTGCACGAAACCATATTGGTGGCACGGCGCCAGATCAGGTAAGAGCCGCTGCCAAGCGAGCCATGGAGTTACTGTCTATCCGAGGCTGAAGGGTAGGTCTGGTGATGATGGCTTAAGTTTCGTCGCTGATGGCCTAAGTTTCGTCGCTGATGGCTCTAGAATTCGAAGCTGATGGCTCTAAAATTCGAAGCTGACGGCTCTAAAATTCGAAGCTAACGGCTTCACCAGACTGAGCCAGGCAGGCATCGCTGAGCATGGTGGATAGCAATTCACCACTAACAGTATTGCGCCAGCGCTCCTCAGAATCCTGAGTTAGCAGCTTAAAATGAAAGCCGCCGGAGCGAGCAGCCAACCAAATCTCGGCCATTGCCGGCTGGCGGGAAAGAATAATTTGCGAACCATTCACGTCACAGGTGATTGTTAGCATCCCAGCGCTGTTCTCGTAATCAATATCGGCGCCGCTGTCATCGATACTTTCTTCAATAGTAAACACTAACTCATCGACGATTTGGTTAAATTCTGCTTCGGTCATTATGTCGCTTCCCAATAGTTGTCATGCAGTATAATTGTTTGGTCGTGATCTACCAGTGCCGCTATACTTATATCTTTTAAGGTGGTCACCTATGTTTTTCCAAATTTTTCGCCAAGGACTTCATCAGGTGCCTCACCAATTTATCAAGCTTGCAGTATGCCTGCTAATGCTTAGTTGCCTGTCCGGCTGTGGCAATACAGGCGCTTTATACCTTCCAGATAACTCAGGCGCCGAGCCCGAAAATACAGAATCCTAAGACCTTATGCACAATACAATTTCAACGCGACACCAGAACCTCTATCTCGAAGATGTTGCTCTCGACGATATTGCCAATCAATTTGGCACACCCTGCTTCGTCTACAGTAAAGACGCCATCAGGCAGAATTTCATGGCCTACAAAGAGGCCTTAGGCGATCAAGACCATCTGATCTGCTACGCGGTTAAATCTAATTCAAACCTTGCTGTGCTGCAGACTCTGGCTGATCTTGGTGCCGGTTTTGACATTGTGTCGGGCGGTGAGCTAGAGCGTGTGCTGCTGGCGGGCGGAGATGCCTCTAAAATCGTATTTTCCGGTGTCGCCAAAACTGCGACCGATATGCGCCGAGCCCTGCAAGTGGGTATTCACTGTTTTAATGTGGAGTCAGAAACCGAGCTGGCCCTGCTAAACGCCACCGCTGCAGAGCAAGACAAAGTGGCTGCCGTGTCTGTGCGAGTTAATCCCGATGTCGATGCCAAAACTCACCCCTATATTTCTACAGGGCTAAAGGAGAATAAATTTGGTATTGATATTAATCTAGCCCCAGAGATATATCAGCGGGCTGCACAGATGGACAATATCTCTGTGGTCGGTGTTGACTGCCATATCGGCTCACAGATCACCGAAATTAAGCCCTTTATCGATGCCATGGATAGACTACTGGTTTTAGTCAGCGAGCTTGAATCGATGGGAATCCGCCTTAACCACATAGACATTGGTGGAGGTTTGGGTGTGCGCTACCAAAATGAAGACACCCCGACCGTCGCTGACTATATGGCCGAACTGTTACCCCGACTTGAGGGCCGCCATGAGAGCCTAGTAATGGAGCCCGGGCGATCAATAACCGCTAATGCTGGTGTACTGTTGATGGAAGTTCAGACCATCAAAAGCAATGGTCTGAATAATTTCGCCATTGTCGATGCCGCCATGAATGACATGCTGCGACCTGCGCTCTATCAAGCATGGATGGATATCCAGCCAATCAAACATAACAGCTCGGCCCAAGAGGCTACGTACGATGTCGTAGGCCCAGTCTGCGAAACCGGAGACTTTTTAGGCAAAGGTCGTCCTCTAGCTATTGCTGAGGGAGATCGTCTCTGCCTGTTCTCAGCCGGTGCCTATGGGTTCGTCATGAGTTCCAACTACAACAGCCGACCCAGAGCCCCAGAAGTGATGGTGGACGGAGATAAAACCTATTTAATTCGTGCCCGCGAGACCATTACCGACTTGGTAAGGGGCGAACAGCTCCTACCCACAGGGAGCTAAGGCCAACCAAATGTTGATGAAATTTACCAAAATGCATGGTTTAGGTAATGACTTTGTCGTTATCGATGCTGTGACGCAAAATGTGCGTGTATCAGCGCAGATGGTGCAGCGCCTGTCTAATCGCACTCGCGGAATCGGATGCGATCAGGTGTTAGTCATTGAGCCGCCGTCGGACCCAACCATCGACTTTAACTACCGTATTTTCAATAAAAATGGTGAGGAAGTTGAGCATTGCGGTAACGGCGCTCGCTGCCTAGCGCTCTATGTTTCTGGTCGCCAGCTTACGGGAAAAAACCCTATTCGCGTTAAGACCATGAATCGCATCTTAGAGTTAGAGCTAACCAACAATAACCTAGTGCGAGTAGACATGGGCATTCCCCAGTCGGAGCCTACAGATATTCCCTTTGAGGCTGAGCAGCGCGAGCTGCTATACCCATTAGATGTCGCTGGCAGTCAATACAATATAGCGGCGCTATCTGTGGGCAACCCCCATGCTGTGATGGTGGTCGATAATATTGACACAGCGCCAGTGGAAACCCTTGGTCCGCAACTAGAGGTCCATAGCCGCTTCCCTAACAAGGTAAATGTGGGTTTTATGCAAATAATCGATCGTCAGCATATTAGGCTTCGGGTATTTGAACGAGGTGTCGGTGAAACCGAGGCCTGTGGTACTGGTGCCTGCGCTGCCGCAGTAGCAGCCATGCAGCAGGAACTGGTAGACTCTCCCGTAACCGTGCATCTTAATGGCGGTGATCTGCAAATAGATTGGCAGGGTGAAACCACACCCTTATTCATGACTGGACCTGCAGTCAGTGTTTTCCATGGGCGAATACGTATATGAGCGAAGAGAAACAAATCAATTCAACGGAAGAAATGGTCAGTGAGTTTCTCCGCGATAACCCAGATTTTTTAGACCATAACCCAGATATCCTCGAGGGTTTAAACCTGCCCCATAACAGCGGTGGCGCAGTATCTCTGGTAGAACGTCAAATCGGTGTTATGCGCAGTCGCAATAAAGAGATGCGCGATCGTCTGGACAGCATGCTGGCCACAGCCCACGACAATGATCTCTTATTTGAAAAAACTAAGCGTCTGGTACTCAATTTACTGGAAGCCAAAACCATGCCTGCCATGGTTGAAACAATCTATGACAGTCTGGGTAAAGACTTTGCTATCGATTTCTACAGCCTGACATTACTAGGAGACGAAAAAACTCTACCGCGCACCATGGCCCGAGTATCCAGCATAGAAAAAGCTAATGAACAGGTGAGCACATTACTTGGCTCAAATCGTGCAGTTTGCGGCGTATTGCGCGAAGAAGAGATGACATTCTTGTTTGGAGAGAAAGGTCTTCAGGTGGGCTCTGTAGCTGCCGTACCCCTGCGTTATAACAACCTCTATGGTATTTTGGCTGTCGGCAATGCTGATCCCAACTTCTACAAGAGCAGCATGGGTACATTGTTCTTAAGCTATATCGCGGAAGTTGTTAACCGTATTTTGCCAAAGCATCTTAGCTAGCCCTGATTAAAGTATGGTTACATATTATGGATGTGTAATAAAAAAGCCCCGTTAACAGCGGGGCTTTTTTTATCTTTGTTTTTTGTCTCTCATTTTTCAAACTATGGCTTGCCGGCGCGACCTTTGCTACCGCCGTCATTGCCACTGCTATTTTTGCCACCGCCACTGCTTCCCTTACCTCCACTGAACTTGCGTCGTTTTGATGAAGACTTCTTCTTGGCTGCGGCGCCCGGCTTTTTCTTGCCCGCGGGACCAGAACTACTGCGTTTTTTGTCCTGGCCAGCACCTTTTGACGGTCCCCGCGGTTTTTTGGCGGTGCGCGGTTTAGCATCTGGATTACCGGTATCAGTCTTAGCGCCATCAACCAGCTCAAAGTCTATTTTGCGCTCTTCCAAATTAACACGCACCACTTTGACTTTTAGCTTCTGCCCTAACCGAAAAATACGCCCAGTGCGCTCACCCACCATGCGGTGATGAGATGCTTCATGGTAATAATAATCTTTAGGCAGCCCGGTAATATGGATCAAGCCCTCGACATAGAGATCATCGAGCATCACAAATAGGCCAAAGCCAGTGACTGCACTGACAACGCCTCCGTACTCCTCACCAACCCGATCCATCAAGTATTCACATTTCAGCCAATTAACAACGTCCCTTGTGGCTTCATCTGCACGGCGCTCAGTCACTGAAAGATGGTCGCCGGTCTCGGCTAAACGCCCGGTTTCATAGGGGTAAATACTCTGTTGATCAAGAAGCGATGCACCTTCAACACGCCGCACATCAGCAATCTTTTTCTTGCTTCTAATCAGGCTGCGAATAGCTCTGTGTACCAGTAAGTCCGCATAACGTCGAATGGGCGAGGTAAAATGTGTGTAGGCTTCAAATGCTAAACCAAAGTGCCCAAGATTATCCGGCTGATACATCGCTTGGCTCATTGATCGCAACATTACCGTCTGGATCACAGCGGCATCATCGCGCCCTTTCACCGATCTGAGAACCCGTTGATAATCTTCTGGCTGAGGGTCGTCGCCGCCCCCTAAACCGATACCAAGCTCCCCAAGGAAATCACGCACCGAGCCCAAGCGATCTTCGCTGGGGCCCTCATGAACCCGATAGAGTGCCGGGATCTTAACCTTATCCAAAAATTCTGCAGAGCAGACATTGGCGCAGAGCATGCACTCTTCGATCAACCTGTGGGCCTCAGTTCGGTCCACTGGAATAATTTGGCTGATCTTGCGCTGGCTATCAAACAGGATTCTTGTTTCTTGACTATCAAAATCAATCGCACCGCGCTTAGCTCGGCGACTGTGT
The DNA here is from genome assembly GCA_905182265.1 of gamma proteobacterium HTCC2207. Lineage (GTDB taxonomy): Bacteria > Pseudomonadota > Gammaproteobacteria > Pseudomonadales > Porticoccaceae > HTCC2207. Next base: position 2,608 of record CAJJAO010000011.1, on the reverse strand, counting down.
AGCATTCTGTAAAGATCATGCAACGCATCAACCTGGGGCAAAATAGCAGCGAACTGCTTGCGAACACCGGAGTCATCACCATGATCCTTCTCGGCAAGAATATGGGCAACTTGCGTATAGGTCATGCGGGCATGGGAGTGCATTACCGCCTCATAGAACTGATAACCTGTAATTCCCCCATCAGCACCAATCTGCATCTCACAAACCATACAGAGACGATCTTCCGCTGGGTTTAAAGAACAGAGCCCATTAGAGAGCTTTTCGGGCAGCATGGGGACCACATGATTAGGGAAATACACCGAGTTGCCGCGTTGATAGGCTTCAATATCCAGGGCCGACCCTACTGCCACATAGTGCGAAACATCTGCAATGGCGACAATTAATGTCCAGCCACCGCGAGGTTTTGGCTGACAGTAGACTGCATCATCAAAATCCCGGGCATCTTCACCATCAATGGTAATAAGGGGCGTATTGCGCAAATCCACTCGCAAGTCTTTATCCTGCACCTCATCGGGTATCAGTGCCGTCTCCGCAATTACTTCGTCATTCCACTCGTGGGGAATACCATAGTTGCGAATCGACATATCAATTTCTAAACCGGGATCTAAATGCTCTCCCAATACTTCGACAATCTGGCCTACCGGCAGGCTATTTCGTGAAGGTGGCTCGGTAATACCAATCACAACAATTTGACCGGGCTCAGCGTCGAGCACCTTATCTCCAGGAATTAAAATATCCTGACTAATGCGAGGGTTATCTGGGCGTACAAACCCAGTGCCGCTCTCTCGAAAATAACGACCTACTAGCTGTGTTGTTTTCCGCTCAACAACATCAACTAAACTTCCCTCTGGGCGGCCACGGCGATCCCAGCCTGCAATTTTGACCAATACAATATCGCCATCGAATACCCGCCGCATCTGCGAGCTGGATAAATAAATATCCTGGCTGTCGCCCTGTACCGGGTGGACAAAGCCATAGCCCTCTGGATGACCAATGACCCTGCCTTTGACCAAATTAAGTTTATCTAGGGTGCCGTACCCACCACGGCGATTACGAGCGATCTGGCCATCTCTCTCCATGGCGCGCAAACGCCGGCGCATGGCCTCAATCTGATCCTCTTCGGTCAGATTTAACGCTACACAGATTTCTTCGTGGGTAACAGGGCCGACGCTTTCTCTCAGGTAATCTATGACAAATTCGCGGCTGGGGACAGGACGCTCGTACTTAGCCGCTTCGCGGGTAGCAAAAGGATCGGGTTGTTTGGTCTTTTTAGGCATATTCTCTTGGGCTCTTTAGATGCCACAGTCTATGCTCTAAAGCCCTATGAGTAAAAACAATTCTCTAACAGGGGAGCTGCTCTCTGGGCTTCTTAGCGCCAGCTAGCACCAACTAACGCCAACCTACCTAGACTTTAAAGTAGTTAAATTGCACATGGCATAGCATTTTAACGGGGGCAATAACAAAAACCCCTAGGAGGATGAACCACCTAGGGGTTTTGTTGGAAATAAAAGATTGACCCGCGCCGTCCATGGCGCACGACTTCCTAGTCGTCTATACCGCACAACTGGTAGCAAACGAAATTTAACAACTGAGCGAGCGGGCTATCCTTAGAAATCAACTCCCTGTCAATTTCGCTCTAAAACATCCTTTTATCAGTGTTAGCTTTCTTACAGCAGTGTAGGTCTGTGTATGTTTACCAGTAAAGTCCCTGTCAAAGCTTCATGCCAAGGAGTCAATGCAGGTACTAAGATAGACGTTTAAATACAAGAAAGAAATTACACTGACGAGTTAATACAAAAGTACTAGTTAATCTGCAGATTTGGCGTCGAAAAAATCGTCAATGTGCTGCCGGATTTTACGCACTTTCTCAAGATTCTCTGCCACATCTAAAGTGCCATAAGTTGCTCTAAACTCTAATACTAGCTCACGTAATTCGGACATACCATATAGCCCGCAGAGCCCCATGAGATCATGAATGATTTGGCGTAAGCTCATTTTCTCATCGCCACTCAAATGGGTTTCAAGCTTGCTCAGATCGTCAAAAAGTGCTGTTTTAAGCTCTTCTGCGGGAATAACCGACGCCAACAGACCACCATCGGAGGACTCAGATAACTTACGCTGATCGCTGAGGGAACTCAAAATAGCATTGACCAGCGCTATTTCATTTAAAGGCTTGGACTGAATGCTAACGGCTCCTGCAGAGAGCATTCTCTGGTGCTCTGCCTGCGTAATATCCGCAGTAAGCCCAATAATAGGCGGGCTTTCTCCCGACTGCTGCATAATTCTCTCACAGGCAACGACACCATCAACAACGGGCATGTGGAGGTCCATCAGCACAACGTCTGCGTGCAGCTCACCCGCAAGCTCGATAGCCTCTAAACCATTATTGGCAACCAAGCAGGTGGCGCCATAGCCTTCCATAAGCCTAACTACCAATTTCTGATTAAAAGGATTGTCCTCAGCAACAAGAATGATTAACCCTTCAAGTAACTGCTCAGTAGGGTTCATGCCATTGGTCACTATTGCACTAGAATCTTCAATATCAACGGTAGACAAAACGCAGGTAAAACTAATTGTCGAACCTTTATTAACCACACTCTCAATTTTG
>CAJJAO010000010.1 GCA_905182265.1 gamma proteobacterium HTCC2207 | reverse complement strand
CAGAGCTAGCACTAAGCCACGAAGCCCTACAAAAAGCCTCCAGCGCCTTAGCCGCCCAACAAAAGCTGCAACAACAAACCGGCGCAGTCCATGGCGCCGCCTACTGCAACCAGCAGGGCGAGATACTATTGGTGCGCGAAGATGTAGGCCGCCACAATGCCCTAGACAAATTGTTAGGTGCACTGGCAAAAAAAGAGCAACAGCATGAGCAAGATAAAGAACAAAATAAAGAACAAAATAAAGAGCCAGGCTTTGTATTAATCACCAGCAGAGCCAGCTATGAAATGGTCGCAAAAACCACCAGCGCCAACATACCGCTACTAGCCGCAGTATCAGCCCCCACATCTCTAGCCATAGAACTGGCCGAGAAAAGTGGCTTAACCCTAGTAGGCTTCACCCGAACTGGCCGCCATGTGGTCTACGCCAATGGCCAAAGAATCAACTAAGAGAACAAAAATGTCAGAATCAAAACTCAAGCGCCTAGTCGATATGACCAATCAAATTGCACTCAATATGAATGCAAATGGCAGCGCTGAAATGGTCGCCGATCAAGTGGCCCAGCATCTGGAAAAGTTTTGGGCGCCGCCGATGAAAGCTCTGATTACCGAGCAGCCAGCGGAAGCTGATATTGGCTTGACGCCCATAGCGCAAATGGCGATTCAGAATTTATTGGTTATGCAGGAAGCTAAGCGCGCTTAATCTCTGTCTCTCCTTACTAATCCTGACAAGTACTTATGTAGGTACAACTAACAGATATTAAAACCTAGGGAATAATCATGAACACTGAGTTTCCTGAAGACGAGAGAAACACTGAAGAGGTCGATTTTGTAAAAGCGGTTGTTCAGGGTCTTATAGATATAGAAGAAGGTAATACCTATACCCTAGAAGAAGTTAAAAGAAGACTTGAGATTAGCTAGGGTCACTGAAGGTACCTTTTTTAAGCAATTCCACAAACCCTACAACATCCCCAGCCTCAACACCCAACCCCTCAGCCAACATCTTATACCCCGTCTCACCACCACCCTCACCAGCCACCTCCAACGCCCTAAAAAACCCCGAACTAGTCACCCGATCAAGATGCTCCGCCTGCCGGTTATCAACATCTTTCAGCGACAGCCCCACGTACCGTAACGTACTCTCAAGCATGCGAGTCTGCCAAAAGAAGGCATTAGCTGCTTGCTCGGAAAGGCCATCGCCAGTGCTTTCGCCGTCTATATCTACTGCGCCAAACAGATCTATTAGGTGGCAGCAGTTATGCAAAATATCTAAGCAGTCGGTAAAGCAGGGTGGGTTGCGGAAGTGTACTAACGGGTGGGTTAAAACCTCATAATGATCGGGCATGTCTGGGGTCGATTGACTACTCTTATCAATGTTCATAATGGATACATCTTTTATCTGTTATGGAAAGTCGTCGGCCTGTGGAGTTTGTCCTCCCGGGCGGGCGCATTTTCAGATAATTGAAACTAAGATATATTCGAGAGAGGGCTCTATATTGATACCTAAGCAATTAATAACTAGGCAGCCGTCTCACAAAGAATGAGTAATAGTTGATCTGGTTATGTTAACTGTAGTTATATACAGTGGTTAAATCCAGTTGGAATACAACTATTTTTATATCAAATAAAGGTACATAGCAGGTTATTTGCAACCTTTCGGTAATTGAATAAAAGTTGCTACTATTGAGCAGGTCACACGTAAATATCATTCTCTTAATAAGGCTAAACCTAATGTCTCTTAAAACTAAAATCCCTCCACCCATCGTCGGTTTAGTTTTTGCTGTGCTGATATGGGCAATCTCCAAAGCAATACCCACCACGCCCATGTTGACTGAACAGCAGAGCTTGCTTGCGGCGGTTATCTTGCTGATAACTGGTTTCGGTTTTGCCATCTCGGGCATGGTGTCATTTCGCGCAGCTTCCACAACCGTTAACCCGCTGCAGCCCGACCAAGCCTCTGCGCTGGTGACTTCCGGCGTCTACAGAATCACCCGCAACCCCATGTATATAGGCCTGGCGACAGTACTTATAGGCTGGTCGACCTTTCTTGGTGCCCCACTTGGGCTAGTGGGAGTCGTTGGTTTTATGGCGTACATCCAGCACTTTCAAATTATCCCCGAAGAGCAGGCGCTGGTTCGGTTGTTTGGGGCAGAGTTTGAGGCCTATCAAGCGTCTGTGCGTCGCTGGTTGTAACCGCGTAAGCCTTTTCCCATGAACAAAATTGATACGCAATCCTACAAGACCAAATACGCTGAATTCGTTATGGGGTCCTATAACGAGAAGCTGTGCCTGTTAGATTTCAAATACCGCAAAATGCGTGGTGCAGTTGATAAGCGCATTAAACAGGGCTTACAAGCCGAGTTTGTCGACAGGGATGATTGGGTGCTTCAGGCAGCAAGAAGCCAGCTTGACGAGTATTTAGCAGGTAATCGCAAGGTGTTTGACCTTCCGCTACTGCTAGTCGGCAGCGACTTCCAGCAGTCTGTATGGCGCGCCCTGATAGAAGTGCCCTACGGCGAGACCAGCAGCTATCTGCAACTGTCCCAACGCATAGGCAATACTAAAGCAGTGCGCGCTGTCGCCTCGGCTAATGGTGCCAACGCCATTGCGATCATTGTTCCCTGTCATCGCATTATTGGTTCCAATGGCGACTTGGTGGGCTACGGAGGTGGGCTTCCCCTTAAAAAACGGCTACTAACATTAGAGCAGGGCGCCGACCCCAGGAATATCACAGCCGACTTATTCGACTGAATCGGAACTACTAGAGCTACTTGTACGCGTCATATCTCATCAAAATCCGCACTGGGTCACACTAATACAGTGAGGTCTTCGCTAATATCCCGTCTCTAAGTTCACACCAAGTGAGCGATTAGTGGGTCTCTAGACACAGTAAAAGGCTTGAGACCTAGCCAGTACGAAAGGATAAGTATTTTAAGAGTGGAGACTCTACATGAAGACGCCAGAATTCCCTCCGAATGAGGTAGCGAGACTTCAGACCCTTAGGTCATTGGATATATTAGATAGCCCCCAAGAAGAACGCTTTGATCGCCTAACTCGCATGGCGCGGCGCCTGTTTGATGTGCCCATTGCCCTAGTTAGTTTGGTTGATGACAACCGCCAGTGGTTTAAATCCTGTGCTGGGTTATCGGTATCCGAAACGGGCAGAGATATCTCATTTTGTGGCCACGCCATTCTAGGTGATGGTGTTTTTATTATCCCCGATGCATCAGTCGACGAACGCTTTCACGACAACCCGTTAGTTGTTGAGGCACCTTATATTCGCTTTTACGCAGGCGTCCCACTCCGTGCTTTAGACGGCGGCAAGATGGGCACCCTGTGCATTATTGATGACAAACCACGAGAATTTACCGAGCAAGACCTAGGCGCACTAAAAGACCTAGCCGCCATGGCTGAGCGTGAGCTAGCAGCAGTGCAGCTAGCAGTGTTAGACGAGTTAACCGGCATCTCCAATAGACGCGGTTTTATGACCCTAGTAGGCCACGCCATTCGCATGTGCGTCCGTCAAACCATGTCAGCCTGCCTAGTATTTTTTGACCTAGATAAGTTTAAGTTAATCAACGACACCCACGGCCACATAGAAGGCGACCGTGCACTGGCAACCTTCGCCAACATCTTGACCGATACATTGCGTGAGTCCGATCTAGTAGCCCGTATTGGCGGCGATGAGTTTGCCGCGCTGTTGCTAGATACCCCCCAAAGCTCAGCAGTCGATGTGATCGCAAGGCTACAAAAGAGAATCGACGAATATAACCACAAATCAACCCGCGACTATAAACTCGACTTTTCGTTTGGGGTAGTGGACTTTGACCCAGACTGTCATCTCAATGTAGAAGCTCTGCTAGCCGATGGCGACTCGCTGATGTATGAGTGCAAGCAAAAGAAAGGTTAGTACTTGTAGTGGGTAGCTCAATACCCCAAATCTATCCGAGATGACTGACTCTAAGTCAACTAGCTGCATCACACCATATTTCTCTTTATTGCCAAAGGCCGAAGCAACGATGACCCCAACATTTTCCGGTGGAGTGTAGGCCGGTTGTCTACGCTTATAGGTATTCATTATCTGAACTACATTTACGTTAGCGATAACCAATCTTGACCTTTGGCATTTAGGTTATGTAAATCGGCCACCGATCAATGAGGTCAGCGACAGAGAATGACGGATCATGTAACTGGTAACAAACACTGTAATTCATTGTATTAAAGCGGCTTTTAGTAACAAACACTATTTAGAGACAAATAATTAAGAGACAAACAATATTTAGAGGCAAACACTATGGCAAATGAAGGCTACCACGAACCCATCGAAGAACTCACCGATGCCACCAGAGATATGCATCGCGCAATTACCTCATTAATGGAAGAGCTTGAAGCCGTTGACTGGTATAACCAGCGCGTTGATGCCTGCAAAAATCCCGAGCTTAAAGCCATACTTGCTCACAATCGCGATGAAGAGAAAGAACATGCCGCCATGGTGCTGGAATGGATACGGCGTCAGGATCCATCGTTTGATAAAGAGCTCAAGGATTACCTATTTACCGATACAGAAATCGCTCATAAATAGTCGTTAAGATTGCATGCTTAACGCGGGGTTTGACGAGTCTTGTAATAATTGGCTATTTTTAGCGCACATTTTTGATCGTTTTCAAGTTGGCTACAAATATCCGCTTTTGGCCGGTAGCTGCTATTGGCACCTTTCAATAAATCAGGGTCAGGCACGAATTCAACGCAGTAATATAGGTTTTTCGACAGATTACGAAGACAAGATAATCGAAGTTCACTACTGTCAATATGATGAAATTCATCTAAAAGCTGAAGTAATAGTCCTTAAGTGTAGTTCTCGTTGCAGAAGTCAGCTGCTAGGTTATATTTGCGGTTAGACAAGCGAATGTTTATAACGCGGCTATTGCTGTAGTCGGGCGACCAGCTTGACCGCTCCGTTTCATGGTTCGCTGAGCTTGATAGTCATCCATTTGGCTAATGTGTCTGGCTAAGTTACTCTTGCCGTATTCATCAGCACAAGATTTTCACCATGGCCAAAACAGACGCATTCATCCCTTTAGACTTTTCCCCTATGGAAGAGCAGGCCATGCAGCAGCAGGCTGAATCGTTTTACCTGCAAATGTCTAAGCGCCGTTCGGTGCGTGACTTCTCTGATAAACCTATCCCTTTATCAGTTATCGAGCATGCCATTTTGGCGGCGGGCACTGCGCCTAGTGGCGCTAATATGCAGCCTTGGCATTTTGTGGTGGTGCAAAACCCTGAGATTAAGAAGAGCATTCGGTTGGCTGCGGAGGTGGAAGAGCGGGAGCTCTATGCTAACCGGGCTTCGGATGAGTGGTTGAGTGCGTTGGCGCCTCTGGGAACGGATGCTAATAAGCCTTTTTTGGAAACGGCACCGGCGTTGATTGCGATCTTTTTGAAGAAGGTGACCATTGATGAGGACGGCACTAAGCACAAGAACTATTACACCCCGGAATCTGTGGGTATTGCCACTGGGGTGTTGATTACGGCTCTGCATCAGGCGGGGTTGGCTACCTTGACTCACACACCTAGCCCTATGAAGTTTCTCACGGAGATTCTCGAGCGGCCCAGTCATGAGCGGCCCTTTTTGTTGCTGGTGGTGGGTTACCCTGCGGACGGGGTGATGGTGCCAGATATCGAGCGGCTACCTCTGGATAAGATCTCTACGTTTTTATAGCGCTGTTACTGGTCTTTTATACTGTCCTTAAATCTCTGTTATAGCTTTGTAGGTCGTTTAAATCATGTAATAGCCCGCCAGACTTTGCCATAATGGGCAGCTATTCAGCTCATTGATGGTTATCGAAGCCTATGTCCCACCCAACCCAGCTAACCCACCTAAACGCCAGCGGCGAAGCCCATATGGTTGATGTATCTGGTAAAGCGGATACGGTCCGAACGGCTGTTGCCCAGTCTCAGGTTGAGCTTACTGCGGCTATTGTTACGGCGATCACCGATGACAACCTGCCAAAGGGCGACCTGTTTGCTACGGCCAGAATTGCGGGCATTCAGGGGGCCAAAAAATGCAGCGATTTGATTCCGCTCTGCCACCCTTTACCGCTGTCTAAAATTACTGTCGATATCGTGCTGCAGGGCAATCTGCTGGTGATTACTGCGCTGTGCAAAACCACTGGCAAAACTGGGGTTGAGATGGAGGCTTTAACAGCGGCTTCGGTGGCGGCTTTGACGGTTTACGATATGTGTAAGTGCCTAGATAAGGGCATGATTATTCGTGAGACTAAGTTGCTTGAAAAGAGTGGCGGCAAGTCTGGGGACTGGGTTGCTCAATGATTAATATATTGTTTTTTGGTCGTTTGGGTGACTTTGCGAAAGGGGTTCCGTCAACCATTCAGGCTAATACTCCTCAAGAAATACGTGATCTGTTAGCAGTGGACTTTCCTGCTTTAGCCAAAGAGCTCTCTGAGCCTCAGGTGCTTGTGTCGGTCAACCAGATGATTGTGGGCTGGGACCAGCAGTTGATGGACGGCAGCGAAGTTGCCTTTTTACCGCCGGTCACCGGAGGATAAACACCTTGAAAACTATTCGTATCCAAACTGATGACTTTGATCTGGCTCAGGAATACCAATTGCTGCGCCAGCTGTCGTCTACTGTGGGTGCGGTGGTGACCTTTACGGGGTTGGTGCGGGACTTTCAAGATGATGGCGAGGGTGAGTGTGCGCTTGATGGTGCGCTTGATGGTGCAATTGAGGGTGCAATCGAGTCTTTATCCCTGGAGCATTACCCTGGCATGACGGAGACATTGTTAGCTGAGATTGTCGAGCAGGCTCACGAACGCTGGAGCTTAATTGGCAGTACGGTAATTCACCGCGTGGGTAAGTTACTGCCAACAGACCAGATTGTGTTTGTTGGGGTGGCTAGCCAGCATCGTGGGGATGCTTTTGAGGCGGCACAGTTTTTAATGGATTACCTGAAGACTAAGGCTACGTTTTGGAAGAAGGTGAGCCAAGACGGCGAGCATAGCTGGGTCGAGAGTAAAGACTCGGATGCTGCGGCTGCGAGTCGCTGGGATAAAGGCCTTTTATTAGGTGACGCTGAAGGCTCCTTATTAGGTGACGCTGAGGGCTCTTTATCTAAGAACGCTGAGGGCTCTTTATTAGGTGACGCTGAGGGCTCTTTATTGAAAGACGCTGAGGGCTCTTTATCTAAGAACGCTGAGGGCTCTTTATTAAGTGACGCTGAAGGCTCGGATCATGCTTAACGTCGATGGTCTAATTCTCGCCGCGGGTCGCTCTAGCAGAATGGGTTCCGCTAATAAGGTCGAGGCTGTTCTGGGTGGCAAAACATTGCTTAATCATGTGATTAACCGGCTGGCACCTCAGGTAGACCAGCTGGTAATTAATGGTGACTCGGCGCTCTGTGGCAACGCAGGTTACCCCTTAGTGGCAGATGCTCTTGATGGCTTTCAGGGGCCTTTAATGGGGCTGCATAGTGCGCTGGCCAGTGACAAGCTGGGGCAGGCGACCTATCTAATGATGGTGCCCTGTGATGGGCCGTTTATTCCCACTGATTTGGTCGTGCAATTGCACGAGCAGATAATGGCTCAGGATGCAGATATTGCCTGTGTTCGTTATCAGGGTTTTGCCCAGCCGACGTTTTCTCTTTGGCATAAGCGAGTTGCTGCTGCGGTTGAGCAGGCGTTATTGGTTAAGAAATTTGGTGGGTTCAAGCCCTTACTTGAGAGTTTGAATACGGTGTATCTCGATTGGCCTGAACAGGCTGTGAGCCCGTTTTTTAATATTAATACAGTCGATGAGCTTGCCGAGGCGGAGGCTTTGTTATGTCGTTAGACGACCAGCAATTTATGCGCTATAGCCGTCACCTGCTGATGGATGATATTGGTGAGGCGGGGCAGTTGAAATTGCTTAATGCCCATGTGTTGATTGTGGGGTTGGGTGGGCTGGGTTGCCCTGTTAGCCTTTACTTGGCTGCGGCGGGTATTGGCAGGCTCTCGCTCTGTGATCCAGACAGGGTGGAGCTCAGTAATTTACAGCGTCAGGTGTTGTATACGCCTGAAGACTGTGGTGATTTTAAGGTGGACTGCGCAGCAAAGGCTTTGCAGGCACTAAATTCAGAGACTCAGGTGTCGGCCTTTAATTACGAGCTGTCTACTGGAGGGGCTGCGGATGGGTCTGCTCAAGTGCTGGCTAGCGACTATGATTTAGTGGTGGACTGCACCGATAACTTGGCGGCGCGTCATTTGATGAACCGCCACTGCGTGGAGCGCAAGATTGGCTTTGTGAGTGCCTCGGCCATTGGTTGGGAAGGGCAGTTGGTTGCCTTTGATTTTGGTCATAACCAGAACCCTTGCTTTAGCTGTATCATCCCTGAAAATACTGCCGAACCAACCATGAACTGTGGTAATTCGGGTGTTGTTGGGCCGGTGTTGGGGGCTATGGGTAGCTTGCAGGCGACCACGGTGATACGCATGTTGCTGGGTTACTTTGCTCAGCATGGTGAGATGCAGCGCTACGATGGCAAGGCTGGCCGCTGGTTCAATTTGCAAGCACAGGCCCAAGAGGGTTGTGGTGTATGCGCCGCGCCTTGAGCATTAATAAGTAAGATACTTTTATATCCCAAGTACCTTTTTATAAGAACGTAACACTTACACCAACGTAACACTTACACCAACGTAACATTTACATCAGCACATTATTCAACGATTAAGACAGGAGTAACATCAGTGGCTCATGATTCATCAGCCCCGCGACGCTTTGTAAAAGTGGCCGTACTAACAGTTTCAGATACGCGCAATTTAGACACCGACACTAGCGGTGCCTACCTTCAGCAGGCCCTAGAGGCAGAAGGCCACAGCTTGGCCGACCGCAAATTAGTGATTGATGACGTGTACCAAATGCGTGCCATCGTATCGGCATGGATCGCAGACCCAGAGGTCGAGATTATTTTGACCACTGGCGGCACGGGCTTTACCGGCCGCGACAGTACTCCAGAGGCGCTGAGCCCTTTGTTTGATAAACATATTGAAGGCTTTGGTGAGTTATTTCGTCAGCTTTCCTATGAGGAAATTGGTACCTCTACTGTGCAGTCACGCTGCCTGGCTGGGTTATCTAATAACACTGCTATTTTCTGTGTGCCCGGTTCTACTGGTGCCTGTAAAACGGCTTGGAACGGTATTATTCGCGAGCAGCTCGATAGCACTTTTGAGCCCTGCAACTTTGTCCAACACGTACGTAGAAAATCACAATAATGCTCACAGTTTCTGAAGCTATACAAAAACTAATTGCCCAGGCGCAACCCCTTGCCAATGATCGCCGCCGCGCCGGACTCCAGTCTGTGCCTGTGACGGAAGCATTGGGCCGAGTGATTGCCGTAGATATTGCATCGACCATTGACGTGCCACCAGCAGCTAATAGCGCTATGGATGGTTATGCCTTTTGCGCAGCAGATGCTGCGGCCAATAATTTTAAGTTGCCGGTGAGCCAGCGCATTCCTGCTGGATCAGTGGCTATGCCTTTAGTGCCCGGGACCGCTGCGCGGATCTTTACCGGCGGTGAAATTCCGCTTGGTGCAGACACTGTGGCCATGCAAGAGAATTGCGAAGAGGCGGATGAGTCTGTTTCTGTTGATACAAAGGTTGCAAGTGGTACTAATGTCCGGCCTCAGGGTCAGGATATTCAAGCGGGCGAGGTTATTCTCAAGCTTGGTACTCGCCTGCGCGCCCAAGAGTTGGGACTGCTATCGTCTGTGGGTTTGGCAAAAGTTGATGTATTTAAGCCCCTTAAAGTAGCTATATTTTCGACGGGTGACGAGCTGGTCGAGCCGGGTGTGCCGCTGCAATCTGGGCAAATCTATAACTCTAATCGCGCTACGTTAATTGGCTTAATTGAATCCTTGGGTATGACCGCGGTCGACCTAGGGGTTGTGCCAGACCGTCGCGAGGCGACTGAGCACGTATTGAAAAAAGCAGCCATGCGCGGTGATGTAATTATTAGTGCCGGTGGCGTGTCTGTGGGTGATGAAGACTATGTAAAGACTGCCGTTGAGAAAGTCGGTGCTATGGCCTTCTGGAAGGTCGCCATTAAGCCGGGTAAGCCTCTGGCCTTTGGCCATGTGGCAGGTACGCCTTTTATAGGTTTGCCGGGCAACCCAGCCTCTGTTTTTGTGACCTTTATGATTTTGGCGCGGCCGTTTTTGTTGGCTTGCCATTGTAGCCCAGTCAATGCGCCCAAGCCGCTTAAGGCCGTGGCGCAGTTTGCCAAAGCAGGCGAAAAACGTGAGGTGTACCTGCGTGGTCGCCTGACTGAGCAGGGGGTCGAGATATCCACTAACCAGAGCAGCGGTGTGCTTTCATCTGCCTGCTGGGGCGATGTCTTTGTGGTGCAACAGAGCGGTGAATCCATAGCAGAGGGCGACTTGGTTGACGTGCTACCCTATGCACTTTAGTCTGATAGACCTGATGCTGAGAGTAAAAAGAGTGCTGAGAGTGAAAGAATTTGAGTAACAGCCACTTGAATAACAAGCCGCCTTTGAATGACAAGTCGACGCTAACCGACGGTTTTGGCCGCGAGGTTAATTACCTGCGCCTGTCGGTCACAGATCGCTGCAATCTGCGCTGCACCTATTGCATGGCCGAGGAGATGACGTTTTTGCCTAAGCAGCAGATTCTTTCGTTAGAAGAGCTGCGAGATACGGCTACTGCTTTTGTAGAGCTGGGTGTGCGTAAAATTCGTTTAACCGGTGGCGAGCCGCTTATTAGGCGAGATATTTTAAAGTTGGTGGAGTCCTTGGCGAGTCTGTCGGGCCTAGATGAGTTAACAATGACCAGCAATGGGGTCATGCTGCCCAAGATGGCTGAGCCTTTAAAAGACGCTGGCCTGGCCCGTATTAACATCAGCATCGATAGCCTTAAGGCAGAGCGTTTTAAAGCGCTGACCCGTGTGGGCGACCTGAGCGAAGTGCTAGCTGGCATTAAGGCGGCGGGCGCGGCAAAATTCAAACGTATTAAGCTCAATGCCGTTATTTTGGCGGGCTTTAACGACGACGAAGTTTTAGATCTAGCGCGATTTGCGGTAGATAATCAAATGGACATTTCTTTTATCGAGGAGATGCCTCTCGGGGAAATATCTTCCCATAAGCGTGCCCAGACACAGGTGACCAGCGAGCATATTCGCCAGCAGCTGGAGACTGAATTTACCTTGGTCGATAGTGCCGAGACTACCGGTGGGCCGTCCCGCTATGCGCGAGTCGCTAACAGCGATTCTAAAATTGGCTTTATCTCGCCCATGTCGAATAACTTCTGTAGCTCCTGTAATCGGGTGCGGTTAACCGCAGAAGGGCGTTTACTGCTCTGTTTGGGTAATGAAGACAGTGTCGATTTACGAGAGATTTTGCGCAGCTACCCTGGCGATAGCGAACGGCTAAAAACGACTATTGTGAATGCCATGGCCAACAAGCCAGAGCGCCATTATTTTGACCCTGAGCAAACCGACATTGTGCGCTTTATGAATATGACCGGAGGCTAGTGCCGGTGGCTGAGCTATTTGTACTGGCCTATGACTACTGGTTACTCGCGGCTATTCTTTTGATGGCCGTGCTCTATTCTTCGGTGGGTCATGGCGGCGCTTCGGGGTATTTGGCAGCCATGGCGCTGTGGGGCCTGGCACCGGAAACCATGCGTCCGGCGGCATTGCTCATGAATATTGTCGTCACCTGCTGGCTACTCTATCGGTTTAAACCCTACAAAATAATGCCCCATAAGCTGTTCTGGCCCCTAGTGCTGGCGTCGACGCCTATGGCGTTTATTGGCGGCATGATTACTGTGGAAGCTTCGGCTTACCGTATTTTGGTGGGCGTTTTGTTATTGGTGGCTGCGGTTCGCATGCTGCTGGTCAGCAAGCCCGCAGATACTGTTCGTCTGCCTACGCTGTTTATAACACTGCTGCTGGGAGCGGTTCTTGGTTTTGCCTCTGGTCTCACAGGTATAGGTGGCGGGGTGTTTTTAAGCCCTATACTGCTCATTTTTGGTTGGTGCTCTATGCGCCAAAGTGCGGCTGTTGCGGCGGGGTTTATTCTGCTTAATTCTGTTGCTGGGCTGGCCGGTTATCTGGTGAGTGACCAGTCCTGGCCTATGGGCACTGGCTGGTTGCTAATCGCTGCGTTTATAGGCTGTCTGGTTGGTGCAGAGCTAGCGTCTCACAGAGCCTCTTCCTTAACCCTTCAAAAATTACTTGCTGCTGTGCTTGGTATTGCTGCGGTGAAGATGGTCTTGACCGCGATGGCTTAATAGCCGTTTTATGGGTTTCACTAGTACTCGAGTATGTTATTCTTCTGCTTAGTATAACTATTGAACTAAAGCGGTTTACCTACCTTAGCCATGAATTCAGTTATCAGCCAATCGGTGGCTTCGCCTTTTTCGAAGGGGCGCCAGCACCAACTAAAGTTTCAGTCGATTCTGTCTGAGGCCGCTCAGCTATTTAATTGGCAGGGTTCGCGTGCTACTACGCTAGCCGATATTGCCGGCAGCATGAAGCTCACCAAAACCTGCGTCTATTACTACGTCAAAACCAAAGAAGACCTTATTTATCAGTGCTATGTGTCTAGCTGTGACATGTGGCTGGACCGCGTGCAGCAGGCTAATGCTCTACCTATAAACGGTGTCGACAAGATTGTCTCCATGGTCAAAGGGCATTTTTATCAGTACAGAGATACCTTGCAGGGCGTCGCCCCGCACTTTGCTATGTTGACCGAGGTGTCTGCCTTGGATGATGCACACGCAGCCGATATTAAGCAGCGCTGGACCAAGGTGTTTGCGGTATGCCAACAAATGGTTGAGCAGGGTATTGATGAGGGCCTTATCGAAGTACCCCTTAGAGGCAAGGCTGACCCTGCGGTGATAGTGTCTGGTATTTTTTCGGTGTTGCAGTGGTTTCCGGTTTGGCTCAACAGGTCCCATGCGGCCAACCCCGAGCCAGTGATCGATGCTGTTCTAGATATCTTGCTCAATGGCCTGTCAGCACAGCAGCACCAGTTTGATGATATTCAGTTTCCGCGGCTCAACCAATTACCACTAGATAGCTTTGATCGCGAAGTGCAGAACCGCATGAAGCGTGAAGCTTTTTACCGCACTGGTTCAATTTACTTTAATCAAAAAGGCTACAAAGGGACGTCACTGGATGAAATTGCCAGTTCATTAGATGTTACCAAAGGTGCTTTTTACTACCATATTAAAAATAAAGAAGAGCTGCTATACCAGTGTTTTAACCGCACTCTAGACGTTGAAGGTTTGCTGCTTAATAAGGCGGGTTCAGCCGAGGGTACTGGCCTCAAAAAGATCGAGCTGTCACTGCGGTACTTATTTAATGTGCAGTTTAGTGAAGAGGGGCCTTTGATTCGTTACCGGGCACTACCTTCGTTAGATGAGGAGCATCGTAAAAACATTTTAAAAGCCACCCAAGACAATAATAAGATATTGGGTACCTATATTGGTGAGGGTTTTGACGACGGCACCCTACGCAAAATTGATATAGATATTGCCCAGAACGTTTTGTCGGGAGCCGTCGAAGCTAGCCCGGACCTTGCAGATTGGATGGACGATATAAGGGCGCCAGAATTATCGGCTGCCTATTTTCAACTATTTATTAATGGCCTATTACGGCGCGCTTAAAGCCCATAAAAAATAATAAGAGTCTCCTATGAACAATGATTTTCTATTTAGTGCGGTGGCCGATGTGCTTTCCGGTGCAGGCACCTCAGGGCAGTTGGGGGACATGGCTGCTGGTATGGGTATTACGCGTGCACTAGTTGTCACCGACCCAGGGATTATTAAGTTTGGGCTTTTAGATTCTGCAGTAGCCAACCTTGAAGCCAATAACATTGCCCTGCATATTTACAGCGACGTGGTTGCCGACCCACCAGAAGCTGTGGTGATGGATGCCGTGCGTGTGGCCCAAGAGTTTGGTTGCGATGGTGTTATTGGGTTTGGTGGCGGTAGCTCTATGGATGTAGCCAAGCTGCTAGCAGTGCTGATTAAAGGTGAGCAGGCGCTAGCAGATATTTATGGCGTTGATCAGATTAGCGGTGGCCGATTGCCTTTGATTCAGGTGCCAACGACAGCGGGTACAGGGTCGGAAGCGACCATGGTGTCGATTATTACTACTGGCGAAACGACCAAGGCTGGAGTGGTTAGTCGCACGCTTCTTGCGGACAAAATTATTCTTGACGCAGGCCTAACCACAGGCTTGCCTCCCGCGGTAACGGCAGCAACAGGTATTGATGCCATGGTTCATGCCATCGAAGCCTTTACCACTAAACGTCTCAAGAACCCTTTGTCAGATATGCTTGCCTGTGAGGCTCTGCGACTGATGGCAGGCAATATCGAAACTGCCGTTAAACAGGGCGATAACCTAGAAGCACGCAGTGCCATGTTGTTGGGTGCCATGCTCGCCGGCCAGGCGTTTGCCAATGCCCCTGTGGCAGCTGTGCATGCCTTAGCCTATCCTTTGGGCGGCAATTACCATATACCCCATGGCTTAAGTAATTCTTTAGTGTTGCCCCATGTGCTGCGCTTTAACGCTGCCCATGCCGGCGATCTGTACGCGCAGTTAGCGCCGATTATTTTACCCGGTATTGAGCTACCCCAGGACCCAATCGCCATTACAGAGTTGCTGGCAGATTACTTTTTAACACTGGCACATGACCTTGGTCTGCCAACTACATTACAGCAGATGAATATTGCTAAAAGCGATTTGAACCTGCTTGCCGAAGAGGCAATGTTGCAGCAGCGATTACTAATTAATAACCCCCGTGAGGTCAGCCTTGAAGATGCGCTGGCTATTTACGAGCAGGCATTTTAAATGACAGATTCAGGCACTAGCCCAGAACAGTCCGCAGGGCAGCGTTCAGACTATAAATACTTTACAGATATCACCACCCGCTGGATGGACAACGATATCTATGGTCACGTGAACAACACGGTTTATTACAGCTACTTCGATTCGGTGGCTAATAACTACCTAATAGAAAAGGGCGGTTTGGATATTCATAAGGCGCAGGTTATTGGTTTTGTAGTGGCGTCGAGTTGCCAGTACAAATCCCCGGTGGCCTACCCAGATTTGTTAGAGGCTGGGTTTAGGGTTAACCGACTGGGTAATAGCTCGGTGGAATATGGTATTGGTATTTTTAAAAAGGGCGAGCCAACCGCGTCTGCCCATGGCACCTTTACCCACGTATTTGTGGATCGTGCAACAGACAAGTCTATGGCCATTCCCCAGTCAATACGAGCGGCTTTAGAGGCCGTGCTAGTAAGCTAAAATATAAAATATAAAAGCTAACAAAATAATAAGATAACAAGATAATAATTTTTAGGAGGGACCGTGGATCTTAATAATAAGGTAGTGGTAGTGACTGGCGGTGCCAATGGTATTGGCCGTGCGCTCTGTGAAAAGTTTGCAGAGGCTGGTGCCAAGGTAGCAGTGGCAGATTTAGATATGAGCGCAGCAAACGAGTTGGCTAACGCTATTAACGGCATTGCAGTGTCTACGGATGTGGGCGACGAAACGGCAATCCAAAAGCTGGTTGCCGAGACAGAAGACAAGCTAGGCCCCATCGATATTTTTGTGTCTAATGCGGGCGTGTCGTTTAGCGATGCTCCAGGTTGGATGGCTGCTTCGGCACCCAATGATCACTGGACCGCTAGCTGGAATATTAACGTGATGGCCCATGTGTTTGCCGCTCGGGCTGTTGTGCCGGGCATGATCAAACGCGGTGGCGGCTATTTGGTTAACGTAGCCTCAGGCGCTTCTCTGCTGTGCCAAATGGGTGATGCTGCGTACTCGACTACTAAAACAGCTGCCCTTGGTTTTGCCGAATCTCTGGCGATTACCCATGGTGATGACAATATTAAAGTCTCTGTGGTTTGCCCTCTTTATGTTGCGACAGCCATGACAGAAGGTGGTCGAGGTGTGAGTGGCCAGGACGAAGTAATGACGGCTGAGCAAGCTGCGGATGCTATTTACGCGGGTATGGAGGAAGAGACCTTTATGATACTTCCCCATGCTGAGCTGGCGACTTATTCACAGCGTAAAGGTGCTGATTATGATCGCTGGTTAAAGGGTATGCGGCGTATGCGCCAAGGCATGCTCGAGCAGAACCCTGAATATGCCTACAAGGTTTAAAAGGTCATTGAAGGTTTTATGAATTATCGTTTCGCCATTGTTTATATTCTGTTATTTCTAGTTTCTCCTCTAGCGATTGGGATTGATTACGACGCCTACGATGAAGACGTCGCAGCGCTGCTGTGGGAATATAAAAATGACCCCGATGGTAGTGCTGAGTTTGATGCAGATGACGAGGGCTCATTTAAGCCATCGGTGCTTGTATTTAATGATATGGCTGATAGCGACACGGTCATTGATTTTGAAACTGGCTTGGTGGTGATTACCGCCACCAGTATTGCGCGGCTGGAGGATGCCATTGTTGAGGTGGTACTGACCCAAATTGACCCTGCGGTGATTGATGCCAAAACAGCGAAAGATTTTGGTTTAGTCAACGACAAAACCAACAGGCCGTTTTTTTGGAAACAAATTTTAGACCACAAGGGCCAGCCAATTGATAAGCCTTGGCGTGCGGAGATGTTTGCCGAGCACCTTAGCCAAAATGCTCGCCAGTCTTCTAGCGGCCGCTTCAAAATTAAAATCACCATGGCCGAAGAGCACAAGAATATTGCCGGTGGTAAATATATTAAGTTAGCTAAGGCTGCTAGCCGCCAGCACAATGTGTCGGTGTCGCTGATGATGGCGATTATGGAAACTGAGAGTTCGTTTAACCCAATGGCTAGGTCGGGGTCCAATGCTCTGGGCCTAATGCAGATTAAAGCGAATACGGCAGGCCGAGACTATTTCTCGATTATTCAGGGCTATAAGCATACGCCCAGCTCCTCTTACCTTTATAAGCCCGGTAACAATATTGAAGTGGCGGCGGGGTACCTGCGCATTTTGGGGACTCGCTATCTCTCGGGTATTAGGCATCCGCAAAAACTAGAATATGCCATTATCTCGAGCTATAACGGTGGTGCTGGTAATCTCTGGCGCAGCCTAGATAAAAATGCCAATAAGACTAAATCGTTGGCGCGCATTAATAAGATGACAGTGAGTGAGTTTTATTGGTTTTTGACCAACAGGCATATTCGCGGGGAAACGCGAAATTATCTGAAAAAGGTTAGTAACAAACAGAAGAAGTATCAGAACTTATAGGTCGTTATGACTTAGGGGCCTTGACCCATTGGTCGGTGGCGGCGTCATACTTAATTTCTTTCTTATGCTCAGGCTTGCCTTTTTGTTTGGGGGGTTCTGAACTTTCAATGGCTTGCTGATGAAATATCTTGCCTTGAGGAGAGGTCTTTTGCATCGCTTCTAGGGCGACAAGGAAGGCCTCTAGCTGTGCAACCACTTTATCGCTGGCGATTAGGTTAGTGGAGACAGTGTTGCCTTGGTCATCTTGTAAGAAGGGCATATATTTTTTGCCGCAGGGGATACCAACGTATACCAGCTCATCCTGGCCAGGGTTGTTGATATTTACCTTGTCTACTTTCCAGCACTTCGAGGTTTTTAGTTTGTTCGCGGTTTCTGCGTCTTCTTCGTGAAAACGATATTTCGCTTCAACAATACCCTGACGCAGAGCATCCATAGAGCGACCTTTAATTCTCTCAAAGATCGGGAGATGCTTATCTGACGGCTTTCGAGGCTTCCTGCCGGGCTTGTCTATTACTTTAGTGATCATTTCAAACATATACGCTCGCCTCTATTATGCAGTATCGCATAGAGAGGTCGTTTGTTCTATTTTTTGTTCAATTCTTTGGCTTATTAGAAGGAAAAATATGATGACTGTTAAGTCATGACAATAAACTATGTGTTCTGATTATACTTAAGTAACAGCAGTTATTCAGTGTCTTATTATTATACTTGCGCCCAATAATCTATACATATAACAATATTATTTCTTATGTGTATTAAAAATACCTTATATATATCTTATTAGTCTCTATACAGTTATAGATAATCTATTATTATTTTGATATCGTTATACTTGGAATTTTGGCTCTTTATTGGTTAATCGCCTTATTTCCAAAATATACGTCTCTTATATCCGAGTCAGAAGATGTTTTCTAAAAGGCTATAAACTTAACTTAGCATTTTGACAGGCGTATTTGCTGATGACCTCGCGGGTAGCTTGGTTCTGTACCCGCGGGGCCATTAGACTTTAAATGTATCTGAAATAGAAAACTGAGGCCTGGGCGATTGCTCAGGCTCGCGGCTACTGATGCAGTCGTATTAAACCTTCCTGAATGGTGCTGGCCACTAATCGCCCGTCACGGCTAAAGAATGAACCTCGGCTCAGTCCTCGACCATTACTCGATCTAGGGCTGTCCATTACATAAAGTAACCATTCGTCAGCGCGAAAATTATCGTGAAACCATATGCAGTGGTCTAGCGATGCTGGCTGCAGTTTAGGGTTCATGATGCTAACAGCATGGGGTAAGAGTGATGTGCCCATTAAGCTAAAGTCTGAGGCGTAGGCCAAAATAGCATGGTGCAGTGGTTGGTCGTCTTGGGGCGCTAGATCGGCAATAGAGCCGCTAGCTTTAATCCAGATTATTTGTTCTGGAGGGCGGCTGGTCGGATTTGCGTAATCTACCGGATTTACCGAACGCATCTCAATAGGGCGCAGAGTAGGCCGGTGCGCCGCTGCTCTTGATGCAGTTTTGCCGCTCTGTTCTGCTATTAATTTATTCCAGCGCTCATTGTCTGAGCTCAGCTCTTCAGGGCCAACGCAGTCGGGCATATCCGCTTGATGGTTTAGGCCCTGTTCTGGCACCTGAAAAGACATCTCGGTATTAAATATGGCTTTGCCACGCTGGGAGGCCACGACTCTGCGAGTGGTGAACGAGCCACCGTCGCGAATACCATCTACCTGATAAAGAATGGGCACAGAGGGGTCACCGGGCCGCAGAAAATACGCATGCTGGGAATGCACCATGCGATCCTCTGGGACGGTATCCTGAGCGGCGCGCATTGCCTGGGCAAAAACCTGGCCGCCAAAAACCCGCTTGTTGCTGGTTTCTGGAGTCTGGCCGCGATAGATATTCTCATCAATTTTTTCTAATGAGAGGGTATCTAACAGTTGCTGTAACGCTTCGCTCATGGATTTTTCCTTGTGCTTATCTTGTACTTAATAGCTGAGCTAATTTAGTCAGCAATCTTAACAACTAATTTGCCAAAGTTCTTGCCGCTGAACAGCCAGCTAAAATATTCTGGCGCTCTTTCTAGGCCTTCAACAATGGTCTCTTGATACTTTAGCTCACCGCTAGTGACCCAGTCGGTTAGGGCCTTATTGGCTTCTGGGTATTGGCTTACAAAATCAAACACCAAGAAGAACTTGTGGGCTGGTGGTGTTTCTAGCTCACCAAAGATGTGGAATGGCGTGCGCGCCTTGGTGATGTCTGTGGAGTTGTAGTTGGAGATAAAGCCACATATAGGCACTCGTGCGCCTGGGTTTAGCTGTTTGGCGACGGCTTCAGTAACAGCACCACCAACGGATTCAAAGTAAATGTCGATGCCATTGGGGCAAGCGGCTGCAAGGGCTGCATCTAAGTCATCAGACTTGTAATCAACCACTTCATCAAAGCCTAGCTCGTCTTTAACGTAAGCACATTTCTTGTCGCCACCGGCAATGCCGACGACATGTAGGCCAAGCTTCTTACCAATTTGGCCAACTACGGAACCAACGGCACCAGAGGCTGCAGAAACAACCAGTGTTTCACCTTTTTGGGGTTTACCTTCGTGCTTTAGGCCAAAGTAGGCTGTACGGCCGGGCATGCCACAAACTCCAAGATAGGCAGATAGTGGTACTAGGTCAGCATCGACCTTGTAGGTCATAGGGTCTTTGGCGTCGGAGATAAAATACTCCTGCCAGCCAGAGCGAGAGCAAACATGATCACCAACGGCATAGAGGTCTGACTTGGATTCAACCACAACACCGGCACTTTCTGCCGCCATTACTTCACCGATTGCCACTGGGTCGGCATAGGATTTGGCTTCGCTCATACGGCCACGCATGTAGGGGTCAAGTGACAGGTACAGCGTTTTGATTAAAATCTGGCCGTCTTGGAGCCCGCCTACTTCTGTGGTTTCGAGTCTAAAGTTGTCGGCGCTGGGTTCGCCGACAGGGCGGCTTGCTAGAACAATGCTTTTGTTTGCGTAGTTAGTCATGTTTCCCTCTGTTTATAGTTATTAATTATCCGGTTTTAATCGGGGTCATTCTGGTCGCTGTAGGACTGTGTATTGCCCCCATAAGCCACGGGAATACCCGACTTTTAGCGTGTGATACTTGAAAGTTACAATAACATACTGTAAGTTCAATTCATTAATTTAATGTCTAATTTCTGACTAGTCAGTCGGCCTTTAAACCCTTTCAAACTGTGTGATACAGCAGGAGACTAATGTGAGTGAACTACAAGCTTTCAGGCAAGAAACCCGAGATTGGCTAGACCAAAACTGCCCTGAGTCTATGCGCCATTCAGCCCCAGGTGGAGATGAAATGTGCTGGGGTGGCCGCAATTATAAGTTCGTTAGCGAAGACCAAAAACAGTGGATGGAACGCATGGCTGCCAAAGGTTGGACGGCGCCGGATTGGCCAACTGAATACGGTGGCGGTGGTCTAGATAAAGCAGAACACAAAATATTAAAGGAAGAGCTGGCCAAAATTAATGCCCGCTCACCCCTTGATAGCTTTGGTATCTGGATGATTGGTCCTGCGCTGCTTAAATTTGGTTCTGAAGCTCTAAAACAGCAACACTTACCGCCGATTATTCGCGGTGAGATTCGCTGGTGTCAGGGTTATTCAGAGCCTGGTGCTGGTTCAGATTTGGCTGGCCTTCAGTCTAAGGGCGAAGACATGGGCGACCACTTTATAGCCAATGGCCAAAAGGTATGGACTTCTTACGGCGATAAAGCCGACTGGATGTTCTGCCTGCTGCGCACAGATTCAGAAGCCAAGAAACAAATGGGTATTAGTCTGGTGCTCTTCGATATGGAGACTCCTGGAGTAACCCCCAAGCCGATTAAGCTTATTTCTGGTAGCTCACCGTTTTGCGAAACCTTTCTCGATGATGTGCGTGTTGAAAAAGACCAGGTTGTGGGCGAGATTAATCAGGGTTGGACTATTGCTAAATACCTGCTGACCCACGAGCGCGAGATGATTGGTGGCATGGGAATGGCAGATCTAGGTGGTAAGAGCCTTGGCCAAATTGCTGCGAAAACTCTGGGCCTTGAGCATGGTCGCATGCGCAACCCGCTATTGCGTGGCGAAGTTGCCAAGTGGGAAATTGATGGTGCCTGTTTTGCTTTAACAGCAGAGCGCGTGACTGACGAAGTTAAATCGGGCCACGGCGTTGGTGCGACATCAGCGATGTTGAAGTACTACGGTACAGAGCTTAATAAGCGTCGATTTGAAACATTACTTAAGATCAATGGCAGCGACGCCATGGTTTGGGATGGTGAGGCGTCAAATGGTGGCTGGTTGCCACGTACCTGGCTGCGCACCAAGGGCAACTCTATTGAAGGCGGAACCTCAGAAGTTCAGCTGAATGTGATTGCTAAAAATATCCTTGGCCTTGGCTAGCCTTTTACTGGCACTAACAGATCTTTTAAGGAACAGAATCATGGCATTAGTATTAAACGAAGAGCAGCAAATGCTCAAAGAGTCTGCACAGGGATTTTTGGCAGAGTTTGCCCCAGTGGCAGAGATGCGCAAGCAGCGCGATGCAGGCAGTGAAACTGGTTACGCCAGCAATCTATGGGCCCAGATGGTCGATATGGGTTGGGCCGCAATCTTGGTTCCAGAAGCTTATGGTGGCCTTGAGTTTGGTCATGTGGGCATGGGGCAGATTGTTGAGCAGACTGGCCGTACGTTAACTGCATCACCTCTATTTGCCACGGCGATATTAGGTGTTACAGCGATCAAGACCGCTGGTAGCGAAGAGCAAAAGACGGCACTGCTAGGTGCAATTGCCAGTGGCGAAATTACCACTGCTCTGGCTGTGGACGAAACTGCACATCATTCGCCGACCCAGATTAGTATGACGGCTAAGAAGCAGGCGGGTGGCTACGTACTAGATGGCGCCAAGCGCTTTGTTGCTGACGGCTGTACTGCCGACAAACTTATTGTCGCTGCTCGCACAGCTGGCGATGCTGGTGATGTGAAAGGTATCAGCTTATTTGTGGTAGACCGCACGGCGGCTGGTGTTGAAGTTGAGCGCACCGACATGGTCGACTGTCGCAACTACGCCAACATCAGTTTTAATAATGTTGAAGTCTCAGAAGCCGCTTTATTAGGTGCAGAGGGCAAGGGCTTTGGCCCATTGTCGGCTACTCTTGATGCGGGCAATGTGTACCTATCGGCTGAGCTGCTGGGTATTGCCCAAGAAAGCTTTGACCGCACGCTGCAATACCTGAAAGAGCGTAAGCAATTTGGCGTGTTGATTGGGTCCTTTCAGGGTCTGCAGCATAGAGCTGCCGATTGGTGGGGTGAAATTGAGCTGTGTAAGTCAGTGGTACTCAAGGTTTTGCAGGCAATGGATGAGGGTGATGCGAAAGCGCCCATTTTAGCTAGTATTGCCAAAGCCAAGCTGAGCGAAGTCGCTGAGCTAGCTAGTAACGAAGCCTTGCAGATGCACGGCGGTATTGGCATGACTGACGAATATGAGATTGGCTTCTTTATGAAGCGAGCTCGTCCAGCGCAGACCATGTTTGGTGACAAGAGTTACCACACAGACCGTTTTGCATTGCTGGCGGGTTATTAATTAGTAAAAGGTTCAAATGGGGTTGTCATTAATGATGCCCCGTTTTTGTTTCAGGCTGTATTAGAATAGCTAGGGACTTATGTCATGGGTTTTGTCATGGCGCAGATCAGCGCTTGCTAGCAGCAGCTCCGGAACCAAAGAATACATAATAAATTCATAATAAGAAGGATAAGAACAATGGACTTAGGTATTAGCGACAAGGTCAAACCCATACTTGAAGAAGTAAAACACTTTATCGATACAGAAATCTTACCCTTGGAGGCCGAGTATCACGCCGAGGTTAATACAGGTGATCGCTGGACCTTCACAGAGCGCCAGACAGAAATTTTAGAGGGCCTTAAAACTCAAGCTAAAGCTAAAAATCTGTGGAATTTCTTTCTTACGCATTTTGAAGGCGGCCATGGTTTAAGCACTGTTGAGTATGCCTATATTGCAGAAGAGACAGGCCGTTCGCACCTAGCGCCAGAAGTTTTTAACTGTGCTGCCCCAGACACTGGCAACATGGAAGTATTGGCCCGTTACTGCACCGAAGAGCAAAAAGAGACCTGGTTGAAGCCATTGCTAGCGGGCGAAATTCGCTCTGCTTACGCCATGACTGAGCCAGATGTCGCCTCATCTGATGCCACTAATATTGCTCTTTCCTGCGTTGCCGACGGTGATGAGTGGGTACTTAACGGTGAGAAAATTTGGATCTCTGGAGCCGGTGACCCGCGCTGTAAGATTTTGATTGTGATGGTTAACACCAACCCAGCAGCACCACGTCACTCACGTCACTCTCAGGTACTTGTGCCGTTTGAAACTCCGGGCGTCGAAAATCTTCGTGCCATGGAAATTTTTAATATTGATGATGCGCCCCATGGCCATATGCACATGCGCTTTACCGATGTACGTGTACCCAAAGAAAATATGATCCTTGGCGAAGGCCGTGGTTTTGAAGTGGCACAGGGGCGTTTAGGGCCTGGCCGAATTCACCACTGCATGCGTTCAATTGGTCTTGCTGAAGCTGCACTTAAGTTAATGACTAAGCGTTCTCTAGAGCGTGAAGCCTTTGGCCGTCCGCTAGCTAAGTTGGGTGGCAACGTCGACATTATTGCTCAGGCGCGTATCGATATTGAAATGACTCGTCTGCTTTGCCTAAAAGCCGCCTGGCTAATGGACAATGTTGGTACCGACGCTGCACAGCCTTATATCTCAATGATTAAAGTTGCCGCACCGAGCATGGCATTGAAGATTATTGATGAAGCCATGCAGATGTATGGTGGTGTAGGTCTGTCGCAGGACACGCCTCTGGCAATCTGGTATGGCGCTCAGCGTACCCTACGATTTGCCGATGGCCCAGATGCCGTTCACCGCATGGTGATTGGACGACGTGAATTTAAGCAGTACATGTAAGGAAGTAGCACATGACCATTAGATACGATAATCAAGTTGCCATAGTCACAGGCTCGGGCAATGGCCTGGGTCGTTCCCATGCACTGGCTCTTGCTTCACGGGGAGCCAAGGTCGTGGTTAATGACCTAGGTGGCTCGGTAAATGGTGATGGTGGATCCAGTGCTGCGGCACTGGAAACCGTTGCCATGATCGAAGCCGCTGGCGGTGAAGCGATTGCCAATGGCGCTAATGTTGCCAAGATGGATGAAGTTGAAGCCATGGTTGCACAGGCTGTCGAGAAGTGGGGTCGAGTTGATATTTTGGTGAATAATGCCGGAATCCTGCGGGATAAAAGCTTCGCCAAAATGAACATGGACGACTTTCAACTAGTGGTCGATGTGCATTTAATGGGTTCTGCTAACTGCTCTAAGGCAGTCTGGGCTCTGATGCGTGAACAGGGTTACGGCCGCATTGTGATGACCACATCTTCAAGCGGTATGTATGGTAACTTTGGTCAGGCAAACTACGGCGCTGCAAAAATGGCTGTAGTAGGCTTGATGAATACCCTTTGTATAGAGGGTGAAAAGTACAATGTGAAGGTCAACTGTCTGTCCCCAACCGCTGGCACTCGTATGCTAGAGGGCCTGGTTACAGAAGAGCAGTCTGAGATTATGACTGTAGAAGCCGTTACGGCTGGTCTGCTAACGCTCTGTGATGAAGCTGCACCTAACCGCAGTATTCTATGCGCTGGCGCTGGTGGTTATGCTCGCACTCATATCTATGAGACAGATGGTATTTACCTGCCACCAGAGATGCAGAGCCCAGAAAATGTTCGCGCTCAAATCGACGCAATTGATAATCCTGAAGGTGAAAAAGTACTGCTTGGTGGTTTCCAACAGACTGATAAGTTTGTGGCCAAAGCCGTGGCTCATAGCACTAACAAATAATAATAAATAGTTTCTAGGACATAATTATGAAAGCATTAGTTTGTAAGGAATTTGGCCCTACAGAGAACCTCACTCTGGAAGAAAAAGATGTTCCAACTCCAGGTAAAGGCGAGATACTCCTAGACATTAAAGCGGCGGGCGTAAACTTCCCCGACGTTTTAACCGTTCAAGGCAAGTACCAGTTTAAGCCAGAATTGCCGTTTATCCCCGGTGCCGAAGTTGCTGGTGTTGTCTCTGCTATCGGTGAAGGCGTGACTAGCCGTAAGGTTGGCGATAAGGTAATTGCAACTCTACAGATCGGTGGTTTCGCTGAACAATGTATAGCCAATGAGCACACGTCATTTGGTATGGGCGAGACCATGTCCTTTGAGCAGGCTGCTGGCTTTGCCATTACCTATGGCACTTCATACTATGCACTGAAGCAGCAAGCTAAGATTAAGCCCGGCGAAACTCTGTTGGTATTGGGTGCTGCTGGCGGTGTTGGTATTGCAACAATTCAGATTGCCAAGGCAATGGGCGTGACGGTTATTGCTGCCGCTAGTACTGAGGAGAAATTAGATTTTGCCTGTGAAGCTGGTGCTGATCTGCGTATTAATTACACGACTGAAAACCTGAAAGATAAGGTTAAAGAGCTGACCGGTGGTAAGGGCGTAGATGTTGTCTATGATCCAGTCGGTGGTGATTTCTCAGAGCAGGCGTTCCGCGCTATTGCTTGGGATGGTCGCTTCTTGGTGATTGGTTTTGCCTCTGGCCCGATTCCTAAGATTCCTCTTAACCTGTGCCTGTTAAAAGGTGCTTCGTTGGTCGGTGTTTTCTGGGGTGCTTGGGTAGCTCGCAATCCAATGGAATCACGTAAGAACTTTGATGAGCTAATTGAGATGATCGATGGCGGACAGTTCTCGCCGTTGGTCACTGAGGTTTATCCTCTGTCTGATTACAAGGCTGCGTTTGCTTCTATTACTGAACGTCGTGCTAAGGGTAAGGTTATTCTGTCTAACAGTTAGTTTTTACTGTTTGGTTAAAAAGGGCTCGCGGTTGCGGGCCTTTTTTTCGTCTGGTATTTGCTTGGGTGTTGGTGAGTGACTGTGGGTGTTCATAGATCCTGGTGAAGCCCTGGCGATCGGTCCCATGGGTGCAACCATTTTCAGCGTTCGCTCAACTCGCTGCGCTCAGACAGTGAGCTCTCTCAAACTGAAAATGATCACACCCATAAGCGGGCCCTGACTGATCGCCAGGGCTTCCCCAGGATCTATCTGGGCTCTCGCGGTACGGCTAAGCAAATAAAAAAACAAACCAACCAAACAAACAAATATAAATCCCGTCTTGAATCTTGCTGCGATATTGAGGTTTGGCTTTCCCTTTTCTCTTTCAAAACCGTAGCCAGCATGGACGATATACATGGATGTATGAGTGTCGCGTTAGGCAGGATGCCGGTAGCGACCGTATTCACGTCGTGTTTTGAAAGGAGGCAGAGATAGGTAAGCCGGATCAGAGCCCCGACTCAAAACGTCCGACGCCAGATTTGCATAAAGTATTGGGATGACTATCGAGCGGACACAAAAAAGGCCGAGTTATCGCTAACTCGGCCTTTTTATTTGTGGCTCTAATTACAGGTTATAGAGCACGCCCAACAAACCAACTACTGTCAGTACGATAGTGTATGGCAGAGCCATAATCACCATGCGCATGTAAGAGAGTCGGATTAGTGGAGCCAATGCAGAGGTCAGCAAGAACAAGAAAGCAGCCTGACCGTTTGGAGTAGCAACACTAGGAAGGTTAGTACCAGTGTTAATAGCAATCACCAGCTTATCGAAGTGGTCTCGGGTAATGTCACCAGCATCGTAAACAGCTCTGACTTCATTGATGTACACAGTCGCGACGAAAACATTGTCACTGATAGCAGAGAGCACGCCGTTAGCTAAGAAGAACATACCAGGCTGTATAGCAGGGTCCATAGCCAGTACCCAGTGAATCACTGGAGAGAACAGGTGCTGCTCGTGAATAACCGCAACAATAGCGAAGAACACGACCAAAAGAGCCGTGAAGGGCAGAGCCTCTTCAAAGGCATGGCCAATACGGTGCTCTTCAGTAATGCCGTTAAACGCCGTTAAAAGAACAATTACCATAAGACCGATTAGGCCAACTTCTGCCCAATGCAAACCAAGAGCAATAACCAGAACACCAGCTACAACTGCCTGAGTGATCATGGCTGCTTTGTCGTACTGAGTGCGCTTTGAGTCATCATGGTCGCTAGACTCTTGAAGCACCTGACGAACTTCTTCCGGCAAAGTCGCACCGTAACCTAGGATCTTAGATTTTTCGAGCAGAACACAAGTCAAAAGACCGGCAGCAAGAACAGGCATAGTGACTGGAGCCATACGCAAGAAGAACTCAATGAAGTCCCAGCCAGCACGTTCGGCGATCAACAGATTCTGTGGCTCGCCAACCAAAGTGGTTACACCACCGAGAGCAGTACCTACAGCGCCGTGCATAATAAGACTGCGTAGAAAGGCTCTGAAGTCTTCCAAGTTCTGGCGGTGGTTAGAGATAAGGCTGTTATCGTCGCCATGATCATGGCCTTCATCGATAATCTTTTTGCCAGAAGCGACCTTGTGGTAGACAGAGTAAAAGCCCACCGAAATAGTGATCAGTACCGCTGTAACTGTTAGAGCGTCCAAGAAAGCAGACAACACCGCACCAGCGAAACAGAAGAGGAACGACAGCAAAGTCTTCGATTTAACACCCAAAAGTATCTTGGTGAAGACAAAGAGCAGCATGTCGCGCATAAAGTAGATGCCGGCGACCATGAACATCAGTAGCATGATGACCGGGAAATTAGCGACAGTCTCTTGGTAAACAGCGTCAGGGCTTGCCATGCCTAGCATGACAGCTTCAATGGCGAGTAGGCCACCGGGCTGCAGTGGGTAGCATTTGAGGGCCATAGCGAGGGTAAAGATAAACTCACCGATGAGCATCCAGCCTGTTACAAAGGGGCCAAACAGATAGAGACAAATAGGGTTCAGGACCAGAAAGGCGATAATAGAAGCCTCGTACCATCCGGGTGAATTACCCAAAAAGTTCTTTTTAAATGCCTGGGGCAATGTTGGTGTCATGGAGTATCCTCAAATTTAATTCTATGGATTTATTCGTCTTACAGAGTGGGCAGTCGCCTGCTTTTATTCATGTTAGACTAGCAAAAAATTGAGCTCAAACCTTAGCTGCAGCGTTGTCACTTTGCAAGTACTATGAGCGTTATTAATACCCACTTATTAAGGTGTATAGCCGTTGTCCAGTCCTCAATTCCCAAATGGCTTTCACGCCAATCCCAAGGCTCTAAATACAGATAAAAAATGGGTGCTCGCCGTTGTTGGAGGGGACATTCTTGTGCCTGTATCCGCAGGCGATGGCCACTCCTTGCTGATTGAGCATGATATGGCTGATCAGCTGAAGTTTTTCTGCGAGCGGCGGCTGTTATTGGGTCAGTGGCAGGGTACAGATTGTCAGGTCTGGGAGTTATCGCCAGAGGCGAAAGCAGCCACCGACTTCAAGCTGGTTGAGCTGCGCAGCTTGCTGGCTAGCTCAGGGGATGAGGAATTTACAATGGCCTGTCGGGCTGTTCAGCTGCTCGATTGGCAGCATAGACACCAGTTTTGCGGCACCTGTGGCAGCGCTATGGAATCGGCCTCAAGCGAGCATTCCATGCGTTGTGACCCCTGTAATGTGAGCAATTATCCGCGTATATCCCCCTGTGTGATTGTGGTGGTGACTCGGGGAGACCATTGTTTGTTAGCTCGGCAGCCAAATTGGCCCGAGGGTCGATTTAGTACTTTAGCGGGCTTTATTGAGGCGGGCGAAAGTGCAGAGCAGGCGTTACATCGCGAGGTGCTTGAGGAGGTCGGCGTCGAGATTACCAATATCCGCTATGTGGGCAGCCAGTCTTGGCCTTATCCAGGGCAGCTGATGCTGGGCTTTATTGCTGATGCCGTGACCGATGAGATTGTTGTTGATGGGGTGGAGATCAGCGAGGCCAATTGGTGCCGTTACGATGATTTGCCCTTTTATGTGCCGCCGCCAAGTATTATGTCGGGGCGGTTGATTAAGCAGTTTGTGGATGAGGCGACTGCCAAGGCTGCTGCCAAAAGCCTTTGACAGTCATTTCGATTAGGGAAGGCCCAAGGCAAAGCAGTCGCTGTTACTAATTTGATCTATAATTTACCTTTTATTATTGCTGGAGTGGAATTTGGAATTCTTAACTGAATATGGGTTGTTTTTGGCCAAGGTGGCTACCGTGGTTATTGCTATCGGAATCATTGTTTCGATGATTGTCGGGGCTAGCCAAAGAAACAAGCAGGGTGGCGATAAAGGTCATCTGGAAATTACGCCTCTGAATCAGCAGTTTGATGATATGAGTGAAGCGATGCTAATCGCCACCATGGATGAAGCTCTGCAACAATCAGAAGAGAAAAAGCTCCACAAGGCCAAAAAGAAGCAGGCCAAGCTAGATAAAAAGCAGAATAAAGCCGAGAGTAAAAAGGTCGATAAAGGCGAGATTGAGGAAGTTAAGGCTAAGAGCCGCGTATTTGTACTGAGCTTTAATGGCAATATTAGTGCCTCTGCCACCAGCCATTTGCGTGAAGAGATTACGGCTATTTTGACTCAGGCAACGTCTAACGATGAGATTTTAATTAAGCTAGAGAGCCCTGGTGGCATGGTGCATAGCTACGGCTTGGCCAGCAGCCAGCTCGACCGTATTCGCAAGGCGCAGATACCGTTAACCGTCTGTGTAGACAAAGTGGCGGCTAGCGGTGGCTATATGATGGCCTGTGTTGCCGACAAAATTCTGGCGGCACCCTTTGCGATTATTGGCTCTATCGGTGTAGTTGCTCAGATGCCTAACTTTAATAAGGTACTTAAAAAACACGATGTCGATTACGAGATTCTTACCGCTGGTAAGTACAAGCGTACATTGACTATGTTTGGTGAAAACACTACCAAAGGCCGCAAGAAGTTTGTCGAAGAGCTAGAAGATGTTCATGAGTTGTTTAAGACTCATGTGTCATCCAGACGACCTCAGGTAGATATTGACAGTATTGCTACGGGAGAGACCTGGTATGGCTCTCAGGCGCTGGGTATGGCGCTAATTGATGATGTCCAGACCAGTGATGAGTATCTGGTGTCACGTATTAAGGAAGCGGATGTTTACGAAATTGCCTATGTTCACAAGAAAAAGCTCCACGAGCGCCTTGGTATTGCAGCGGAAGAGAGTGCTGATCGTCTGTTGCTGAAGTGGTGGGCTCGATTGACTCAGGATTCCAATAAGCACATCTAAGGTTGGATATGCTGTTACTAAAAAGGGCTGCTTTATGTAAAGCAGCCCTTTTTTTATCTCATTTTTTTACAAAAGCCTTTAGCCCGTAAAAAGCCCTTAGCGGATAAGAAGCCCTTAGCCTATGAAAGGTTCCTTAGCCTGTAAAAGGTTCCTTCGCCTAAAATAGCGCCTCTGGGTCTAGATCATAAGCATCCGGCGGCAAATTCTTGGCAATGTCTATATTGCCTTCCTTACCGCTTAATTTAAGAACCTTCTTTCTAACCAGACGCTTTTTGTTGGCGTCCAAAATTACTGTTAGTTCTGGCTTTCTGCCCATACCTACACGGAAATCACTGACTACAGCGACTTCACCGCTGGTTAATTCCACAAGGGAACCCGGTGGGTAGAGCCCGATGGCCTGAATAAAGGTGTCCACCAGCTCTTTTTGAAATAATGATTTGCGCCACCCTGCGAGCTTCATGATGGCTTCGGAGTGGGGAATAGGTGTGGCGTAATATCTTGGGCTGGTCATGGCGTCATAGCAGTCAACGATACTGGCTATTCTGGCGTAAAGAGGAATGTCGGTACCCGCCAGCTGACTTGGGTAGCCGCTGCCGTCAAAGCGCTCGTGGTGAGATCGAATAGTTTGCAGAACCTCTTCTGGTAACCCTGCTTTTCTGACCGACTTTAGCCCTAGTTGGATGTGCTGATGGGTTTCCAGTACTTCTTCGTCGGTTAGGGACTCGGTTTTGCGCATTAGGCTATCGGGCAATAATAACTTACCGTTATCCATAAATAGCCCGGCGAGGCTGAGCTTGAACATAGACTCAATATCCAGCCCTAGCTGCCGGCCCATCACTGTGCAGAGTATGGCGCAGGAGATACAGTGCCGGTGGGCATAGCTGCTTTTACTTTTGAGTCTGGCCAGCCATACACCAGCTGCCGGGTTGCGAATAATACTTTCCACCAGGGCCTGCAATAATGGGCTTATGCGTTCAATCTCGGGGGTTGCGCCAGTCTTTATGGCTTTGCTAATACGATTAAATTCTTGCTGGAGACTGAAGTAGGCGAGTGTAGCAACCCGCAGCTCGGACGAGAGGTCAGTGCTGATGCTGTATTGACTGATGACTCTATGGGACAGCTCATCAGATAATGATGAGTAGCTGGTGGTTTGCGAAGCTGGTGCGGTTTGATTCATGATAGATAAACATCCCGTTTGTTTTGTACTGTTAATCCAGAGCTTTTAATCCAGAGCTGCTAATACAGAGCTGCTAATACAGTTTTGCTAATCCATTAAGCATCCAATCAATATGAGAATAGCAGAAAATAGCCCTAGCGCAGGGGTAAATGCTCTTCCGGATGGGTCAAGTGTTGATCAAAGTATTGGTTTGAGTCGAACTTTGCGAGCCACTCTATAAACTCGCTTTCAGGTAATGCTTTGCTAAAGTGATAGCCCTGGGCAAAGCCGCAATTGAGCTCACAGAGAATCTCTAAAGCTTTGGGACACTCGATTCCTTCGGCCACAGTAGATAGCTCCAAACGCCGTCCCCATTCGAGTATTAATTTAACGATTTCCATATCGACCTTGCTATCCAGCATATTGGCGACAAATGATCTGTCGATTTTGAGTTCATTGGCGGGGATATATTTGAAATATTCTAGTGATGAATAGCCGGTACCAAAGTCGTCGATAGCGATCTTAACGCCCAGTTCTTTTATTTTATTGAGCTGGTTTAGGCCATGGCTCATGTCTTCTTGCACCGCAGACTCGGTTACTTCGATACACAGGCAAGACGGGTCGCCACCCCAGAGGTTGAGACTTGATTCAATCTGTTCGAACAGAGAGTCCTGCTGCAAACATGAGGCGGATAGGTTAATGGCCACCGATAAGGGCCCATGGGTTTCTGGCCAATGGGATGACTCTCTAAGTGCTGTGTTAATGGTCCAGCGAAATAGCTCGGGCATCTGGCCGCAGCGTTCCATGGTAGCCACTAGCTGCTCCGAGCTAATATTTAGGTCGCTGGCTTTGTTCCAGCGAATAAGGCCCTCTGCGCCGCTAGGCCGTTGGCTGCTGAGGCAGATTTTAGGCTGATAAAATAGCGCAAAATCATTGTTATTGAGCGCTTCGCTAATTTGTCGTTCAAGTACTATTAAGGCAGAACTCTGGGAGTAGCTCGAGGACTGGCTTAGGCTGTAGGATATTTTCTTGCGCTTGGCGGCTTTAGCCTCAGCTTCGGCTTCGAGTAACAGTTGTTCTGCGGAGGGTTTGTCCGTGGAGACGGCAAATCCAATATGGGCCTTAAGTTGCACCCTGTGATTGTCTATGACAAAGACTCTGGTTATCTGGTCAATGATTTTTTTGGCCAGCAGAGGTATTAGCTGAATACTCACCAGTGGCGATATGAGTAAGGCAAATTTGTCGCCATTAACTCTGTGGCAATGGGCCTCATTTTTAACCACAGATACCAGTCGCGTAAAAAGATTGTCCAATAGCTGGTCGCCCAAGCTGTAACCTATAGTTTGATTAACCTTTTGAAATTCTGCGATATCAATGACGGCAAGGGCGCTGAGATTATTGTCGTCTTTGGTTTGCTCCAGCTGATGAGTCACTGCTGCCAGAAAGTGATGCCTATTAAAACTACTGGCTGTCATATATATAGTTTCTCTGGGTCTAGACCGTAGGCACCGGTTTCGAGGGTGCGGGCTATATCGATACTTTTGTTGTCTGGGCTTTTAAAGGTGGCTAGGTCTAGCTCTGTAAATTCGACGAGGTGTTTCTTGTTGCTGTCTAAAACTACCAGCACATGAGGCCGCAGTCGCTTGCCTGGGTTTTCTTTGACCACAATGCCCACCTCTGCAGAGGATAATTCGACCAGACTACCTACGGGGTAGACACCCACTGTCTGTATAAAGGCTTCTATTAACTCGGGCTGAAAATCGTAGCCTCGCCATTCGTACATTTTCTTTAGAGCCGTGGCATGGGGAATTGGCTCGGCATAGACGCGCTTGCTAGTGATGGCGTCGTAGCTGTCGGCGATTGCTGCTATGCGGGCATAGAGGGGAATATTGGTGCCCTGCAGTCCGCTTGGGTAGCCTTTGCCGTTATAACGTTCGTGATGGTAGGCAATCATATCGATCACCGAGTCCGGTAGGTTTTGCGCTGAGTCCTTGGTCATTTTGAGGCTCAGATCCACATGCTTTTTAATCAGATTAAACTCTCTCTCACTGAGCTGTGTGGTCTTGTTCAGCAACTGCGGCGGCAGCTTTAACTTGCCAATATCCAAAAGCATGCCACCAGTGGACAGGCGGGCTAGCTCCTTTTTTGGCAGGCCGATTTGGCGGCCAATCACGGCACACCAAATGGCAACGGCGAGGCAATGCCTGTAGGTATAGGAGTCCTGGCATTTAAGTCTCGCCAGCCAGATGCTAGCACCTGGATTACGAATAACACTATCGACAAGGGGGTTGATCACATCTTTGAGATTGGCAATATCGAGTGCACGGCCCTGATTGATGGTACTGGCCATATCGTCAAACTCAGTGCGAATAGCTTCGTAGGCACGGTTGGCATTGGGCAGCTCCGCGGTGACGGCGGTTTGGTCTGTGTACTCGGTGATTTTTCTTGTTGAGAGTTCGGTGCTAAAGGGCGTGGTGGCATGACCTAGGTTAGCGCTATGGCCGACCTTATGCACCACGGCAATATTTAGGTCGGCGGCACTCTTTTTGATATCGATATAAACATAGTCACAGTAGAACGATAGCTTTTGTATCTGTTCGCTGGACTGGATCATAAAACCCTGTAAATAGAAGGGCGTTTCCAGCCAAGGGCGATCGAGCCCGGACACATACATGCCTGGCTGAAGCTGATGAACATAGACTTTTTGTGGTTGCAGCTGGGCCAAAATCCGTCACTCCTTGACGCTGATGAGTCTATCCTTGCGGGCTTTTTTTAAAGCTAAATCTAATCTCTGCGCAGACGACCATTAAGGGCAATCGGGCTCGGAAAATTGAACACTACTATATAGCTAGAGATCAGGAAAGTGATAATCGCAGTAGCCTGCACTAAATGTGAAGCATTGTGACCTATTAGCTGAGTATTGAAGGCTATATAGGCAATGAGCAACGAGAACTCACTGTTCTGGCCAAGTCTAAAGCCTATATCCCATGACAGCGCTTTGCTTTCGCTCTGAGAGCGGAGCAGATAATGGTAGACCACCGGTTTTAGACCAAGCATTACTGCTGCTAATACCAGTGCCGGCACAATAATGTGTGGGATTAACGACAGGTCAAAGCCACCGCCGAGAGAGAAGAAAAACAGTATCAAAAAGAAGTCGCGAAGGGGCTTGAGGTTGAGGGCGATATATTGCGCGATAGGGCTGGTGGCAATAGAGATGCCAGCGATAAACGCGCCGATCTCTCGGGACAGGCCGGCAGTTTCAGCGAGCTCGGCGACGCCTAAACACCAACCGATGGCGAGTAAAAAGATATATTCACCGATGCGGTCAAAGCGTGCAAAAAGTGGCTGAAGTATCCAGCGTACTGCGAGTACCGAGCCGCCAATAAGCAGGGGTAGGGCAATTAGGCTTTGGCCAAATTGCAGTAGACCTGAGGTGCCCGAAACATCAGAGATTAAAAGTAACAGCACAAAGATGGCTAGAAAATCTTGCATCAACAACATGCCGATCATGAGCTCACCGGAGTGTTTGTGGTGCAGCACCGTGGTGGGCAAAAGTTTAATGCCAATAATCGTACTGGAAAACATCATGGCGACGCCGATGATGAGGCATTCGAGCCAGGAGTAGCCAAATAGATAGCCAATGCTGTAACCCGCTGCGGCAAATAAAACGGAGCTAATTAGGGTGATGGTGGTTACTTGGCGCAGTACATTAAGCAGCGCTTGGGGCTGCATATCGAGACCCAGTAAAAACAATAAAAAGATAATACCAATACTGGCAATCTGAGCGATGAGATCCACATCGGCGACCCAGCCCATGCCATGGGGGCCCATAAATGCACCGAGAATTATGTAGGCTACTAAAAGCGGTTGGCGGGCAAAAAGAGCTAAGGATGCCAGGACAGCAGCACCGCTAAAGATAAGGAAAAAGGTCTGTATTACATCATGGGCCATTTTGCTTGCCTAGTTGGTCTGTTTTGCAAACGTTTGAAGAGACTTTAATTATTCTATTTATTCTATTTTAATTTTAACTAGCGTCTTTTAAAAAGTGGCACAGGTTGGTCGACGGCGACCTGGTAGGCATCGGAGAAATCTTGCAGTGATTTTGCCGCCTCAGTCAGGTCAATGCCAGCCTCTAATTCAAAGCCATTAAAGCCACAGCGCTGCAGTAAATATAGCTGATCACGAATAATATTGCCTATGGCGCGAATTTCGCCCTGATAATCGTAGCGTTCCCGCAACAGCCGGGCGATTGAAAAACCACGACCATCAGCAAACTTTGGAAATACTACGGCGATAACAGGCATCTTTATAAGAGTATCGACAACGGCTTCGATTTCTTCGTTGCCCTGTATCCATAGGCCAACCGAACCGCTGTGCTTTGTGAGTTCGGCTTTATGTTCACGCCAGTGATCTAGGCTGACCAGAATGTCTCCAGCGGGAAACGTTGTTTCCTCTGCGGCAACTGTCTGCCAGCTATTTTCAATAGCATGACCGTCTTTAAGAAGCTGTGCCATAAACCCTCTGTTTAAATTTTTCTATACCGATACGCTGGTAGGTTGCCAAAAAGGCCTCTTGATCGAGACGGTTCTCAACATATACATCGAGCAGTTTTTCGATACTGTCGGTGACGGCATCTCTAGATAGAGAGGGGCCTAGTACCTTGCCCAGTGCTGCGTTTTTGTTGGCGCTACCACCGAGTTGGATTTGGTACCATTCTTCGCCTTTTTTATCGACACCCAAAATTCCAATATGGCCAACATGGTGATGGCCGCAGGCGTTCATGCAGCCTGAGATATTGAGTTCAAGGTCGCCTAGATCGTAGACATAATCCAGGTCATCAAATTTACGTTGAATGGCTTCGGCAACAGGAATTGATTTGGCATTTGCCAGAGAGCAGTAGTCGCCTCCGGGGCAGCAGATCATGTCATTAATAGTGCCGATATTAGGTGTGGCTAAGCCAGAGGTTTTAGCCAGCTCCCAAAGTTCAAAAAGATCGGCTTTGGCGACATCGGCGAGCACAATATTTTGATTGTGGGTTGAGCGAATCTCACCAAAAGAAAAACGATCGGCGAGATCGGCAATCGTCTCAAGTTGGCGGTCGGTTACATCGCCCGGGGCTACACCGGCAGGCTTTAGGGATAGGGTGACGGAGACATAACCCGGTTGTTTTTGAGGCCTGATATTACGGTCTAGCCAGCGGGAAAATCCTATGCTGCCAGCAGCAAGAGCCTTGATGTCGTTGTCGACTGCGGTTTCGTTGACACTGAGATAATCTGGTTGGCTAAAGAAGCTTGTCACTCGATCTATTTCAGTACCGTTTAGCGTAGCTGGCCCGCCTTTTAAATGGGCCCATTCGGCTTCGACACGCTCGGCAAATACAGCTGGTGTCCAGGCTCTAACCAGTATCTTGATACGGGCCTTGTACTTGTTGTCGCGGTTGCCGTAACGGTTGTAAACCCGAAGAATGGCATCCAGATAAGTTAGTAGATGTTCCTTGGGTAGAAATTCTCGTATTGATGATGCAATTACAGGAGTGCGACCTAAGCCGCCGCCAGCAAATACCTGAAAGCCCGTTTCACCTGCGTCATTGACTACCAATTGGAGGCCGATGTCATGAAGTAAAAATGCGGCACGATCTTCTTCGGAGCCACAGACGGCAATCTTAAACTTGCGCGGTAAAAAGGCGAACTCGGGATGCACCGTTGACCATTGGCGAATAATCTCGCACCAGGGCCTTGGGTCTTCGATTTCGTCGTTGGCCACGCCGGCAAACTGGTCGGTGGTGGTATTGCGAATACAGTTGCCGCTGGTTTGTATAGCGTGCATCTCTACGCTGGCTAGTTCAGCCAGAATATCTGGAACCTCTTCTAATTTAGGCCAGTTGAGCTGGATATTCTGTCGGGTCGTAAAGTGCACATAGCCTTTATCGAACTTGCGAGAAATATGCGCTAGCTTGCGCACCTGATGGCTCGACATAAGGCCATAGGGCACAGCGATGCGTAACATAGGAGCCAGTCGCTGAACATAGAGGCCATTTTGTAGGCGCAGGGGAAGAAACTCTTCCTCACTGATGCCGCCGGCAAGGTAACGCTCAGTTTGATCGCGATATTGTTCGACGCGCTCATCGACAAGCTTTTGGTCGTATTGATCGTATTTATACATGAAGTTCGGTTCTGCATACTGCGAATTGAAGGGCGCCATAATAACGGTTGCCGTTATTCTTTTGAATTATTATTTACC
The DNA here is from genome assembly GCA_905182265.1 of gamma proteobacterium HTCC2207. Lineage (GTDB taxonomy): Bacteria > Pseudomonadota > Gammaproteobacteria > Pseudomonadales > Porticoccaceae > HTCC2207. The sequence goes on along the minus strand of CAJJAO010000010.1, from coordinate 91,713 downwards.
TATATATAGGTATTCATCTGGAATAAGAGCTTTTGACTATTGCTACAAGGCATTACAAAGACAGGTTTTCGTCGAAGCGGCTATTAATCAGGATTATTGGCGGTATTCAGGGCCTCTGAGTAGAAGACAGTCAGCAGATTGGTTGCTAGAATGCGCGCTCTAAAATATTCAGTGAATCACCAAGATATAAAACAGGAAACAACTCCATGAGCAAAGAAAAAGCACCAGACACTACAGGCGATTCAACAGCAGACGCTATTGCGGTTGTTGCGATACTAGCGATTATTATGACAACAGTGGTTTACTGGCTCTCTGGTTTATAAACTACATAGGCGTTTTCTATGGATCAGCAGCAGACTCTTGAAGTGACCGAGCATCCCAGCCCCAAGGAATTGGTTGAGGCTTACCTCGATCAGGTTCCGGTTGGCATCGAAATTGATGCCGGGCGTGTTGCTGTGCTCCAAGATAAAATCAAAGCTCTGTTGATCGAAAAGAACGCCGTTATTATTGCCCATTACTACACAGACCCCCTAATACAGGCTCTGGCTGAAGAGACGGGCGGTACAGTGTCCGATTCTTTGGAAATGGCTCGCTTTGGCAATACTCATTCCGCCGAGACCCTAGTAGTTGCCGGGGTTAAGTTTATGGGTGAGACCGCCAAGATTCTCACCCCCGCTAAGCGCGTGTTGATGCCAACACTTGAAGCGACCTGTTCTCTGGATGTTGGCTGCCCTATTGATGAATTTTCGGCGTTTTGTGACCAGCATCCGGATCGTACGGTTGTTGTGTATGCCAATACGTCGGCAGCAGTGAAAGCCCGCGCGGACTGGGTTGTGACCTCAAGTATTGCTCTTGAGGTGGTTGACTATTTAGATGCTCAGGGTGAGAAGATTCTCTGGGCACCGGACAAATACCTTGGTGCCTACGTCAAAAAGAATACTGGCGCCGATATGCTGATGTGGGATGGCAGCTGTATTGTTCATGAGGAGTTTAAGGCTCGGGGCATCTTGGACCTTAAGAAGGTTTATCCCAATGCCGCAGTGTTGGTGCACCCAGAGTCCCCCGAGGCTGTGATCGATGTTGCCGATGTTGCCGGGTCTACCTCACAGTTGATTGCAGCTGCTCAGAGACTGCCCAATCAAGAGTTAATCGTGGCTACGGATCAGGGTATTTTCTACAAAATGCAGCAGGCGGTTCCCGATAAAACTCTATTAATTGCGCCGACTGGTGGCAGTGGTGCTAGCTGTCGCAGCTGCGCTAATTGCCCTTGGATGGGCATGAACAGTCTAGAGAACTTACTCGAGTGCTTAGAGCAGGGCAGTAATGAGGTTGAGGTTGACCCATTGCTGGGTCGTCAGGCTTTCCGCTCTCTCGAGCGGATGATGAAGTTTAAAGTCTCGGGCTAGCTGGGCTTCCTACCTTTTTTCGAAAGCGTCTCTCTCTACCTTTGCTCTCTACCTCCTGTCTACAGCTTCTTAATGCGATCTTCCAATGCAGCTACATCTCTTATTCGCTGGCGAACAATCGCAGAGCGTTTAAAATCTGATGCAACCAGTTTGACCGCTAAGCTAAGCTGCTCTCGGGCCTGATCAAAGGCACCTACCAAGATAAAGTACTCCGCTCTGGCTTCATGTACCCCAGAAATATTACCCGCTAAGCCACGAACTTCGGCCAGTCGATACCAGATCATTGGGTCTTCTGGCCGCATGCGGCTCAGGGCCGTCAAAACCTCACCAGCCTCTTCATAGCGGTGGGCCTGCCACAGTATCTCGGACTTAATAGTCGTAAGGGGGTAATTGTTGGGGCTTAAACGCAGCAACTTATCTAATTTTGCCAGCCCTTGGTTGTATTCTTTGGTCGCTATATCTAGCTCTAAATCTGCGTACTGAAAAGATAGCTGATAGGGGTTGTCTTTAAGCAGTCGAGCTAAGCTCTGTCTGGCCAGATCAAATTCGCCTGCGCCAATATAGGCTAGCGCCAAACCATACTGAGCGCCCTGGGGGTTCTGGGGATTACTGCGCAGCTGCGCGTTAAATCTTTTTATAGCGTTCTTCGGGTTGTTTGAAATAGCGACTAGAGCCCGCGCCTTAATTAAATGAAACTCTGGACTGCGAGAATATTGGCGCATGGACGATGCCATGGCACGGCCTCGAGCATCGGCAATACGCTTTTCTGTTACCGGGTGAGTCAATAAAAATTCTGGAGGGCGGCTGCCTTTGTACCTTGTTGCTTTGAGTAGAGTGGCAAACATATCCGCGACAGCGCCGGGATCTCGATTTGCACGCTCCATGGTTTGCAGGCCCATGCGGTCAGCTTCTTGCTCGTTGGATCTGCTGTAGCGCAGCTGGTCGTTCATGGCGACAGCCTGAGTTGCTGTGATGGCTGCCATTCCGGCATCACCACCGGCCGTTGCTGCAATAACAAGGCTTGCCAGCAGGCCGCCTAGGCTTAGCATTGAAGAGGCTCGCTGAGCTTCTACGCCCCGGGCAAAATGGCGCTGGCTGAGGTGGGCCAATTCATGGGCCAATACAGAGGCCATTTGGTCTTCATTTTCGGCGAGGGCAAAGACACCGGTATGAAAGCCCACAACACCACCGGGCACGGCAAAGGCGTTCATTGAGGGGTTGTTAATGATGACTAGCTCTAGTCTTGGGTCTTCGACGTCACTGTAGGTGGCTAAGTTGTAGAGCAACTGTTCGAGATACTGCTGCATCAGAGGGTCATCGTGCTCGCGCACACGGCTGCGGAAGGCCTTGAGCCAGGTTCTACCTAGTTCATATTCTTGCTGCTTTGAAACAATACCTGAGGTGGCGTCTCCCAAAATGGGCAGTTTAATCTCTGCTGCTAGGGCACTTGATTGACTGAGGATAACCAGAGTCACAGAAAACAGCAGCCCGGTTAAATATTGCAGAGATCTAAGGGGCCAAGGCCCTTTTTGTTTGTGTGCCTGAGTATTAGATTTCAAAATGGGACTTTACAGCCTAGTGATTAGTGAGTGGGACGATTGCTCTTTTACCAAAGTTGTAGTTTAACAACCTTACTTATTTATACGCTTACTGTAGCGAATAATTGCGCCTATTTCGACAGTTGAAATATTGCCTAGTTTCATGTCAGATGCAACCTACAACGGGATAGCAGCAAAATTGGTTGACCCCGCATGGCAGGTGACCGTTTAATGGTCTGATAGCTAATCGAGGGGTTTGCATGAAGCAGGTATTACAAAAGTGGCAGGAGCAGTATTTCAGCAACGAAGAAGCGGTGTTGTTGTTGGTTATGTTGGTGGTGTCACTTATCGTTGGCGCGACGCTGGGAACGGTTCTAGGGCCGGTTTTTACAGCCCTGATACTGTCTTTTCTCTTGCAGGGCTTAGTCGCTACTTTGCGCCGTCGAGGCGTGTCTGCGCGCATGGCTATGATCATCACCTATAGTTTATTTATTGTTGGCTTTTTCTCTGTGTTGGTTGGCCTTATCCCTCTCGTGGGGCGCCAGACATCCTTATTTATTGCTGAGCTACCCAATATGGTGGGCAGAATCCGCGAGTTGCTGGTGACGTTGCCAGAAAAATATGCGGAATATGTCAGCCCAGAGCAGTTTCAAATTATCGTCGCAAGGCTATCTGAAGAATTGGCGAAGCTTGCGGAGCAAATGGTAACTCTGTCTATCAGCAGTTTCCCGGGTATATTCGTAGTGATGATCTATTTGTTGCTAGTGCCTCTACTAGTGTTCTTTATGCTCAAGGACAAAGACATTCTGATCGGGTTTTTGACCAACCTGCTGCCTAAGGAGCGCAGTGTGATGACAGCAATTTGGTCTGAGATGGATATACAGTTTGCCAATTATGTCCGAGGCAAGGCCATTGAGATTCTTATCGTTGGGTCAGTGTCTTATATTGCCTTCTTGATCCTCGGCCTCAACTACGCCGCGCTACTGGCTCTGTTAGTAGGGTTGTCAGTGTTAATACCCTATATAGGTGCCTCTGTGGTCACTTTACCGGTCATGCTGGTTGGCTATATGCAATGGGGTTATTCCGGTGAGTTCTTCTGGCTGTTTATGGTTTATGGCGTAATCCAGTTTATCGATGGCAATCTGTTGGTGCCCTTGTTGTTTTCTGAGGTGGTCAATTTACACCCGGTTGCCATTATTATTGCAGTGCTTTTGTTTGGTGGGATCTGGGGGTTTTGGGGCGTGTTCTTTGCCATACCACTGGCCACATTGGTCAAGGCCGTCTATAACGCCTGGCCTCGTAAAGTAGTGGACGATGGTCCGAACGAAGAGTTAGAGCTAGATGCGAAAGCCTGAGCACCTAGTCTAAGCACCTAGCCTAAGCATCTAACTAAAGCACCTAGCTAAAGCACCTAGCTTGGCCCATTAATACAGAGACAGTTTATTTTAGTCAGCTTAATTAAGCCCTACGGGGCACAATAAAAAGGAAGCTCCCATGTTCAGCCTCTCGTCTATAGGCAATAGCCTATGTTTATCATCGTTCAAAGCCATCTCAGTACTAGTTTTAGTCTTTGGCTTACAGGGCTGTAGTGGCGGTAATGAGAATGAGAGTGCAACTGCTGTTGAAGTTGATTCAGCCAGCCTGTCGGTCGTCATTAAAAGCCCCAACGACAGTCGCGAATACCGGCATATCAAATTAAAGAACCAGCTGGATGTGTTACTCATCTCAGACCCCGAGGCTGAGAAGTCTGCGGCTGCTCTGGATGTCTATGTGGGTAGTTATCAGAACCCTAAAAGCCGTGAGGGCCTGGTCCATTTTCTTGAGCACATGCTGTTTTTGGGGACTAAGGATTATCCGAACCCGGGTGATTACCAAACCTTTATTAGCGAGCACGGCGGTAGCCACAATGCTGGTACTGGCCTCGAAAATACCACCTACTTTTTTGATATCAACTCGGCTTATCTTGAGCAGGCCCTAGATCGTTTCGCGCCTTTTTTCTCGAGCCCTAATTTTGATGCTAAATATGTTGATCGTGAGCGCAATGCTGTTGAGTCAGAGTACCGCTTAAAAATTAAGGACGATGGCCGGCGGGGGTTTGATGTATTGCAACAGCAGGTTGACCCCAAGCACCCACTGTCTAAGTTCACTGTGGGTAATCTGCAAACCTTGGCTGACAATGAAACCAGCACAGTGCGAGATGAGTTAATTGCCAGCTACCAGCGCTACTATTCTGCCAACCTGATGAAGCTTGTTGTGTTGGGTAATGAAAGCCTCGATGAGCTTGAGGCAATGATAGTGCCGCGCTTTGAGATTATTGCTAATACCGATGCTCAGGTAGAGGCTCCCATTGATTATTTTGTCGCCAAAGAGCGCTTGCCGTTGGCGATTACTGTCAAGCCCCTTAAAGATACCCGCAGTCTAGATATGAGTTTTCAGCTGCCAAACCTGCAGTCAATGTGGCGAACCAAGCCTGCTCGCTTTCTAGGTTCGCTCATGGGCTATGAGGGTGAGGGCAGTCTGGCAAAGCTGCTCAAGGACCGAGGCTGGATAGAGAGCCTGAGCGCAGGGCAGGGGTTACAGGACCGCAGTGCTAGCCTGTTCTCAATCGATATGGCCTTGACGCCAGAAGGGTATCGCCAGCGACACCAGATCACGGAGATGACTTTTGCCTGGATTCAGTATTTACAGCGTGAAGGTTTACAGGGCTGGCGCTACGATGAGCAGGCACAGATTGCTGATATCAGCTTTCGATTTAAGCAAAAGCAAGGCCCTATGGGTTATGTCTCGGGCATATCGGGCCTAATGCAGCTTTATCCGGTCGCTGATGTTTTGCATGCTGGCTATGTGATGGAAGGCTATGACGAGAAGCAAATCGCCGATATCTTGAATAAATTGACGCCAGATAATTTAATAATGACAGTGACGGCCCCTGAGGTTAAAACTGACTCGGTGACTGAGCGTTATCAAGCTGACTACTCAGCAGGCCCAGTTGACGCACAGGTTGTTGCAAAGTGGGAATCACCTGCCAAGGTGGCAGAGCTTGGTAGTCCCGACAAGAACCGTTATCTGCCCAGTGATTTGACGTTAGTTGCCAATAGCGACCCCCAGCAGGTTCCGGGAGAGCTGATTGACAGTGAAGGGTTGAGAGCCTGGCATCTAGTCGATACTAGGTACGCCGTACCCAAGGCTCATGTTATTGCCTCGCTTGGCACAGATAAGACGTCGAGCCTAGAGGGAATGGTCAAGGCTGAGCTGTATCTGGATATTATTCGCGATCAGCTAAATGCTACGGTCTATCCGGCTACAGAGGCAGGGCTAAGTTTTTCTTTGTCAGTTGATGGCAGTGGCCTGTCGGTGGTTGTTGGGGGCTATTCCGACAAGCAAGCCGTGCTGCTGGCAGATATTCTTGCGGTATTAAAAGAGCCTGATTGGGATGTCGCTAAATTTGAACAGTTGAAGCAAACACGCCTGCGCAAGTTTGATAACTTCCAGCGTGAGTATCCGTTCCGCCAAGGCATGGCCGGCGTATATGCGATGGTTTCCGGCCGTTGGACGCCATTGCAAAAAGCGCCTGTTCTTAAGGCTGTGACTATGGAGCAGCTGCAGGCCTATTCCGAGGATCTGCTCAGTGCCGTTGAGTTGCAGGTGCTGGTAAGCGGTAACCATACTGAGGTTGGTGCTAGGGCGCTCGTGAAGCAGCTATCTAGCGCATTACCCTTGGCTGAGATTACCAACCCATCGGTTATTGCCAAGTTGCCGGCAGGGGAGAATCAGGTACAGATACCGGTCGACCATGATGATGCTGTGCAGATACTTTATATACAGGCCGCATCTGACAGCCTGGCCCAGAGAGCAACCTTTGCAGTTATGGCTGAGATGCTGTCAGCACCTTTTTACAATAGCCTGCGTACCGAAAAACAGCTTGGCTATGTAGTGTCTGCGTTTGCTAGCCATTTTGGCCCCGTGCCCGGTTTGGCTATGCTGGCCCAGTCTCCAGTGGCCGATGAAGAGCAGTTGCGGCAGGAGTTTCTCCAGTTTCTTAAGGATTACAGGGCTGATGTAAGTGAGTTGGCCGCAGAGGACCTTGAGCGTTATCAAGCATCTTTACTGGGGAGTCTCGAGGAGAAGCCTAAGAACCTCTCCGAGATGAATTCTCGTTTTATGACATCACTAGGCTTAGGCTACGATGGGTTTGATTTTCGTGAGCAGCTAGCCGCCGCAATACGGGGGGTGACAGTCGAGTCTTTACAGCTGGCTTATGGGGATATGATTCTAAGTAACCCTAGGGCTCTTTGGCTGAAAACTGCCGGTCCCGGTGAGCCTAACACTGTTATTGATTTGCGTGATGGGGGTGAAATCTACAGCTACGACTTTTAGAATCAGTGATTTAAAAGGCTTTTTGTAGTTAAACTAACTTATTAAGATTTGCTATTTATAAACGTATAATCATTATTAATCATATGCTTATATGGCTTTTATAATCTAATTTATAGATTTACGAGGTGCTTGATAGTAGCCTAATGACGTTGATTTTGTAGTGTAGCTACATTATTATGGGCGCCTCAGTAGATAGGTCTCTTGCAAATCTGCCGCGTCCAACGTCATGGGCTTAGCTGGTTTCAGATGATCTGTCGCTTCTTTAGCTAACTTACTTTGATTGGTGCCGCATGTCGCAGGATCTAGACCCAGCTGAAACCCAAGAATGGCTCGACGCGTTTGATTCAATTTGTCGAGCTCAGGGAGATGATCGTGCTACTTACATACTGACTCAGCTCCAGGCCCATGCCACAGACGAAGGTATTCAGCTACCTCAGTCAGTCACAACACCATTCCGCAATACCATCGCGTCTAATCGCGAAGAGACTATGCCCGGCGACCTGTTTATGGAGCGTCGTATTCGTTCGCTGGTACGCTGGAACGCGCTGGCGATGGTAATGAGAGCTAATAGTAAAAGTGAAGGTATTGGCGGACATATCGCAAGCTTCTCTTCTGCAGCCACTCTTTATGACATAGGTTTTAACTATTTTTTCCGTGGTTCTGACGGCGAAGATATGGGTGATTTGGTGTTCTTTCAGGGACACAGTGCCCCAGGCATGTACGCCCGCTCATTCTTAGAGGGGCGGTTAACCATTGACCAGCTGGACAACTTTCGCCGTGAAGTCGATGGCACTGGCCTGTCTTCGTACCCCCACCCATGGTTGATGCCGGATTACTGGCAGTTTCCAACGGTTTCTATGGGCTTGGGTCCAATTCAGGCCATTTATCAGGCCCACATTATGCGCTACCTTTCTGCGCGAAGCCTCTCCCCACGCGGTAACCGAAAGGTTTGGGCGTTTTTGGGTGACGGCGAATGTGATGAGCCGGAAAGTCTCGGTGCTATTTCCCTGGCAGGCCGTGAAGGCCTAGAAAACCTGATCTTTGTGATTAACTGCAACCTGCAGCGTCTCGATGGCCCTGTGCGCGGTAATGGCAAAATTATTCAAGAGCTCGAAGGTGTATTCCGTGGTGCTGGCTGGAATGTGATTAAGGTCATATGGGGCCGTCACTGGGATCCACTGCTAGAAAAAGACAAGAGTGGCATGCTGATCAAGCGCATGAACGAAGTCTGTGACGGCGAATTACAAAACTACAAATATAATGGCGGCGCCTATACCCGCGAACACTTCTTTGGCAAATACCCAGAGCTGTTAGAGCTGGTGAAGGACATGACCGACGACCAGATTATGGCCCTCAACCGCGGTGGCCATGACCCCTATAAGGTCTACGCTGCCTACTCAGAAGCTGCGGCCAGCAAAGGTAAGCCCACTGTTATTTTGGCTCACACCGTTAAAGGCTATGGCCTAGGCGATGGTCAAGCGGCTAACGATACTCATTCGGTGAAAAAGCTCGACCTAGATGGTCTGCGTTATTTCCGCGATCGTTTTGGTATTCCTGTTGCTGACGATGAGTTAGAAACTGTTCCCTATTATTGTCCACCGGAAGATAGCCCAGAAATTACCTATATGAAAAGGCGTCGTGAAGCGTTGGGTGGGCCTTTGCCATCGCGCAAGTCTCACTTTGAGCCCATGCAGGTGCCTAAGCTAGAGAAGTTTGCCAAGCAGCTAGAGAGCACAGGTGAGCGAGAAATCTCTACCACCATGGCTTTTGTTCGAGTTCTGTCGACGTTAATTAAAGACAAAAATATTGGCCAGTACGTGGTTCCCATCGTTCCTGATGAGGCACGCACGTTTGGTATGGAAGGCATGTTCCGACAGCTGGGTATCTACACCTCTGCGGGTCAAAAATACGTACCCCATGATCACCAGCAAATTATGTATTACAAGGAAGATAAAAAAGGTGTGATTTTGGAAGAGGGTATCAATGAGGCGGGTGCTATGTCTGCTTGGTTGGCTCTGGCAACGTCTTACAGCACTAATGCTGTGCCCATGATTCCGTTTTATATTTTCTATTCTATGTTTGGTTTCCAGCGTATTGGTGACCTGGCTTGGGCTTCTGGCGACAGTCAAGCGCGGGGCTTTTTGATTGGCGCTACTGCTGGCCGAACCACATTGAACGGTGAAGGCTTGCAGCACCAGGATGGACACAGTCTGATTTTGGCTAATACCATTCCCAATTGTAAAAGTTACGATGCTGCCTTTAGTTATGAACTGGCGATCATTGTGCAGGACGGCATTAAGCGCATGTTTGAAGACAAAGAAAACTGCTTTTACTACCTGACCACAATGAACGAAAACTATGTTCAACCAGCATTACCTGAGGGTGCCGAAGAGGGCATTATCAAAGGTATGTACAAGTTTGCAGAAGCTGGAGCCGCAAAGCATAAGATCACCTTGATGGGCGCCGGTACTATTTTGAACGAAGTACGTTTTGCCGCCGACATTCTTAAAGAGAAGTTTGATGTTGAGGCAGATATTTGGAGTCTGACTAGTGTTAATGAGCTTGTGCGAGAAGGCCAGGCCGTAGATCGTTGGAACCTGCTGCACCCCACAGAGAAGGCTCAAGAGTCTTATATTACCCAGCAGCTTGGTGATAACTCAGGGCCAGTGGTAGTGGCGACGGACTATATGAAGAACTATGGTGAACAGATGCGTTGCTATATTAAGCAGCCGTTGCATGTGCTGGGCACCGATGGCTTTGGCCGCAGTGACAGTCGCGCTGCGCTGCGTCACTTCTTTGAGGTTGACCGTTACTTTATTGTGATCACTGCGTTAAAAGCGTTGGCGGATCAGGGTGACATAAAGACTTCGGTGGTGGCAAAAGCTATCGCAGAATTTGGTATAGACCCAGAAAAGAGTAACCCTCTCTATCTGTAATAAAACCAGTACTCATAACATTAGTATTTTTAAACCTAGTGGTAATAGCAAAGGAATAATCAGTGGCCGTTGAAATAGTAACAGTTCCAGATCTGGGTGGCGCAGAGAGCGTTGATGTTATTGAGCTGAGCCTTGCTCAGGGAGATAAGGTAGCCATAGAGGATTCTCTGCTGGTACTCGAGTCTGACAAGGCAACCATGGATGTGCCGAGCCCCCATGAGGGTACGCTGGTTAAATATCTGGTTGCCGATGGCGATACGGTAAAGGTTGGCGATGCAATTGCTGAAATAGAAACTGCCGACTCGGCTGTTGCGGTTGATACAGAAGCTGCTTCTGCTTCTGCTCCTGCTCCTGCTTCTGAGAAGTCGGCAGAAGTAGAAAAGGAAGTTGAAGCCGCAGTCGCAACTAAAACAGTCGCTGAGCCAGTCGCGGAACCCGTGCCAGAGTCATCGTCCGAGCAGCTGATCCTGGTGCCAGATATTGGCAGTGATAATCCTGTGGATGTTATTGAATTGTCTGTCGCTGTTGGCGATCAAGTAGAAGAGGGCGATACGCTCTTGGTGCTTGAGTCCGATAAGGCCACTATGGATGTTCCGTCTTCCCATAGCGGTATTGTAATAAAAATTATTGCCGCCGAAGGTGACAAGCTTAATACCGGTAGTGAGGTGCTTGTTCTTGAGGTAAGTAGCTCAGATATAAATAGCGCAGATGCAAAGAGCTCAGATACAAAGAGCACTAGTATAGAAAGCACTAGTATCGAAAGCACTGAAGCTGCACAAGCGCCCGAGCCAGCAATACCTGCTCCGGCTTCTGCCCCCGCGCCCAAAGCCGCACCCCTGGCTCAATCACAGCCCGCCACAGCGCCTGCAGACAATGAAGGTAAGGCAAGCAGTGATGTCTATGCCGGCCCAGCCGTGCGACTCCTAGCCCGAGAACTGGGTGTGAGTCTAGAAAAAGTCTCTGGTTCTGGCCCCCGTGGGCGAGTGCAAAAAGATGATGTTAACGATTATGTAAAGTCAGCCTTAAAAGCGGGACCAGCATCCGCAGCTGGAACGGGTATTCCGTTGGTACCTGCAGTCGACTTTAGTCAATTTGGCGAGATCGAAACTATCGCCATGAGCAAGATTCAAAAGCTGACCGCCGCTAATATGCAGCGCAACTGGCTCAATGTGCCCCATGTGACACATTTTGATGAAGCGGATATTACCGACCTTGAAGCCTTCAGAAAGTCCTTAAAAGATGAGGGTGAGAAGCGCGGTATTAAAGTAACACCAGTAGCCTTTTTGATTAAGGGGCTCGCCGCAGCCATGCAAGCCCATCCTGAATTTAACCGCTCCTTGGCCGCAGACGGCGAGCACTTTATTCAGAAGCGCTACTGCAATATAGGCATGGCGGTTGATACTCCTCGAGGGTTGATGGTGCCAGTGATTAAAGATGCCAATGAAAAAGGTATCTGGGATATCTCCGCGGATATTATGGCCCTGGCTTCCAGTGCTCGCGATGGCAAGTTAAAGCCGGGTGATATGCAGGGTGGTTGCTTCACTGTGTCTAGTCTTGGTGCTATCGGCGGCATGGGCTTTACGCCTATAGTCAACAGCCCCGAGGTGGGTATTTTGGGTGTATCAAAATCCCAAATGAAGCCGGTATGGAATGGCACAGAATTTGTTCCGCGGCTTATGCTTCCTCTCTGCTTATCCTATGATCATCGGGTTATTAACGGTGGTGATGCGGGGCGGTTTATGACTCATCTGGTTAAATCACTCAGTGATATTCGTCATTTGTCGCTATAGGCTTTTGAATTGAGCTTTTGACCTGAGCTTTTGACGCTATAATTGCCAAAAAACTAATACAGCTGAGGTTAGCCAATGCAGTTTCTTCACACCATGATTCGAGTATCTAATTTAGAGCAGTCTCTAGACTTTTATTGTGGCGCATTAGGCCTGACTGAGGTGTCTCGGCAAGACGTTAAAGCCGGACGCTTTACGCTGATCTTTCTCGCGGCAGCAGCAGATTTGGCTACCGCCGAAAAGACTAACGCCCCCCTGATTGAGCTGACCCATAATTGGGACCCTGAGGAATATACCGGTGGCCGCAACTTTGGGCATCTCGCCTATAGGGTTGACGATATTTACGCGACCTGCGACAAGTTAATGGCAGCTGGTGTGACTATTAATCGCCCACCTCGGGACGGCCACATGGCCTTTGTCCGCTCGCCGGATAACATTTCTATTGAGCTGTTGCAGAAGGACGGCCGCCTGCCACCTAAGGAGCCTTGGGTGTCTATGCAAAATATTGGTGAATGGTAACGCGCTAATGGCAAAGTGCTCTTTCAATTAAAAGCGCTCTTTAATCGAAAAGTGCTCTGCAATCAAAAAGTGCTTTTATAAGAAGCACTAACCGAAAGCAGCGAGCTAGGCGGGTTTTCTAAACGGCAGCATGTCGTTTGCCTGCTGGATATGCTGTTCAACCGATAGTTTCTCAGAGTCTAAAAAACGATCTATCGCCTGTCGAAATTGCGGATGTTCAATCCAATGCAGAGAGTGGGTTTTTATGGGCTCGAAGCCGCGAATAATTTTGTGCTCTCCCTGGGCTCCCGCATCATATTTAGTCAGACCTTTCTCAATGGCAAACTCGATGCCTCGGTAGTAGCACAGCTCAAAATGTAGGTAAGAGAACTCTGCAACGCTTCCCCAGTAGCGTCCATACAGCGTGTCTGCGTCATAAAAATACAGGGCACAGGCAATGGGAATATCACTTTGGTAGGCCACAGCCATAGCGATTTGCTCTGGCATGGTGAGGGCAATCTCTTGAAAAAACGCTTCGGTTAAATAACCTCTGGTGCCATTGCGCTTGGCATAGGTGCGCTCGTACAGCTGATAAAATAGCTGCCAAATCTGCGGGCCAATCTCTGTGCCCTCAAGCACCTTAACCTCAATATTTTGTGCGGCAATTTCGGCGCGCTCTTTGCGCACCATCTTGCGCTTACGTGAGTTCATGGCTGCCAAGTAGTCGTCGAAACTTTGGTAGTCATGGTTATTCCACTGGTATTGCACCCCGGTACGTTGAAGTAATCTTGGGTCATCAAATAGTGCTCTTTCACCCGCGTCAGGGAATAGACAGTGCCAGCTTGAGGCCCCAGTGTCGGCTGCGACGGCCAGAACTTCTTCAAATAGCTGCTGGTAGTGTTCTTGCGCTAATGGCTCTGTGCTCCTTACTCTAGGGCCTATAGAGGGTGTAAATGGGATCGCCGTGAGTAGCTTGGGGTAATAATCTAAGCCGTTCTCTTGGTAGGCATTTGCCCAGGCGTAATCAAAAACATATTCCCCCATGCTGTGGTCTTTTAAGTAAAGCGGCATCAGGGCATTGTCAGTGCCAGTATCAGTGGCCAAGGATAGATGTATCGGCTCCCAGCCGGTTTGAGTACAGGCGCTCTTGCTGTTCTCGAGGGCGTTAAGAAACTCCGGACGCAAAAATGGGTACTGTAATGGTGATTTTTCCGTCGCTGACATATGCCGAATGCGCCTGTGTTTTGGTTGGGGCTGAGCTGCTGCTTTTGTTATACGGGGTGCAGCTGATAACTGTTTAAAAACAGCTGGGGAATGTGCCGACCTCGAGGCTGTCTGTCAATCAAAAAAATCAGCCCCGCCAACGAGATTTAGCGCTGATTGCTGTATGATGCGCAGCAAGTTGGCACGCCTGCCAGAGTTCGTATTTTCTAATCTAAAGTATGGAGACAATTGTATGATTATTAAGCCCCGCGTTCGCGGCTTTATGTGCATCACTACTCATCCATTGGGCTGTGAGCTCAATGTGAAAAATCAGATTGATTATATTAAGGCTCAGAGCCCTATTGGTTCGCCAAAGCGAGTATTAGTCATTGGCGCGTCCACTGGCTATGGTTTGGCCGCTCGCATCACTGCTGCCTTTGGCAGTGGCGCTTCAACCTTAGGCGTGTTCTTTGAAAAGCCAGGCACCGAGCGCAAGCCAGGTACTGCAGGCTGGTATAACACCGCAGCATTTCATAAATTTGCCGAGCAAGATGGCGTCTATGCCAAGAGCATCAATGGAGATGCTTTCTCCGACGAGATAAAAGACAAGGCCATTGCCACCATTAAAGAAGATATGGGTCAGATAGATCTAGTGATCTACAGCTTGGCGGCACCGCGTCGCCAGCACCCAAAGACTGGGGAAGTGTTTAACTCAACGCTCAAGCCGGTCGGCAAGAACATTACAATGCGCGGTATTAATACCGACAAAGAAGAGATTCAAGAATTTAGCATGGAAGCCGCTAACCAAAAGGAAATTGACGACACAGTCGCGGTAATGGGCGGCGAAGATTGGCAGATGTGGATGGATGCTCTGGCTGATGCCGGGGTATTGGCCGAGGGTGCCAAAACAACAGCCTTTACCTATATTGGCGAGAAGATCACCTGGGACCTCTACTGGGATGGCACCATTGGTCAGGCTAAGAAAGATTTGGATACGCGGGTTATAGGCATTCGTGAAAAGCTTGCTGCCCATGGTGGTGATGCTCGGGTATCGGTATTAAAAGGCGTTGTGACTCAGGCAAGTTCTGCTATTCCTATTATGCCCCTGTACCTCTCCATGTTATTTAAAGAGATGAAAAACAACGGCACCAACGAAGGCTGCATTGAACAGCTGTATCGACTATTTACTGAGTGCCTGTACAACGATAGCCCAAGGACAGATGAAGAGGGTCGCTTGCGCGTCGATGAGTTAGAGATGGATCCAGAGGTTCAGGCGGCGGTCGCCAGTGCCTGGTCTAATATCAGCACAGAAAACCTAATCGAAACCACAGACTTTAGAGGTTACAAGCAGGAGTTTTTGAAACTGTTTGGCTTTGAAGTCGATGGCGTCGATTACGAGGCCGAGGTTAATCCCGAAGTAGAGATTGGCAATCTTGTTTAAATCATTAATGCGGTAGTTGTAGATGAAATCGAAGGCGACACAGTTTAAATGGTCATTACTGCATCCTCGGCACTGGTTGCTGTGGCTGGCATTTGGGCTGTGGCGACTGATTACTGCGCTGCCTTACTCAATACTATTGTTATTGGGTAAAGGTCTGGGCCTGCTGGTACACAGCTTTCCCAGCCGTCGTAAAACCATTGCCCTGCGCAATATTCAACTATGCTTTCCCGAGCTAACCGACCAAGAGCACCGCGACATGTTGCGGGCCAACCTGATCAATGTCGGTATGGCTGTCATGGAAGTGGGCATGGCCTGGTGGTGGTCTAAAAAACGCTTTAGTAAATTATTACAGTTTGAAGGCCTAGAACATTTAGAAGTTCTCGAAGGTCGCGGGGTGATGCTGCTGGGTATCCACTACACCACCTTAGAGATTGGCTGTGCGGGTATTTCCAGCGTTTTTCAAATGGATGGTATGTATCGCGCCCACGGTAACCCTGTGTATGATTTTTTACAGGCCCGGGGTCGACTTCATCAGGGCATTGGTAACGGCGTTGTGTTTGAACGCCGGGATGTTCGCGGCACTATGAAAGCCTTAAAAGGCGGCCGCTCTATGTGGTATGGGCCCGATCAGGACTACGGTTTAGGGCAGGGCCTATTTGCACCGTTCTTTGGTATTCAGGCCGCGACGGTGTATGCCACAGCCAGATTTGCGCAAAAGACGGGTGCCGCTGTGGTGCCCTTTAGCCATATCAGGTTGCCTGGAACCCAGGGTTACAAAATTACGGTTCATCCGGCGCTCGAGAATTTCCCTACGGGCGATGACCTGGTGGATGCGACTCGTATTAATAAAATTATTGAAGAGTTTGTGCTGCTAAAGCCCGAACAGTATCTGTGGGTGCACCGACGGTTTAAGAATCGACCAGAGGGAGAAGCTGATCTCTACCAGATGCCACGCAGAAAAAGAAGTGAGAGAAAAGGGTCTTAGGGGGTTGTGCACCCAGGGCAAAGCCATTGGCTAGCAGAGCCTTTGGAAAGCAGGTTTCCCTTGTGTCGCGGGAATCCCAACAGTAACATTGGGCGCTGTTAAAGGCAGCGTTATTAGTAAGGAAGATAGATGATAAGCGGAAGTATTGTCGCACTGGTTACCCCCATGCATTCAGATTCTCTGGAGGTAGACTGGGAGGCGCTTAAACGACTAGTAGAGTGGCATATTGAGCAGGGTACTAGCAGCATTGTTGCTGTGGGTACGACCGGCGAATCGGCAACCCTAAGTGTTACCGAGCACAGTGCCGTGATTCGCTTCGTGGTCGAAGTAGCCGCTCAGCGCATTCCTATTATTGCCGGTACTGGTGCCAACAGCACTCGCGAGGCTATTGAACTGACTCGGGGTGCCAAAGAAGCGGGCGCCGACGCCTGTCTGCTAGTCACTCCATACTACAATAAGCCGACCCAAGAGGGCTTGTATCAGCATTACAAAGCGATTGCTGAAGCGGTGTCCATAGACCAAATTCTTTACAATGTTCCCGGGCGCACTGCCTGCGATATGTTGCCTGAGACTGTCCTAAGACTTAGCGCGATTGATAACATTATTGGTATTAAAGAGGCTACGGGCGACCTCCAGCGTGGGGCGCAGCTAATCAAACAATGCCCAGCTGATTTTGCTATTTATTCCGGTGATGACCACACCGCTCGTGAGTTGATGCTGATGGGTGGTAAAGGGGATATTTCGGTTACTGCCAATGTGACACCAAAATTAATGGCGGAGCTATGTGCCGCGGCACTAGCAGGCGATGCAGAGACTGCCGGGCATATTGACGGGGTTTTAAAGCCCATTCACGATGCCATGTTTGTTGAAGCTAACCCGATACCCGTTAAGTGGGCCCTGACAGAGATGGGTATGATGCAAAGCGCCATCAGGTTGCCTATGACCAATCTGTCTACAGAATATCAAGCCGATGTGCGCCAAGTATTGAAGGGCGCCAAACTAATTTAACACTTACTTATTGTCCTTGGCTTAAGGCCAATGACAGCCTAAAGGGGCACAACGCCAACATGAAAACATTGAATATTGGATTGACTGCAGTTTTAGTTTTAAGTCTTGCTGGTTGCAGTTGGTTGGGTCTAAGAGACCGTGGCAATGATTATTTGCTGGCCGAGGAAACTGAGCCAACAGTGATTCCTGCTGAGATGCAGGTTGATCGCGCGGCAGCTCTAGGGCAGCTTTATCCTATTCCGTTGATTCCCACCACGTCTGTTGAGGCAGAGGGCTTTGAAGTTCCTCGACCACAGCCGGCCTCGGTGAATACCTTTGAGCAGCTAGTCAAAATCCAGACTGTTGATGGCCGCCGCTGGGTACTTATTAATATTTCTCCCAGTGAAAGCTGGCCGCGAGTTCGCAACCTATTAAACCGCAATGGTATTCCGTCTGCGCTAGCAGAGGGATCTACAGGCATCATTGAAACCGTTTGGGTCACCTTTAATTCTGACGAAGAAAATAGTCATAGATTCCGTTTCTCTATCGCGCCCGGAGTACAGATTGATAGCACCGAGATATCCGCGCTGCACCAGGAAGTGGCCCGTGGATCAGAAGAGGGCGCGTTATGGCCAGACATGTCCAACAGCGACAGCCGTGAACAGGATATGTTGACTATCGTGGCCAATGACCTAGCGTCGGCCGAAAACTTTGCCAGCGTATCTTTGCTAGCTCAGAAAATCGGCGGTGACGCTAAAGTAGAAGTCATAACCCCCGCAGCTGCAGACCCCTACGTTCTGGTTAAGCTGGGCTTTGACCGCTCTTGGGCTTCTATCAGCTACGCTGCCGCTCGCGGTGGTTTTGTGATCGTTGATCAAAATCGCAGTGAAGGCGTTATGTACGTCAATTACACAAAGCCAAGCGAAGTTGAAGAAGGGTTTTTCAGTGGCTGGTTTGGTGGCTCTGACAGCGATGTGCTAAAAACCAACTATCGGGTTTTAATTGAAACCGTTGGTGCCAATGTTGAAGTGCGAATCGTGGGTGCCGAGGGCGAGAGCCTGGGCCAAGCAGAGTCTCTGCGCCTATTGAAGGTTTTACGTTCGAACATGTCCTGAGTTAAGGCCATGCGGTTTGCATCTCTGGGCAGTGGCAGCAAAGGTAATTCGACGCTAATAGAGTGGCGTGACACCTGTATTATGCTCGACTGTGGTTTCTCGATTAAGGACACCACCCAGAGGCTGGCCAAGCTAGGCAAGACACCAGAGGATATCAGCGCCATCCTGGTGACCCACGAGCACAGCGACCACTGGAAGGGCGTTGTGCCTCTGTCCAATAAGTTCTCTATCAAGGTCTATCTGACGGCAGGCTGCCTAAAGAGCCAAGAACTAAAGACACAGACCAAAATCCCCACCACCAATTTGCATATTATTGACAGTCACCAGCAGTTTGATGTGGGTGATATCCGTGTAACCCCCGTTCCTGTCCCACACGACGCGCGAGAGCCAGTTCAGTACCTATTTAATAGTCCGAGCCACAAGCTGGGTATATTGACTGATATAGGCTCTTTGACGCCCCATGTGGAATCTCAATACGCCAATTGTGATGGTTTGCTAGTCGAAGCCAACCACGACCTCGATATGCTGGCCGCTGGATCTTACCCAGCATTCTTAAAAGAGCGTGTCGGGGGGCAGTGGGGCCATCTCAATAATCAGCAAACCGCACGACTTATTTCGAAAGTTGAGCAGGATCGACTTCAACATTTGGTGATTGGTCATATCAGTGAAAAAAATAATTGCGTGGACTTAGTCAAGCGAGAGATAGAAGCTGTCTACCAGGGTAGAGATGGAGCCGGCGAGGTATTCTATGCGTGCCAGCAAGAGGGCTTTGATTGGCTGAATCTAAAATAAGACCATTTTATTGGGTGTTTTTAGGCCTTTCTAATAGGCCGTGAAGCACTTTTTTTTGGCGGAGGCAACAATTAACAGGCCGCTTGTTAATTTATTTCAATCTTATTTTCGGTTTTTTTCCACAGATAGCCTGTTCTTTTAAAAACTATTTTAAGAAACCGCGCTAAGTCATTGATTTTTGTCGGAGATTTATGTAAGTCATTGATTTTAAATGTATTTTTTATATGGTCAAAAATTAACCAATCTAACAAAAGCGCCCGCTTTTTGTGGCTTTGAACTAGTTGTTCTCTGGTTCATCCACAAAGTTATCCACAGCTTCTGTGGATAAAAATTGCACCATTTTGACGCGACTAGACGCAAAGCCCCGAGCTGTCTAGTTGCCTAATAATTACTGAAGGCAATTTTCGTTACTGGAGACCTTATTGAGCAGTAGTTTGCTTAGAGCCTCTAGGTCTTTGCATTTTATATTGGGATTTCCAGCCAGATTAACCTGCTTTAACTCGCCTAAAAACATCAAGGGCTTGATATCGATAATTTCATTATTGGATAAATTAATGCTGTTTAGCTGGGTAAATCGTACCAGCCCTGATAAATCGTTAATGCCCCCATAGGTACAAATAATGTTGGTGAGCTGCTCTGCGCTGGTAATTTTTTGGTCAATAATCGTCTGTTTAATACAGCTATTAAGACTGGAATCGGGGATTTTATAGTCAGTAAATAGCACAGGTGGGCTATAGAGTTCACGATCGTTGAGTTTCACCTGGTAGCGATCACACCCACATAGTAGTAACAAGGTTGGGACCATGATTACTGCGAGAAATTTTTTCATAGACGGAGCGCCTCCTAAGCCGTTGAGCCCTTAAATCCTTTAAGGTTTATGGCCCTGTTAGGCCAGTATATGTGGTTAAATAACGCCATGACCAGCATTAAAATTTCCTTCACTGAATCTCATCTTCAGCCCTTGGCAGAACAGCTTGGGCGATCACTTGTGCTCCCGGTTATCAACGCTCAAGAGGTGGACAATATGTGTCGGGCAGCGGCTTCTGCGCAAGAGAACCCAGGCTTTCTTTTGGAGTTCGATTTGCATGGGCTGTCGCTATTGCCGGTTAAGCGCAAACAGCATGGGCCGATTAGATGTGAATTTGATAGCGGCGCCAATACACATAGGCGCAAATTTGGTGGTGGCAATGGTCAAGCCATAGCCAAGGCTGTTGGGGTTTCGGGCAAGTTTTCACCCCGAGTCGTTGACCTCACTGCAGGCTTAGGTGGCGATGCTTTTGTACTGGCCAGTTTGGGCTGCGAGATGACTTTGTTAGAGCGCAACCCGATTGTGCACAGCTTACTCAGAGATGGCTTAGATCGAGCTATAGCGGCTGGTGCCGACGACTCGGAGCTCGCACAGATCATGAGTCGAGTCTCGTTGATCGAACAGGACTCTAAGTCTTATCTCAGCCATTTGGCCCCTGAGAACTATGCGGACATCATCTATCTTGATCCCATGTTTCCCGAGCGCAAAAAATCGGCTAAGGCCAAAAAAGAGATGCAGGCCTTTCATGGCATTGTTGGAGCCGATGATGACGCTGCGGGACTGTTAGAGCTGGCTTTAGAGCGGGCGCATTTTCGGGTTGTGGTCAAACGTTCTGCGAGCGCAGAACATTTAGGAGGCATTGCGCCAACCTATTCACTTGAGGGTAAATCAACTAGGTTCGATATTTTTGCTCTTAACAAACTGCCCACTTAATACTCCAGTTAGTCTGTCAATTAAGCCTCAATTACGTCCCAAATTCCTAACGTCGGCCCATTACCAGATAGTTGCCAGCTGCCACCAACACAAATCCCAGTCCTGCCATCAAGCTCCATTGATAGTCTTCAAAGATAGTAGATATCAAAATAGCCACAAAGGGTATCAGTAGGCCGCTATAGCTTGCCTTTTCCGGCCCCATAATCACCAGCAACTTTAGGTAGGCACCAAATGCCAGAATAGTGCCGAAGATAGACAGATAGACAAGCGAGGCAACATATTCAAAGGAGTTATCAAAACTAAAGCTAGCGCCACTAACCAGAGCGATAATCACTAGCGCCAGGGTGCCATACAGCGTTCCCCAAGCATTTATGCTCCATACTGATGTACCCAGTAGCCCGTTTCGAGTTGCGGCGATATTACCCAGAGAGGCAATAAATACTGCGGTAAAGGCTAACATAAAGCCTTTCAGTGCAGTCCCTGTGTTCGAAAACTTTAAGAGCTCTGGGTAGAACAGCAAGCAGATACCGCTGAGCCCAATAATACCGCCGACAATAGAGTTGATGGCGATAGGGCGCTTGAGGAAAATACGACCATTAACAATATTAAAGAACACGATTAATGAAAAGATAATCGCGATAATGCCGCTGGGTAAATAGAGCTCAGAATGATAGATCGCCCAGTAGTTAAGTCCAAACAGGCAAACTCCTTGTAAGGCCATAAAGCCGTGTTCTTTAAGGCCAAAGTTTAGGGGGATCTTACGAATCTTACAGAGTCCAAACAGCAACGCAGAGGCCAGGCTCATTCGGTAGATAACCGATACCAAAGGATCAACGGTGCCAAGCTGATAGGTAATAGCGATCCAGGTAGAGCCCCAGATCAATACTGTGGAGACATAAAGAAAAGCGCTGGTGGCGTTCATGGTGCTTTTACAGGGGCGTCATGAAGATCCGCTTCCACAAACAGCTTTTCCAGCATTGTTTGGTAGATAGAAGTCAGTGTGTCCAAATCTGCAATATTGACGTTTTCATCGACCTGATGGATTGTCGCGTTTGTCGGGCCAAGTTCAACAACCTGAGTACCCATAAGTGCGATAAAACGACCATCCGATGTGCCTCCGGCTGTCGATAATTCAGTATCTAAGCCAGTCACCTGCTTAATACTAGCTACTGCGGCATCTACTAACTCGCCTTCTGGCGTGAGGAATGCCTGACCACTGAGATTCCAATCTAACTCATAATCTAAATGGTGTTTATCAAGAATAGCTTCTGTGCGATCGCGCAGCTGCTGATCGGTAACTTCGGTAGAAAAACGGAAATTAAAGACTACCTCTAACTCACCTGGGATGACATTGGTTGCCCCGGTGCCGCCATTGATATTTGATATTTGGAAGCTAGTTGCAGGGAAAAATTGGTTGCCCTGATCCCAGGTTTCGGCTGCTAGCTCTGTGAGCGCGGGTACAGCGGTATGAATCGGATTGCTGGCCAGATGGGGGTAGGCAACGTGACCCTGCAGCCCTTTCACACGCATGGTGCAGCCAAGAGAACCACGGCGGCCATTCTTAATCACATCACCACACTGGGCTGTGCTCGATGGTTCACCGACCAGACAGTAATCTGGGGTAATATTTTGCTGCTGCAGCCACTCAACCACTTTGACTGTGCCATTTTTGGCCGGACCTTCTTCGTCACTAGTAATTAAAAAAGCGATGCGTCCATTATGGTGCGGATACTCTGTTACAAACTGTTCAACGGCGACAATCATTGCTGCCAGTGAGCCCTTCATATCAGCAGCGCCACGACCATAGAGCTGGCCATCAACTGTGGTGGGCTCAAAAGGAGGGCTACGCCAGTTGGCTTCTGGGCCAGTTGGCACAACATCTGTGTGTCCTGCAAAGCAGAGAATAGGGCCCTGGTCGCCACGGATCGCCCAGAAATTATCCACGTCTTCGAAGCGCAGGCTGGTCAGTGTAAAGCCAAGCGCCTCGAGGCGGTCAGTCATTAATTTTTGGCACCCTTCGTCATGCGGAGTAACCGATGATCTAGCGATGAGCTGCTTGGTTAATGCAAGCGTCGGCGAGTCAATGGACATGATAGAAACCTTTACAATGTTGAAGTGCGC
The DNA here is from genome assembly GCA_905182265.1 of gamma proteobacterium HTCC2207. Lineage (GTDB taxonomy): Bacteria > Pseudomonadota > Gammaproteobacteria > Pseudomonadales > Porticoccaceae > HTCC2207. The sequence continues at coordinate 68,786 of CAJJAO010000010.1, read as the reverse complement.
TGATGAGCCGCTATTGTAGTGGTCATTTGTTTTATAGGCTATATAGCCGTGGGTTTGTTTTTAACCGAATAGCGTAAATAGCTGTGACTGAAATCTTGGATCCTAGTAATCAGCTTAAAACAGACAAAAAAAAGGCCCCCTGAAGGACCTTTAAGCTTTTAGTGCTAGGAGCTACTATTCAGAACAATCTAGGCCTGCATAACCCGATTGCTAGGATTGCGTCGTGCTAATCCGATCAGTCCAACAAACATTGAACCAAATAAGAAGATTGCACTGGGAATAGGTGTGGCTATTGGCGCCATGGGAGCAAAATATTCTGACTTAAAGTCTGTGGCGGTGTAGACCGTCATGCTGTCACTCCAGTTGTAGTTATCAACATAGCCGTAACCAGCAGTTGCATAGTTGTAGACGTATGTTGCTAAAGAACTCAGCTTGGCTTTCTTGCCAAAGATCTTCCATGAGGCCTGGTTGATGGCGGCATTCCATGCCGTGTTAGAGCTGGTTGGACTATCGGAAAAGTCCATATAGCTAAATATATAACCTACCTGATTATACTTTTTAGCATCTCCAGCTTTTTTGTTGTACTTGCCTCCGCCAGCCTGAACGTCGCTATAAGAGTTAACGGTTGCAGTCCATGTTTTGCCCGACTTGGGCGGCTTTGATTTGGTATTCATCGCGTAAGTGCTAACGCCATCAATAGTCAGTTCATGTAACCCCGCATTGCTGCTAGAGGTTCCACTATTTTCGTAGGTAATTTCGACAGTGCCAGCGATCGCTGTTGACGTTAGAAAAAGCGCCAGTAAGCCACTGGCCAAAATACCTAGGGGGGCACTAATGGGTTTACTCATAGTTGATACTCCTTGTCAGCATCCCGCCAACGCAATGTTCTCTTGATAGGAGCGATTCTATGGCTTGCGAGACATTGCGCAACTAACGGGAGCTTAAAAAGTGAACCAGTTATCATTTTTATACAAACTAGAGCAATGTTGGCTGGAATAGAGACGACCTTTACCTAGGTTTTAACGGCTGTGGTCGTTGTTACTCCGTTGCAGGCGGCTCTTTCGGCTGCTCTTTGGATAGCTCTTTGCTTTGATATTTACTTTGTGCTTTGCGAAGTTGGGCAGACCACAGCTCGGCGTAGTGCCCATCAAGGTCCAACAGGGCCTGATGGTTGCCCTGCTCAACAATAGTGCCATGGTCCAGCACCAGTATTTTGTCGGCGTCGATAATCGTCGAGAGGCGATGAGCAATCACCATACTGCTATGGCCTTGAGATATTTCTTTGAGAGCGGTTAGTATCGATTGCTCAGATTTACTATCTAGAGACGAGGTTGCTTCATCAAAAACCAGTATAGGAGGGCGCTTTAATATGGTGCGAGCAATGGCGACTCGCTGCTTTTCTCCGCCAGATAGCTTCAGTCCGCGTTCGCCAACTCGAGTTTCAACACCTTCGGGTAAGTCGTCTACAAAGGCTTTTAAATGGGCTAGTTGTATTGCTTGATCAACTTCTTGGTCGTTAGCCGATGTGCTGCCGTAGCGTATATTCTCAACAATACTATCGTTAAACAGTACGGTGTCCTGAGGCACTATGCCTATCACTTTTCTAAGGGATTGCTGGCTTACCTCTGCAATATTTTGGCCGTCAATACTAATGCTGCCAGTGCTGGGGTCATAGAAACGAAATAGTAGCTTCACTAGGGAAGATTTCCCCGCGCCGCTGGCACCCACAATGGCGACCTTTTGGCCCGGCTCAATACTAAAGCTAAGGTTCCTGAGTATTGGGCGATTAGCTTGATACTGAAATGACACATTGTCGAATTGAATGCGACCTTGGCTCACTTTTAAGGCAGGTGCGTCCGGGCTGTCTTGCACCTTTGAGCGGAGGTCCATGAGGGCAAACATATTCTCTATATTAGCCATAGACCCTTTGATTTCCCGATAGACAAAACCGAGAAAATTAAGCGGCATAAATAGCTGCATCATAAAGGCGTTAATTAAAACAAAGTCACCGACTGTCATGGTTTGTTCTGCGACTCCCACAGCGGCCAGCCACATCATGGCCGTCATGGCGATAGTGATAATCAAGGCCTGCCCTGTGTTGAGAGAGAGCAGTGAAAGGCGGTTTTTACGTCGCGCTATTTCCCAAGTCTTTAGGGCGCTGTCGTAGCGGTCAGCTTCGAATCCTTCATTGGTAAAATATTTGACGGTTTCATAATTGAGCAGGCTATCTATAGTTCTAGTGCTAGCTTCGTTATCAGCCCTGTTGGCCTCCCGAACAAATTGGGTGCGCCAGTCTGTGGTGACCATAGAGAACCCAATATAGAGAACCACAGAGGTCAGGGTAATGGCCGCAAAAGCGATGCCATAATTATAAAGCAGCAAACCAATCACCAGCGCGATTTCGATGAGAGTAGGCGCTATATTGAACACAAAAAAGCGCATCAAAAAGCTGATGCCATTGGTGCCCCTTTCTATATCTCTAGCCAGTCCACCGGTGCGTCTGTTGAGGTGAAAATCCAAGTCTAGGCTGTGCACATGCTCAAAGACTTGCAGGCCAATACGCCGCATAGCCCGCTCAGTGACGCGGCCGAATACGGTATCGCGAATCTCGCCGAGCATAATCATGGAGAACCGTGCAAAGCCATAGGCCAGCACCAACCCAAGGGGAACAATGATGGGCGTTAGTAAGCTCGCAGTGGCTGGGTCTTGCGTGAAGGTATCGACGATGTTTTTGAGTAAAAATGGGCCGCTGACACTGGCTGCTTTAGACAGTACCAAGCAGCTGACTGCGATAAAGACACGCACCCTGTATTCGAGCAAATAGGGCCAAATAATAGAAAAGACTTTCCAGTTTATTTTGCTTTGAGGCTCTGACCCGGAGTCGCCATGGCGCATATTAGTGCTCTATTTGATTTGATAGGTAGTGGTTGGCAGCTTGTGTTTTAGAGGTCTAAACCAGCATATCTTTTGCCGCGTTGATTTTAGCGGCAAGATAGTCGCTGCCACCACGATCTGGATGCAGGCGTTGCATCAGTCGTTTATGGGCCTTGATAATATCTTCTTTAGAGGCATCGCTCTCTAGGCCCAAAATCTTAAAGGCTTCTTCTTTTGACAAATCTGCATAGCTACTGGGTTGTTCATTGCCTGCTGAACGGTCACTGCTATTGCTGCTTCCGCGCAATGTATATGCCTGCAAAAGGACATAGGCCTCTCGATCAGCCTCTTTTAGCCAAGCGGCTAGATTTTGCAGTTCTTCTGGACTGAGCTCTGACAAGCGCTTGCCAGTATAATCTCCCTGCAACACCTCTCCGTCCATCTTTCTGTTGGCGAAATTAATCTCTACCAACAATGACTGAGAGCGAAACTGCGATGGCGTTGTTTTAAAGCGACTCAAAACGTTGACCAGCGGCAGTGCACGCAGGCCTAGGGCTAAAACACCTTTGCCTATGGGTATGAGTGCGGCAAGCCCAGCGCCCAGCCAATGCATTCGACCTGTAGCCACCAGCACAATGGATAGACCCAGCACAGTCCAAAAGGCGGTGCGCCACAGGAATGACCTACGTTTGTCATCGGGTTGACGCTTTAATACTGACCACCAATACCAAATGGACAGGGCAATAGCGACAAGGAGGAGTAATCTGGGCATAGGTATTTTTCGGTAATTTAGGACTGAGCGAACAATACCTTTTTCTAAGCTTCAGGGCGAGCCAAACTTGGCTTGGTTTAAGTCAGGGCGTTGGTTTAACGTTGCGTGCTAACTGAGCTTTTTGTTAGGAATAGATGATCAACGGACTAGGCTGTTTATTCGGCATACTATTAGCAATCGTCAGTTTTTTAGAGGGCTAAGAATAGTTTTTATCGAGAATTAGAATGTTATCTGTTTTTTCTTTGATATCTCGCATGTTTCTGTCGAAGGTATGGCTTTTATTAGCAACCCATTGTGAGAACATCTGCAAACCAATAGTGGTGCTATCTATCTCGTGGCTTTCTTGTTTGATGAGATCGTTGAACGCCTCTGACATAAAAGCACAGTCAGTACTAAAATCAGAGAGTTCTTTTTTAAAGGATTTTATTTCACGAATAAGTAGGTGGCGTTGAAAGCTTAATCTATCCATAGGCTGTTGCTCCGATTATGGAGCAATACTGACAGTATTATTTGGCAGAATCAAGCTCCTTGCAGGGAGCACAATAAATGAACATAGTAGGTCCAAAAGTAAAAGAAATTAGAGCTTCGAAACGGATGACCCAAGAAGCTTTGGCAGCGCGCTGTAATATCAATAAATGGGATATAAGCCGCAGTACTCTGGCAAAAATTGAAGCCCAGGTACGCAGGGTGACGGATAGCGAAGTGGCGGTTTTAGCCGAGGCGCTAAAAGTAGATATTAGGGAGCTCTATAATTCAGACTGCCTAAAGGCCGGCAATCATCGTCGCAAAAACGATGTTCTGATATAAACAGCTCTTATATAAAGCAGCTCTATTTAAAAACTTGGCTAAAAAAAGCCCCTACACAGCTAGACTGGGCAGGGGCTATCTTGTTCTTAGCCAAACTAGCCTAAACGCTTCTTCAGTGTCTCGCGCAGTTTATCGGCCATAGCAACCAACGATCGCTCTGTTGTTTCCCAGTCGATGCAGGCATCAGTGACTGACACGCCGTATTTCATTTCATCTGGGTTACTCGATAGTTTTTGGCTGCCGCCATTAAGATGGCTCTCTATCATTACACCAATAATCGAGTTGTTACCTTCAAGAATTTGGTTAGACACATTCTCAAGTACCAGTGGCTGCAGATTATGGTCTTTGTTTGAATTTGCATGACTGCAATCCACCATAATATTGGCTGCGATTCCAGCCTGTTCAAGCTCTTGCTCACAGATGGATACGCTGACCGAATCATAGTTTGGTTTGCCATTGCCACCGCGCAGTACTACGTGGGCGTAGGGATTGCCGCGAGTAGTAATAATCGATACACGCCCATCTGAGTTAATACCCAAAAATCGATGAGGGCTAGCGACTGACTGCAGTGCATTGATAGCGACAGTTAGACTGCCATCGGTACCATTTTTAAAACCAACGGAAGAGGAAAGGCCAGAGGCCATTTCTCTGTGGGTCTGGGATTCTGTTGTGCGCGCACCAATGGCCGACCAAGAAATTAGGTCCTGGAGGTACTGGGGCGAAATCGGGTCGAGAGCTTCGGTTGCTGTGGGCAGACCAATCTCAAGAACATCGTGCAAAAGCTTACGACCAATATGCAGACCATCGGTGATCTTGAAAGAGTCGTTCATAAAGGGATCATTGATCAAACCTTTCCAGCCAACCGTGGTGCGGGGCTTTTCGAAATAAACGCGCATGACGATTAGCAGGCTGTCGCTCACTTTGTCGGCCAGTGCCTTAAGGCGCAAAGCATATTCATTGGCGGCGTCAAGATCGTGAATAGAGCAGGGGCCCACCACGACAATAATGCGGTGATCTTTGCGTTCGAGAATATTCTCGATAGCCTTGCGACCCTGTGAAATGGTCTCACGAGCCTTATCTGATATAGGTATAGCGCGCTTTAACTCTGCAGGCGTAATCAGAATCTCTGGTGGCTCGATATTAATATTTTCTACTGCGTGGGGATCCATGTCGGAGTTCCTACCATTTAACGTGATTTTAGCTGGGCCGCTATTGTACTTAAAAATGGAGATTTATGAAGGTTAATCCGTGTTGACCTCAACAAACATAGGTATTTGAGGGAAGTAGAGGGCGCTCTTTACTGGCCTTTCAGGGTTTGTTTCCATTCCGCGGTACAAATTTGCGTAATGTTTGAGTTGTGCTTGGTAGGCGCCGGTCTGCCTAAGGGCAAAGTTTTGCTCAGACTCATCTGGGCCTGGGCGTGACATTTTGTAATCAATGATCCAGCGAATAGACTGGTCAACGAAGGTGCGATCAATAATGGAGGTTGAGATGGCTCTAGCTTGGATGCTGGTTTGGCTACTAATTTGGCCATCAATTTCGCCATCAATTTGGCTATCAAGTTCGCTATTGGCATCGCCATCGCCATTTATGTCATTCTGAACATAACCCAGAGCCTGTTCGCAATGTGCCTGTTCATGGGAGTCCAAAATCCAAAGCCCTGTGGGGTCAGCCAGCATGGTCTTTACCGCCTTGGCCAGCTCCGCTAACTCTTCCTCGGTGACAATCATGCCAAGTTGCTTGAGCTGTGCTGCCCAGGCAACAGATAGTTTGTTTAGACGCTGCTGGGGCCATTGCGCAAGACCCTCTGTGGCAAACTGTTTTAACGACCTATGGAGTACGGTCCCTAGATGCCGAGACCGCATGCCTATTGTAACGTCCATATTGGTTACTGGCTCTTCACTGGCCTTAGATTCTGTGCCAAATCCCAACCCATTAGTGGGCAATGATTGGGTTACAAAAGTGCCTGGCAGTCTGCGCAAAGTGTTTGCAGCTTTGAGAGACCTGCTTTCTGATTCTACCCTGGGGTCTTTTTCTAGGATGCTATCTGACTCGTCTAGGTCGATTACCGGGTAATCTTGAGCGCTGATCCCCTGTTCAATCGTCTTCCAGATAGGAGCCAAGAGGGTGCCTTGCGAGGGTTTTTTATAGCTATCTTTTTCTTCCTTTAGCTCGGCAAATAGATAGAGTTTACGGATTGCACGAGTGGCTGCTACATACAAAATTCTGGCGTTTTCGAGACGCGATTTAACCCCATCCTCATATTTGAGATATTGATAGATCGTATCGTCTTCTTCGTCATGGGCACCCAGTGGGGCCATCATCAATGTGGCCTCATTGTATTCGTTGACCTGCTCATGCCAACGCAGCAGAGGTTTGTCGCTGAACCCAGAGGCGCTGGTTAAACCAGGCAAAAAGACATGGTCAAACTCTAGCCCCTTGGATTTGTGGATTGTCATAATCTGGATGACAGCAGTATTAGAGGCTTTTGAGACTGATGACAGTTCGGCTGATGGCGCAGCATAGAGTTTGCCTGCGGCTTTCTGAAACCCCGCCCAGTCCGATATCTTGGCGGCAGCCTGCCACTTCTCCAAAAGATCCAAATAGGTGCGAACATCGGTTAAATCATTACTACTACTATCAATAGAAGCTGGGCCTCCTAGGGCAGTCCATAGGGACTCCACGGAATTACGCAGGTTGCCTCTGCCGCGACTGTGCCATGCCTGCAATAAAATGGGCGTCACTCTTGCTAGGGTTTGAAGGCCCTGCGGTGTAAGCCCTTCAGGGAGCCGTCCCATATCAAATGCCTGCAAGCGGTCCAATATGGCTTCCGGCTTTTTACGGCCTTTGTTACCGGAATTAGAGATCAATAATAAGTCGGCTAAACCCAGCCCGCAGAATGGCGCGCGCAGGACTGCCAGCCAGGCAATTCGATCGGCTGGAGAGATAAGTGCTCTGGTGAGTGACAGTAAATCGACCACGGGCATGCGACTGGCCAGTGGTGTGATCTCGATCGCTTGCCAATGAAGGTTGTTCTCCCTCAGGGCTGGAATTATCGATGCCAGATGGCCTCGGCTGCGCACTAATATAGCAATCGATTGCTCACTGTTACTCTCTGCCAATTCCCGACATTCGGCCGCTATATACTGGGCCTCGGTTTCTTTATAACCCTCTTTACTTGGAGCGGTAAAACCTTGAAAGCTAACCGCTGGGGCCTCTTCACCGGATTTAAATGCAACAGATGGGCTGTAGGGAATAGCGCCGCGACTACTGTCTGCTTCGGCGGGGAAGGCCTCTGCAAAAGCATGGTTTACCCAATCAATAATGCCTTTTTGGGAGCGAAAGTTAGTGCTGAGGCTCAGTGGCGTACATTGCACAGGGCCAATAGGATAGCGCTGAGCATTGAGAAACAGCCCTACGTTGGCATTACGAAAACGATAGAGTGACTGCATGGCGTCGCCCACTAAAAATAAGGTCCGGCCATCGTCAGGCTGCCAGCCGGCAATCAGCCGCTCAAGCAAAAGTATTTGCGAGCCTGAGGTGTCTTGAAACTCGTCCACGAGAATGTGCTTCAGCTGATAGTCAAGACGCAGGGTAATATCAGAGATCGATTCATCCTCTGGTGACTGATTTAATGCCTCTAGTGATGCGAGAGTAATAGCTGCGTAATCGCAGGTACCCTGCTGCAAAAATAGCTGGTTTAGCTGCTTTGCTAGCACTGGTAGCAGGTGACCTAGTGCATCTAAGAGTATTTGCTGAGGGCGACTGATTTCTGTATCTGGTAAATGCAGAGTATTGATGATCGCTTCATGAATTTCGGGAAAATCATTGCGCCAAGCTAGCAGCGTCAGCATGCGTGCTTTGGCTTCTTTCTCTTCGGCTGGAAACCCGTCTCGCTTGTCGACCTTCTTACGAGGGCTTTGGCTTTTAGTGACAAACAGGCTTAGGAGTACCTTCCACTGTTTGATCCCTAGCAGGTTGGGTTCGGGTAACTCGTCAATACCAGCCAGCTCGGCTAGGGGTGAGCTACTGTCGTCTGGCAGGTGACGGGCGGCAAAATCGCCTAGGGCAATAAGCTCCCCAGCAATGGGTGCCAGCGCCGTTTCGAGCTGCAATAAATTGAGGCCAATAATTTGTTCGATGACCTGCTCGAAGTATTGGTGATTGTCTCTGGCGCTAAATATGTACGGCAGCCATTGGTCACGTTTGCCGAGCATATCGGCGAGCAGTGTTTCACAACGTGGTAGATCATTACCCGCATGGGCTGTGAGTACCCGCAGATGAAGACCTATGTCCGAGTCCTCTTCAAGGTGGCCTAATAGGTCGCGGGCTGCAGCCTCATAAAGTGGCTCGGGGTTTTCAATCGGTTCCGGCAGCTCGCCAATGGTGGTTTCTAGAGCGAATTGTTGAGCAACATAACGACAAAAACTGTCGATGGTCTGTATGCGCAATCGCGCCGGCATATCTAAGAGGCCCCAGCCTAGCTGTTCGTTGCGCTCTAGCGCTGCAGTTGCTAGATCCCATGTCTGGGCCTCATAGCTGTCAGCAGGCCTTGGGGAATAAGCAGCACTCTGAAGGGCACTGTGGACACGGCTGGCCATTTCCCCCGCGGCTTTACGGGTAAAAGTGATACAGAGTATTTCTTCGGGATTCTCGACGCTACAAAGTAGGCGCAGTAGTCGCTGAGTAATCAGGCCGGTTTTACCAGATCCAGCGGGAGCGCTGACAATAAAACTGCCTCTTGGGTCTAGTGCCTGTAGCCTTTCTTGTTGGTCACTCATAAGTCGCTCTCGCTGCTAGGGGTGACGCTACTATATTTAGGCGCAACGTAAACAGGACTGTTTGAATCGAGAGCAGCCTGAATATCTGCCTGCTCAGACCAGCGGTTAAGAGGCAACAAATCATCTTGGTAGCGGAACCCACCTTGGTCATAAACCTCCACCGCAGCATTGCCTGAGGCAAATTCATTGGCCAAATTAGACAGGGCATCGCGCCACTGATTAACCTGTCCCGGCCAGTCATTCAATGGCTTTTCTTCGGGAATAAGCTGGCTATCGCTATGGCCCGCAAACTTAATCTTGCCCCCTTTGATCTGCGCAAAGGCACAGCCATTTGCCTCTGGGTCGCTGGCTAAAACATAGAGGGGTAACTGTGGGTCCTTGGGCCGTTCACCCATCCAGTTGCCTGGGGTTACCATGCCGGTTTTGTAATCGACGACTAATAACTTATCACCGATTTTGTCGACCCGGTCTAGACGCATGGTGATCTCTAAATCACCGAACTTGATACTTGCGAGTTGTTCTCTTGCGACCACATCAAAAGGTTGGCGCTGCTTTTCTTCTTCGAGCCATTGGCCGATTAATTTCTCGAGCCTTTGCTGTTCAAGCTGCCGATAATGAACACCTTGCAATACGGGGTGGGACTTACCGTATTGGTCTAGGGCGCCTGCAATGGCCTCGCTGAGCTGCTCGTCGATCTGCTGCTCTGAAAGGGATTGAAGTGTAGTTGAGTTTTCCCAGTTGCCCCAGAGTCTAAACATCACTTCATGGAGCAATGAGCCACGGTCGGCGGCAGACATACCATGGCTGGGTTCTTCTAAGGATTCGGCCCACAGCCTGTGAATGGCAAAGGCGTTAAACGGGCAAAGGGATTGGTTCTTTAACAGGCTTGCACCACCACGGATTTTTTCGTTACTGGGCTTGAAGGCGGGACCTAGATCTTGCAAAATTTCTAGGGCATTTTCCTGGTACAGCCAAACCGGATGGTCTGTGGAACTGGTAGGCAAACTGTCAGGGCTTAATATGGGCAGGTTACGCAGTAGGGGGCTTGGCTCAAGTATTTCTTCGCCACGCTGCTCGGGGTAGCTGAGAATCAAATTGTTGGCGTTAGCTTGAAAGCCTTGCAGTAATTCGTTGGCAATCTCGAGTTCTCTCTGGGGCAGAGCGTGGGGCATCTGATGTTGCCGCTGAAAGTCCGCAGGTAACATAGGGTTAATGGCGACAGAAGCCGGAAAGTTTTGGCTAGTCATATCCACAATCCACAGCTGATCAAAACGTAGGCCCGAGGCTTCGAGTAACCCGAGAACTTGCAGCGGTGCATCACCGGTCTGCGGGTGAAATACCTTGTCTTGTGCGAGCTGCTGAAGATGCTTAATAGCGGTGGCTATACCGACCTCAAAGTTTAGATTATCGAGTTCCGATAGCTGCTCTAATAAGTTTTTCCATTGCTGGCGCTGCTGATATTCAACACTGTTAAGGCTGCGTTTACCGGGCCAGCCCATGCTGTGAAGAAATTCATCAAAGAACCCTGCCCAATCGGCAAAGCTTTTTAACCCACCAGATTGCTGCCGTTGCTTCTGCTGGAGCTCTAGGAGTGGTTGCAGTATTGCCTGCATCCCCTCGTTTTCAAGAGAATCTATCTCACTATCACTATCACTATCACTATCACTATCACTATCACTAAGGGCGTAAATAAACTGATCGAGGGTAAAGTCAAAGCGTCTTGTTTTGCGCAGGGCTAACTCAATATCCACGCGGCTCTGTACAGGGAGCTGGGCCAGCATTGAGTAGGGGGAATAGAGTAAATCCAGCCATTCTTGCAAAGGTCTGCTGTAGCGAAATAAGCCAAGCAGTTCCAGAGCAGCTTGCACAAGGGCAGTGTCGGCGAGGGCGACACCAGCCGAGATATTCACGGCGACGTCTGACTGCTGAGACTGCAAGGCCTCAGAGATCACTCGAGCACATTGAGATAGCTGGTTATTAAGGTCTGGTATCACTAGGCCAATACGCTGATTGGGATTGCCCGCTAGAGCGACTGCGGCCCAGTTCGCGGCTGTTGCTAGTTCTTTTTGAGGGTCTGCACAGCTAAGGATGGAGCAGCTAAGGATGGCGCAGCTATTTGTACCAGTCCCTCTGGCCGCTGTTTCCGTCCCAAGATTTTCGCTGTGGGGCCGCAGGTGCTTTACATTTGTGGAGGCATTACCCAAAACTGCAGATTGCAGGGGAGGGATAGACTGAAACCCATACAGCAGGATGGTTTCCTCTCGGGGCAGCGCCTGTTGAACAAAACCCTGACTGACAAGCTGCCAGCTCTCGGCAGCAGTGACTAATCTATTTCGCTTAAGCAATGCATCGAACTGGCTGGCCCAACGAACAAAATGGCTGACTGCTGGGGTATCCGCTGGTACTTGCTCCACTTTAAGTTGCCAGTTTTGCAACATTGCCAAGGTTTTTTCTGCAGTTTTACTGTAGTTGCCCTTTAGCTCTGGGTCTTGCTCAGTAATAGCTCGATCCCAGTAGTAGCGGCTCTGTTGATTGCCGAGTATCGAAAGCCCCTCTACAAGATCATGATTTTGGTCTTGCAACTCATCCCAGCACTGCCGCAGCCAATGGTCCATAGAAAACACCCGTGGTGCTTTCCAGACCTTTTTCTCTCCAGCCATCAGCTGTCCCCATGCCTTAGTTATCTGCGCTGCAAGGCGTTGATTTGAGGTCAGAATAAGCTGGTCGGCACAGATGCCGTCGCGGAATGTAGTTATATCAATTAATGGCGGTAGCATTAGTGGCTCAGTAACTTATATTTTCTAAAACAGTGAGCATTATAATCGCAAAATAGCGGTGTAAGTAACAGTAGGCTGATACAATCGCTGTATGGAATTATCTATCAATATTGGTATTATTTTAGCGGCTCTTGGCGGTCTTGTGATCGGCACTCTGGCTGGTTTAGCGTTAGCGCGGTTGCAGGCCCGTAACATTGGAGCTAGCGAAGTCACGGAGCTCGTTACATTAAACAAGATTCTCGAAGAAAAGCTTGTGGGTCAGCAAAATCAGCATGAAGCTCAGCTGAAACTATTAAAGGAAGCTAAAGAGACTCTGGGCCAGGAGTTTGAAAATCTAGCCAACCGTATCTTTGACGACAAACAAGCTAAGTTTTCTGCCCAGAGTAAAGAGGCGTTAGATATTTCTCTAAGTCCGCTGCGCAGAGATATTGGTGATTTCCGTAAACAGGTTGAGACCGTTTATGACAAAGAGAACGCTGACCGTAACAAGCTAGTTGGGCAGATTAGTGAATTACAAAAACAGACCCTCCAAATTTCTGCTGACGCAGTCAGTCTGGCGAATGCGTTGCGAGGTGATAATAAGGCTCAGGGTAATTGGGGCGAGTTTGTTCTTGAGAAATTATTAGAAGATTCGGGTCTGACCAATGGCCGAGAGTACGACACCCAGGTAGCACTCAAAGATGATACGGGTAAGCGCCGTAACCCCGATGTAGTGATACACCTGCCAGAAGGCCGCGATATTGTTATTGATGCCAAGGTCAGTTTGGTGGATTACGAACGATACTTTCACGCCGAAGACGACGAGACTAAACAGCAATGCCTGGCGCAACATCTGACGTCCCTCAGGGCACATATCAAAGGCCTTAGTGGCAAAGACTATGAGAACTTAGAAGGGGTTAATAGTCTCGACTTTGTGTTGATCTTTGTACCAGTGGAAGCCGCGTTTATGGTGGCCCTTGACCATGATCCAGACATGATGCGTGACGCCTATGATCGCGGCATTATTGTGGTTAGCCCCAGTACATTGATGGTGACATTGAGAACTATTAAGAACCTGTGGCGCTACGCCGATCAGAATCGTAATGCTCAGCTGATTGCCGATAAAGCCGGCGCGCTCTACGATCAGTTTGTGCTTTACGTAGAGGCTATGGATGATGTCGGTCGTCATTTAGATCGTAGCAAAGATGCTTGGGACACTGCTCGCAAGAGGTTATCTGTGGGACGGGGCAACCTAGTGCGGCGTACCGAGGAGTTAAAAAAGCTCGGAGCTAAAACGAAAAAGACATTGCCGAAGGATTTAACTGCTGATAACGAGCTAAGTGGCCCGGACGAAATAAGCGCTTTTGACGAAAAAAATACTCTTGATGACAAAAATGCTCTCGATGACAAAAGTGCTCTTGATGACAAAAGTGCTCTTGATGACAAAGGTTCTTTGGACGCTAAGGGCGCTTTGGACGCTAAGAGCGCTTTGGGCGCAAACAATGCTTTGGATAATAAGTCAGAGCCATCAGACTAGATATTAACCTATCACTTAAATATTAAACTCAGGCCACTGTGGCCAGTTTAAACGTAGTTTTAAATGATTTTTGAAAGTAACTCTTTTCATTGATTCATGGAGAACTGCAGTGAATATGCCTCAGGGACGAAAATTAAGGGTAGCGATGACATTGGGTCAGGGCTCACAGGTTATTGATGTGGCAGGGCCTTGGGAAGTCTTCCAAGATGTGAGAGTCAAAGGCGAATCGCCTTTTGAACTCTATACGGTGGGCAGTAGTAGAGACATGGTTGTGATGAGCGGTGGCATGCAAATCATCCCCAATTACAGTGTCGAAGACGCCCCTCAGCCAGACATAATAGTATCGCCAGCTCACGAAAACTGTCGTCTTATCAACGCTTGGATCAAACGCAGTAGTGTCGCGAGTGATATCGTAAGCTCAGTCTGCACTGGTGCCTATAACCTTGCGGAGGCTGGGTTGCTGGATGGTTTAACCATCACTACCTACCATCAGTCGTTTGACTCAATGCGTAAAAAGTATCCCCAAGTAAATGTACATAGAGATCTTCGCTTTGTGGATCAGGGGCAAATTATCACCTCTGGAGGGCTGACCTCCTGTATTGATATGTCTCTGCACATTGTGCGCCGCTATTTTGGTTTTGAAGTGGCCCAAGAGACCGCTGACATTTTAGAATACGAAGGGCAGGGCTGGAAACATAGCCTCGGGCTAAAACCACCTAGGTGTGTGGCCGCTAATGGTCAACCTATGGAAACAGGGCGATCCTGTGTCTGGCCAGTGCCGTACAACCAGAGTGACTAAAAATCATAACTAATTAGCGCTTTTAAATAGAGCTTTTTTGATTAAGTGCTATTTTACCAAAAGCTTTTTCACCAAGAGCTATATTACTCAGAGACTGTTTGATGAATCTAATATTTATTACCGCGGGCCTAGGGTCAATTGTCGTTTTGATACTCGGCGCCTATGCCATTTATCTTTATCTACAACTGCGGGCTAAAGCGGCAGAGGGCAAGCAAGCAATCGAGCAGTTAAATACGCAGCTTCAGGCAAAAGATGCCGAAGCGAGACAGTCAGTGCAGATTATTGCTCGGGCCCTTTTGCAAAAAGATTTGTCAGAGACAGAAGCGGCTATGCGAATTGCCTATCTGTCTCAGCAGGTAATCGCCAGCGACGACGAAACAGAGCAGTTCTCCGTATTTAGGCAACTCGCCGAGGCTACCTCTCATATACCCATTCTTGAGGACTGGCAGATGCTTGAGAAGTCAGAAAAGCGCCGGTTAAGTGCAGAGCGCGTTACCATCGAAGCTACCTACGCAGAGTTTATGCAAGCCAGTGCAGAGAAATTGGTCAATATCAAACAGGGTTGATTCGGTTTTTAAACTTTGCGCTGCAGCAGTACACCGGACTCTAAGTGGTCGGTCCAAGGGAACTGGTCAAATACCGCTACCGACTGTATATCGTGAGTCTGGCTGATTTGCCTGAGGTTGTTTGCCAAGGTTTCTGGGTTACATGAAATATACAAAATCTGATCGAAGCGGCTGACTAATTTCTCAGTTTCTGCATCTAGCCCCGCCCTTGGGGGATCTACAAAAATGGTTGAGAACTTATAGCTGTCCAGATCGATTTCGGCCAATCGCCGAAAAGGCCGCTCGTTATTTAGAGCCTGAGTAAACTCCTCGCTAGACATTCTTACCACGCAGACATTATCAATATTGTTGGCAGAAAAATTAGTTAGAGCAGAATTCACTGACACCTTAGAGATTTCTGTAGCCATAACTCGATCAAAATGCTGCGCCAATACTGCCGTAAAATTGCCGTTGCCGCAGTAGAGTTCAAGAAGGTCGCCAGAACTATGGGTGAGGCGATTACTGGCCCACCCTAACATCTGCCTGTTGATACCGGAATTGGGTTGGGTAAAGCCAGATTCTACCTGCTGGTAGCTGTACTCTCGATCACCGACTTCGATTCGCTCAGTGACATAGTCTCGGTCCAGCACCACTTTCTGTTTGCGGCTACGACCAATAATGCCTGCTCCAATTTTATCCTGTAGCGCTCGTGCCTCGGCTTCCCATTCACTGTCTAGAGGCCGGTGATAAATCAGAGTAATGAGAACTTCACCGCTAGTAGTGGTTAAAAATTCCGCGGAAAAACATTTTCGGCTTAGATTTACACTGGTGTTTAGGGCCTCTAAAACCACAGGCATAAACTGGCTTATCAGAGGGCCGCCAATGGGGAAGTCGGCAATGATATGAGGTCGCTTTTCACCGCGACGGTTCATGGCGTAATAGACCTGACCATCTTGGTGCCAAATGCGAAATTCGGCACGCATGCGGAACCCTAGAGGCGCGGACTCGTGGACCGCAATATCACCGATGGCAATACCGGCCTCAGCCATGGTTTGCTTAAATCGAGAGATTTTATTGTCAAGTTGCAGCTGGTATTGCTGTGGGTCCTGTCGGTCTATTTGTTCGGTGGTCATTAGCTTATATAGGCCTTATCTGTTTTAGCTGCGAGCACAAAGTCGTTTAGGTGCAGGCCTCGGATACTATGAGACCACCAGCTTACTTTTACGCTGCCATACTCGATGAGAAGAGCGGGGTGGTGATCGTTTGCTTCAGCAATCTCAGTAATACGGTTGGCGAAGGCCATGGCTGCAATAAAGTTAGCGAACTTAAATGTCATTTCTAGTTGCGGTATACCGTTCAGATCTAAGACCACCCAATCTGCAATTTGCCGTTGGAGTTGGCCGATTTCATAGTCAGTCAGCGGAATTGCATCTTTTGGCGTGGCTTTGCACTCTGCATGGTCTGCCAATTTTATATTGGATAGATCGCTCATAAACAATTCTTTGGCTTAGGCAAACCAGCAAGCAGGGCAACTAACCTAGCGGGGCTGCCTGGAAAGTGTTGATTCAGATATAGACTGCGACCCTTCTCGACCCCCAGAGCACCGGCTACCGACTTGCATAGAGGCCGCATTGAGGGTGAAAACCCGTAGTCTGCATAAAAGGCTCTGGCGACTTCTAGTATCTCAACATGCTCTGGATTGAGAGTAATATTCTCGCCCACAGCAACGGTCTGGGCATGCGCAATGCTCCATTCCGGTAATTTATCGAGATACTTTTCTTCAGTCATTTTTAAACGCTATTAATAAATAGTCTGGGGTCATTAAAAAAGCCCTGCTATAAACAGGGCTTTTTATTATACCTTTTATTATCTACCTGATAAAAAGTAGACGTTTGAACTTTAGTCGTCGCTACCCATAATGCCAAAGATCTGTAACAGACTCAGGAACAGGTTATAGATCATCACAAACAATGTGACAGTAGCAGAGATATAGTTGCGCTCACCGCCGTGAATAATGGCGCTGGTTTGCCACATAATCATTGCCGACGAAAGTAGTGCAAAGACGGCGCTAATGGTTAGGGAAAGCACAGGTATCTGCAAAAAGTAGTTGGCAATACTGGCGATAAATGCAACCAGAATACCCGTCATCAAAAACCCGGTCATAAAGCTTAGGTTCTTTCTGGTCGTTAGTACGTAGGCTGATGCGGCGAAAAAGATCAGTGCCGTTGAACCCAGTGCTAACATAATCGGCTCAGCGCCACGTGCGGCCATGTACATATTGAGAATCGGGCCAAGAGTAAATCCAAGCCAGCCAGTTAAAGCAAATACCCAAAGAATACCGCTAGCGTTGTTTTTGTTTTTCTCTGTCATCCACAGGCAAAGCACATAAGGAAGCAGGGTCCAGAGACCAAAGAAAGGCGCGTTAATAGCCATAGAGACACCAGCCATGATTGCGCTAAAGCCCATTGTTGCAGCAAGCAGCAAGTAGGTGCTTCTTAGAACCTTGGCAACAGCCGGATCTAATGCGGTGCTTTGAATGCCACTGGAGCGGCCACCAGGAATAGCTTTTGTGCGGTTGTTACTGTCCATATCGATATCCTAAAGGTGAAAAATGTTGTTATGCCCTAATAATACCTGTTAAAAAGGAATTATGCAGTGAGGTTTTGACCCGTTTTAGGCACTAATGTTCGGCAATAGTGTTCGAGAATAGTGTTCAGGGCTATTTCTCGGGGTTAGTGCTCTGGCCTAGTGTTCAGAATCTGGGATTAAAAAATGTTGCAGATCAAAGCCATTGCCGTCCAACTGTAGCACCCAGCCCAGATCATGCCAGTCACCTAAGACAATACGCTCACCAGAGGTTACTGGATGGCGATTAGGCCTATGGGTATGGCCATGAATCAGAGTGTTGACCTGATGTTTTGCCATTACTTCGTTAACAGCCAAATCATTCACGTCCATGATTGCATTGGCCTTGTTGCTATTGGCCGCCATGCTTTTTGCGCGCCAGTCTGTTGCTAGGCGCTGCCTGTGTTTAAGTGGCAGGGCTGATAGACACCATTTATAGATTGGGTGGCGAGACTTGCGGCGAAAGCGTTGATAGTCCACATCATCGGTACAGAGGCTATCGCCGTGCATTACCAGGGCGCGCTGGCCATGGTATTCAATGATATGTTCGTCACCCAGTAAGACTGCGCCGGCCTTAGCTGCAAAACGTTTGCCGAGTAAAAAGTCTCGATTACCATGCTGAACAAACAGCTCAACGCCACTGTCACTCAGTTCGCGAAAGGCATTCTGTACATCTAGGGCAAGGTCGGTGGGGTCATCGTCGCCAATCCATGCTTCAAATAGGTCACCGAGCACATAAAGCGCAGACGCGCTAGCCGCTCTTTCTCGCAGAAAAACCAAAAACGCCCGGGAGACTGCCGGGCGTTCTGGTGAAAGGTGCAAATCTGAGATAAAGAGTACAGACATAGCTAATCTCAGTAACTAGCGATCAGCGTAGGCATCGCCCACAACAGTCTCGGTAATCTCGATGGCTTCTGCAGGCACATCACTGTGGTAGCCTGAATTGCCAGTCTTCACGCCTTTAATATTTTCAATCACATCCATGCCGTCAACAACCTTACCAAAAACTGCATAGCCCCAGCCCTGCTGGTTCTTGCCGCTGTGGTTAAGAAAACCATTGTCGCCAACATTGACAAAAAATTGTGATGAAGCGGAATGAGGTTCGCCGGTTCGGGCCATAGCCAAAGTGCCGATCTCATTTTTTAAGCCGTTATCGGCTTCGTTCTCAATGGAATCGCGAGTAGTTTTTTCGCGCATTTCTGAGTCCATGCCGCCACCCTGAACCATAAAGCCATTGATTACACGGTGAAATATGGTGCCGGTGTAAAAATCATCCCGTGCATATTGCAAAAAATTTGCCGCGGTAATCGGCGCTTTGTCAAAATCTAGCTCGATAGAGAAATCGCCCATATTGGTGCGGAAGGTAATCATAAGAATTCCATATTTAAGGTAAGTGATTTGGCTTGCATGCATTTTAGTTTGTAACAGGCGCAATTTAAACTAATGTTTATGATTTTCACTGTTTATCTGGGCTTTTTGTTTATTGCACTGCGGCTGGAGGCTATAATCTGCCGCTTATTCAGCCAGCTAGTTTTATTACTATGACCGACATTGATAAACCGATTAATTTTATCCAGCAAGTGATTAATGCTGACCTTGAAGCTGGCACTGTTAAAAAGGTGATCACTCGTTTTCCGCCGGAACCCAATGGTTATTTGCATATAGGCCACGCTAAATCTATCTGCGTTAATTTTGGTATCGCTGAGCAGTACGATGGCGCCTGTAACCTGCGCTTTGACGACACCAATCCTGCGAAAGAAGACGAAGAGTACGTGCATGCCATTATTGAGGACGTCCGCTGGTTGTGGCCCCAATGGCAGGGTGATATTTGCTATGCGTCCAATTACTTTGATCAGCTATATAGCTGGGCTCAGTATCTTATTAACGAGGGTAAGGCCTATGTCTGTGAGCTCAACGCGGTCGACATGCGTGAGTATCGTGGCACATTGACGGAGGTCGGTAAAAACAGCCCCTTTAGAGATCGGTCCGCGTCCGAAAGCTTGGCGTTGCTAGAGCAGATGAAGGTTGGTGAGATAGACGAAGGTCGCATGACCTTGCGCGCCAAAATTGATATGGCATCCCCCAACATCAACATGCGCGACCCAGTGATGTACCGCATTAAAAAGATGGCCCACCAGCGCACTGGCGATAAATGGAATATCTACCCGTCCTACGACTTTGCCCACGGCCAAGAAGATGCCATCGAGGCGGTGAGCCACTCAATATGCACCCTAGAATTTGCAGCCAATCGTCCACTGTACGAATGGTTTGTGGCTAACTTACCATTGCCTTCAACGCCTCACCAATATGAGTTTGGCCGCCTTAATTTGAATTACACAGTCACCAGCAAGCGCAAGCTTAAGCAGCTAGTAGACGAAAATCATGTTGAGGGCTGGGATGACCCCCGAATGCCAACCATTAGTGGTTTACGCCGCCGTGGAGTCAGTGCCCATTCTATTCGTGAGTTCTGCGATAGCTTGGCCGTAGCTAAGACCGATGGTGTGGTGGATATAGCTCAGTTCGAACACTTTATTCGCGATGATCTGAATAATAATGCTTGTCGCGCCATGTGTGTTATTAATCCTGTGCTTGTCACCCTAACCAATTACAGCGCAGACAAGAATGAAGAGTTTGTTGTGCCTGGCCACCCCAATCGGGATGATCTAGGCGAGCGCAGTCTGCCGTTTAGCTCGCAGATTTATATTGACCGCAATGATTTTAGTGAAGACACAACGCTTTCCCGCAAGAAGTTTAAACGCCTTGTGATTGGTGACTATGTGCGTCTGCGCAGCGCTTATATTATTCGCGCTGACGAAGTGATTAGAGATGCCAGCGGCGAGATCAGCGAAATTATTGCCTCGATCGTGCCTGACACTGTTGGCCAAGATGCGCCAGAGGGCATTAAGGCTAGAGGCGTTATCCACTGGGTTTCGGCTTCAAAAAGCGCTGACTGCACCGTAAAGATATATGACCGTTTGTTTAATAAGGCCGCCCCAGATGCTGGTGATGAAAACTTCCTCGACAACATTAACCCTGAGTCATTAAAAGTGATTGAAGGCTGTAAGGTCGAAGTTGGGCTGTTGGATGCACAGGCCGGCGATCATTATCAGTTTGAGCGCGAGGGCTATTTTACCCGGGACAGCAAGTCTACCCGGGACAGCAAGGGCTCGGAATTAGCCTTTAACTGCACGATTGGTTTACGTGATAACTGGAAGGCTTAAATGAGTTTAGCTTTATACAACACGCTATCGAGAAGCAAAGAGCCATTTACGCCTCTGGACCCAGAGCGAGTGACTATGTATGTCTGTGGACCTACGGTCTACAACCGCGTGCATATAGGTAATGCTAGGCCGGCAGTGGTATTTGATACATTGTTTAGAGTTTTGCAAAGCCAGTATCCCAACGTCGTCTACGCGCGCAATATTACCGATATTGACGACAAGATAATGAATACCGCAGCGGAGCTGGGCGAGGATATCTCTGTATTGTCCCAGCGCTATGCTCAGGCCTACTTTGACGATATGGCCGCGCTCAATTGTCTCGACCCGAGCATTATTCCTTACGCTACTGCTCATGTTCCCGAGATGATCAATATGATTGAGCGGCTAATGAACAAGGGCCATGCCTATGCCGCTGAAGGCAACGTATTGTTTGCCGTTGAGTCTATGGAAAACTATGGCGAGCTTTCGGGACGCTCTTTAGATGACATGCTGGCCGGTGCTAGAGTCGAAGTCGCTAGCTACAAACGTTTTGCCGGCGACTTTATATTGTGGAAACCCTCTGCGGACAGCGAACCCGGTTGGGATAGCCCCTGGGGCCGCGGTCGGCCAGGCTGGCACATGGAATGTTCGGCGATGATTGAAAAACATCTTGGCGATACTATTGATATACATGGTGGTGGTCAGGACCTTATTTTCCCTCACCATGAAAACGAAATGGCCCAAAGTTGCAGTGCTCACGATGGTGCGCCATTTGCGAAGTACTGGCTGCACAATGGTTTTATCAATATCGAAGGCGAGAAGATGTCCAAGTCTCTGGGCAACTTCCGCATGGTCAACGATCTGCTTGAGCAGTATCCGGGTGAGGTGCTTCGTTATGTAGTGTTGTCAGCTCATTACCGCTCTGAGCAGAACTTTGGTAAGGAGCTACTAGACAGCGCCTGGCGCTCGTTGGATAGCCTATACGGGTATCTCCGTGGAGACTCATTGGGTACTGCAGCCCAGTTGAATAAAGAGGGCGCAGGTTATGCGGCGTTATTGGACGATCTCAATACACCGATGGCGATTAGTGAACTCTACCGTTTAGCCAAAGAGATGCACGCTGACCCTTCAGTTGAACAGAAGGCCATTTTGTGTTCTGAGCTACTGGGGCTCGCTCACATGATGGGTCTATTGCAACAAGACCCAGAGCAATGGTTTAAGCAGGCCAGAGGCGGCGATACAGACTCAGTGAGTGAAGCTGAGATTGACGCGTTGATCCTTAAACGCCAACAGGCAAAGGCTGACAAAGACTACGCCGGGGCCGATAAGGTACGTCAAGATCTTCTAGAGTTGGGTGTTGTATTAGAGGATAGCCGTGAAGGAACAACTTGGCGTCGCAGCTAGCTAGATTGCAGGCCAATCAACGTCTCAATTTCAAAGGTCTCCAACATATCGACACCTAGATCCAATAAGCGCTGACCTAACTCAGCGCTGTCTGTTTCATAGGCCACTAGTTTCGCTGATACAAGTGCCTCAATGCTACCCAGCTCTGGGGTTTCGGGAATGATCTTGTAGTTGGTATAAATATAATCTGGCTGCGCTAGATTTATGTCAGGATGAGACAAATCTTCCCAGTTTTTTAATACCACGCCCACCATTGGCCAACCGCTGTCTCTAGCCTGAATGGCCAGCTCATAATCAAAGCTCATTATGACGCACTGCGCTGCGACTGGTTTTAATATCTCTTGCACCTTAGCGGTGATCAACTCCCGGCCACAGTGATCAATTGACTCTTCCTTTAGCTCCACAAAAGCAATGACCTGCGGATTGGCTTGCAGAATGTCCACCAGATACTCTAAGGGCGAAATTTTTTCGTCGATGAATTTATCACCCAACCGCTCAGGTTCGTAGGCCGGGCAGGTCATGAGCTCCTGTCGGCTAGTTGCAAAGACATTGGTAGGGGTGCCGCTAACCCTCTGTAAGTCGGTGTCATGGTAAATTATTGGTAGCTGGTCGGCGCTAAACTGCACATCCAATTCAATAAACAACGCGCCAGCCTCAATCGCTTTGGTTAAGGATAAGCGGGTATTTTCTGGATACTTTGCCTGATAGCCACGGTGGGCAACAAGCTTGCTTGGATCGATCATTCTAGGGCCCTGATTCATTACTGATAGGGCTAATGGTATCCTTGTGTCATTACAAATTAAAGCAACAATCCTTAAGGGAAAAACCCATGTCTTTGGTACTCTTTGAAGTTCGTGACAATGTCGCGTTGATCACACTCAACAACCCAGATAAGCGCAACATGCTCACCATTGAAGTCTGCAAGCAGATTGTGGGGTATGTGGCCCAGGCCGAACAGCACCCAGAGGTCAAAGCCCTCATTGTGACGGGCAATGGCCGCGCTTTTTGCGCAGGTGGTCAACTCAAAGATCTAACCCCTAATCAGGAGGTTCTGGAGTCTATCTACAGTGGTTTTCTAAGCATTGCCAACTGTACTTTGCCAACCATTGCCGCGATTAATGGCCCTGCTGTTGGGGCTGGCTTTAATATGGCTGTTGGCTGCGATGTACGCATAGTCACAGAACAGGCCCGCTTTGAGCCTAGGTTCTTTGGCCTTGGCCTGCACCCCGGTGGCGGTAATACCTGGATGTTGCGACAGCTCGCCACCTGGAATACAGCGGCAGGGATGCTGTTATTTTCTCAGTCGCTGAGTGGCCGCGAGGCGGTAGAAAAAGGCTTAGCCTGGAAATGCGTGGAAGCGGACAAGCTAGTGGAAGAGGCCTTTGCTTTTACGGCCAATATTCGAGATCTACCCCAAGAATTATTGATGCGCACCAAGCAGACCTTGAAGCTTGCGGGTGGCACGAATAGCCATAAAGAAATGCTACAGGTCGAAACGGCAGAACAAATGTGGTCTATCAGTCAGCCCTATGCGAGGGATTCTATTGCGGCGATGATCGAAAAGATTAGTACTGCAGAGAGGGGCTCTTGAGCAAGGCTTTTTGAAACAAGCTTTTCAAAACAAGCTTTTTAATAAGGGCAGTTCAATAAGGGCATTTCAATAAGAGACTAATGACAGAATTTTAGTAGGGGCTTTTTAATAACGGATAAATAACTAATTAGACAAGGTAAATGGGGTGGACGACGGGGATTGAACCCGCGACCACCGGAATCACAATCCGGGGCTCTACCAACTGAGCTACGTCCACCATTAAAGCGATAAATATTTGCAGATTTAACCGTTTAAACTAACCAATACGAAAGACTCTTGGTCCGCCCACCAGGGCTCGAACCTGGAACCTTCCGCTTAGAAGGCGGATGCTCTATCCAATTGAGCTATGGGCGGCATAGCCTTCCAACCGAAACCGGTAACTAGAAAGTGGTCGGGGATGAGGGATTCGAACCCCCGACATCCTGCTCCCAAAGCAGGCGCGCTACCAGACTGCGCTAATCCCCGAATGTCTTTCCATGCGGTCTCTTTCGAGAGCGCGCATAATACTGACCATGCCGGTTTCCGTCAATGCGAAAGTTGAACATCTGGCAAGTTTATCACCGGTTATGCACTAATGTTTATTGATCTCAGCAAAAAGCGCTGCCTTTGACCCACTTTAAGGATAAAGGGTGAAGGATAAAGGGTGAAGGGTAAAAGAAGCAGGGTCAGATATGGTAACTTCTCTAAATCAAGCAGTAGGCGTCCAAGGTAGCAGTATGAACACAGACAATATCGGCTGTCCTCTTTGCCAGAATGGAGAGTCAGGCCATTATCATAAGGATAGGCAGCGGGACTACAGGCAATGCGTGACTTGTCAGCTGGTGTTTGTGACGGCCCAATACCAGCTGTCAGAGGCTGACGAAAAAGCAGTCTATGATGACCACCAGAATTCCCCAATTGATATGGGCTATCGACAATTTCTCGCTCGCTTGGCCGACCCTTTAATAGAACGCTTACCTGCCCAGTCACAGGGATTGGATTTTGGTTGCGGGCCTGGGCCAACCCTATCGGTCATGATGGAAGAGGCGGGGCATAGAGTCGCCTTGTTCGACCTTTACTATGCTAATAAACCAGAGGTTTTGGAGAGACAATATGACTTTATTACGGCCACCGAAGTCATTGAGCATCTCGCCAGCCCGGGAGTCGAGCTTGCGCGCTTGTGGTCATTGCTAAAGCCAAAGGGCTATCTAGGCATAATGACCAAGCAGGTGAAAGATAAAGAGGCCTTTGCTAATTGGCATTACAAGTCAGACGCAACCCACATTAGCTTTTTCTCCCGAGAAACCTTTGACTATTTGGGAGTCCTTTGGGGGTCAGCGCCATTATTTATTGGCGCTGATGTGATTATTTTCCAGAAATAG
The DNA here is from genome assembly GCA_905182265.1 of gamma proteobacterium HTCC2207. Lineage (GTDB taxonomy): Bacteria > Pseudomonadota > Gammaproteobacteria > Pseudomonadales > Porticoccaceae > HTCC2207. The sequence goes on along the minus strand of CAJJAO010000010.1, from coordinate 43,734 downwards.
CGGCCCGAGCAGTAATAAATGCCTCGACAGATATGGACACGTCCTCTTGCGTTGTCACCCAAGAACAGACACTGATGCGGATCACCTTTTTGCCCTGCCAGACAGAACCACCGACCCAACATTGCCCCGACTGTTGAATAGCGTCAATTAGTGATTGCGTGTATTCATCGCTGCCATCACAGCTCACTACCACCTGATTAAACACCACATCATTGAGGATACTAAAGCCGGCAGCACCAAGCTCCTCGGCAAATTGTACGGCGCGCCTATGCAGGCCTACCACAAGCTCATCAACCCCCTCGGTACCCAAATACTTTAAGGCAGCCCATAGTTCAATAGCTCTTGCGCGGCGAGACATCTCTGGGGTGTAGAGCATGCCATCACGCTGCTCACTAAAGTTGAGATAGGCGCCAGAAGCTTGCAAAGCCTGCACCAGTGCAGGCCTGTCTGCGCACAGTAATATGCCGCTGTCATAGGGCGTATTTAGAGTTTTGTGGCCATCGACAGACCAAGACTGCGCCTTTTCCATGCCTTTAGTGAGATGCTTAAGCTGCACAGTACCGCCGGCCCAGAGACCAAAGGCACCATCGATATGGACCCAGGCACCAGCGGCGTTAGCGGCATCGCATATCTCGTCAAAAGGGTCAAAGGAGCCTGAATTAACATTGCCCGCCTGGAGTAAAACAATACAGCTTTGGTCAAGCTCTGGCATTTTAGCCGCAATCACACGGCCCTGATCATCAGAGTCGACCCACTCAATATTATCCAAACCAAGTCCCAGTAGAGCCACCGCCTTAATAACTGCACCATGGGCCTGGTCACCGGCAATCACACGAATTTTTGGAGCGCCATTTAGGCCGCGTTGATTAAAGTCCCAAGATTGGTTTGCGCAGATTCTAAATCTGGCTGCTGCTAGGCCACAAAAAATAGCAGAGGAGGTACCGCTTACAAAGCCGGCCACGGTGTCTTCTGGCAAACCAAATAGTTGCTTTAGCCAAGTTTCGCAGACGCTCTCAATTTTTGAAGTAATGGGAGACATTAAATGTAGAGCAGTATTTTGGTCCCAGAAATCGGTTAACCATTTAATCGCTAGGGTGACAGGAATAATGCCGCCATTTACAAAACCAAAATAGCGGCCGCCAGTCTGCGCCACAGATGCGGGAGAACCATAGCGATGTAGCTGTTGCAGAATATCACTTGGGTCGCCGTTGCCAGAGGGCATATCTTCGACAAAATGTTCCAAGTTGGCCATTGCTTCTGAACTTGGGAAGACATTGCGACTTCCTGCGTTGTCCGCATAGTTAAAGGCATAATCTCGGGCCTGGTCAAACAGGGCTTTACCTTTTTGTTCTGCATGCATTTTATCGCGCAAGGTCATGATTGTTTCAGCTCTTTAAAATAGATCGAATAGACAGCACTAATCAATCGGGCCATTAATTAGCTATAATAAGCAGCTATAGATAGCAGCTCTAGACAGCACGGACGTTCGATAGTGAATATATAGTCGCAGTAAATCATAGACTATAGTTTTTACAAAGATAGAATAGCCCGACGACCTCTTAAACCTGATTGGAAATTACTATGTACAGTGGAAAAACCTTAAGTCTTAGCGCCATTGAAGACGGCTTTGTCGAAATCAATTTTAATAGCCAGTCAGGTTCGGTTAACAAATTTGACCAGGAGACATTAGGTGATTTACAACGGGCGGTAACCTTGCTGTCTGAACAGTCAGATATCCGCGGGCTACTGCTCAGCAGTGCTAAGTCTGTGTTTGTGGTGGGAGCTGATATCACAGAGTTTTCCGCGATGTTTTCTGAGTCAAAAGAAGATTTCTTAAAAGCGGCTCAGACTGTTAATGGTCTTTTCTCGCAGATTGAGGACCTACCGTTTCCGTCTGTGGCATCTATTAATGGTTTTGCCCTAGGTGGTGGCTTTGAGGTTTGTATGGCCTGTGACAGTCGTGTGATCTCAGCCACGGCTGCAGTTGGTTTGCCTGAAACTGGTTTGGGAATCCTGCCTGGTTGGGGCGGTACCGTGCGGCTGCCTCGTTTGGTTGGCTATGGCACAGCGATGCAATGGGTGACCAGTGGTGCTCAACAAAAGCCTGAGGCTGCTTTGGCCGCCGGTGCTGTCGACGCAGTCGTGGCACCAGATGCTCTGCGTGCTGAATCTCTAAAGTTATTACAAGAGCTGGCAGATGGTAGTCGCGACTATAAGGCGCGGCGCCTACAGAAGCTCAGCCCATTGCCCGAGCCGGCTCAAGAGGTTCATGCATTTTCTGCGAAGGTTGAAGCTATGATTAAAGGTAAAATGGGCAATCATTATCCCGCGCCTTTAAAGGTTCTTGAACTTATGAATCAAGCGGCTGGCCTGGGCCGTGATGAGGCCATCAAATTAGAGAATTTAGCCTTCTATGAAATAACCCAAACACCTCAGGCTCGCGCATTAGTGGGGCTGTTCCTGAGTGATCAATATATTTCTAAGCGAGCGAAAGGATACGCCAAAGCACTCGCAGAGAAACCAGCACCTATTGCCTTAGCTGGTGTGATTGGTGCGGGCATTATGGGTGGCGGTATTGCTTATCAAAATGCCGTAAGAGGCTATTCTGTGGCCATGAAAGACATCGCCGAGCCAGCTCTGGATCTAGGTCTTCAAGAGGCCAACAAGCTGCTAGGCAAGTCTATTAAACGAGGTAAGTTAACCGAAGAGGGTGCGGCTCAAATATTATCTAAAATCACTCCGACCTTGGCTGATGAGGATATTGCTGGCTGCGATATGGTCGTCGAGGCTGTTGTCGAGCTAGAGTCGGTCAAGAAGCAAGTTTTACCTGCTGTCGAAGCCCTGCTGGCACCAACCGCGGTGATCACGTCCAACACCTCAACTATCAGTATCAATCGCTTGGCAGAGTCACTGGCGCGCCCAGAAAACTTTTGTGGCATGCACTTCTTTAACCCGGTCCACGCCATGAAGCTGGTAGAGGTTATACGTGGTGAAAAGACCTCGGACAAAACCATTGCAGCAGTGTGTAACTATGCGTTGGGGTTGGGTAAGAAGCCTATTGTGGTCAATGACGGCGCCGGGTTCTTGGTGAATCGAGTTTTGTTTGGTATGACATTTGGTTTAGAGATCCTGTTAAAAGAAGGCGCTGATTTCCAGCAGATTGATAAAGTCATGGAGGACTGGGGTCTCCCTATGGGGCCTGCCTATCTGATGGATGTGATTGGTATCGACACTATTGTGCACTGCTATACATCAATGCGTGACGGCTTACCTGAGCGGTTTATTAGTGGCGATCAATGGCCGACTGAAACCCTATATAACGCCAATCGCTTAGGGCAGAAAAATGGTTTGGGTTATTACCAATACGCGCTAAATGAAAAGGGTAAGCCAGCTAAGATGGTTGATGCCGACGCTGTGGCATTGTTAGAGTCGATTGCGAGCCCGGCCCATCAGGTCGATCAAGAGGAGATCATTGACCGCCTGCTAACAAGCATGGCGATGGAAATGGTTCATTGCTTGGAAGAGGGCATCGTTGCCTCGCCGGCTGAAGCTGATATGGCACTGATTTACGGCGTTGGTTTTCCAGCCTTTAGGGGTGGCATATGTCGCTGGATGGACGAGGAAGGTTTGCAGTCGATTGTTGATCGCGGTGATAAGTACAGTCACCTTAGTGAGCTGTACCGACCTACTGAGAAGCTTCGCCAAATGGCTGCAGCGGGACAATCGTTTTATTCGTAGGGGCTTGTGAGAACTAGGCTAACCTCTGAGGTTAGCCTGGGTGTCGACCCTAAACCTTTCAGGTTACAGGGTCGTTCTTGCTAGCCTCTGGCCTGGCCGGTGACCCCTGCAAAAAAGGCCCATCAACACAGATGCGCTGACCGTCTGGTGCTGCACAGGCACCACAGATCCCAACGCCACATTTGGTCAGGTAATCAATAGCACTAAATATTTGGTCATCGCGACAGAACTCTCGCTGCACAGCGGCTGCGGCATGCACCATGGGTGCTGGCCCACAGTTATAAAACACGAGATTATCAAGTTCAGCTGGAGTCATTTCAAGAAGGCGGCTGCGTAGAAGCTCTGTGACAAAACCCTTAAAGCCCTCACTGCCATCATCCGTAGCCACATGGACTTCAGCAATCTTTTTACATTCTTCAAGATAGTACAGACGCTCAGCAGTGCGGGCGCCGGTAAACACTTCTGCGTTACCAAAGTCTCTGGCTAGCTGGTAGACAGCGGCTAAACCGGTACCGCCAGCTACTGCCATAATCTTGGCATCTTCCGGTGGTGAAGCAGGGATGCCATGGGGGCCGCGAACATAGACTTCAGTGCCAACCGCTAGGTCCATCAATGCATGGGTAAACACACCCACATCTATGACAGCGAGCTGGAATGGATCATCAGACAGGGCAGAGAAAGGCTTCTCGCCAACCCCTGGTACCCATAGAAAAACAAATTCCCCGGCTTGTACATTAATTTTACGGTCAAAAGTGAGTACGCAAATATCATCACAGACGCGCTTATTTTCGACCAGTACTACTGGCTCAAAGTCCATATCGATATCGTAGCGAATATGAGCCTCTGCCTTGTTCGAATCGAAACAAAGGTCAGACTCTAACTGATTAAAGTAACTGGCAATATCATCGGTAGTCATACCGGTTAGGGCCGAGCCAACACCAACAATAGTCGAGCCAGCTTTTATAAATTCTCTGGTATCAGCTGCACTGCTGACGCCACCACAGCCGATAATCGGCACTTCGGTGACTGCTGCGATTTCTCGCACGCACTTTAGTGCTATGGGCAATACGCCTTTGCCAGACATGCCGCCAGCACCATTGCTCAGAACCGGTTGGCCATGAGATGAGGTATAACCTGGGCCAACGGTATTGATGGCACAAATACCGTCAGCGCCACCAGCAACCGCGGCAAGCGCAATCTCACCTACATTAGGAGTATTAGGTGTGAGTTTCGGTATCACCGGGATATCGACCACTGCTTTAACTGCTGCGGTGACTTCTCTAACTAGCTCTGGGTCCTGACCCATGGCCATGCCGTAGCCTTTAGCATGGGGGCAAGACAGGTTGAGTTCTAATCCATCGGCCACTGGTGCCATAATTTTGGCCACCTCGACAAATTCTTCAACGCTGCCACCGAAAATGGAAACCAGTAAAAAACGATCTTCAGGGATGCGCAGTTTACTCATGGCTTCTGCCGCCACATGAGCCCCAGGGTTAGTCAGGCCCACGGCATTGACGAAGCAGCCTGGCGCGTACTGACTATAGACAGGCTCTCTGTTACCTGCGCGTGGCTCGGGACCAACACTCTTAGTGGTGATCACGCCAATCTGCGGCATGTGGTCAAACATGTACTGAATAATAGAGGTCGCAGTAGTGACAATTCCAGACGGAATCGTGAATGGACCTGAGAGTGTTTTACCAAGAAATTCTGTATTCAAGATGGCTCGCTCGAGACTAGTTTTATAGGGTTGTTACGCAGGCAACGATTATACCGATTTCGCAGGATTAGTCTGCCTCCATTTAAATGCTAACTGGGGTAAGTCGGGGTTTTGAGAAGGGGCAGGAAATACTTTACTGTCGCGACTGTAAATGTCATTTTTCGGGAACTATATTGACCTTGCTCAATCTATACAATTACATATAAAAATATCAGTTAGGATAGTTTAAAGTCAGGGTAAAAGGAGAATGTGATGGATTACCAGTTCCGAACATTTTTTGAAATTGCGGGCGCCCTAGTTATAGTGATGTTCATGAGTACGCTAATTAGTGTGTTGACCGGTAATAGCTTTGGTGGAGGCGTTAGTCATGCTGTTGATGAGCTCACTCAGCCCTTAGAACTGATAGATGTAATCTTATGTGGTCTAGTCTATTATTTTTACAAAGGTCTCCGCCCGACGTTACCGAAGCGCTAGTGCGCACTACGTAAGTCACAGTTATAAAAAAGGCCTACAGACATCACCTGTAAGCCTTTTCGCGTTCAACTATCAAAACACGCCAAACTAAAGCCGACTCATTTTAAAATTGATTCATCGTATTGTCTTTGCCTGAAGCCTTAAGCGCAGCATCGCCAGCAAAGTATTCTTTATGGTCATCGCCCATATCTGAACCAGCCATGTTCTGATGCTTAACGCAGGCAATACCTTGACGAATTTCTTTGCGCTGAACGCCAGCTACATAACCTAACATTCCTTGTTCACCAAAGTATTCTTTAGCCAGATTGTCTGTAGACAGCGCGGCTGTGTGATAAGTCGGCAGAGTAATAAGGTGGTGGAAGATGCCAGCTTGACGAGCTGAGTCTGCCTGGAACGTACGAATCTTATTGTCCGCTTCTATAGCTAGAGCAGTCTCATCGTAGCTAACATCCATCAAATCAGAACGGTCGTAAGCAGAGACGTCTTTACCTGCTTCAGCCCAAAGGTCAAAGATCTGTTGACGGAAGTTTAGCGTCCAATTGAAAGAAGGTGAGTTGTTGTAGACCAGCTTTGCATTGGGGACGACTTTACGGATCTCATCAACCATGGCACCAATCTGGCCAATATGTGGCTTCTCAGTCTCAATCCAAATCATATCAGCGCCATTTTGCAGGCTAGTGATACTGTCTAGTATGCAGCGAGCTTCACCAGTACCAGGCTTAAACTGGAAAAGATTGCTTGGCAGACGCTTTGGACGAACAAGCTTGCCGTTTTGGTTGATCACAACATCGCCATTCTTCATGTCGGCTGGAGCAATATCTTCGACATCTAGAAATGAGTTGTATTGGTCGCCAAGATCACCGGGCTGGTGGGTGACAGCAATTTGCTTGGTTAGGCCTGCGCCCAAGGAGTCGGTACGCGCAACAATAACGCCATCGTCCACACCCAGCTCTATAAAGGCATAGCGAACGGCATTGATCTTGGCCAAAAAATCCTCGTGGGGGACGGTAACTTTACCGTCTTGGTGACCACATTGCTTTTCATCGGATACTTGGTTTTCGATTTGAATACAGCAAGCGCCGGCTTCAATCATTTGCTTGGCCATCAAGTAGGTGGCTTCTGCGTTACCGAAACCCGCATCGATGTCAGCAATGATAGGGACCACATGGGTCTGAAAGTTATCAATCTTGTCTTGAATGGCCGCTTTGGCGTCGCCCTGAGCAGCATCCAGTTGACGGAACAGGCCGCCTAATTCTCTCGCGTCTGCTTGACGCAAGAACGTATAGAGCTCTGCTATCAATGAAGCAACAGAAGTTTTTTCATGCATTGACTGGTCTGGCAGTGGGCCGAACTCAGATCGCAGAGCGGCAACCATCCAACCGGACAGGTACAGGTATTTCTTATCTGTTGTTCCGAAGTGCTTTTTGATGGCGATCAGCTTCTGCTGGCCGATAAAACCGTGCCAGCAGCCCAGTGACTGAGTGTAGGCGGAGGGGTCAGCGTCGTACTGATCCATGTCGCTGCGCATAATTCCGGCAGTGTATCTGGCAATGTCGAGTCCAGTTTGGAAACGGTTCTGAGCGCGCATGCGAGCTGCAGACTCAGGATTGATAGCATTCCAGGCGCCAGACTGACTTTCTTTTAACTTGGCCACTGCGGCGATGTTGTTTGCATATGTAGACATGTGAACCCCTATTCCTTATTGGTATTTGACTGTATTAGCAGTTTAGGTATGATGCCATCATTAATCTAATTGATAGTTTCTATTGCGGGCATTTTTTATATGAATATCTCAAGAGTCGATTTAAACCTGTTGGTGTACCTTGATGTGCTACTTAGAGAGTGCAATGTAACAAGGGCTGCAGAGGAGCTAGGTATCAGCCAGCCAGCCATGTCCAACAGCCTGCGGCGGTTACGCGATCTGTTTAATGACCCTATTCTGGTGCGCACCAGTGATGGCATGACGCCGACTGATAGGGCTCTTGAACTTCAGCCTATGGTTCGCAAGGTGCTCTCAGCGGCAGAGCAAGCTATCCTACCCAAAACCGATTTTGAACCCGCTGAATCCACACGTATTTTTCGCATTATGGCCAGTGACTACACGGAATCCACTTTGCTGCCTGTGCTTCTTAGGCATTTGCGTAAAGATGCTCCAAATATACGGCTGGATATCATGACTCCCAGTGACGTAAGTTTTCATGATGTTGAGCGGGGTAAAGTCGATCTTGTGATCAATCGCTTTGATACATTGCCCCAGTCATTCCATCAGGTGCACCTGTGGGACGACAGTTTTTCCTGTGTGATGAGCGCAAATAACCCCATTAAGAATAAATGGAGCCTTGAGAGTTACCTGTCTAGCAAGCATGTTTGGGTCAGTAAGACGGGGATGGGTGTTGGTGTCGGTATGACGCCGGACGATGTGCAGCGGTTGGGTTGGGTCGATGAAGCTCTTAGTAAGCTTGGCGTAAAGCGCGATATATCGCTGTTTACAAGGCATTATCAGGCGGCACTTTTATTAGGTGAGCAAGAAGATCTGATTGTGACCATTCCCAGTATGTCTGCTCGGTTGCTAGAAAATAACCCAAAAGTGGTGATACTGGACCCGCCATTCGACATTGAGCGCATGCGCTTAAAGATGGTCTGGAGCCCATTGCTACAGCATGATCCTGGGCATAAGTGGCTGCGCGGACTGATTAAGTCGGTATCTGAAGACATATCAAAATAGATGAGCCTCAGGGGCCATTACTTTGCTGAATAACAAGGATTGCAGTCATAGATTTGGCAAATCATGCTGTTGTTTATAGACTCGTTTTAAAATTTTTCGCTATAACAAAATGTTAAATCCGCTGGAGAGTATAAGAAATGACTATTAGAGTAGAGCATTCAGGTCTTAAAATTGCCAAACCTATTTATGACCTTGTGACAGAGCAAATTTGCCCAGCGTCAGGCATTAGCCCTGATGTGTTTTGGCAGAACTTTGCATCTATCGTCGCTACATATGCGCCTAAAAACATTAAACTCCTTAAAAAGCGGGATGACCTGCAGTCTCAAATTGATGCATGGCATCAGAATAACCAGCTAGCGCCAGACTTCGCTGCCTACAAGCTGTTCTTGCAAGACATTGGCTATCTGGTGCCTGAGGGGCCTGACTTCTCTATTGATCCTAAAAATGTCGATTCGGAAATTGCGCTACAGGCTGGCCCGCAGCTTGTTGTCCCAATCATGAATGCTCGTTTCGCGCTTAATGCGGTGAATGCGCGATGGGGGAGTTTGTATGACGCGCTTTATGGCAACGACGTTATTTCTGAAGATAATGGTGCCGACAAAGCCGGCTCTTACAACCCTGTTCGTGGCGATAAGGTAATTGCCTACGGTCGTGAATTTCTTGATGGTGCCGTACCTCTGGCCGCTGGCTCTCATGCCGATGTAGCTGCCTATAAGGTAGTTAATCAGGCACTTGTAGTGACCATGGCTGATGGCTCGGCCCTAGGCCTGGGAAGTCCAGAGCAGCTGGTTGGTTATTTGGGTAGCACCGACAATCCCACCTCTATTCTGTTAAAAAACAACAAGCTACACATTGAAATTCAAGTAGATTCTAGCAATCAAATTGGCGCTACGGATAAGGCCGGAGTAAAGGATATTGTTCTTGAAGCGGCCCTAACTACCATTATGGATTGCGAAGATTCGGTTGCGGCAGTCGACGCTGAGGACAAGGCTCTGGCCTACAGCAACTGGTTTGGTTTACTAGCAGGCACTCTTAAAGAAACGATTAATCGTGGCGGCAAGAGTTTTGTGCGCAGCATGAATGCTCACCGCGAATATTTGGCCGCCGATGGCACGGCGCTGAGTCTTAGTGGCCGCAGCCTGATGTTTGTGCGTAATGTGGGGCATCTAATGACTAGCCCGGCGATTTTGTACGGCGATAATTTGGAGATACCAGAAGGCATTATGGACGGCATGATAACCAGCCTTATCTCTATGCAAGATATGCGTAATAAAGGTGGCCACAATAATTCCACTGCCGGCAGCATCTATATTGTTAAGCCGAAGATGCATGGCCCAGAAGAGGTCGCTTTTACCAATGACCTTTTTGATGCTATCGAAGATGGGCTAGGGCTTGAGCGCCATAGTATTAAAGTCGGCATTATGGACGAGGAACGCCGCACTTCGGTCAACTTGAAAGAATGTATTCGTGCTGCAAAAGACCGTGTCGTGTTTATTAATACGGGATTCTTGGATCGTACTGGAGATGAAATTCACACAAGCATGCATGCGGGGCCGTTTGCACTTAAAGGCGACCTGAAAGCACGCCCTTGGATATCCGCATACGAAGATCAAAATGTTGACATCGGCTTAGCTTGCGGGCTTAAGGGCAAGGCGCAAATTGGTAAAGGAATGTGGGCTGTGCCAGATAATATGGCTGATATGATGAAAGTCAAAATTGCACACCCGCAATCCGGTGCAAACACTGCCTGGGTGCCATCCCCAACCGCAGCTACATTACATTCCATGCATTATCACCAGGTCGATGTTGCCCATGTGCAGGATCAGATCGCTCAGCGCGCGCCAGCAAATGTTGATGACATTCTCGACATTCCGTTACTAGGGGAGCGCAAGCTTACCCAAGCAGAGATCCAGCACGAACTAGACAATAATGCTCAGGGCCTACTGGGTTATGTGGTGCGTTGGGTAGAGCAGGGAGTTGGCTGCTCTAAAGTACCAGACATCAATAATGTGGGCCTTATGGAAGATCGGGCCACGTTGCGGATTTCGAGCCAGCATATGACCAACTGGCTGCATCATGGCATTTGCAGTGCCGAGCAAATTATGGAGACACTCAAGCGCATGGCTAAAGTGGTCGATAGCCAAAATATTGGCGACCCCGAGTACGTTAGCATGAGCACTGATTTTGACCAGAGCATTGCCTTTCAGGCAGCCTGTGACCTCGTCTTCAAAGGCCTAGAGCAGCCAAGCGGTTATACCGAGCCACTGCTGCACAGTTACCGGCAGAAAGCCAAGGCGCGAGGTTAGTAGCTGTGAAATCTACGCCAGATCTATGTGATGAATATCCCCAGCTAGTGCGAGTACTCGAACCGATGCTGAGTAACTTTGGCGGCCGCGAACAGTTTGCGGGGCCAATCGTCACGGTTAAGTGCTTTGAAGATAACTCCTGTGTCAAAGACCTAGTTGGCACAGCGGGTCAGGGGCGTGTGCTAGTGGTCGATGCGGGTGGCAGTTTACGCCGTGCCTGCCTCGGGGATATGTTAGCAGAGCAGGCGTCGGTCAATGGCTGGGCAGGCATTATTATGTATGGCTGTATTCGCGATATTGATGAAATTATGGCTACTGACATTGGGGTTCAAGCGCTAGGCGTTCACCCAATGAAAACTGACAAGAAGGGCGTTGGTGAAATTGATGTGCCGGTCACTTTCGGTGGCGTTACTTTTACACCTGGTGACTACCTTTATGCCGATAATAATGGAGTGGTTGTCTCCGAGAGACAGTTAGTCTAATTACAGTTTGCCTAAATACAGCTTGGCTAATTACAGCTTGGCTAAATACAGCTTGGTTAATTACAGTCAAAGCGCTAATTCCATGGCAATATGCACCATATCGGCGTCCATAAACTGCTCACCATATTCAGTAAACCCTAACCGGGTATAGAAGGGCTTCGCTGTGACCTGAGCATGCAGGTGCAGCCTTTTAAACTCAGTCTCTTTAGCTTTGCTGATGATGTTTTTCATAATTTGATTGCCTACGCCCTGATGCCGATTGGCCGCTAGCACAGCCATGCGGCCTATATGTCCACCGGCTAACATGCGAGCAGTGCCAACAGCATCGCCCGCTGCATTTAGAGCCAGCCAATGCATGCAATGCTCATCGAGACCATCAAACTCTAAATCTAATGACACTTGCTGTTCGTCCACAAACACAGCGAGGCGTACCGCCTTAATTAACTCTGCATCTTGTCCCCAGGTCGCTAGACGTACTTTTACAGATTTAAGAGTATCCATTGTTTGGCCTTAGATTTTTTTTTATTAGTTGTTAATAAGTTTAAAACATCAAGAAAGGGCATACTAGATGCCGTAAACGGTTAGTTTATTCTGTTGCCTCACCGCTTTTTTGATTGCCTTATTTTGGTAATTGATAAAAAATACACTCCTGTGTTTTTTATATAAACCCTTTTCAAATCTGAGCCTATTATGCCTATCCGTTTCATTTTCACCACTGCCATGCTGACTTGTATGTTTCTTGTAAACCTGTCTCATGCCACTCCTGTATTAGAATCCAATGCGCGGTTTTATCCGGTTATAAGCGAGACCGGCATGGTGGTTTCTCAAGAGATGATTGCGAGTCAAGTCGGGGCTGATATCTTGGCCGCTGGAGGTAACGCGGTAGACGCTGCAGTGGCAACGGGTTTTGCGCTAGCGGTAACCTTGCCGCGAGCAGGCAACCTGGGTGGAGGCGGCTTTATGATTGTGCACATGGCCGAGCAAAACAAAACCATCGCTATAGATTATCGAGAGATGGCTCCTTCAGATGCACAAAAAGATATGTTTTTGGATAAAGAAGGAGATGTAGATAACCAAAAAGCGCGATTTAGTATTCAGTCCTCTGGCGTTCCGGGTACTGTGGCAGGGCTTTTAAAAGCACAAGAAAGCTATGGTCTTTTACCACTCAAAGCCGTGATTCAGCCCGCGATTAATTTAGCCCGTGATGGTTTTGCCACTAGTGTTAGCCTGTCTGATTCACTTGAAACCTTAGCTAAGCGCCTGCAAAAAGACCCTGCCACTAAAAAGTATTTCTATGGTGATGATGGTGCCTTTTACAAGGCTGGAGAGATTCTTGTTCAAGTAGATTTAGCGGATACATTATCCCGCATCAGTAACAAAGGGCGCGATGGATTTTACGCCGGTAAAACGGCTGAGCTAATTACGGCGCAGATGGAGCGCTCCGGTGGTTTAATCAGCAAAGCAGATTTACGCAACTATAAAGTTGTAGAACGCGAGCCTGTCTGTGGCACTTTCCGGGACACAAAAGTTTGTACCATGCCGCCACCATCTTCTGGCGGTGTTCATATGGTGCAAATGCTTAATATTTTAGAGGGCTGGGACTTGCAGAGTATGGGCCATAATAGCGCTGCCTATATTCACCGTTTGGTTGAATCTATGCGCCGCGCCTATGCTGACCGCAGCCTTTATTTGGGAGATCCTGATTTTTTCCCTGTTCCCGTAGGCCAGCTTACGGATAAAAAATATGCTGCAGTGTTGCGTAGTCAAATTGACCTGGAACGCTCTAGTCGCTCTGCAGATATAAAGCCTGGTCTCAGCGATAAGTCAGCCCCTAGGCTAATTCAAAAGGCCGCTCAAAAGGCTGCCCAAACAGAAAGCACTGAGACAACCCATTACAGCACCTGGGACCAATGGGGCAATGTTGTCAGCAACACCTACACGCTCAATTTTTCGTACGGCAGTGGCATCTCAGTGGCTGGGGCTGGTTTTTTGTTAAATAACGAAATGGACGACTTTTCTTCTAAGCCTGGTGAACCTAATGGTTATGGTTTGGTGGGTGGAATTGCTAACTCTATCGAACCTGGCAAGCGGCCACTTTCGTCGATGACGCCGACGATTGCGTTCAATTCAGAGGGTAAACCAATATTGGCAACGGGCAGTCCTGGTGGCAGTACCATTATCACCGTGACCATGCAGATACTGTTAAATGTTATCGAGTTCAACATGGGTGTGGCAGAGGCGACAGCCGCACCGAGAATTCACCATCAATGGCTTCCCGATACTGTTTTTTATGAATCTGGCGTGTCTGTAGATACCCTAGATCGGTTGAGAGAGATGGGCCATATAGTGAATAGCAAGACATCACGCCTTGGGGCAACTGAGACAATCCAAAGTAAAAATGGCAGTCGCCTGCTTGGCACATCAGACTATCGTCGCCATGGGTCAGGTGCAGTATCTCAGCCGGAGGCGGTCGAGATCCTTGATTAAGAGCTGGATTAAGAGCTAGCTGTCGGCCTTTAAGCCATTCTCAAAATGGCTGTAGGTTCCCGGGGCATTGGGGTTCTCAATGCTGGCAACGCGCTCCTCACCAGTCTCATCCACTAGCATGGGGTACTTAGGCTCAGTCATAAACTGGGCAAACCATTCTGCTAGTAGTTGGTCATCATTTAAGGTGTCTAACAGCAATGCTTTAACCTTAGCTATGTAGGCTGCAGATATATTGCTATTAGCCATGGCTGGGGTTAGCGGCGGGTCCATCAGGTAAGTTGGGGCTGGGCCTCGGCTCAGTAATTCGGTGGCCAGATCATCTAGCATTTCTGTGGCAGCAGGCGTACGAAAGCCAATGGAAAAGGTCGTGCAGTCACCCACAGCAACCCCATGGTGAGCAATTTGTGGTGGTATATAGAGCATATCACCCGTATTCAACACCCATTCATTGGTGGCCTTGAAGTCGGCAATGATTTTCAAATCAGTGCCGGTCGCAAGAGGGGTATCGTTGTCGCAACGTTGCCCTATCTGCCAACGACGCTGGCCAGCTCCTTGCAGCAAGAACACATCATAGTAGTCAAAATGAGGGCCTACGCTGCCGCCAGCTTCGGCATAGCTGACCATAATATCGTCAAGCCGCCAGGGCGGCAAAAAGTTAAATTCATGTAATAGCTCTGCTACTTCGGGAACCCAGAGATCGACAGCTTGTACCAATAATGTCCAGTCGGTACTGGGCAACGTCTGGAAGCGCTCTTCAGTAAATGGGCCATGTTCTAGCTGCCAATCGGCACCTACCACTAGGCGAGATTCGACTTCCTGCTCAAGGGCCATGCCGGCCAGCTCGTCGCCATCAACAGGCGGTTCAAAATTGGGAATAGCATTGCGAATCAACAGTGGTTTTTTCTGCCAGTAATCAGCCAGAAACTCTTCCGCGCTAATATCGCCTAGTACCGGGAATGGATTCGTCATACTGTTTAGATATCTCTCGCTTGCTGTTCTGCACTGCCGGTATATGCACCTGGCGTTAGCGCCTTAAGCTCAGATTTGGCCTGTTCCGGCATATCGAGAGTGTCGATAAACTGCTGGATAGTAGATTCGTCCATAACATTGCCGCGGGTCAGAGCCTTGAGTTTTTCGTAGGGCTCTTCAATACCGTAGCGGCGCATAACTGTCTGAATCGGTTCTGCCAAAACTTCCCAGCTAGAGTCCAAATCTGCAGCTAGCTTTTCTTCGTTGAGCTGCAGTTTGCTAATGCCTTTATTTAATGAGGCGTAGGCAATCATTGTATAGCCAAGACCGACGCCCATATTACGCAATACTGTCGAGTCTGTTAGGTCCCTCTGCCAACGAGAGATAGGGAGCTTGGCCGCAAGGTGACCAAATAGAGCATTGGCAATACCCATATTACCTTCAGCGTTTTCAAAATCGATAGGGTTTACTTTGTGGGGCATTGTCGAAGAGCCCACTTCGCCAGCAATGGTTCGCTGCTTAAAGTAACCCAGAGAAATGTAGCCCCAAATGTCTCGAGCAAAATCAATCAGGATGGTGTTCGAACGGGCCAGGCCATCAAATAGCTCAGCCATATAATCATGGGGCTCTATTTGGGTGGTGTATGGGTTGTAGTCGAGTCCTAGCTGTTCAATAAATTGTTGCGCACTAGCGGCCCAATCAATATTTGGGTAAGCCGAGATGTGGGCGTTGTAATTACCGACTGCGCCATTGATCTTGCCCAACAAAGGTACCGCAGCAATCTGCTTAAGCTGACGCTGCAAACGAAAGGCGACATTGGCAAACTCCTTACCGACCGTGGTGGGTGAGGCAGTCTGCCCGTGGGTGCGGGCAAGCATTGGGACAGCGGCAAAGTCTTTGCCTAGGGTCGCCAACTGCTCGGTGATAGCCTGTAGGGCAGGGACGATTACTTCATCGCGGCCCTCTTTAAGCATCAGAGCATGGGACAGGTTATTGATGTCCTCAGAGGTGCAGGCAAAGTGAACAAATTCGCTCACAGCGTTTAGCTCCGCATTGTCCGCAATGGTTTCTTTTATCAGGTATTCGACGGCTTTCACATCATGGTTGGTGGTGCGCTCGATTTCTTTTATCCGCAGGGCCTGCTCTAAGGTAAAATTATCGGCCAGATTGTTTAATAGCTGATTGGCTTCCTCGGAAAACGGAGCGACCTCAACAATGGCTGGGTCTGCAGCCAAATGCTGAAGCCAGCGAACTTCGACGATCACTCTGTAGCGAATAAGACCGAATTCACTAAACACACTGCGTAAGCGTTCTGTTTTAGAACCGTAGCGGCCATCGATAGGCGAAATAGCAGTGAGAGCAGATAGTGCGAGGATATCCATTTTAGGTTCCATAGTCGTCGATAGAATAAGGGCAGAATAATAACGGAATTGAGCTCTGATTTCAGAATTGAATTACAGTAAATTCCCTTTGGGAATAAATATTAAAGATTGGGTAATAGGCGCGCTAGGGTTTTGCGCTGCAGCATAAGATGGGTTCGCTTACCGCCGAGCTGTTGCCATAAAAAGGCACTACGGATTGCGCTAAATAACAGGCAACGAATACGCTGGGCAACCGCTGGCTGTTGTAAATATAGCCCCGAGCCACTGACCTGAATACGCAGTCGCATGGTGCTAACGGTATCTTGGTAAAGGGATGCAATATTGCCACAAACATTGTCATGGGTGGGTGAAAAGTGTTGTGCCTGACGGGCGGCGTTTTCAATGCCATTCCCAATGCTGTTAAGCATCTTTTTATTGCCCGATACCTTGCGGGCCAAATACAAGATAGAGATAACGTAGCGCATAACCTCTGGTCTTTGCTCTTGTTTTAGTTCTTGTTTTAGTTCTTGTTTTAGCTCTTGTTCCTGCTCTGGTTCTTGTGCGGAAGGCTCTGTGTTGCTGCCTCCCATGAGAGCTTTCATTGATGCAATACCGATCGCTAAGTTTTTCTCAGACCCATAAATATCTTCTATAGATTCTGGGTTCTGATTAAGCAGGGCACTCATGCATAGCTCTAGGCTTGCGGGGGCAATGTCTCCATTGTGTGCGAGCTCAGCTACCAGTTCGCAGCTTTGAAACACCGCGGCTAATGCTAGGGCCTGTTCGTAGGTTGGGCGAGAAAACATCACAGGGCGCTCTGAGCTATAACAGAAGATGAGGCATTCCATGCGCGCTGTATAACGCCGCCGCCAAGGCAGTGGTCATCACTGTAAAGTACAACCGACTGGCCGGGAGTTACGGCTCGCTGAGGCTGGTCGAATACAATATGGCAGCCGTCATCTTCAGTAGGTGTTACCCAGCACAGTTGGTCTGGCTGGCGATAGCGCGTCTTGGCATAACATTCAAAAGGCGCATCAGGGCGCCCATTAATCCAATTAATATCGACGGCGGCTAGGTGATTGGTAAACAGCAGGGGATGGTCCGTACCTTGCCCTACTATCAAAATGTTTCGCTCTAAGTCTTTATCCAACGTAAACCATGGTTCATCAGTACTATCTTTGACGCCACCGATACCTAAACCCTGACGCTGGCCCAAGGTGTAAAACATCAAGCCCTGATGCTTGCCCATCAGTACGCCCTCTGGTGTGCGCATCTCGCCGGGCTGAGCGGGCAGGTACTGCTCTAGAAAATCCTTAAAGCGACGCTCGCCAATAAAGCAGATGCCTGTGCTGTCTTTTTTAGAGGACGTTACAAAACCCTGTTCTGCAGCTATTCGCCGCACCTCAGGTTTCTCTAATTCACCTACAGGAAACAGCGACTTAGCAAAGGCTGCTTCTGGTACTGCATGCAAAAAGTAGCTTTGATCTTTATTGTTATCCAAGCCTTTTAATAAGCGCGCACTGCCATTTTGGGAGTCGACTCTGGTGTAATGACCAGTGGCTATAAAGTCTGCCCCCATAATTTGCGCATAATCGAGAAACACTTTGAATTTGATTTCGCGGTTACAGAGAATATCTGGGTTGGGAGTGCGGCCAGCGCGATACTCAGCAAGAAAATGCTCAAAAACATTGTCCCAGTAGTCCGCTGCAAAGTTAGCGGAGTGCAATGGGATGTCGAGCTTATCGCAGACCTGCTGAGCGTCGGCCAAATCAGCCATGGCCGTGCAGTACTCAGAGCCATCGTCTTCATCCCAATTTTTCATGAACAGGCCTTCAACCTCATATCCCTGCTCAATCAGCAGAAACGCGGCCACGGATGAGTCGACCCCACCGGACATGCCAACGATAACTTTCTGCGGTTTATTCATGAAAATCCTGGCCTAAATTTGAAACGATACTTGTATTAAGCAGTGCTTATATTAAACAGTACTTATATAAAGCAGCACTTAATAAGAGTCAGTTCGCTGGACCCGATACTATAAGCGGTTGCGAAATATATCCAAAGGGAAAATGCGCCCAGCTAGATAATCCTCGATGCACTTAAGCACCATGTCACTGCGCAATCGCGGTTCTTCCGCTCTAATTTCTTCAAAGGTCATCCATAGCGGCATATCTATATCGGCATCAATAACCGCAAGGCTATCTTGCCGAACAGGCTGTGCAACAAAGGTTAGCCGGTAATAGGTGATGCCTGTAGCCTGTGCAAAATGTGTAGAAATCCCTAAAAATCCGGTGATGGATACTTCCCAACCAGTTTCTTCCATGGTCTCTCTAAGCGCTGCCTGCAGGATATCTTCACCGACTTCAACATGACCCGCCGGCTGATTGATCACCTGCACACCAGCTTTTGTTTCCTTCACCATCAGGAACTGTGCATCTCTTTCGATTACTGTGGCTACTGTCAGGTGTATTTTATTGGGCATTTGATCTTCCTTATCGGCGGTTAAACTTTCTGGCACTAGATTTTGCTACTTCAACGTCAAGACTGCGGTATTCACCCGGCTTAAGGCCATTAATATGCCATTCCCCAACTTGAGCCCGCACGAGCCTTAATGTCGGCAAGTTAATAGCTGCTGTCATTCTGCGCACCTGACGATTACGGCCTTCAGCAATCACTATTTTTAACCAGCTGGTGGGTATTGACTGGCGCTCACGAATAGGCGGTGCGCGATCCCATAGATCAGGGGCCGACAATATCTCGCATGTTAACGCCGATGCTGGGCCATCTTTAAGGCTGACACCACGACAAAGTTGCGCACACTGGTCTTCTCTTGCTTGGCCCTCAACCTGAGCCCAATAGGTTTTGGTTAGCTTGTATTTTGGATCGCTGATTTGAGCCTGTAGCTGCCCATCATCTGTAAGTAATAGTAGTCCCTCAGAGTCAAAATCTAGACGGCCAGCAGGGTAGACTCCTTTTGTCGGCACATAGTCTGCGAGGGTTTTCTTGTCCCCGTCGGTGGTAAATTGGCTCAGTACCTGAAAAGGTTTGTTTAATATGATCAATTTAGCCAATATTTTTCTCCATTTCGCCCTATTGTAAATGAAACAGGGTTACAAAAAAGCCACGAAATACTGTAAAATCGCCGCCATCTGGTAAATTTTTTACAAAATAATAAAACTAAGCTCATCTTTCTCGGAGATTACAATGGGATACAAACACATCCAGGTTCCACAATCTGGTGAAAAAATTACAGTCAACGCCGACCTTTCACTCAATGTACCTAACAATCCAGTTATACCTTTTATTGAAGGTGATGGTATTGGTGTCGACATTACACCGGTTATGGTCAAGGTTATTGATGCGGCAGTGGCTAAAGCCTATGACGGCAGCAAGCAAATCTCTTGGATGGAAGTCTTCTGTGGTGAGAAGGCAGCTGAGATGTACGAAGGCGATTGGTTTCCAGCTGAGACCTTAGAAGCGGTTAAAGAATACGTTGTTTCGATTAAAGGTCCTCTGACTACGCCAGTTGGCGGTGGCTTTAGATCATTAAACGTTGCTCTGCGTCAAGAGCTTGATCTGTTTGTGTGTCAGCGTCCTGTGCGCTGGTTTGAGGGCGTTCCGTCTCCTGTTAAAGAGCCTAACAAGGTCGATATGTGCATCTTCCGTGAAAATTCCGAAGATATTTATGCCGGTATCGAGTGGCGTGCTGGTACAGACGATGCCAAAAAAGTGATCAAGTTTCTGAAAGAAGAAATGAGTGTCACCAAGATCCGTTTTGACGAGAACTGTGGTATCGGTGTTAAGCCTGTATCAGAGCAGGGTACCAAGCGTCTTGTAAGCAAGGCGATCCAATACGCAATCGATCATAACAAGCCTTCTGTAACCTTAGTGCACAAAGGCAACATCATGAAGTTCACCGAAGGTGCTTTCTGCGACTGGGGCTATGAAGTCGCTAAAGAGCAGTTCGGTGGCGAGCCTCTTGATGGCGGCCCTTGGCATGTTGTTAAGAATCCAAACACTGGTGCAGATATCATTATTAAAGATGTGATTGCCGATGCAATGCTTCAGCAAATCATTCTGCGTCCAGATGAGTACAGTGTTTTGGCTACATTGAACCTAAATGGTGACTATATCTCTGATGCTCTTGCAGCTCAGGTAGGTGGTATCGGTATCGCTCCAGGCGCTAACCTGTCTGATGACGTTGCGATCTTTGAAGCAACTCACGGTACAGCACCTAAGTATGCTGGCCAGGACAAGGTGAACCCAGGGTCGTTAATTTTGTCTGCTGAGATGATGTTACGTCACCTAGGCTGGGGCGAAGCTGCTGACTTGGTGATCAAAGGTATCGAAGGCGCTATTTCTGAAAAGAAAGTGACCTATGACTTTGAACGCTTGATGGATGATGCGATTCTGATGTCTTGCTCTGAGTTTGGCGATGCCATGATAGAAAATATGTAATTAGTTTGGCTGTTGTCATACTAAAAAACCCGACGCTGCTCTAGCGTCGGGTTTTTTTTATTTTGGGTTATAGGCTTTGAAGCTAATGGCGCCTTTGATTAAGATCCCTTTTGATTAAGAGCCCTTTTGATTAGTAGGCCTTTCGATTAAGAGCTCTCTCGGTTAAGCGCTCCTTAAGCCAATGCAGCACTCTTTGCGCTTAACTCTATCGGGTCGTCCTCTGGTTCTACAGGAACAATGTCAATTGCATGCAACCCCTTTTCGCCTCGCTCGGTATTGTAGCTTACAACTTGTCCGGCCTTTAGAGTCTTGTATCCCTGGATATTAATAGCGCTGTAATGGACGAAAATGTCGCCTTCGCCATCTTCGGGGAGAATAAAGCCAAACCCCTTTGCGTTACTGAACCATTTAATCGTACCTGTATGTGACATAACCTTCCGCCTTCATCCTTTGAAGTTATATAAGAGCAAACATCAATGTGCTCGGTATTACCTTTCACAAGGCAGCTGCAACTTTAAATTGCCAGAATTCTCTGTCAAGTACCGCTCATCGGTTCCCGAGTTAGGAGGTTTTGATATAAGATGCAGGCACTCTTTTATTGATAGGTAATTGGCGTTTTTACATGAGCGATGAAAAAAATACACCAGATTGGCAACGCGAAAGCGATACTGTGGTCGAAGAATCAAGGCCAATGTTAAAGAAGCCCCGTATGTTCCAAGTAATATTGTTAAATGATGACTACACTCCAATGGAATTTGTAGTTGAACTCATAGAACAATTCTTTTACAAGTCGCGAGAAAATGCGACTAGGATCATGCTAAGCATACACACCGAGGGAAAGGGCGTCTGCGGCATCTATACTGAAGATGTAGCAGAGACGAAAGCGGCAGTCGTAAATCAATACTCGATGGACCACCAGCATCCGCTACTGTGTGAAATAGAACCCTGCGACGACGAAGAAGAGTCATAGATATGTTAAGTAGAGAACTTGAAGTCACCCTTAATCTAGCGTTCAAAACAGCCCGTGAAAAGCGTCATGAATTTATGACCGTTGAACACCTGCTATTAGCGCTTTTAGACGATGCATCCGCTTCTAATGTCCTTAGAGCCTGTGGCGCAGACCTTGAAATTCTGCGACAAGACTTGACGGAATTCATAGATTCCACGATGCCTACCATTCCCGAGACCCAGCTGGAGCAGGAGACCCAGCCTACTCATGGTTTTCAACGCGTGCTACAGCGCGCAGTATTCCAAGTAAATTCAGCCAACAACAGTGAAGTAGTGGGCGCCAATGTGGTTGTCGCTATCTTTAGTGAGCAAGAGAGCCAGGCTGTGTACTTCTTACGCCTGCAAAATATAGCCCGTATTGATGTTGTTAACTATATCTCTCACGGTATCTCGAAGTATGCGGACCAATCTGAGCACAATCATGACCAGCATGAAGAGACTGCGGCAGAAGGCGCCTCTGGAGAAAAGCCAGAAGAAAGCCTGCTGAGCCAATTTGCTACCAACCTTAACGAACAAGCGAGACTTGGGCAGATAGATCCTTTAGTAGGTCGTGATGCCGAAATTGAGCGTGTCAGCCAGATATTGATCCGCCGGCGTAAAAATAATCCGTTATTAGTAGGTGAATCTGGCGTCGGTAAAACTGCTATTGCAGAAGGCCTAGCCAAACTTATTGTCGAGGAGAACGTTCCTGAGCCTATGCTCGGTAGCACTATTTACTCCCTTGATATGGGTTCCTTGCTGGCAGGCACAAAGTACCGAGGTGATTTTGAAAAGCGCCTCAAAGGTATTATTGCTGAGTTGATGAAAAAAGATAAATCTATCCTGTTTATCGATGAGATCCACACGATAATCGGTGCAGGCGCTGCCTCTGGTGGTGTGATGGATGCTTCTAACCTACTCAAACCCTTGCTGTCTTCAGGGCAACTTCGCTGTGTGGGTTCGACTACCTATCAGGAATATCGAGGTATCTTTGAGAAGGATCAGGCCCTGTCGCGTCGTTTTCAGAAGATTGATGTGCCTGAGCCTACGATTCTAGAGACCTATGAAATACTAAAAGGCCTCAAATCAAGATTTGAAGAGCACCATGATCTGAAGTTTACCAACCCAGCCCTCAAGGTTGCGGCAGAGCTTTCTAGTCGCCATATCAACGATCGTTTCTTGCCTGATAAGGCTATTGATGTAATCGATGAGGCTGGTGCTTACCAGCGCCTGCAGCCCGAGAGCCGTCGTAAGAAGACTATCGGTGTGAGCGATATTGAATTGGTGATATCTAAAATAGCTAGAATTCCGGCTAAGAGCGTGTCTAGCTCAGATAAGGCACAGCTCAAAGGTTTGGCCGAGAAGCTTAAGATGGTCGTATTTGGGCAAGATCCAGCCATTGATGCCCTGGCAACCTCCATTAAGTTGGCGAGAGCAGGGCTTAGAGAAGGCGAAAAACCCATTGGTAGTTTCCTCTTTGCTGGCCCTACAGGCGTGGGTAAAACAGAAGTTAGTCGTCAACTTGCCAATGTGTTGGGTGTTGAGCTGGTTCGTTTTGATATGTCTGAATACATGGAGCGCCACACGGTTTCAAGGCTAATTGGTGCGCCTCCGGGCTATGTCGGCTATGACCAGGGCGGCCTATTGACTGAGGCGGTTAACAAGCAACCCCATTCTGTTATCTTGCTTGATGAAGTTGAAAAGGCCCACCCGGATGTCTTTAATTTGCTACTGCAGGTGATGGACCACGGAACCCTGACTGACAACAACGGCCGCAAAGCAGACTTCCGAAACGTTATTTTAATTATGACTACTAACGCTGGTGCTGAACTGATGAGCAGGGCTTCTATTGGGTTTTCTCTTCAGGATCATGCCACCGATGGTATGGAAGCGATCAAGAAGATGTTTACGCCTGAGTTCCGCAATAGGCTTGATAGCATTGTGCAGTTTGGCGAGTTGAGCCTTGATGTTATTAAGACCGTGGTAGACAAGTTCTTAGTGCAGTTGCAAACTCAGCTGGATGAAAAGAAAGTGTTTCTCGATGTCGATGATGAAGCCCGTCAGTGGTTAGCTGAGAATGGCTATGATGCCAAAATGGGTGCACGGCCTATGGATCGTCTAATCCAGGAGAAGATCAAGAAGCCTCTTGCTGAGGAAGTACTTTTTGGTAGTCTAGCGGAGAAGGGCGGTACTGTGTTTGTCACGGTAGAGGACAATGAGCTAGCAGTCGCTACAGAGCCTAAGGTAGCTGAATTGTCCTAGAGCTCTGCTCTTGTTTTTAGGGCTGCTCTTTGTGGTAGCGCTATTCTTGCAGAGCTGAGTAGGCAGGCATAAAAAAAGCGAGATAGTCTATTAAGATTATCTCGCTTTTTTTTGCGCTGAGGTTACGTAGCTCTAGGTCTAGAATGCTAATAGCAAAATCACTCAAAGCAAAAGCAGCATAGCTTAGGCAACAGAGCTTAGGCAAAATAGCTCACGCAACTAACAAATCAGTCTGGTGATAAGTGCACCAAGATCGATTCAACAGCAGTAATTAACGCTCGCGGAAGGTAATGCGACCCTTAGTCAGGTCATAAGGTGTCATTTCAACCTTAACCTTGTCGCCAGTCAAAATCCGGATGTAATGCTTGCGCATCTTCCCGGAGATGTGGGCGATGATAACGTGATCGTTTTCGAGCTTAACTCGAAAAGTAGTATTCGGCAGGGTGTCGATGACCTCGCCTTCAAATTCAATGTGCTCTTCCTTCGCCATACGCTTATTTTCGTGCCTGTAAAAAAGGGCGCAGTTTGCCCTAAAAAGCCGGGCATAGCAAAGTCATTCGTGTAGTCGCCAAGTATTTTCTTGCAGTAGCTCCAAGGGCTTATAGTTTGTTTTGTATTCCATCTTCTGGCAGCCGGCTACCCAGTACCCTAAATACAGGTAAGTCATGTTCAATTTTTGCGCCAACTCAATCTGAAATAGCACCGCCAAAGTGCCTAGGCTGCGGGTAGAATAATCTGGGTGGAAATAGGTATATATAGCCGATAGGGCGTCTGGTAATACATCCACCACTGCGCAGCCAATGAGCTCGCCGTTTACCCTAAACTCAAGAAAGCACGTGCAGTCCCAAGCATTGCCCAAAAACTGTTCGAACTGGTCTCGGGTGGGCGGGAACATATCCCCGTCTTGATGCCTCTCGCAAATATAGCGATCGTAAATCGGGTAATGTTCATCAAAATTGATGCTATCGACTTGGTTGATGATGACATCCAGATTGCGTTTAGAGCAGCGCTTCTGGGAGCGGTTGGCTCGAAAAGTGGTCACGGGAACCCGCGCAGGGATACAGGAGTTGCAACTACTGCAGAGCGGAGAATATAAGTATAGCCCGCTGCGACGAAACCCCATTGCACTCATGCGCCCATAAAGTGCGTTGTCTATGGCGATATCGGGATCAACAAAAGCGGTAGTTGACTGGCGACCTTCAAGGTAACTGCAATCATGGGGCTCAGTCAGCAGTAACCTAATCTTGCCTATGTCCGGTGAAATATCTCTAGTCATACATCAGTTCTAAAGTCAGTGACCATAAGCGCTAAGCCTAGTTGATTGAGACGGCTTACTCAAACTTTACCCGCCCAGCAGTCTAGCTACCAGCAGACAGCACTGGCGCTAGGCCAGTTAATGTCTTTGTCGCGACTGCAATGCAGCTGCTGTAAAAAATCCTCTCGGGGTATTAATTGGGCCCCAAGACTCATCAAATGAGGGTTTTCAAGCTGGCAGTCAAGCATCACAAAGCCGACTTGATGAAGCCATCGACACAGATGCGCCATGGCAATTTTGGAGCCATTGGTCACCAGACTAAACATTGACTCGCCGCAAAATATCTCGCCCACAGCTATGCCATAAATGCCGCCTACCAGCTTATCTTCTAGCCACACTTCTACGGAATGGGCTTTACCTTTAAGGTGCAGCTTATGGTAGGCCTCAACCATTTCCTCTGTAATCCAAGTGCCGCCGTCCTCGTCCCTAGGGGCCGCGCAGGCCCTCACGACGCCAATAAAATCGGTGTCTGTCGAGATTCTATATTGCTGCTGCCGCAGACTACGTAAAAGGCTTTTGGATACATGCAGACCATCGATAGGAATAACACAGCGGACACTCGGGCTCCACCACAAAATGGGATCCTCGTCCTGATACCAAGGGAAGATCCCTTGGCGATAGGCATCTACAAGAGTGGCGGGGGAGAGATTGCCGCCAACCGCGAGAAGCCCATCGGGCTCCTCAATCGCTTGACGTGGGTGGGGAAACTGCGGGTAGTCACTATCCAGTAGACAGAGATTCATTAGCTGTCGAGAAAGCGCTCTGCGTCCAACGCAGCCATACAGCCGCTGCCTGCAGAAGTAACTGCTTGGCGATACACGTGGTCAGCCACATCACCTGCAGCAAATACACCTTTGACACTGGTTTCAGTGGCATTACCAGACAACCCGCCAGTAATGGTTAGGTAGCCGTCTTTCATATCCAGCTTGTCGGCAAAGATATCAGTGTTTGGCTTGTGACCAATGGCGATAAATACGCCAGTGACATCAATTTGTTTTGTATCGCCCGAGTCCGTATCAAATAACTGCACACCAGTAACACCAGCGTCGTCGCCCAGTACTTCACCAAGATTGTGATTCCACTCGATACTGATGTTGCCGTTCTTCACTTTTTCGAACAGCTTATCTTGAAGCATTTTTTCGGCACGCAGTGAATCACGACGGTGAACCAACACTACTTCGGAACAAATATTAGACAGATATAACGCTTCCTCAACAGCAGTGTTACCACCACCGACCACAGCCACTTTCTGGTTGCGATAGAAGAACCCATCACAGGTTGCGCAGGCAGACACGCCTTTACCCATAAAGGCTTCTTCAGAAGGCAGGCCAAGATACTGGGCTGATGCGCCCGTGGCAATAATCAGCGAATCACAGGTGTAGGTATTAGAACCAACCAGCGTAAAAGGCTTTTTAGAGAAATCCACAGAATCAATATGGTCAAAAATCGTCTTAGTATCAAAGCGTTCAGCGTGCTTTTGCATACGCTCCATCAGTTCCGGGCCCTGCACTCCATCAGCATCCCCAGGCCAGTTATCAACATCTGTAGTGGTAGTCAGCTGACCGCCTTGCTGGATGCCAGTGATGACCACAGGGCTTAAATTAGCACGTGCCGCGTATACCGCAGCGGTCCAACCTGCAGGACCAGAACCAAGAATAATTAAAGGATGGTGTTGTGACTCGGACATAAAGCGATCTCTACCTGTAAAAGTGATGGTGAATAATTGAAGTAAATAATTCGGTTAAATAGTGCGTGGGGCAACTCTAATGCCCGCTATCATAAAGAATACCGCCAGCATCACCAATTGGTTTTTTATATGCAGGGCATAGTTGTTCAATATCACCACTCCTAGCATGGCGTTTGCGGGAGAATCAGCTACAATTGTCGCGGAATAAAAACACAGGGAAACCGTCCGTTGAGCACTGAAAAGAACAAAGTAACGAGAGCGGCACCGGCTAGTGATGAAGTATCCCAGTCAGTAAGCAAAAGGCTGCTCGCAGAAGGCGCCATGATCCTATGGATGGTGCTGTGCATTATTCTATTGTTGGCACTGCTAACTTATTCCTCCGACGATCCAGGTTGGTCACACACAGGCACACGCGACGACGTCTCTAATTTAGTCGGGCCCGCGGGTGCTTGGGCCTCAGATGTATTTTATTCTTTGTTTGGGGGCATGGCTTATCTGTTTCCGCTGCTGCTAGCCGTTCGCGCAGGGCAGATATTGCGCAACCATTTCTTACGCGAAGCCGATGGCTTCGATTCTGCGACCTTTATTCTGCGTATCGTGGGCTTTGTGCTGGTGATGATAAGCGCCACATCTCTGGCCAGCATTCAATATGCAGACCTAGCAACCAATTACCCTTTTGGCAGTGGCGGCATACTGGGCAGTAAAATTGGTGAAGCCATAATAGCGGCATTTAGCTATACCGGTAGCACCTTGATCCTGCTGGCTGTATTCCTGTTTGGCCTAACAGTCTTTGCAGACATTTCCTGGATCCGAACCATTGATCGTTTAGGCCAGTCCGCGCTAAACATGTTCGATAATATTGCCATCGCCCTTGCTGAACGTAAAAGACGTCGGCAGGAAGAGCGCGCAGCTAAAGAAGCCCAATCAGAACGTATGGTCAAAGTAGACGCGGCCGTAAAGAGCAAGAAAGATCGCAAACCACCCACTATTTTGGCGCCTAAAGTTAAGCCAGTGGTTAGCCCTAGAATCGAGAGAGAGAAGCAGCAGACATTGTTTGGAGACGTTGAGGTTGTGGGTTCATTGCCACCTCTTAACTTGCTCGACCCCATGGATAAGTCTGAAGATACTGGTTATTCCCAAGAGTCTTTAGAGCATCTATCGCGATTGCTTGAATTAAAGTTACAAGACTTCGGTATCAAGGCCGAGGTAGTGGAAGTTTTACCAGGCCCAGTGGTCACCCGCTTCGAAATCCAACCAGCGGCAGGCGTTAAGGTTAGTCGCATCAGTGGATTGGCTAAAGATTTAGCCCGTTCTATGGCCGTAATCAGCGTTCGAGTCGTAGAAGTCATTCCCGGTAAGTCGGTGGTTGGTATTGAAATCCCCAACGAAAAACGCGAGATGGTGAGGCTGAGCGAAGTACTGTCGTCCGAGGTCTATGACCGCTCGAGCTCGCCCCTAACGCTTGCCCTAGGCCATGACATCGCGGGTATTCCCATAGTAGCTGATCTGGCTCGTATGCCGCACTTGCTAGTGGCAGGCACCACAGGCTCAGGTAAATCCGTCGGCATTAACGCCATGCTGCTGAGCCTGCTATTTAAGGCGTCGCCAGATGAAGTGAAGCTGATTCTGATTGACCCAAAGATGCTAGAGCTGTCGGTTTATGACGACATCCCACATCTACTAACGCCAGTTATCACCGACATGAAAGACGCCGCCGGCAGCCTGCGTTGGTGTGTAGGCGAGATGGAGCGACGTTACAAGCTTATGGCAGCCATGGGCGTCCGTAACTTGGCAGGCTATAACCGCAAGATAGAAGACGCCATCAAAGCAGGCAACCCTATTAGCGACCCCCTGTGGACGTTTAATCCTGAAGACATGGGTTGGGACGCGACCCAAGAACCGCCAGAGGCACCATTACTCGAAACGCTGCCTTATATTGTTGTAGTCATCGACGAGTTTGCTGACATGATGATGATCGTTGGCAAAAAAGTAGAGCAGCTAATCGCCCGTATCGCCCAGAAAGCCCGAGCCGCAGGCATTCATTTGATACTCGCGACGCAGCGACCCTCTGTGGATGTGATTACCGGCCTTATTAAAGCCAACGTACCCTCCAGAATTGCCTTCCAGGTGTCTTCGAAGATCGATTCCAGAACTATCCTAGATCAGGGCGGAGCAGAGCAGTTATTAGGCCACGGCGACATGCTCTATCTACCGCCGGGCACAAGTGTCCCAGAACGTATCCATGGTTGCTTCGTCGACGACCACGAAGTCCATAAGGTAGTTGCCGACTGGAAGCGCCGCGGCGCACCCAACTATTTAGAAGCAATTACCGACGAAACCACCTTATCCGCCATCCCAGTACCCGGCTTTAGCGGAGGTGAAAACGGTGACGATGATCCAGAGTCAGACCCTTTGTATGACGAAGCAGTGGCCTTTGTACTGGAGAGCCGCAAAGCCTCTATTTCATCGGTGCAGCGTAAATTACGCGTGGGTTATAACCGAGCTGCGCGACTTATAGAACAGATGGAAGTTGCTGGGGTAGTGAGCTCTATGAGCAGTAATGGTAGCCGCGAGATATTGGCACCTAACCAGGGTCGGCATTAAAGCCTATGAAAATATTCAGCTGCACTTTTTTTGCCCTAGCCATTAGTTTCAGCATGGGTCCTCAAGCGGGTGGCAGCCCTGAGGACATTGAGCAGCTGCGCAATTTACTGCAACCAATTACCAGCCTCTCCGCCCGGTTTACGCAACAGATCACGGATGCCAATGGCTTCGAGATACAGCGCTCGGAGGGCTCATTTCAAGTGGCCCAGCCAAGCCGAGTGCGGTGGATCGTCGAAAAGCCAATGCCGCAGCAGGTAGTGGCCGATGGAAAAACATTGTGGCTTTATGACCCGGATCTTGAACAGGTCGTTATCCAACCCTTTGATGCAAATATTGAAGCTACTCCTGCAATGTTGTTTTCCGGTGGCTTAGATCGTCTAGACCGTCTAGATAGCACCTATTTTATCAAACAGATATCTGAAGGATCTTTTCAGTTAACCCCGGAGCAAGGCGGAAGCCTCTTTGTGGAGATGCAAATTGCCTTTGACGGCAAACGGCCCCAGTCTATTGGCTTGACCGACGGGCTTGGCCAAATCACCCTCATAACCTTTGCCGATTTAGAGCTTAATCCGCAGATACCTGCCAAGCAGTTTGAATTTCAAATACCACCAGGTGTCGATGTAATCAACAATGCCAACTGATCTGTTTAGTCAGCAGGTGTATCAACCTTTGGCTGCTCGGATGCGGCCAGGCACCCTAGATGGTTTCTGTGGGCAGGAACATCTTATTGGCCCCGGTAAGCCATTACGCGAGGCCATCGAAAGCGACGCGCTACATTCAATGATTTTCTGGGGACCCCCAGGCGTTGGAAAAACCACCCTAGCAAAAATTATAGCGGCCTCTGCAGATGCTCACCTTGAGAGTCTCTCGGCGGTACTATCTGGAGTCAAAGAGATAAGAGCTTCTATTGCTAAAGCAGAGGAACAGCGAGATCTTCGTGGGCGCAAGACAATACTCTTTGTTGATGAAGTCCATCGCTTTAATAAGTCCCAGCAAGATGCATTTTTGCCCTTTGTGGAAGATGGCACGGTTGTGTTCATTGGCGCCACCACCGAAAACCCATCTTTCGAATTAAATAATGCGCTGCTATCTCGCTGTCGTGTCTATGTCCTAAAAAGCTTAGAGGGACCGCAAATCAAGACAGTCATTCAGCAAGCGATTACCGATAGTGAACTAGGTCTCGGTCAACGCAAATTACAGCTGGATGACGCTGCTTTAGATCTACTCGCCAATGCCGCCGATGGCGATGCCCGTCGCGCACTAAACCTACTAGAGATCGCCAATGACCTAGCGACAGAGCAAGGTGAAACTTCGGTTATTGATGCCTCTGTTTTAGAACAGGTATTGGTGGGCGATACTCGACGCTTTGACAAGGGCGGCGAGTATTTTTACGACCAGATTTCTGCCTTGCATAAGTCGGTTAGAGGCTCATCTCCAGACGCAGCCCTGTACTGGCTTTGCCGTATGTTGGATGGAGGCTGTGACCCCCTGTATATTGCCCGCCGTGTTGCGCGCATTGCGAGTGAGGATATCGGCAATGCTGACCCAAGGGCGCTGGAGTTGGCGCTGAATGCTTGGTCGGTACAGGAACGTCTTGGTAGCCCTGAGGGTGAGCTGGCGATCGCGCAGGCGGTTACGTATTGTGCCGTCGCGCCCAAAAGCAATGCTGTGTACAGTGCGTTTAAGGCGACCATGGCCGATGTGCAGTCGCTGCCCAGTTATGAGGTGCCCATGCATCTGCGCAATGCACCCACCAAGCTGATGAAAGAGCTAGATTACGGCAAAGATTACAGATACGCCCACAATGAAGAGGGCGCCTATGCGGCGGGAGAAAGCTATTTGCCCAATGAATTGGCCGATAAGCAGTATTATTTCCCTACTGAAAATGGTCTTGAAAAGACGATTGGAGACAAGCTCAGTTACCTGCGGTCGCTGGACAAACAAAGTAAGGGCAGCAAGGGCACGTCGGAGGGTAGTAAATAATGCATTGGTTAGCGGTGGCAATTGGCGGAGCTCTGGGGGCTATGGCTCGCTATGGGATTAGCGGCTGGATCTTTGACTCTACCAGTCATAAATTCCCCTATGCCACTCTCTCGGTTAATGTCATGGGAAGCTTGGTCATGGGCGTTCTGTTTGTACTTATTTTGGAAAAGGGTGCTTTGCCTCCGGAAATGCGCAGCTTACTAATGATCGGTTTTCTGGGCGCCTTCACTACTTTCTCAACCTTCTCGCTTGATGCCCTAGGTCTGTGGCAAAATGGCCACCTTTTTCTGGCGCTGGTTTATGCGCTGGGTACTGTTGTTTTGTGCTTGGCTGCTATTACTGTGGCGGTCTGGCTAACACGTTTGTTATTGATCTAATTTTAAGGAAGTTACCATGCTCGACCCGAAGCTCTTACGTTCGGATTTAAACGCCGTTGCCAGTAGCCTGAAAACTAAGCGCTACGATCTAGATACAAATGCCTTTATAGCCCTGGAAGCCCAGCGCAAAGAGCTGCAGGTGGCTGCCGAAAGTTTGCAGCAAGAACGCAATAGCTATTCCAAAACCATGGGCAAGCTGATCGGTGAGGCCAAAGCTAAGGGCGAAGATATTGAACCCTTAAAAGCAAAAGGCGAGCAGATCAAAAATGACTCAGCCGCCGCAGATGCTGCGCTTACAGCTGTGCAAGACGAGCTTGATGCACTGCTGCAGGGTATTCCCAATATTCCCCACGAGTCAGTGCCTGCGGGTAATGACGAAGAAGATAACGTCGAAGTGCGCCGCTGGGGTACACCTAAGACCTTTGATTTTGAGGTGAAGGATCATGTTGATCTGGGTGATGCCGTCAATGGTTTAGATTTTGACACTGCCACTAAGATTGCCGGATCTCGTTTTTCACTAATGCGCGGCGGGCTAGCTAATCTGCACCGTGCATTGACCCAGTTTATGCTCAACACCCATATTCACGAGCATGGTTACGAAGAGGTCTATGTGCCCTATATCGTTAACCGTGAGTCACTGTTTGGTACAGGTCAGCTACCTAAGTTTGAGGAAGATCTGTTTAAGCTCGACGATGACCGTGAGTTCTATCTGATTCCCACCGCTGAAGTACCGATCACTAATATCTATCGTAACGAAATCGTAGATACGCTGCCTATTAAGTATGTATCTCATACCCCTTGCTTTAGAAGTGAAGCGGGCAGCTATGGTCGTGATACCCGCGGCATGATTCGGCAGCATCAGTTTGAGAAGGTTGAGATGGTGCAGTTCGTGCATCCTAACGAGTCTTGGGATGCCCTAGATACCTTGGTGGGTCATGCAGAGGCTATTTTACAAAAGCTCGAACTGCCTTATCGCACGGTGATTCTCTGTGGTGGCGATCTTGGCTTTTCAGCGGCTAAAACCTACGACATTGAGGTTTGGTTGCCGTCCCAAGAGAAGTATCGAGAGATTTCTTCTTGCAGTAACTTTGCAGATTTTCAAGCGCGCCGCATGAAAGCTCGGTTTAGAAATGCTGAGGGCAAGCCTGAGCTTTTGCATACATTGAATGGTTCTGGTTTGGCTGTTGGCCGTACCTTAGTTGCGGTGTTAGAGAACTATCAGCAGGCCGATGGTTCTATAGCTATTCCCGTTGTACTGCAGCCATTGATGAATGGGCAAACTGTTATTCGGTAACCGCGGGGCTATCGAATGCGCTTCCTTTAAGTGGCATGAGATTCTTCACCGCGTTCATGATGACCGTATGTTTTACAGACTACATTAAGAGTACCCATGGATTACTTGCCGCTATTTCACAACCTTAAAGGCCGACGCATTGTTGTAGTCGGCGGTGGTGAAATCGCCCTACGTAAAGTCCGCCTGGTACAAGAAGCAAGCGCCCTAATTACCATTATCGCCAAAGACTTCTGCCCAGATCTTCTTGAGATGGACAAGGCCGATAAAGAACATGGCTGTAATGGTCTAGAGCTCATTACTGCCGCCTACGAACACCAGCATCTTTTACAGTACCCTAATACCGTGATGGTTATCGCCGCTACCAATGATCGGGACCTTAACCGGCTGGTCTCTGAGCATGCGCAGCAGGCTAATATGCTGTCCAATGTGGTCGATGATCCAGGCTTCTCTACGGTGATATTCCCATCTATTGTCGATCGTTCACCGATACAGGTGGCCATCTCTAGTGGTGGCGACGCACCGGTGTTGGTGAGGTTGCTGCGCACTCGATTTGAAAGTCTATTGCCTGCGGGCATGTCTAAGCTGGGGTCTTTGGCGGGGAGCTTTCGCGAGCGGGTTAAAGCTAAGTTTTCTAATGGTGCCGACCGCAAGGCGTTTTGGGAGGAGGTTTTTTATGGCCCTATCGCAGAACAAGCCTATGCCAATAATTTAGAGGAAGCAGAGCGGCTGTTAGCGCATAAGCTTGAGAACACTGACGAGTTTAAAACCGGTGAAGTCTACCTAGTAGGTGGTGGCCCCGGTGACCCAGACTTACTAACATTTAAGGCGCTACGCCTTATGCAGCAGGCGGATATCGTGCTCTACGATCGCCTGGTTTCACCGGAAGTACTTAACTTAGTACGCCGAGACGCAACACGTATTTATGTGGGCAAAACTGCCGGTGACCACCCGGTAACCCAGGACAACATTAACCAGAAACTGGTCGATTATGCCCTCGAAGGTAATCGAGTAGTGCGCCTGAAGGGCGGCGACCCATTTATCTTTGGTCGCGGCGGTGAGGAAATTGAAACACTGGCCGAGCACGGTATACCGTTTCAGGTTGTACCTGGCATTACAGCAGCGTCGGGCTGTGCCAGCTATGCGGGTATTCCCCTTACCCATCGAGACCATGCCCAGTCGGTGCGTTTTATTACCGGCCATTTGCGCTCTGGCAAGATGGACCTAAACTGGCCGGAGCTCGTCCAGCCCAACCAAACCTTAGTGTTTTATATGGGTTTGAGCGGAATGGAAGCTATCTGCCAAGGCCTTAAAGATCATGGTCTGGATGCGAGCACACCGGCTGCGTTGATTGAAAAGGGCACCACAGACAAACAGCAGGTGTTTGTGGGTGACCTGGACAGCTTGCCCAGTATTGTGCGGCAAGCCGGTGCCAAGGCGCCTACGTTGATCATTGTTGGTCATGTGGTAAGCCTACAGAGCAAGCTGGCTTGGTTTAATAACCCAGACAATAGGCTCGAAGGGGTTATTAACCAGCACAACGAGAGCTAAATTAACCGACAACATCGATTACTCTGGGATGAGAATATGGCAGGGCACCTTAATAGCGAGCAGCTAAATCACGAACAGCTAAATAAAGAGCAGCTGGATAGTGAACAATACGACTACGATCTATTTGTAATAGGCGCAGGCTCAGGTGGAGTGCGTGCCGCGCGCATGGCTGCCTCCAAAGGTAAAAAAGTTGCCGTGGCAGAAGAGCGCTATCTGGGTGGCACCTGTGTCAATGTTGGCTGTGTACCAAAGAAACTATTTGTCTATGCGTCCCAGTTCCCCGAGTTGTTTCACGCCAGCGCAGGCTATGGTTGGTCCGTGCCCGCGCAGCCCACATTGAGCTGGGCAATCCTAAGAGACAATAAAACAGCCGAAATCGAGCGCCTTAACGGTATCTACAACAACCTCATCGATAATAGCGGTGCCGATCTATTTGATGGCCGCGCAACCATTGCAGGGCCACACCTAGTCACAGTCAATGATAAGGCCTACAGGGCGCGGACTATTTTAGTGGCGACAGGAGGTTGGCCTTATATCCCGGAATTCCCGGGCAGTGAACACGCCATTAGCTCTAACGAGATGTTCTTCCTTGATGACCTGCCCAAGACAGCAGTGGTGGTTGGTGGGGGCTATATCGCCGTAGAGTTTGCCGGTATTTTAAATGGCTTGGGCGTTGAGACCCATCTGGTTTATCGCGGTCCAAACTTGCTTAAATCCTTTGACCGGGAGATGAGCGACAAGATTAAAGATGGCATGGTGGCCAAGGGCGTTAATATTCACCTGAACACCGAGATCAACGAAATAACCAAGACCAGCACTGGGCTGTCTGTTGCCCTTAATAATCAGAGTGATATGCAAGCTGGTCTGGTTCTTTACGCCACGGGTCGTCAAGCCAATACAGCAGGGTTAGGTCTGGAGACCACAGCAGCAGTAATGGCTAAAAATGGCTCTGTGGTCGTGGACGATAACTTCTGCACTGCAGACCCTAGTATTTATGCTCTAGGTGACGTGATTGACCGAGTGCAATTGACGCCCGTGGCCATTCAAGAGGCTATGGTGTTGGTTGACCATCTGTATGGCGAAGGCCTGGCTCGCATTGATTACAGCGACATACCAACCGCCGTATTTTGCCAGCCAGAGCTCGGCACAGTGGGTTTGAGTGAAGAGCAGGCTAGGGCAGAGTATCAAGACATTGCCGTGTATGTTTCAGACTTTAAGCCGATGTTACAGACATTGGGCGGCGGAGCTGATCGTATTACCATGAAATTGATTGTAGATAACGCGACCGACAAGGTCATCGGCTGCCATATGGTAGGTGAGCATGCCGCTGAGATTATCCAAGGTATGGGCATTGCCCTGAAAGCTGGCGCAACCAAAGCCCACTTTGATGCCACCGTGGGTATTCACCCTTCTGCGGCTGAGGAGTTTGTGACAATGCGCGAGAAAGCGCGTTAAAGGTATGCGAGAAAGCGCCTTAAAGGTTTGCGGGAAAGCACGCCAACAGCCTTTGGCATTAAAAATTAAATCGTTAAAGTAACTTGTTAAGTTTCGCTATTTAACTGTTTTATATTAGGAACTTACCTTCATTACCTCAAGTGTATAGGTAGAGTAGAACATGTCATAGGAGGCGCTAAAACTGGCTTTTAGCGCGCTCTAACAACGAAAGGCTCAGGTACTTGAGCTCACTTAGAGTCTTCTCCCCCTCAGCCTTATTTTGGTTCACTACCACCAAAATCAATGCATGACTAAGCTCTAGATAGGTGCGCCCTAGCCGCGCTAATTCACTGGGTTTATCACTTATATCCATGCGCTTAAACATGCGGGCCATGGAGGTAATGATTAGCTCATCATGTATTACATCCAGCTCTTTAAGCTCTGGCACCCCATACATAGCCTGCACTAGCGGCAATAAGCCTAGCTGGTTGTTGTACACCGCAAGCATGCGCTCGACACTGCGCTCAACAAACTTCTTGACGCTGTGCGCTTCAATATCTTCAGCCTCAAGCTCCTGTAGCGCAATGTCCATTTCGCCCACCCACTGCTCTGCAAGGGCGTACATGATTGCGTACTTGTTAGGGAAGTAATGGTACAGCGTACCCACAGACACCCCAGCCCGCTTGGCTACGAGGATAGTAGTTAAGTCATCCTGACCAACTTCTTCAAGCAACTCAGCAGTTACCCCAAGAATCTGATTGCGGCGCTCCTGTGCGCGCTTCTGCACAGGTTGAGTGCGAGCCTCGGTCTTACGTAGATTAGTCATTAGAAGCGGTCCCTGAGTGCGTAATAGAGCATTCCAGCCACCATACCCGGCCAGCGCAGCAATGTACCCCCAGGAAACTTGGGGGTTGGCAGGTTAGCTATTAAGTCAAAGCGTTCTAGCTTGCCCGTAATGGCCTCGGCAATAAGCTTTCCGGCAAAGGTTGCCGTAGGCACGCCATGGCCTGAGTAGCCCTGCATGTACCAGATATTGTCTTCTACACGGCCAAAGTGGGGCAGGCGGTTCAATGTGATAGCGAGAGTTCCGCCCCAGCCATAATCGATTTTGGTATTGGCGAGCTGAGGGTAGACCTGCAACATATATTTGCGCACAAAGCCCTTGATGTCAGAGGGAAAGCCGCGCCTGTAGTTCTCGCCGCCGCCAAATATTAGGCGGTTATCGCCCGATAGCTTCCAGTAATTGATCACAAAGCGACTGTCCGACATGGAGGTGTCTAAGGGGGCGACTTGCGCAGCGAGCTCATCGCTAAGGGGCTCTGTGGCCAGAACAAAGTTATTGATCGGCATGATATAGCCATTAATCTTAGGCTCTAGCGTCTCAATGTAGCCATTACAGGCCAGTATCATTTCGCTTGCCGTGACCTGTCCGGTGCTGGTTTTAACCACCACGGGAGTCCCTTCGTAGGTGGTTACCCGAGAGTTTTCGTAGATCGTAACACCAGCGGCTACGGCGGCCGCAGCCATGCCCAGCAGAAAGTTGAGAGGATGCAGGTGTTTTGAGGCTCTGTCTACCATTGCGCCATGATAGGCGTCGCTGTCGATCACCTCTGAGAGGCGCTCTTTGGGCACATATTCAAGCTGATCAAAGCCGTAGCGGCTGTCCAAAAAGGCGATTTCTTGTTCTAGCTCGCTGCTGTATTTAGCGCGATGGGCAAAGTGCACATTGCCGTGCTTTAGGTCGCACTTAATAAGGTGCTTTTGGATAAGCTCTTTTACGGTATCTACGGCCTCTAAACCCATGTGCCAGAGGGTAGCGGCGACTTCATGACCGAACTTATCTTCGAGGTACTGCTGATCCTGTCGCTGACCTATCCCTACATGGCCACCGTTACGTCCGGAGGCGCCAAAACCTAGTGTTTCAGCCTCAATAACAATCACCTTATAACCCTTTTCGGCAAGGTGCAGGGCAGAAGAAAGGCCTGTAAAGCCGGCTCCAACGACACAGATGTCAGCAGCCTCGTCTCCGCATAAAGAAGGGAAGGCCATTGGTTTGTTTGCGCTGGCGCTATAGTAAGAGCTCACATCATTCTCGCTAAAACATTCAAGGATTGACATTATGGTCTTTTCGAATAATAATTCAATATTATTCGAAGGATTATTCAATAAAAATTATAACTCAATCATGGAAACAGGTGATGTATGCAGTCGCAGGCTGAGATAGAAAGCTGGTTAAAAGAACATAAAATCACGGAAGTGGAATGTCTGGTGCCAGATATGACTGGCAATGCGCGGGGCAAATTTATTCCCGCGAAGAAATTCCTCAAAGAAGACAGCCGCTTACCTGAAGGTATTCTCGCGCAGACCGTTACCGGCGAGTACTCAGATGACTATTGGGAGCTTCTCGATACCATTGACGGGGATATGCTTCTAGAACCAGATTCCACCACCAAGCGCATTGTGCCTTGGGCGAACGAGTCCACTGGCCAGATTATCCATGACTGCTTTACAAAAGATGGCAAGCCCCATCCGTTTAGCACTAGAGCTGTTCTTAAACGAGTTTTAGCTCTGTACGAGAAAGACGGCTTAACCCCTGTAATTGCTCCAGAGATGGAGTTCTATCTAGTAGAGCGCAATACCAACCCAGATATGTCCCTTAAGCCTCCTATAGGCCGTTCTGGCCGTCCTGAGACTGCACGCCAGTCATATAGCATTGACGCTGCGAATGAATTCGAGCCCTTTGTAGAGGACATGTACAGCTATGGGGAGGCTATGGGATTAGATATCGACACCTTGATCCACGAATCGGGTGCGGCCCAGCTTGAGGTGAATTTTATTCATGGAGATGCCCTAGATCTTGCTGACCAGGTATTTACCTTTAAACGCATGGTTCGTGAAGTTGCCTTAAAGCATAATATTTATGCGACGTTTATGGCCAAACCAATGGCTTCAGAGCCCGGCTCAGCCAAGCACATTCACCAGAGTATTGTGTCTAGCGCCGATGGCAGTAATATTTTTGCCACAAAAGAGGGCGAGTACAGCCAGGCGTTTTACCATTACCTTGGCGGCATGCAAAAGTACACACCCTATGTGATGAGCTTTTTTGCACCGAACGTTAATTCCTATCGTCGCTTTACCCCGGAAGTGTCCGCGCCCATTAACCTGCATTGGGGATGGGACAACCGCACTACTGGTTTGCGCGTGCCAGATGCAAACCCAAAGAATTACCGTATTGAAAATCGTTTTCCCGGAGCCGATGTTAATCCGTACCTTTCGATCGCCGCGACCCTTGCCTGTGGCTATTTAGGTATGAAGAACAAAATTGAGCCCTCAGCGCCCTATGAGGGCAATGCCTACGAGGAAGAGCTGGCACTGCCAAGAACATTAGAAGAGGCGCTGCGTGGCTTGCAGGAAGATCAGGATATTATCGATTTGTTTGGAGAAAAGTTTATTCAGCTCTACACCTCTATAAAGCTGGTTGAGTTTGAAGAGTTTAACCGAGTGATTAGCTCGTGGGAGCGAGAGCACCTGCTGCTCAATGTGTAATTACCTCTAAGAAGACAAGCCTAGGCCAAGCCCCTAGATTAAGCCCCTAGATTAAGCCCCTAGATTAAGCTCCCTAGATTGTAATTCTAGATTGTAATATTAGAGTTCAGTCCTAAGGCATAAACCTATATTAAATGGACCCTACTAGACATAGAATAGACCCTTGAAACTAGCCCGGAAACTCTAGTGTCCCTGCGTCTTTTCGTTATTCCTCCGCTGTTGCTCTTTCTGGGGCTGCTCTTTCTGGCGTTGCTCTTTCCGGTACTGCTACTTCTCGCTAGCGATAGTCGCGCTGCTGACTATGTCGGTGCACAGCAATGTGCGGGCTGCCATCAGCAAGCGCTGCAGGATTGGCAGGGATCCCATCATGACTGGGCCATGAAAATCGCTAGCCCCGAGACCGTTCTAGGGGACTTTAATAATGCGACCTTTAGTCATCAGGGCGTTACTTCGACCTTTAGCACTAAAGAGGGTGGGTATTATGTAAATACCCAGGGCGCTGACGGTGAATACCAAGATTTTAAAATTGACTACAGTTTTGGTGTCGAGCCACTACAGCAATACCTAATCAAGTTTGACGATGGCCGCATGCAGGCGCTAACAATGGCCTGGGACAGCAGGCCACTAGATAAGGGTGGTCAACGCTGGTACCAGCTTATGCCCAATGACACCGGCAAACCGGGGGAAAGTCTGCACTGGACTGGTGCTTACTACAACTGGAATAGCCGCTGTGCAGAGTGTCATTCCACTGGGTTAGAAAAAAACTATGATATGCCCACAGATACTTTTACCACTGTCTGGTCAGAGCTAAATGTTGCCTGTGAGTCTTGCCACGGTCCCGGATCCGATCATATTGACTGGGCCAAGCTGCCGGTTAAAGGACGGGCTATAGCAGGGCATAATGGTTTGCAGGTGCAATACTCCGAGCAGGTCAACTGGATTATTGCCAAGGGCGCAAGTATTGCCAATGCAGTGGGTGACCCTCATAAGGGCGCTACTACCGAGATAGAATCCTGTGCAGGCTGCCACTCAAGGCGCAGTAAAATAAGCCCGAACCCGATTAATAATTACCCCGCTGATAAAACATTTCTTGATCATTATCAGCTGCAAACACTTGAGGAAGGGCTGTATCACGCAGACGGTCAGATTGAAGATGAAGTCTATGTCTACGGCTCTTTTTTACAGAGCAAAATGCATCAGCGCGGCGTGACCTGCAGCAACTGCCACAACCCCCACAGTCTGCAGCTAAAGGCTGAAGGTAATGCTCTGTGCGCCGGATGCCATGCCACCGAAACTTATGATACGCCCAAACATCATCACCATCAGCAGCAGGCCAATAGCCCCGGGGCACAATGCGTAAATTGCCATATGCCAGCCACCGTCTATATGGGCGTTGATGCACGCCGTGATCACAGCATGCGGGTGCCGAGACCCGACACTACCGCACAGGTCGGCGCGCCCAATGCTTGTAATATGTGCCATACCGAGCAGTCATCTGAATGGTCAGTATCGGCGATGGAGAGCTGGTTAGGTAAACAAACCAGCCCTCCAGAACTTGCAGTCGATGCTGTGTATGCGGCAAGAACCAATCAACCCAACGCTAACAAACTATTAATTACTGTTGCTAATAGCGCTACGATTAATAACATGGCCCGCGCTACCTCGATAGGCCTGCTTAAAAACTACC
Source organism: gamma proteobacterium HTCC2207 (assembly GCA_905182265.1). Lineage (GTDB taxonomy): Bacteria > Pseudomonadota > Gammaproteobacteria > Pseudomonadales > Porticoccaceae > HTCC2207. The sequence goes on along the minus strand of CAJJAO010000010.1, from coordinate 2,293 downwards.
CTAATCTGCCCAGTTATAGCACCGCTCAGCAGCAGCTAAAAAGTCCGCATCCATTGCTGCGACTGGGCGCCTTAAGTGCACTAGAATTTTTGCCTCTACAGCAACGCTGGAATGATATCTCGCCGATGTTAGATGATCCGGTCAGATCTGTGAGGTTAGAAGCAAGCCGATTACTGATTGGCATTAGTGGGCTGGGGCTTGAACAGCAGGCTATTTTAGACCCGAAGATTGAGCGCTATATTGAAGCTTTGATGGTTAACGCAGATATGCCTAATGGCCAACTCAATCTCGCCGCCGCTTATCTTGCACAGGGAGCTTATAACAAGGCAGAGCAGGCTTATAAGCATGGGTTAAAGCTTGATTCGCGATCGGTCTCAGCTCGACTAAACCTTGCCGACCTGTATCGCCTTCAGGGGAAAGATCAGCAGGCTCTTAAGCAGCTCTTGCAGGTACAGCTCAAAAGTCCTGATCTCGAAAGTCCCGAGCTCGAAAGTCCCGATAATGCCGTAGTGCATTTTAGTCTAGGCTTGGCGCAAATTCGCACTCAGCTAATGAGCGAAGGGCTAGTTAGTTTAGAGCGAGCATCCCAGCTGGCTCCTAAAATAAGCCGGTATAGCTACGTTTATGGAATAGCACTCAATGGCCAGGGCCGATCTAAAGAAGCGGTACAAGTCATGAGCAGAGCCTTAATGGGTGACAGAAACGATAGAGACTTACTCTTTGCGCTAGCCACCATCAATAGAGACTTAGGCCGACTGGAGGATGCTAGGGGTTTTGCACAACGTCTAGTCCTAGCATTTCCTGAGGACACTGCCGCAGCGCAGCTAAAACGTTCGTTACAATAAAGTGCTCTTTACAATATAAGTCTTCTTGTCAAAAAAGATTCCCCAGTGCATAGGCGGCAATCCAACGCTCTAAAACAAATAACGTAGATCTGGAAATTTAATTAGCTGGGTATAAAAAAGCACTGTCATCACCAGCGCGGTAACCCATACCGTAGTGATATAACTGGCCATGATATTTTTTAGTTGGTCACTTAGGCTGTCGCCACCGCCTGCGGTCTGATTACCTCTGTTGCTCCAGCTCTGCTTCGAAAGCCTAGCAAGGCAGTAGACCTTAACTCCAGCATTTAATAGCTGATTAAAATACAAAATAAATGGCCACTCAACATGAACAGTATTGCTATAACGAAACAAAAATAAGGACAGCCCCATGCGCGAAATCGCAATCCATATAAAATACGAAACGATGTAATAGGGGTCATGGAGCAATGTAGCTGCTATTGCGACTATTGGGCTTACCAGCATAGTCCACATGGCGATGCGCTGGTCCATTACGCACCACCAGATAAAGAATCCAACCTTATTTGGCCCTAGTTTTAGTGCCCGGGTGCCATTACGTAACATGTTACCGGACCAGCGGCGGAAGTTCTGGGTCATGCGCTCAATGCCAGAGCCGTCAATTTCCTCAATGGTATAGACCAAGGCATCTGGCACATAAAGCATCTTAGCGTCTTGAGTCAGCATGTAATACCAGGTGCTTTTGTCGTCACCAGACAAAAATCTAAAGTTGCCCCACAGCCAGTGATAAAGATGATCAGCCTCGAGCATACGAATAAACTTAAGTCGCGTTAAATGGTTGGCGCGAAATACTGACATGCGGCCAGTAAGGGTTAATACCTTATTAGCCATAGAATGTGACTGCATAGCGATGCGACGCTGCGCAAAACGCATAGTAAGCCATGACTGAATCCATTTTGGGCCATAACAGATCACTTCTTCATCGGTGGTGATTGCTTGCAGTTGCGGGTCATCTTTAAAAAGCGGGCAGCACTTACGTAGAATCCCCGGTGACAACACTGCATCACCGTCCATAAAGACAATAAGGTCGTCACTGTGAATACCCCTGCGCGACATTGCACGCAACACCAACCCGATTGCCATGCGTTTGCCGGGGATATTCTGCCGGATCATAATAAATTGTAAGGGCAAATGACTTGCGTGCTGACGCAGATACGTCATGATAATATCTTCGTCGTAGGCGTCACCAGAGCCCAACCATAGGGTTGCTGACACGCCCGCCTCATCGATTTCTCGGCACACGGGCTTCGGTTATATCAAGGTTGCTGCTGGGTCGGGTGTCTCAAGCTCAGAGGGGGAGAGGGTAGAGCGCTTTGTTGAGAAACCCGACCTGGCCACCGCTAATGAATATTTGAGCAGTGGCGATTATTTTTGGAACAGCGGCATGTTTCTATTTAAAGCCAGTGTGTATTTAAGTGAACTGCAGCGACAGC
>CAJJAO010000009.1 GCA_905182265.1 gamma proteobacterium HTCC2207 | reverse complement strand
TAAAACGTGGTTAGCAAAAGTGGTGGATGCGGGATATGCCACGCCAACATGGCCGGTAAAATGGCATGGTCTTGGCCTTTCTTCGAAAGAAGCCCGTGTTATTGAAAACGCCTTTCAAGCTCGCGGTGCCAAGGGCTGGGGTCGCGATCGATACCATTTGGGTGCCATTACAATCTTTAAGCTAGGTAGCGATGCTTTAAAAACAGAATTACTCTATGAGCTTCTTACGGGGCCCATTTGCTGCCTACTTTATTCCGAACCAGGGGCAGGTTCAGATCTTGCCGGTGTTCGTACAAGAGCTGTAAAAGATGGTGATGAGTTTGTGGTAACTGGGCAGAAAGTCTGGACCTCAAATGCCGTAGAAGCTGAGTATGGGATGTTGCTAACGCGCACCGATATGGATGCAGCGAAACATCAGGGCATTACCTTTTTTATCTTTCCCATGAAGCAAGCGGGCGTTGAAGTACGTCCCATTAATCAGATTACCGGTGAGTCTGAATTTAATGAAGTATTTATTACTGAGGCCCGAGTTTCTGCGCGCTTTATTATTGGTGAATATAACCAAGGCTGGAAGTCTTTCCAGACTGCCATTGCCTCTGAACGGTTAATTATGGGCCAGGGTATTACGGCTAGATTGGGCGGTGCTGCGGCAGGAAAAGCGCCGGCACTGCTGCAACTGGCGCACAAGCATGGCGCATTACAAGACCCTGTTCTGAGGCAAGATATTTCTCAGGCGTTGGCTTATCGACAGTTGAATGCCCTTAATATGCTGAGAGCCAAAGAGGAGATGATGAAAAATGGTGCGTCTTCACTGAGTTCTTTGGGCAAGCTTGCTATGTCCCGTATACAGCATGGGGAGGCACGTATTTCCGCAAAGATCCTTGGCCCTCAGGTGCTATTTAATGAAACAGAAGATGCACTGAATGCGAATTTTGATGGGGCGAAAGCCTATATGAATTCTATTGGTGGCGGCACCGATCAAATTCAGAGAAATATTATTGCGGAGCGAGTGTTGGGTTTACCAAAATCGATGGATGTCAGCCGCGACATTCCCTTTAAAGACATCAAGTCGGGATAAGTTATGTTTACTGTCAGAATGTTATTGTTAGTGAGCCTTTGCTTGATGGCTGGCGGCTGTTCAAACGAGGCTTCCGATCCATCAAGGGATGAAAGTGGATTGCTCGAAACCGTATCACTCGAAACAGCCTCACCCGAAACCGGTTCACTCGAAACAGACTCACTCGAAACAGACTCACTTGAACCTTCGTCACTTGAAACCGCATCTTTCAAAAGCCCGGCAATACAATCTGGGCCATTATCAAGGACCATTCGGGGAGATGTAGACCTTTCGGATTTTTATAGCTATGCAGGCGCGCTACCGAAAAGTGCGGGTAGGCTAATACAGCAACAACGTCTGGGGGATCATCAGCAAGTACCGGGCGCAGCACAAAATATAAGGCTCTTATATAGTTCTACCGATGGCATAGATGGCGAAACACCAATTGCGGTTTCAGGTAGTTTGTTTTTGCCCCAGGGCACAGCGCCCGAAGGCGGTTGGCCGCTAGTGGCTTGGACCCATGGCACGGTTGGAATAGCTGATCATTGCGCGCCGAGTTGGACGGGGTATAAGCCTTTTCATCAAAGATACTTAAAACAATGGTTAGATCAGGGGTACGCTATTGTCGCCTCTGATTATCAGGGCTTAGGGACAGCGGGTACCCATCCCTATCTGGCGACCAAACCTGCTTCATATAGTAATCTGGATATTATCCGTGCAGTTCAGTCGGCAGATTTCCCGGTGTCTGACAAAGTGGTTTTAATTGGCCAGTCTCAGGGTGCGGCAGCAGCCTTTGCGACAGCTGGTTATGCGCAAGACTATGCGTCTGAAATAGATATTCTTGGTGTCATTGCGACGGGTATTCCGATGTTTACCCCACGCACTATCGAGATTATTCAAGAAACCCGTCCTAATGATGTGGTGGACCCTATGCTCGGCTACAACTTCTTGGCGCTCACATTGGTAGAGCAGTTTGATGACGCATTCAGCTACAGCGACTTTATATCAGAGCTTGCTATGCCAACCGCCATGGCAGTGGATACCACCTGCCATTCTGATGTGAGGGAGTTGGTTGTGGAGAATGGATTAACTTACGACACATCATTTAAGGTTTCGCCGACGGATGCGCTTAAAGGCGCATTTGCACAGATGGGTTATCCAAGGTTTGATATCTCGGTGCCGGTCTTTATTGGTTCAGGGGTTAATGACCGAGATACGCCGCTGCGTATGCAAGCGGGTCTGGTCAAAAAAGCCTGTGTTTCAGGGGCTGTTATCGAGTCACATATTTATCCGGGCCATGATCATTTAACGGTACTTAATCACTCCACAGTCAATTCAATACCCTTTGCTCGTAATCTATTTTCAGGGCAAGCTATCGTTGGAAACTGCGATTCTCTTCCGTTCTAAAGCTTTGGCATTTGCAACATACGAAGTGGGTCTCTCAAAAATAACTGTTACCTTTATAACTAAAATACAAACAAGGAAATATTACAATGGAACTCAACGCTAACATCACAGCTGTTGTGACTGGTGGGGCCTCAGGTCTTGGCGAAGCAACGGCGCGCAAGCTTGCAGCCCTAGGTGTCAAAGTCGGCATTATTGATATGAACGAAGAAAAGGGTCAGGCCCTGGCTGCAGAGCTTGGCGGTGCCTTTGCCAAGGTTAATGTGACCTCTGACGAAGAGGTTACTCAAGGGTTTGCTAAGTTGCGTGCCGCCCTTGGTCAGGAGCGACTGTTAATAAACTGTGCCGGTATAGGTGATGCCGTAAAGACGGCTTCTCGGGATCGTGAAACAGGCGGTATTACCCCTCATTCGATGAAGCGTTTTCAGCGCGTATTGGACATTAATTTGTCTGGTACCTTTCGCTGTATTGCCGAATCAGCCGCGGGCATGATGACGCTGGACCCGGTTGATGGAGAGCGAGGAGCAATTGTTAATACAGCTTCTGCTGCTGCCGAAGACGGCCAAGTGGGGCAGGCGGCTTATGCTGCTTCTAAAGCAGGTATTGTCGGCATGACATTACCCATAGCGCGAGATCTGTCTCGTGAGCTCATTCGCGTGAACACCATATTGCCCGGTATCTTTGATACGCCATTACTCGCTTCCGCACCTGAGCCTGTCAGGCAGGCTCTGGGCGCTATGGTTCCGCACCCAGCGCGTCTTGGTGTTCCAGCAGAGTTTGCTTCACTAGCGATTGAGATGTGCCGTAATAGCTACTTCAATGGCGAAGATGTGCGACTAGACGGTGCTATTCGTATGGCACCAAAGTGACAGTTTAGGAAAAATTGAAAGCCTAGGGACCCTTTGCGCCACGATATCCTGTCGTGGCGCTTATATCCCTTTAACTTCGAGCCTTTGATTAATAGCCTTTGACTAATGGCCTTTAATCAATGGCCTTTAATCAATGGACTTTTATCAATAGCTTTTAACCGACAGCCCCTTAGCAATATCCCTTAGCCAATAGCCTTATCTGGGTAAAGACCCTGACTGGTATTGCATCAAGGGTGCTAGCTAATGGGCCCTTGGTTATGCATGCTTGCATAGATTGGTGATTTTAAAACATTATCTGAATCCATAGACTAAGGTAAATGCAGAGAGCAATACAAACTTACAATAAGATTTCATAAGCTATGAAAGGCATGTTATTTCTTTCTTTCTTGGATCTGGTGGAAAGCCAATATGGCCAAGAAACATTAGAGGCAATTCTTCAAGAGGTCGCGCCAGACAATGGCGGTGTCTATACCTCAGCTGGTGATTACGATCATACTGAGCTGGTGGCTCTAGTCATGGCTCTTAGCAACCAAAGTGATGTCTCAATTTCCAATCTCACCAAGAGTTTTGGGATGTACCATTTCGCAGAGTTTATTGCTGCATATCCTCAGCTTTTTAAGGGCTTAAACTCCTCTTTTGCACTTTTAGAGAAGGTGGATGGTTTTATCCACGAAGAGGTTAAGAAGCTCTACCCTGGTGCTAGGCCTCCGAAGTTTGATTTCAAAGCCATCGATGATAATACCGTTGAACTTATCTATCAGTCACCGCGCTGTCTAGGTGACGTCGCCGAGGGTTTGATTCAGGGCTGCGCGGCTTACTAAGGTGAAAAAATTGTCGTCAAGCGTGAGCGGCTTGGCGATAAGTCGGGCTCTATGGAACGTTTTGTCATTACTCGCTAATGGCTAATGATTAAAGACTAATAGTTAACACAGGCGTAGTAACCCCTAGGCATTATTTTCTAGGGCTTTTTTAAGCCATCTTAGAATATCCTGATAGACCTGCTGTCTATTGGTCTCATTAAGCATTTCATGGCGACCACCCTCATAGAGTTTTAGGTCTACCTGTTTGACTCCTGCCTGTTGCAGCGCAGATTGCAGCTTCACGACTCCTTTGCCTCGGCCGCCAACTGGATCTAGATCTCCGGATAATACATAGATGGGAAGATCGGCATTAATCTGAGCCATAGACTTGGGTTGTGAAAGCTTAGCTAGCCCATTCATAAAGTCGTACCAAGATTGCGTGCTTAGTGCACCGCCACACCAGGGGTCTGCTATATAGGTGTCAACCGCATTTTCATCGGAGGAGAGCCAGTCTTTGTCGGTGCGCGCAGGTTTAAATGAGCGGTTAAAACTACCAAAAGAGAGTTGTTCCAAAAAGTTACTAATATTGCGGCCACCTAATCGGGCTCGTTCAATCCATGCAGCTCCGGCGGCGACTTTAAAGGTTGTGGGTGAATCGTAGTTTGATCCGGAGAGAATTAACCCCGCTAGCCTACCACTGTGCTTATCATGCAATTGCTGGGCATACTGTTGGCAAAACTGGGTAGCCATAAACGAACCCATACTGTGGCCCAATATCACTAGCGGGAGTTGCTGTTCTGCCGCGATATGGTTGATTAGCTGCCACTGGTCATTGACCATCTGGTCCCAGCTATCGTTATCTCCCATATGGTAAAGGCTATCTGCTGAGGAGCCTGTGAGGCCATGTCCTCGGTGATCCCCTGCGGTGACCATAATTCCCTGCTGATTTAGAAACTCCGCGAAATGGGCGTAACGGGCGCTGTGTTCCGACATACCATGCATGATGTGCAACCAGGCTATTGGTTTGGTCTTATCTGGCATCCATTGGTGGTAATGGTGTGTGCCTGGTTGTCCGCTATCGAAGCTAATGGTCTTGTGCTGCATTCTGTTACCCCTGTGCTTATGGCTCTGACTTCTAATCAGTAGTTTTATTAGGTTGCCATGACTTAGCGCTAGTCTAAATCTGTGATATTAAAATACGACTGCCTAAAAAGGTCTATTCTTATTAGTAATGGAGGACTTTTTTTATCAATGAATTTAAAACAAATAAAAACATTAGAAACTCCCTACGCTGGAGTTAGTGACCAAGAGTATCAAGTCGAAAAGCGCCGCTTACAAGTAGAACTTTTAAATATTCAGCAACGCTTGATTAAAGATAGGCAAAGGTTGGCGGTTGTTTTTGAAGGCCGAGATGCTGCGGGTAAAGGATCTACCATCAAACGCTTTGTAGAAAACCTAATGCCGACCCATGTTGAGGTTACCGCGCTTGGTGTTCCCAACCAATCTGAGTCTAAATTTTGGTTTAAACGCTATGAGCAGCACTTTCCAAAGGTAGGCCATATAGGTTTTTTTGATAGGTCTTGGTATTCTCGGGCTCTAATTGAACCCACTATGTCCTATTGTTCTGAGTCGCGTTATAAACGCTTTATGCGCAAGGTTTTGCCTTGGGAGCATCAGCATATCAATAGCGGTCTGCTGCTAGTTAAATTTTATCTCTCGATTGATAAAGAGGCCCAGTTATATCGCTTTGAGGATCGTTTAAACAGTCCGTTAACCTACTGGAAGTTTTCTGAGAATGATCTTCATGCGCGCAAGAAATGGTCGGTTTTTACGAGGTTTAAAAGGCAGATGTTTCAGCATACATCGTCAGATTTGTCCCCTTGGGTAGTCGTTGATGCCAACAGTAAAAAAGAAGCTCGGCTTACCTGCATGCTTTATTTGGTTCGGGCCTTTGGGCACGATGGCTTTGAACCTCTTAATGGGGAAGCTGTTGGGTTAGACAATAGTAGTCCTGATGGCAGCGCTAAGTTTGACGGACTGACCTGCCAGCAGCTGGCGGGGCTGAAAGAGCTGAGAGCGCAAGAAGCACAGCTTGCTAATGCTGATGACTAGGGATAGCAGGTGTGCGTTGCCTGCTATTTATTGGCTAGTAACGACCAGATAGCAAATTAACTCGCTGGCACCAGCATTTTCGATACTGTGGCTGAGATCTCCCCGGTAATGGGCTGAGTCACCAGCAGACAGTTCGCAGCTATTATCTCCCGAGAGAATTCGCGCACTGCCGCTGACAATGGTTAGTAGCTCTTTGGTACCTTCGTAATGAGGCGCGCTGGCAAGGCTAGCATTTGGCGCAATCTTGAGCTCATAGAATTCAATATTTTTTTCAATATGCAGCGGGGAAAGGGTGCGCAGTTGGCACTCTTTGTCAGAGCGAAAGAGGTTACTCTTGTCTTCGCCATGAACTACTTCGATAGTTGATGATGCCCAGGGCTGATCGACTAACTCACCGATGCTCATGCCAAAGGCTTGAGCGATTCTAAAGGTCACGGTCAATGTGGGGTTGGCTTGGCCTCGTTCGATTTGGCTGAGCATAGAGCGGCTAACCCCTGAGGTCGAAGCCAGTTGGTCTAGTGTCAGCTTGTGTTTTTTGCGTAGTTCGATCACGCGGTTACCTAGGGCATGGCCAGTATTTTCAGGGCTCTCTATTTGCTTCTCTGGGGTCTTCATTTCTCTCTCACCTTCTTAAGTTCTTTTATGTAAGAAATAAATCTTGCATAAGAGAACCTTGCTGTCTACGATAGTAGAATAATTTCTCTTATAGTAAACAACTGCGGAGTAAAAGCCAATATGAAAGCGTTGGTCAAAAGGAAGTCCGAGCGGGGACTGTGGCTTGAAGATGTGCCCGAGCCGATTATCGGCATCAATGATGTACTAATCAAAATCAACCGTACTGCCATCTGCGGTACGGATATGCATATTTATAATTGGGATAGTTGGGCCCAATCGACTATTCCCGTGCCTATGGTTGTGGGACATGAGTTCGTGGGTGAGATTGTTGATGTTGGCTCAAACGTAAACGATTTTCGTCCGGGGCAAATTGTTTCTGGTGAAGGTCATGTGGTGTGCGGCCGCTGCCGCAATTGTCTGGCGGGTCGCCGGCACCTCTGCGCACAAACTAGCGGAGTAGGGGTAGACCGCCCCGGTGCCTTTGCCGAATACCTTGCTCTGCCCATGTCTAATGTTTGGGAGCATAGCCCGGGCATTGATCCTGACGTCGCCGCGCTGTTTGACCCTCTCGGCAATGCTGTGCACACAGCACTGCAGTACGATTTACTGGGTGAAGATGTATTGATTACAGGCGCCGGCCCCATTGGTGCTATGGCTGCTGCGGTGTGTAAACATGCAGGTGCCAGAAATGTGGTGATTACCGATATTAACCCGGAGCGCTTGGCGCTGGCCAAAACCTTGGGTGCAACCTATACCGTCGATGTACGCAGTGAAAGCATAGGGGATGTACAGCGCAAACTAGGCATGTCTGAAGGCTTTGATGTGGGTCTGGAGATGTCGGGCAACCCGTCGGGCTTTAGGGATCTACTGGCCAATATGTGCCATGGCGGCAAAGTTGCAATGCTGGGAATTCCTAGTGAAGAGATGGCTATTGATTGGAGTCAGGTGATTTTTAATATGCTGACAATAAAAGGTATTTACGGACGAGAGATGTATGAAACCTGGTACAAGATGTCAGTCATGGTTGAATCTGGGCTGGATATTTCATCGGTGATTACGCATCGCCTAGGTTATGAAGATTTTCAAACTGGCTTTGATGCGATGAACGCTGGCGAAGCGAGTAAAGTAATTCTAAATTGGCAGTAGGTTGGGAGTGAGTTATGTACGGTAAATTTCAACAGCATTTGGGCTCTGAATTGACGGCCATCAAAGAAGCCGGGCTGTATAAGTCTGAGCGACTGATTAGTGGCCCCCAGGGCTCGCGGGTCAGGGTAGGTTCTAGTGATCCGGTACTTAATCTGTGCGCCAATAATTACTTGGGGCTTGCTCAGCATCCGGAGGTCAATTCAGCAGCAAAAGAGGGCTTGAATAATTGGGGCTATGGTGTGGCATCGGTGCGCTTTATCTGTGGCACCCAAACCCTCCATAAAGACCTAGAGCATAAGCTAAGTGAGTTTCTCGGTATGGAGGAGACCATTCTTTATCCTTCATGTTTTGATGCCAATGGCGGTTTATTTGAAACACTTCTGGGCGCTGAAGATGCGGTGATTAGTGATGAGCTTAATCACGCGAGCATTATCGATGGAGTGCGTCTGTGTAAGGCTAAACGTTACCGTTATCGCAACAATGATATGGCCGACCTAGAAGCCCAGTTACAGGCCGCCGATGCAGCTAATGCGCGGTTCAAATTGATTACCACTGATGGTGTGTTTTCGATGGATGGCACCATTGCTCGGCTGGACGAAATTTGTGATCTAGCGGACAAATATAATGCACTGGTGCACTTTGATGATTGCCATGCCACTGGGTTTGTCGGTACCCGTGGTCGCGGCACCCATGAATATCGTAACTGCATGGATAGGGTGGATATTATCACCGGTACCCTGGGCAAGGCTCTGGGTGGCGGAAGCGGCGGGTTCACTAGTGCCCGGTCTGAGGTCGTTGACCTATTGCGTCAGCGGTCACGGCCTTATTTGTTCTCTAATTCTGTCGCTCCTCCAGTTGTTGCAGGCGCGATTAAAGCGCTGGAATTAGTGGCTGGGTCGACAGACTTGCAGGCGCAGTTAAAGGACAACACTGCCTTTTTTAGGCAGGGTCTTGAGGACCTTGGCTTTAAGCTATTGCCGGGTGAACATGCGATTGTGCCAATCATGCTCGACGATGCGGCCCTGGCTGCTGACTTTGCAGCGGCCATGTTGGAGGAGGGCGTTTATGTTGTGGCGTTTTCTTATCCGGTGGTAGCCAAGGGCAAGGCAAGAATTCGCACGCAGATGTCGGCGGCTCTCACAAGGGAGGATCTGGAGTTCGCTCTGCAGGCGTTTGCTAAGGTTAAAAAGAAATTTGCGCTCTAGCCTAGAGCTTAAGTAACAGTCATAAAAAAGGGCGACTCATTTGAGTCGCCCTTTTTGTTCCTTTTTACTAACTACAGTTTCTTTGCTTTAAAAGTTCTTACGCAGAGTTAAACCATAGGTGCGTGGCGCATTTGGATAGCCACTGAAGCTGCCAGGGGAAGCGGTTGTTGGGAACGCAGAGATCAGGCTTTCATGATCAGTCAGATTACGACCCCAAACCATAGCATCCCAGCCGCCGTTCTTGCTGTTAAAACCAAGGCTTGCGTTCAGGTTGTCAGTACCGCGACTCGCCAAGCTGAATGGAATCAAGTCAGCAATATTGACATCTTTCTCATGAACATACTCAACACGGAAGAAACCTTCTACGCCGCCAGATAGTACAAACGAGTATACCGCGTTAGCATTTATGCTTAGCTCATGTACGCCAGCTGGCTGTAGGCCACTCAGATCGACAGTTCGCTTACCAGGTGCACATTGGTATCTTGCTTCGGCCAGGCCTGTTAAGTCACAGGTGCCGTTAACAAAAGAGTTGTAGACTGGGTCGATAGCAATACCCGACAGGCCAAGTACTAGGTTGTCTGAAACAGCTAACATACCGTCAAACTCAATACCTTTGTGAGTCTCTTTACCTGCGTTTTCCAGGTTGAAGCCTGTGCCAGAGTAAACATTAGACTGGAAGCCTTCAATTGATTGCTCAAAGTAGGCGATGTTCAGGTAGCCGTTATCGAAAGTGGCTTTGATACCGACTTCAATGTTGGTCGCATTCTCAGGATCTGCTGCGCGGTTGCCCGGAGTGCGGCCATCGACTGACAGATTGATAGATGCAGCTTTAAAACCAGTGGAATGACCGGCATAAACAGTCATAAAGTCATTAGCATCGTAGGCAATACGGAACGTATGAGTCAGGTCGTGAGACTTAAAAATGCCAGATTCATCAACGTTGGGGTAGTTAGGAAACGCCGGGAAGAACTGCAGGCCAGCCAGAGAGTTAAACGGGCCGCCAGCCAGTGGCAATGCCGCGAACGTGTCTACAATCAACACGTCAGACACGACTGTCTTTTTATCTTCGGTGTAGTTTAGGCCAACTGTTGCAACAAGCTTTTCGGTCAGTGAATAGTCGAACTGAGCAAACACTGAAGTCGCTACGCCATCCATATCAAAGTTCTCAGCCACGTCACCTGTGCCTGGGGCATAGAATGATGAAGACAGTGCGGCGATAGTTGGCAGTAAGCTGGCACCAGTAATATTGCCACCCATAAGATAGGCGCCTAACGCAGCTGCATCAGCACCTGGAGCTAGCAAACCGGCCAGGGCAACATTGCCTGTCGCTGCAATTTCAGTTTGAATCGTCTGACCAAGGACCATGGCAGATGCCACAGTATCTAGGTTTCCTGCTATACCTGCAGCAGCAAATCCACCCTGAACAAGGAAGTCTGCATAGGTGCGCAGATCTTCACCGAAGGTCACATTACGGAACGTAGTGACTTCTTCGTCTGAGTGGAATGCGCCGGCAACCCACTGCAAGTCGCCATCACCATTTGAGGTAAGGCGTATTTCTTGAGTGAAGGTTTTAAAGTCATAATCAACGCGGTTTTCATCGACTAGCTTAGCCGCTGTGAAATCAGCATCAAAGGTTGATACTAGTGACTGCTTTCTAGATGAGCTAATAGAGGTCAATGTTGCAAAACCTAAATCATAATCAAACTGCACAGAAAGGCCTTTGCCCTCAAGCTTATTCGATGGGCTGTAGTTCATAGTTAGATCTCTTGCCCACGGATCTACGGGAGCAGTTGCAAAACCACGTGCTGCTGCCAATGCAGAGGAAACGCCAGCAGCTGCGCCATAGACGAGTGAGCTAGCGGCACAGCAAATTTCGTCAATTTCGTTGTAGTCGCCAATAACGCGAATAGTTAGATCATCAGAAGGCTCAATAAGCAGCTGGCCGCGAATAGCGCTGCGCTCTCGGCTGTTAACGTTTTCACCAGTAGTGATGTTTGTTGCATAGCCATCGCTAGAGTTGTCACTTGCAGATAAACGGTACGACACAGTGTCGGTCAATGGGCCAGTAATGGTGCCCTTAATAATCTGTGAACCATAGTTACCAACAGTGCCTTCGATCATGCCGCCAACTTCATCTTCTGGAAGCAATGTGTTTACGCTGATTACGCCTGCAGAGGCGTTCTTACCAAATAGAGTCGACTGCGGGCCGCTCAATACTTCTACGCTTTGAACTGTAGGTAAGTCTGCTAGAGATGAGGCTGATCTAGTACGTGGTACGCCATCGATATAAACACTTACCGCAGGCTCGATACCTGGGTTGTTGGCGCCGTTACCGTAGCCGCGAATAATAAAGTTAGTCTGAGCAGAGCTTTGTAGCTGATTAACACGCAGTGCAGGGACTGCAGACTGCAAATCAATTAAATCGACAATGCTAGATTGGCGAATAGTTTCACCGCTGGTCACAGTGACACTAATAGGCACGTCTTGCAGCGATTGCTCGCGCTTGTTTGCGGTGACAATAACTTCTTCAATTGCAGCCTGGGCCATTCCTGCTGACAGCACGCTAGCAATAGCAGCAGACAGACACAGTTTTTTGGTGTGAATATGGTTCATGTAGTCCCTCGGGTAATCCGTTAGTTCGTGTAGTTTTTAATGTTTTTTGCGGGTTGTTGAATTATAAAATATGCGTATTTACATAGCGGCGGTACTTTATTGTTCCTTCGTGCCGATATCAAGCCCTAATTGCCTGTTAAAGCGAGGTTTTCAGCTCTTTCTTTACGTGTTGCTTTCAGGTGGCTTTCGTCTCTGATTAGGAGCAGATTAGGTGCGCATTAAGTACGTCAGAGATACGCATTTATAGGGGAATTAGGATCATTTGGGGAAGGGCAGGAGAGAACTGCCGAGCAGTGTAGCGCTCGGCAGCAATAAAAAAGGGTTGTGGACAAATTCAGCCAGATTGAACGATTTAGCTGGCTCCGTACCTAGCTATTATCGCTTCTCTTTTTCGAGGACAGATGTTGACCTTAGATAGGTCGCCATTGATATGTGGCAAGGCCAGAACTCGGTGATCCATCACCCGGTACCAAAGCCAGGGAATATAGGCCAGTAAGTACATGCCGTAATAGCCATTAGGCAGTTCCGGTATATCTTTAAAGTTGCGCAGGCTTTGGTAGCGACGAATAGGGTTGGCATGGTGGTCAGAATGGCGCTGTAAATGAAACAGGGCGAGATTAGTCATAATGTAGTTAGCATTCCAAGAATGGTGCGGCTGGCAGCGCTCATAGCGACCAGTATCTTTTTTCTCCCGCAGCAGACCATAGTGCTCGATATAGTTGGCAGAGGTAAGCTGATACCAGGCCCAGAAATTATGTACAGCCAAAAATGGCAACATAACCAAACCAAAGGCATAGATTAGACCACCCTGCAATACAGCACTCATAAGGTAGGACTGTAAAATATCATTGTGTATCGACCAGGTACTTTTGCCCTGTTTGTTGAGGCGCGATTTTTCTAAATTCCAGCCTCGCTTAAAAGTGCCGGGGATTTCTCTAAGGGTAAAAGCATAGATAGATTCGCCTAGTCTTGAACTGGCAGGGTCATCTGGGGTTGCCACTAATACATGGTGGCCTCGATTATGTTCAACGCAGAAGTGGCCATAGGCTGGCACGGCCAGGGTAATCTTGGCGAGCAGCTGCTCAATACCGGTTTGCTTGTGGCCTAATTCATGGGCTGTATTGATACCGAGCCCGCTATAACCGCCGGCAATAATAGCCGTGACCAAAATAGCCCACCAGCTTAGATCATTGGTACCCACGACATAGGCAAAAATGAACAGTGCGACAAAATGCAGCGGTATGGTGGCATAGGTTAAAAAGCGATAGTATTTATCGGCCTCTAGCTGAGGCACTAACTGTTCTGGCGGATTATTCGTATCACTGCCAATGAGCCAGTCGAGTACGGGCATCACTGTGTAATTGATGAGTAGCGGTAAGCATAGAGTCCATTCAATTCCAGTCTGGTAGAAGAGAATGACCCCCGTGAGCGGGAAAATAGGCATGAAAACTGAAATCAGCCAAAAGTAACGCTTTTTATCCCTGTATGTGATCGTGCCTTCTTGATGGTCTTCGATTGAGTATGTAGTCACGGTATAACTCCCGGTTGTCCGCGTTTACAGGGCCTCTTATTATTTTTTTAATGGTTCTTTGTCGGTTTTGTGATTTTTTAAGTGGCCTGGCGGATTATTATTTTTATTATTGTCTGGGGACTATAACCTTTTTACAGTGCTAATGGTAACGGCGTACGGTGGGCTTTTACTCTGGTTAAAGGGTTGTTTTCTTATCTGTAGGCCAGTTAAAGCAAGTGATTAAATAAATTATTAAAAATAATCGGCAGACTGTGATTTCCTTGAATATACTTATGCAAACGCCGTTCAGAATGACAGGGAAATTGCTTGAGCAATATAAGTCATAAAATAAACGGAAGATGGATCCAGCGTTTCCTTTCTTTTGTCGATTACGTAAGCCGCCCTTGGGTTGTGGTCTTGATGGCTGCCCTGAATATTGTGCCCTTTTTTATGTTTTTATATTTCACCCGGCAACCGGTAAAAGACTTCTTTGATCCGCACCTATCGAAAACGTTAATTACATGGATATCCGCCCATAGCCTAGGTTTGTTCTTGGGCACGGTAGGTTTTCTGGCGCTGTACAATTTTTTACCTAAGATAGCCAATGCCATTGCCAAGAGTAGGGGTATTTTAGAGCTTGAAGATGCGTTAATTCTCAAAGAGGCCTTTGAGGACATTGTGAGTGTTAAATCTGACCGTATTGGAGCTGAATGTGAAGCCTTTTTACTTAACGGCAATGCATCTGAGCCCGGTACCGTATTTAAATTGATCACACAGCCAGATCAGCAGATATATTTTACGGTCAACACAGTCTGGAAGTTTTTGGAAAAAATCGCAGGGGATGTTAGCTTCGATGTGCGTCTTGCAGAAATAGGGCCAGAAGGAGAGCTGTTGGATTGGTATACCCATGGAGGTGAGCCGCCAAAGCACGATGTCTCTGAACTTGATTGCGCTGATAGTGCGCTAAGGCACTGTGTTAACACAAAATCTGTGGTCGTGATCCCAGATATTCAGCGAGAGGCTGTCAAAATGGTAGAACAGCATTACCATATGTTTGAAAAGGACGAGCAGGGTTCAGTTCTCTGCTATCCTATTTATCATAGGCCTTCAAAAAGCTACCCCTATGTACTCTGTGTAAAAGCACATAAAGCGAACTACTTTAAAGAAGGTCGAGAAGATTACTACAAGTGGTTGTTTGACCAGTTTGGTTTGCGGCTGGGTTTAGAACATAGCTTGCGGTTATTGAAAGGAGATTAGAATGTCAGTAGCGAGTAATAATAGTGAAAATGAGGGCGATAGCGAAGTCAGCGGGACCCCCAAGAAACGAGTCAATGTAAAAGTTATACCAGACAGCTTTACAGAGCAGCGTGTTAAATTGATCGGACGCCATATAGATGAGGGCGTCAAACGTGATGTGTCACTGCTCCGAAAGTTTGGTCTAATGCTGTCCTGAACCTAGTTTAAGTAGGTAGCGCTATTCACCAAAGGGATCGCGCTAAGCTTTTTATGGCTTGGATAGCTGGTTAGCTTGATAGTTTGGATCGTTTGAACAGCCTGCATAGATAAATAGATAGGTAGATAGGTAGATAGGTAGATAGATAGGTAGATAGATAAATAGCTCCGAAGCTTACCAACGCTGACGCTTGAAAATTATACAGAGCCTGCCATTTCCATGGTGGGCTTTTTTGTGCCTTGCTTGATACAAAAAGCATTTCTCATCGTATATAAGCCATTAAATTTTTTATGAGGCTCAAGGCGATTTATGGCCAGTTCTCCACTAATATCGCAATCACAACCAGACTTTAACCAGGAACAGCTATCCAGAATTGTTGAGATGGCCTGGGAAGACCGCACCCCATTCGAAGCGATAGAGTTCAATTTTGGGCTCAATGAGTCTGCTGTTATTAACCTCATGCGCAGGCAGATTAAAGCCCGTTCTTTTCGCCTTTGGCGCAAACGAGTGACGAGCCGCAAAACCAAGCATGAATTTCTACGCGCTCCCGGAGTGAGTAGAGGCTACTGCCCAACGCAATATAAACGTTAACTCCCCATAGGAAGCTGTCATGAGTAAATTCATACCTGTTAGATTGACCGTACCTTTTATGACTATACCTTTTATGACCGTACCTTTTATGACTATACCTCCTAAAACCATAGCTTCTAAAACCATACCTTCTAAAACCCTACATTTTTTAACAGTATCTTTTATGACCTTATTTTTGGCTTCAGTATTGAGTACCAGCCAGGCAGTAGCTGCCGAAAAAATATTGGTCGATAAATTTGGTGAGGAATCTCGGCAGCGGTGGAGCTATTTTAGTGATCAGGTAATGGGTGGAGTGTCGCAGGGTAGGGTGGAATACCCCGATCAGAAAGGTGAAAGCTTTGCCCACATGACAGGGCTGGTGTCTACTGAAAATAACGGTGGGTTTATCCAGATTCGTCGCGAATTATCAAAAGGTGTGGTTGCCAATGCGAGCGGTGTGTATCTCAAAGTACGGGGTAATTCTCAGGGGTACTTTATTCACTTGCGGACATCCGGCACTGTATTGCCCTGGCAATATTATCAGGCGAGTTTTGATACGGAGTCTGAGTGGAAAACCATCTTTCTCCCGTTTTCTGAGTTCAAGGCGTCCAGCGGCTGGTTGCGCAGTATGGTTAAACCGAGAGCGATTCGGAGTCTTGGCGTTGTAGCCTACGGTCGTGACCACCAAGCTGAGATCGACGTAGCGGAAATTGGTTTTTACGAGTAAATCTGTTTTGTTCTATGATTCATACCTAGGTTGTTAATTTTAGGTGTTTATTTCTAGATGTTTATCTCTAGTTCTAAGTCTAGATTATCAATAATCGATTTTAACTAATTAGGGAGAGATGCCTGTGCATCAGTCAAGAACAACAGTAGGCCGTGGTAAATTATACGAGAGTATCCTGGACACAATTGGTGACACGCCTTGCGTGCGCGTTAAAAAACTAGTTCCAGACCATGTGCGGCTCTATGTAAAAGCAGAGTTTTTTAACCCCGCAGGTTCAGTTAAAGACCGTTTAGCCATTAGTATCATTGAAGAGGCAGAGCGCAGCGGCGAGCTGAAACCTGGGCAGACTGTGGTAGAGGCCACCAGTGGTAATACTGGGGTGGGCTTGGCGATGGTCTGTGCGGTAAAGGGTTACCCTTTTGTGGCGACTATGCCAACTAGCGTCTCCATCGAGAGGCGTAAACTAATGCGTTTTTTGGGCGCTCAGGTCATTTTGACGCCAAAGGCCGACAAAGCCATGGGCTGCTATCTCAAGGCCGTTGAACTCGCCGATGCTAACAATTGGTTTTTGGCGAGGCAGTTTGAAACTGATGCCAACGCAAAAATTCATGAAAATACGACGGCCCGAGAAATTCTAGCCGACTTTGCTGGTGATCGCCTAGATTATTGGGTAACGGGTTACGGTACTGGCGGCACCTTTGCCGGTGTAGCTAAAGTGCTGCGGCGGGAGCGTCCAGAGACGCAAATTATTTTGAGTGAGCCGGTCAATGCACAGCTTATTCAAAGTGGTCATGTGCAGGAACGCAGTTCCAACGGGGCGCCTCTTGGCAGTCACCCAGCATTCGAGCCCCATATGATCCAAGGCTGGACACCAGATTTCATTCCTGCCGTATTACAAGAATCTATCGACGAAAAGCGCTTTGATCAGCTTGTCCCTATCGATGCTCAAGAAGGTATTTTAGGCTCTAAAATGCTGGCCCAGAAAGAAGGTATCTTTACTGGAATTTCTGGCGGTTCAACATTCTCAGTGGCTCTAAAGCTTGCCGAGACCGCAGAGCCGGGAACCGTGATCCTGTGCATGCTCCCTGATACTGGCGAACGGTATCTGTCGTCTCCATTATTTGAAGATGTAGGGGAAGAGATGGATGAGAGCGAGATAGCGCTGTCACTATCTACTCCAGGGTTCCACCTCAACGAATAGTCTAGTTCTGGCGCTTGTTAAAGGCGTCTAGTTGCTCTGCAGTGGCAGGTGGTTGGTGATTATCCTTCCACTCACTGTAGGGCATGCCATAGATGGCCTCGCGGGCCTGGTCATAGTCTATTTCAATATCGCGCTCTTCTGCTGCGGTGGCATACCATTTACTTAGGCAGTTGCGGCAGAAGTCGGCGAGGATCATTAGATCTATATTTTGGACATCTTTGTTGTCGTCTAGATGTTTGAGTAGGCGGCGGAAAGCGGCTGCTTCTAGTTCTGTGCGTTGGGCTGATGAGATCATTTTGTTGTCTCTGTGTTTTGATTGCTTTGGCTAATTGGTAACTGGGAACTGGTTCCGGGTGGATGGACTTGTAAAGCCCTTGGGGCTTTTACAAGCGGAGGCACCGCCGCTCGGTCAACACTTGCTGCTGCAAGCTTGTCGAACGGTGGCTCTTTCCGCCACCGTGGGACAAATACAAAAAACCCGCCTAGAAGGCGGGTTTTTTGTATTTGGTGCACTCGGGTGGATTCGAACCACCGACCGCCCGGTTCGTAGCCGGGTACTCTATCCAGCTGAGCTACGAGTGCCTTTTGTTGCCTCATTTCTGAGGTAGCGCACTATAGGTGAGCAATGGATTTGAGTCAACAGTGGGCCGGGGATATTCGTCTGTTTTTACTGCTTATTGTCGGCTGTAAGGAACTGGCACTGCCATAGTTTCTTTTAACTCTTCCATGACTACGTAGCTGGTCGATTCTTGCACTGCGGGTAGCTTGAGTATGCGGTGGCCAAGGAGCTCTCTGTAGGCTGCCATATCGGCAACTCTTGTCTTGATCAGGTAATCATAGTTGCCTGAAACCAAGAAACAGCTCTGGATATTTTCAAGGTCCATAACCGCGTTGCGAAACTCTTCAAAGTTTTCCTGGGAGGTGTGATTAAGGCGGATCTGCACAAAGACAACGAGGCTTGCACTGAGCTTTTCTGGGCAAACTTGGGCAGCGTAGCCTAGGATGAAACCATTGCGCTCTAATCGCTTAACGCGTTCGATGCAGGGAGTTACCGACAGACCGACCTCTCGAGCGAGATCTGTGTAGCTGATACGTCCGTCTTTTTGCAGTACACGCAATATATTGCGATCAATTTTACCGAGACTTTCCGCTGAGGTAGGCATTAATAAAATATCCTGTTTAAAGTGCAATTTGCTAAAAATATTCTGCATTATAGTCAAATTAACAAAAATATATTATATATAAATCCTAATATAGCCCTATATACTTTTGTCTAGAATAGTTTGATTGCAGCATCAAGAGAGGGTTTTAAAATGTTAGTAGGCGTACCTAAGGAAATTAAGAATCACGAGTATCGAGTTGGGTTAACCCCCGCGTCGGTCAATGAATTGGTTAAGCGCGGTCACGGCGTTATTGTTGAACGGCTAGCCGGTGCATCTATTGATTTTACTGATGCAGAATACATTGAAGCTGGTGCTGAGATGGTGGACTCTGCTGGCGAGGTATTTGCCCGTGCAGATATGATCGTTAAGGTAAAGGAACCTCAGGAGGCCGAGTGCAAAATGCTGAGGGAAGGCCAAATTTTGTATACCTACTTACATCTGGCTCCGGACCCCAAGCAGACTGAGCTACTTGTGCAGTCTGGTGCTATTTGTGTGGCCTATGAGACAGTGACAGACAATCAAGGAGGCTTACCTCTGCTAGCGCCCATGTCTGAGGTGGCTGGGCGTATGTCGGTGCAGGCTGGTGCCCATCATTTAGAAAAAGCCAATGGCGGCCGCGGTGTTTTGTTGGGGGGTGTTCCCGGTGTGGCGCCAGCTAAGGTATTGGTTATAGGCGGGGGTGTTGTCGGTGACAATGCGGCGGCTATGGCAGTGGGTATGGGCGCAGATGTGACTATTCTGGATCGGTCAATTCCACGTTTGAGAGAACTGGATGCAAAATACGAAGGGCGTGCGCGCTGTGTTTATTCGACCAATGCAGCCATTGAAGAATATGCGCTTGAGGCTGACCTAGTGATTGGTGCGGTTTTGATTCCCGGGGCGGCAGCGCCTAAGTTGCTGTCACGAGACCTTATTGGCCGAATGAAAAAAGGTGCTGTGGTTGTAGACGTCGCCATAGATCAGGGTGGTTGCTTCGAAACCTCCAAGGCGACAACTCATGAGAAACCCACCTATTTTATTGATGATGTGGTGCATTACTGTGTAGCCAACATGCCTGGTGGTGTGGCACGTACAGCAACGATGGCACTGAATAATGCGACTTTGCCCTATGCATTGGCACTTGCGGACGATCCGATAAGTAGCCTGTTTAGGGATAAAAACTTGCAAAACGGACTTAATGTCCACAAAGGCAAGGTGACCTACAAAGCGGTGGCTGATGCATTGGGATACCAGTATGTACCAGCAGATGAGGCATTAAAGGCATAACCCTGCCATGGATGTCAGGTCGAAGAACCACCGCCTATCCGCGGTGGTTTTTTTTGCTTTCTTTTTGGTTTTCTCGTTGTCTGTTTTTGTCTAATTTTGCTTAATTTAGGCCCAGCCTATTAGAGTTTTACTTCGATCCACAGGTGCTCGGCGCGAGCTAATATTTCTCCATTAGCTGTACTTAACGCAGCAGCAGAGAAGCCTTTGCGACCATCAACGCGGACTTTCCATGCGTAGACAATGAGAGGCTCACCATCGGGAACGGGTTTGTCTATGGAGCAGGTCATCTGAGCTAACAGGCTGGCTCGATCTGGGCCTAGGTCGAGGGCAAAAAAGCTCGGGCAATCCAGTGCCGACCAGACAAACTCAGAGGCCACATTACCTTGGCTATCTAAAAGGTCTGGAGAGGGCTCCCAGTCACAGGCTACTAGATCTGTACTGTCGACCTTTCCTGAAAATAGCCGCAAACCATCTCCTACACTTCGTTCAGGGCCGCATACAAAACAGGAGCCGAAGTTCCGTTGTAGCTCTTGAGGGTAGGCCTTTCTTGCGCTCATGGCCTGCTCAAGGCTCGGGGCACTGGGCACTTCGAGGTTTAATTCAGCTGCGATGGCTTTGCCGATTAACTGCTCCTTATCAGTCAAAACCCAGCAATCATCCATTTCCGCCAGTGTTAAGGGGCTGTCCAGAGGCGGGGGTGAGTGCAGTCTGACTCGGCTTGGTCCAGGAATATTCTTGGCCAATATGCCGCAGCTATAGCCGCCATTGCCTGAATTGGGCGGGCCGCAAAATCTCTGCGGTATGACAATGGTTTGTGGAGAGTCCATGCTAATACTGTTCCTAATTTAGAGGGGGTGCTTCAGCCACAAATACAGCCCTTACGGGAGCGGGATGGCCTTCGATTGTTTTGCTGTGATCTTCGGGATCTAAAAAGTCTTCAAGAGACTCAAATGTCATCCAGTCTGTGCTGCGCTGTTCGTCGGTGGACGTAGTATTGATATCGACCATGCGTGGATTTTTCAAGCCGATCTTACGCATCCAGCTAATAAGTGTGTCGGGAGAGGGTAGAAACCAAACATTGGGCATTTTGGCGTAGCGCTCTTCGGGGACCAGTACCATTCCTTCAGGCCCATCAATGACTAAAGTCTCTAAGACGAGCTGCCCATCGGGCCTCAATAATTCTTTGAGCTCTCGCAGGTGAGCCATTGGTGAGCGGCGGTGATAGAGAATACCCATAGAGAAAACTGTATCAAAGGCGGCCAGTTTTTCGGGCATATGTTCTATGCCCAGAGGCAATACATCGATGGGCAGATCTTTGCCGGCAAAATTTTTGATCGCTTGAAACTGAAAGACGAATTTAACCGATGGGTCTATGCCAATAACACGTTTGGCACCCTCTCCGAGCATGCGCCAGCAGTGGTAGCCGTTACCGCAGCCAACGTCCAGAATTAAACGATTTTCAAGAGAGTCTAGGTGAGGCAGCACACGGTCCCACTTCCAGTCCGAGTGCCACTCAGTATTAAGGGGCATTCCAAACAGGCTATAGGGGCCTTTTCGCCAAGGATGTAGGCCCATTAGTGTAGCTTGCAATGCTAGCCGACGACCCTTATCCATGAGACTGTAATCGCCAATGGACACTTCTGTTTTAAGCTCTATATGCAGAGGGTCTATTTCTGGCAGGCGTTTTAATGTCTCTTCCCATTCTGGCATATCACCCCAGCGTTCACGGCGGAGTTGCTGGGCTAGAAGTTCCGGTAGGGTCTGCCCCCAATCCTCAAGCGGAGACTCTTCGAGCCAAGAGAGGAAGGGCCCGTAATCAAGTGTTGCAGGAATCATATTTTGCCTGGGAGTTTTTAGCTTCGTTGTTTAGAGTGAAATTATTGAAGCACCCTTAATTCAGCGCTGATAATAAAGGATTAATAAAAAAGCGCTAATGATAAAGTGCTAATAATTAAGGACCATAAATTAAGCGCCATTATTTTAAAACAATTATAAGGCATTTCCGCTATTCTGTTAGCCGAAACTACTGGGCTGCAAAAAATTAGATGACGGACGATAAACGATTTGAGGCTTTTGAAGAAAAACTGGCCTATCTAGAAATGACTAATGCCCAGCTCGAGGAGGAAATTTTCCGACAGCAAAAAGAGATTGATGCACTGACTAAGGCTCACAGATCTATGCTTGAGCGCATAGAGGTACTGCAAGACAGCAGTGCGGAGCGCGATGCTCTGGGGCAAGGTGATTCAGGTGCTGGCGCGGGCGAGCGGCCACCTCATTATTAGAAGTATTACTTAATTGCATTGCTAAATAGTATTTTGATAGATACCGTGGGTCACCGATTTCGATTGCAGAATAGACTAAAAAAAACAATTATTGCAAGTTACTAAAAATAAAAGCAGTGCGCTGCACATGCATAAAGAACTACCTTTGGGGGGTAATATGACTGAGTTAAAGCCGGCGGTTAAAGCCAAGATCGATAAAGTATTTGCGAAACAAAAAACCTACGCCTTGGAACTTAGAAAGTCAGATTATCGTCAGCGGCTTGCTGTCTTAAAGCGCTTTGAAACTGCATTTAAAGATTCTTACGACAAGATTCATAAAGCGGCAGCCGCTGATTTCGGTAAGCCCGGTGCTGAAGTGGATTTGGCTGAAATTATGCCCGTGGTCACCGAGCTAAAGCATATTCGTAAAAACCTCAAAGCCTGGATGAAAGCAGAGCCAGTCAAGACTACTCTCTCTATGATGGGTACCAAGTCTCGAATCGTAAAAGAACCGAAAGGGGTAACCCTAGTAGTTTCACCTTGGAACTACCCGTTTAACCTAACCTTTGGTCCAATGATGTGGTCGATTGCCGCTGGCAACACCGTCATCATTAAGCCCTCAGAGATGACCCCTAAAATGTCTAAGGTTATTGGCCAGATTGTTAAGCAGGCCTTTAGACCAGAAGAAGTGTCACTGTTTGAAGGCGAGGCCGATGTGGCCAGCTACCTGACCAATCTTCCCTTTGACCATATATTTTTCACCGGCAGCCCTGCGGTAGGCAAGCATGTTATGGCGGCTGCGGCAAAAAACCTTACCTCTGTGACCCTCGAGTTGGGTGGCAAGAGCCCGGTGATTGTAGATAAGTCTGCCAACCTTAAAAAGGCAGGCAAGTCGATCGCCTGGGGTAAATTTAACAACAATGGCCAAACCTGTATTGCACCAGACTACATCTATGTCCACGAGTCGATTAAGGATAAGTTTGTTGAACAGATGACGGCAGCGATCAAAACTCAGTATGGACTGGGTGAAGATGCGAGCACCAATACTGATTACTGTCGCGTTGTCAATGCGGGCCATCACGGACGTATCAACCGCTTACTCGATGACGCCAAAGCAAAAGGTGGTGTTGTTTTGACTGGTGGTGAGGTCGACGCGAAAAGTAAGTTTATTGCACCGACTTTGATTGAAGGCATGAGTGATGACTCGGCCATTATGAATGAAGAGATCTTTGGACCACTGTTGCCGATCATCACATTCTCAGAGATTGACGAAGCTATCTCCTACGTGAATGCAAGGCCAAAACCTCTGGCACTGTATATCTACAGCAAGAATGACAAGGTGACCAACAAAGTCCTGCAGGAAACCAGTGCTGGTGATACCTGTGTTAACCAAACTGTGATGCATTTCTTGCACCCAAATCTACCCTTTGGCGGCGTCAACAATAGTGGTATTGGTAAGTCTGGCGGTGTGTGGGGCTTTAGAGCGTTTACCCATGAGCGCAGCGTACTGGTCGACAAGCACAGCTCTACAGCTATGATGTATCCACCCTATACTCCGGGTGTAAGACGGCTGATTAAAGCGACTATTAAATTGCTTTCCTAATCAGCTTTTCGAAACTACTTTCCTAACCTCTGGCTCGCTACTTAATGGCGACCAGAGAACAGAAATTAAAGCATTGAAACCAAGGGCTTGTGGATTGAAATCCACAGGCCCTTAATCGTTGGATATGAGAGTCTAGAGTCTCTGGGACTAACACATTTTCAATGGAATCCCGCTTCTGACTAATCTCTAAATCACTGTAGCCCTGGGCCCGTTTAAAACCGTGGTGCAGCTCGCTGAGCAATGCGTTGAGGGACTCGGGTTCAAAGCTAAGCTTTTCAGAGATAATTAGGCAGCCGCCGGGGTTTAGACCCTGATAGATTTTTTCTAGTAGATTCGCACGTTGTTCTAGGGGTACAAACTGTAGCGTAAAGTTCATGACTACCAGCGAAGCGTTGTTGATTTCAATGTCACAGATATCCCCATTTACTAACTCTACGGCACCTGTATCTGGGGTCGAAGCCAAAATTAAAGCACATTTTTTTAGCATGGCATCAGAGTTGTCGACGGCTATGATTTTTGCATTGCGACCATTAATACGCTGGCTCATGGCTAACGTTGAAGCCCCGAGGGAGCAGCCTAAGTCATAGCAATGAGTGTTGGGTTGCACATAGCGGTCCGCTAATTCTCCGGTATAGGCCAGAATCGTTTCGTAGCCGGGAACCGAGCGGCTAATCATATCGGGAAATACATCGACCACGGATTCGTCAAAGACAAAGCCAGGTACTTGCCCCAGTGGGTTGGCAAATAAATTATCGCGGCTAGAGTCGCTCATTTAAACGCTAATAATCTCTAGGTTAGTACCTGCGGCTAGGTCGGCATTGGTAATGACAGCAGTCTGAGCGGATTCTTTGCGCAGATAGCTGCTGGCAACCCGCTTTAGATCTGCTTCTGTTACGGCCAACACCTGGTTTCTAAACTGCTCGGTGCAGGCTTTTCCTCGACCATTAAGCTCTGAATGAAACGCTTGGACCGCTTCTCCTGCGGGTGATCCCGGCTTGTCCAAACTTCCAACAACACCAAGAATAGCCTCTTCAATTTTATCGTATCCAAGTTTCTGCTCGTGGAGCCAGCTAATGGAGTCGTCAAAATCAGCTAGGGTGCCGGCAATCCTTGGGTCACGATAGGAGTAAAACCGGAAAGCACCGGTCTGATTGTCCTGAGAGGCACCGCCACCATAGGCTCCGCCCTGTTCGCGGACTGCGCGATGTAAGAAGCCGTTGCGCAAAACACCACCAAGAACAGTCAATGGCGCGGCATCTGGGTGGCTAGTAGGCACGGTAGGGTACGCTTTAGCGCAGAAGCTCACCTGAGTATTAGCCGTCCAGCAGTGATTAACGGGTTCTAAGTCAGGGCTGTAATCAATAAAGTTATTGTCTGACATCTCAGTACTGGCCGAGAAGCCACTCTGCATCACTGCGGAAAAGCTCTCGAGCCGTTCGTTTTCAGCGACTAATAAATACTGCCTTGGCTGAGCTAGCACGAGTTGGTGGATAGCCTCGAGTTGACCTGCTAGTGCCTGTAGCCCTTCTTCTGTGTCCAATGTTTGATCTAGTGTTTTTAGCAGTGCCAAGCCCGTCATACCACCCCAGCGCTGGCTGAGATAAGCATTTGGGGAGAGGCCGCTTGCCGCTGCGGTCATTGCTAAAGCATGGCCACTTCCGGTAATGGAAGACTCGCGATAGGTACGAATCTGAGCGACAAGTTCCCGAAGCCTAGGCAGTTCATCGAAGCGAGCTCTCTGCAAGGACTCTTGCATAAGATCGGTCATAGCAGCCTGGTTGCGCGCCAAGCCTTTGCTGGTGAAACTAATGTTGCCATGGAGTTTGTCGAGGCTATCTTTGTCTGAGCGCACAGAAGCTGAGGCAGAGTAGGCGCCAACCACTGCGGAGTGCCATAGCTGCGTCTCCTGGTAGTCCCGTTCCCCGACACCCATCTCAGTGACACAGGTACTGTAAAGGGGTAGCAGGTCCATCTGAGCATGGCTAAGGGCAGGCATGGGCATAATGATCTGTTGGTAGGCCAAACCATTGGTGCCGGCACTGTAGCTAGTCAGGGGGACTGGGGTTTTAATGACACTGTGCTTCTCGGCATAAGCAATCTCTGCTGGAACATCTTCGATGCCGACCTTGGGTAGAATCTCTAAATCCTCTTCCATCTCTTGCCGTTCTTTTAGTGCGGCAGCTTTGTCAATGATGGCCTGTTTTTCAATATCAGACAGAGACGCTTTAATGGCCGCCAGTCGATCTTTTTCGGCCTGTTCCTTAACACGACCTAGCTCGGTGTCTGGCTTTAGTACCAGCCTAGTGCGGTGTTGATTGTTTAAAAGCAGGTCCCGAGCCAAGCCCTTGATAAAGTCGGGGTCGTTAATCTGCTGCTGTAATTTGTCTAGCACTGGGTCTAAATTCAGGAGTGCCACAGGATCGCCACGGTGTGTGGCGCTGGTGAGACTGGTCAGTATCAGGTGCAGGCCGTAGGGGTAGCCGCCGCCAGAAAGCTCTCGCTGGGACAGCTCAAGCTGATGGAGGCTGGCTGCGACCTGTTCATGGGGCAGGCCATTGTCGGCCACGTCCTGCAGTACATCCAAAATCAGCTTTTCAACTTCATCAGCGCTGTCCGGGTTTGACCCTTCAATACCACAGGCAAAGCAAAGCTCTTTTTGGGAATCTTCAAGACCGCACATAGGTGAGGGTGAGGTTCCCAAATCGGTAGTCTCTAGTGCTTTCTGCAGGGGGGAGCCGCTGTTATCGAGTAAGACACTGGCCAGCAGACGGGCCTGCATGGTGGCTTCTAAATCTGTTGAGTCGCCGAGCAACCAAGACAGCACAATATGGGTGTTGTTTTCTGTTGAGCCCTGTTCATCTTCATCGTAGGGATAGGTCTCTTCAAAGTATTGTGGCTCGGTGTAGCGCTGTTCATTATTGACGGCGATATGACAGTCGAGTTTATCGAAGCGGCTTAGCGCCTGTTCTTCAAAGTGCTGCTGATGTTCCGCGGCAGGGATGTCCCCAAAGGTTACAAATATGGCGTTACTGGGGTGGTAATGAGTTTTGTAAAACGCTTTGAATTGGTCGTAGGTCAGGTCAGGAATATCCGCTGGCTCGCCACCGCTGTTGTAATGGTAGGTGCTGGTCGGATAGAGGTACTTGCTCATGGTCTGCCAGAGAGTTGAGTTGATCGAACTCATGGCGCCTTTCATTTCGTTGTAGACAACCCCTTTAAATGTCAGCTCCGACGTGGCGTCATTGGCGTCGGCAAATTCAAGACGATGGCCCTCCTGAGCAAAGTCCAAAGGATCAAGGCGAGCAAAAAATACCGAGTCGAGATAGACGTCCAGTAAGTTGTTGAAATCTTTTTTGTTTTGGCTAGCAAAGGGGTAGGCGGTCCAGTCACTGCTAGTGAACGCGTTCATAAAGGTGTTGAGTGAGCGACGAATCATCATAAAGAATGGGTCGCGAACTGGATATTTTTCGCTACCGCAAAGTGCCGTATGTTCCAGAATATGGGCAACGCCTGTGGAATCCATGGGCACTGTGCGCAGGGCGACCAAAAATACATTTTCCTTATTATCAGCGGCCAGATGGATATGCTGGGCACCGGTTTTACGATGGCGATATTCCTGATACTGCAGTTTTAAAGAAGGTATATCTTGCTCGCGCAAAAGTTCAAAGGCGGAATTTGTAAGGTTGGTCATTAAAATGATTGCTCCGGAGTAGACAAAAGATTATCTAGTTCAGTTTAAAGAGTGTTTCGGTTCAAAAGGTGCGTCAGTTTACTAGAATCATTGGGCAGAAACAGAATTTTAATGTGCCGTTTTTACTGATTTAGCGTTGCGGTATGCAATGGGCGTGATGCCCTCCCAGCGTTTAAATGCACGATAAAAGGTACTGGGCTCGGAAAATCCCGTGAGATACACAATCTCACTAATTGCCTCATCAGTTTGGGATAGTAGGCGCCTGGCCAGAGAGTGGCGATAACCATTGAGTAAGCGCTGAAAGCTGGTGCCTGCCACGTTAAGCTGGTGGCGCAGATGTCTGGGGCTAATACTGAGGCGCGCGGCGACCGTTTCCAGACTAATTTCACCGCTTTCAAGTAGGCTGGCGAGCTGGCTGCGAACATCGACAATAAGGTCCTGTTGCTGGAGCTTAGCGATATGTTGATCTGCCGCCTGTAAATGCAAATTTAATAGCTCGGGTTGAGCGTGCAGTGATCTATGCTGTAACAGAGAGGCGGGAAAAAACAGCTGGAAGGAAGGGGCGTTAAATTCCACAGGGCATTGCAAGACCCGTTCATATTCTTCGATATTGGTATTGGGAGCATGGTTAAAGACGACTTTTTCCGGCTTAAAGGCATTATCTGTGACTGACTGAAAACTGCGGATAAGCCCCATAACCATAGCTTCGGCGAGATGGGACGTGGCGTACTTGTGATCGGTAAAGTAGCTAGTTAAGCAGGGACTTGGATATTCTGACAACTGCCCATGGAGCGCATCACTGATCAGCCTTTGGTAGTTCAATACTCGGCGTAGGCCGTCACCAAAGGTTGGGCTGCTGAGGAATAGGTACTCTAAAATTTGACCCTTATAAACGGGCATTTTTTCGCCGAGATGAAGCCCGATACAGGGATCCCCTGACAGCTCCACAGCGGTTTTCCAAAATAAGGGTTGCGCACTAAATTTAGTTCGCAGGTTGGCCTGATAAAGCTGCGCGGGATCTAGGCCTGAGCGCAGCAGAACAAGGTCTGCGTCGACACCAAGATTAACAAGTCCCTGATGGGCGAGCCGCGCCAAAGCACCTGAATCGGTTAGACCTGTCATACAATGAACCTGATTGAGTGAACCTGTTAGAGTGAACCTAGTAGAGTGAATCTAATACAATGAAGCCAACAAATAGCCACCCAATCGAAAATGCAGCTAACAAAAAATCGCTTAGTTACGAGCTTATGGAAAGGACTACCATCATACACAATTGGCCGAAATGACAAAACAATGAATTTTAAAGCCAATGACTGACAAGGAGAACGTACTCAATATGCCCAATATGGATAATATTGCCAAAGTTACAAAGCCCGCCAACAGCCAGCCGCCCATTGTGCTGCAGGAACTTCCCAGCATGCCAACGCTGCTGGGTAAAGCCGCCTTTAAATCGGGTACCTATGTTCTAGGTGATCCGTTGCCTGGGCTTAATACACAAATTAATGATTTGGTGGTAAACCCTGAGCATCTCCGCGCCTATCAGGAGCTCTGTGGTTTTCAGCTGACCGACAAGCTACCCGCCACCTATTTACACATGTTGGGCTTTCCATTATTTCTCAATATATTGATTCAGCAAGACTTTCCCATGCGCGCGATGGGGCAGGTGCATCTGCGTAATCAGATTTCGGTGCATCATGCATTCGATATAAGGCAGCCGATTAATATGTCGGCAGCCATAGGTAAGTCAGTGGTTACAGCCAAGGGCTTAGAATGGGATATTGATGTCAGTGCCACGGTCGACAATGAAGTTGTCTGGTCTGGAGAGTCAACATTTTTACATCGCTGCAAAACAGATATACCTCGGGCTACGACAGCGCCTATCCGCCGTGATGGCGAGCCCCTGAAATGGCATGTTGGTGCAGACATTGGTCGACGTTATGCTCGTGTTTCTGGTGACTACAACCCTATTCATTTGACCGATATTACCGCCAAACTATTTGGCTTTAAACAAGCGATTGCCCATGGTATGTGGAGCAAAGCTAAGTGCATTGCAGCCCTGGATAAGCAAATTCCTGATGCGGGCTACTCGGTCGACGTGACTTTTCATCGACCTCTCTTTTTACCTTCCGATGTGTTGTTTTACAGCCAACAGCGGGATGGGCAACAGCAGTTTTCTCTCTTTAATAAGCCGGGCCAACAGGCTCATTTGGAAGGCGTGATTAAAGAGACTTCAATCTAATAGGATTATTAAATGCCTGATTTCAAAGTACCGTTAAAAGACTACTCATTTCTGTTTAATGATGTGATTGACATGCAAGCCAATTACAAGAATGTTAAGGGTGGTGATCAGGCTACGCCAGACATGCTCGACGCGATTTTTAGCGAAGCCGCAAAATTTAGTGAGACTGAATTGGCACCGATTTATCAGTCCGGAGACAAGGGCTGTACTTGGGATGACGGCGTGGTAACCACTCCCGCAGGCTTTAAAGAAGCCTACGCCAAGTTTATTGAGGCTGGTTGGACATCATTGACTGGTAGTCAAGAGATGGGCGGGCAGGGCTTGCCTTCGTCTATTGGCGTTGCGATTAATGAAATGCTAACCACGGCCAACTGGGCCTGGGCGATGTATCCAGGTCTTAGTGAAGGCGCAGTGGCTACCTTGGAAGACCATGGTACGCCAGAACAGAAGCAGGCCTATCTAACCAAATTAATCAGTGGCGTCTGGAGTGGCACCATGTGCCTGACTGAGCCTCACTGCGGTACTGATTTGGGGCAGCTTAAAACCAAAGCAGAGCCCAATGCTGACGGCAGCTATAAAGTAAATGGTACTAAGATATTTATTAGCGCCGGTGAGCATGACCTAACCGAAAATATTGTCCATATCGTATTGGCCAAACTGCCAGATGCACCCAAGGGCACCAGAGGTATTTCTCTCTTTATTATTCCTAAGTTTCTTCCTAGTGCTGACGGCTCTGCGGGAGAGCGCAATGGCGTTCGCTGTGCCTCTATAGAACACAAGATGGGCATTCACGGTAACGGTACCGCTATGCTGAACTTTGACGATGCAACAGGGTTTTTGATTGGTGAGCCCCACAATGGGCTCAACGCCATGTTTACCTACATGAATGTGGCGCGTATCGGTACCGCGAGTCAAGGTGCCGCGGCCGCAGAACGATCCTTTCAGGGGGCGTCGAAATATGCCCGCGAACGACTGGCTATGCGGTCACTCTCTGGCGTTAAAAATCCAGAGGGCCCTGCAGACCCCATCATATGTCACCCCGATGTACGACGTATGCTGCTGACTCAGCGAGCGATTGCTGAAGGTGGCCGAGCCATGGTTACCTATGCAAGCCAGTTTGCTGACCTGTATATGGGTGGAGCTACAGAAGAGGTTAGGGCTGAGGCGGAAGCGCGATTGGGCTTTTGTACTCCAATTCTCAAAGGCTTTATTACCGAGCAAGGTGTTATTGCAGCCAACCATGGTGTACAGGTATTTGGCGGTCATGGCTATATTCAAGAGTGGGGTATGGAACAAATTTTGCGCGATAGCCGCATTGGTACATTGTACGAGGGCACCACTGGTATTCAGGCCCTAGATCTAATTGGTCGCAAGGTGTTGATGGACAGATTTAAGCAATTAAAAATCTTTACCGGAGAAATGCTCAGCTTTGCATTTAAATCTCTGCCATGGCCTAGAGGCAATAAAGTCCAGCGCAAGCAAGCCTGGACTGTCACCAAACTAGCGCTTAAATGGCGTTATCTGGGCTATAAATTAGCCATGCAGGGCAAGCGTAATCCAGACGCAGTAGGCGCGGGTTCTGTGGATTTCTTAATGTACTCGGGTTATGCCTATATGGCGTTTATGTGGGCAAAGATGAGTTCGGTTGCTCAGGCTCAGCTAGATGCAGGCAAGGGCGACACTAAGTTCCTACAAGAAAAACTGCACACCGCGGAGTTCTTTTTTGAGCGTATGTTGCCGCAAGCTGATGTGCATGCCAAAACGATTGGTGCCAGTGTGGAGTCAGTAATGGCGATGCCTGAGGACTATTTCGACGCTAGCTAATTAGCAGGCTCAGGGAGAAACCTGTTGAGGCCCTAGAAGTCCGCTTAAAACCCCAGGTTGTCTGGGGTTTTTTTTGCCTGCAAATTGTCCAGCAGTTTGCTAAAGTCTCGGCCAATTAATCATTGTTAACCGTTTATCTAGGGGACACTAGAATGGAATTTGCAGAAGTTGTTCGTGCTCGACATTCATTTCGTGGGTTTTTGCCCAAAGCAGTGGATGAGAAAACCATAAAAGATATTTTTGAGCTAGCGAGCTGGGCGCCGTCTAATTGTAATGTTCAACCTTGGTCTGTACATGTGCTATCGGGCGACGCCTGTGATCGCATGCGCGAGAAAATGGTCGCTAAGGCATCAACAGATTCCGCGGGCAATCCTGATTTTCCATGGCAGGGTAAATTTACGGGTGATTACAAAGCGCGCCAGATTTGTTCAGCATTAGGGCTTTGGGAGCATCAGGGTGTCACTAGAGATAATCCGGAAAAGCGTGCCTGGTCTTGGATGCGCAACTTTGAATTTTTTGATGCGCCCCATATCGCTTTTATCTTTGTGACGGACGAGTTTCCTGAATTAGTTAGGCTGGCGGGCGATGTGGGCATGTATTCCCAGACCCTTATGCTGGCCATGGCCGATGCTGGCATCGGCTCATGTCCTCAGACTTCAGTGAGTTGTTTTCCTGATTTGGTGCGGGAAGAGTTAGGTATCGAGAGCCAGTATAAATTGATGATGGGTTTGTCTTTTGGCTATATTGATGAATCTGACCCAGCCAATAAGCTGCGCACTGAGAGAGACTCTCTGGACAAGACGACTCACTTTTATTCTTGAAGGATTTTCATCAAAAGTGCTTTTATTTTAGAGGCTCATAATCTAGAAGCTTTTATTCTAGAGCTTTTAGATCACGCAAAGGCAAGCTGGTTGCGACCGCCAGCTTTGGCTTTGTAGAGGGCTCGGTCAGCTAATTTGATCAATTGCTCAAAGCTGCCGCCGGCAGAGCTATCAACAACACCCACACTAACAGTGAGGCGTAAATTACTTTTTCGCTTAGTAGCACCGCGACGCTTTTGCCCAGCAGCAGCCTGCGAAGGCCGCTGTGTTTTGTCTCGAATAACCATGTCATAGTTCGCGATAGCTTGGCGCACCTGCTCCAGACTGTCGGCCACTTCTTCGCGACTTTTGCCCTTAAATAGTAGGCAAAATTCCTCACCACCATACCTAAAGGCTCGAGCACCAGAGCCCGTTTTGCTAATACAGCTCGCGATAACTTTTAGAGCCTGATCCCCTAGGTCATGGCCAAAACGATCGTTGATTTTCTTAAAGTGATCGGCGTCGACCATCGCTAAGCTGTAATGATTGCCTGCTGTTTTTAGGGCTGCGAGTAGAGCCCGGCGATTGCCAATCTGAGTTAGCTCATCGTAAAAACCTATATAAAAAAGGCCACTGGTGATGTTGGCTGTCAATAGCAAACCAATACCGATAAACATAATGGCTGAAATATTGGCCACATCAATCCAGCCCAAGGTGATGAACAGAATCAGCATGCAGCCCGCAGCAGAGCTATCAAAGATATGCTCACGACGACTCGCCATAGTTACAGCACAGATCAAGACCAGCAAATACCAGGCTCCAGATAATGGTGAGAGGTGTGTGTTCCAGAGTTGATCATCAATATTAGCAAGGCTTGCAACTGCCATAAGATTGGGACTGGCGGCAAATAGTTGGCTGAGAACAAACAGGGCAGTGCTGGGCAACAGCGCAATACCTGTGCCCCGAGCATGGCGCAGACCGTGCTCGGGAATAAATAATAAATACAGTATCACCGCAGGCACAAAGAACGACAGCAGATAGAAAATTTGTGCGGCCGGCAGGCTTTGTAGCGGCATTTGCAGATAGTTGCGGACCAGCCAGTAGGCGCAGAGCATCATTAGGCTAGTCGCTAGCTCTCTACTTTGGTTACTGAGCGCTGCTATTAGAGCGGCAATCGGCAATAGTATAAAAGGTAGCTGTGGAAGTAGGGTTTTTAGGGGCTCAGAAAGTATCGATTGCTGCCAGCAGAGCAATAGTGACAGAGCGACGCAGATCGCTGGGGTTATAAATCGGTATGCGGTTGGAGACATCGACACTATTCACAACATCCTTGTGGCTTTAGCTTTAATACTAGCAAACTCAGGACAGGCTGCCAGATTAGTTTTAAACCAAGCCTAAGCCAGTGCCTGCGAGACCCCAACAACACTAGTGCCCAGTAATATCCAACCGAGAATTTTGTAGAAGCTGGCACTGTCTTGTTTTAGTAGTCGCTGATGAAAGCGGTGGCCAATTAAATGGCCAATGCCAGCAAAGGGCAGAAGCCACAGAGCAGAGGCCAGCTGGATGTCGACCTCGGCAATAACAAAGGCGGTGAGTTTGATACTGACCAAAACCCACCACAGAACAAAGAGCGTATTGCGAAATTCATGGGGCTTTATATGGCGCAGAGCAACAGCAATCACCAGTGGGCCACCAATTAAAGAAGTCCCACTGATATAAGCGGCGGCAACCAAAAAGGTAAGGTCAATTATGCGACTGTTGCTTTGCAGAGGTCTGCCGAGAATATAGGTCAGGGAATAGCCGGCAATTAATGAAAAGATAATAATATTCATTAAATCGGTTGGTAGCATCAGCAAGCCCACAACGCCGGCGAGCTTGGGGATGATCATGATCAATAAAGCGTAGCGAACAAAGGGCCAGTTGACGGTAGTACTGTCGTCTGTGCCTTTGTTACGCTCGGATTGTATGACTGTCAGCCCCGCAAAAAACAATAGATGCAGGGAGATAATGGGTAGAAAAAGTAGTGGGTCATTATGGATAAGTAGCAAAAAAGGCAGGGTAAATAACGCACCACCAAACCCCAAGCCAGAGCGCACAAAGCCACTCCAGATAAATATTAGAGCAATTAAACTTAGCTGTGACCAAGCCAGATCAATCATGGAGTCTGACGCTAGTGATTACAGCCACCTTCGCCATGGACATGACCATGAGAAATTTCTTCGTCTAGTGCTTTGCGGATGCCCATAATCTCCACTTCAAAATGCAAGTTCTGGCCTGCCAGTGGGTGGTTCATATCGACATCCACATTAAACTTACCTACTTTAATAATGGTACCTGGCACAACGCCATTCTCTGTGTTGACCTTAATAGCCTTACCGGCTTCAAGTCTGCCTTCATGCTTTAGATATTTGCTGGGAATACGCTGGGTGTTATTGACATTGCGCAGCCCATAGCCCTCGGCGGGCATTACCGTGAATGCCCGCTTATCGCCAACAACAGCTCCGGCAATCTCTCGTTCAAAACCAGCAATCATCTGACGTCGGCCATGGATGTAAACCATTGGCTTATCTTCGTCGTAGGTTGTATCAACGAGTTCGTTATTGTCGTCTTTGAGGTTATAGTGAACTTCAACAACATAGTTAGTAGAAACTTGTGCATGCTTAGCAGTAGATTGCATTGAGCGCTCCAAAAAAGTGGCGCCATAATACAGTAATTAATTTTTTAGGAACAAAAAATGTCATCTGGTGACGACCTAGAACGCTCAGGCTCTAAGCTTGAGCCCTCTGCTGGAGCCCCTATTAGTCCTGAAGACGAGTTTAGTGCGTTAGTGGGTGACGATATTGAGCCATTGCAGGGCAAGGGCGCTAACCATATTGTTAGGCCTACGGTAGTAACCCCCGGGGTCTTGCAGCGGCGCAATGCTGCCCAGCAAGAGCAGCGGCCTGATGGTAATTTTCTTGACCCAGTCGATATTATTGAGCAGGTCGACCCCAATGACTTCCTAGAGTTTTCACGCCCAGGCGTTCAGCATGGTGTGTACAAAAATTTGCGCATGGGTAAATATGATATTCAGTCCCGCCTGGATCTTCATCGGCATACCGTGGAGCAGGCTCGGGTGGCTCTCTGGGGCTTTGTCGAGGACTGTCAAACGCATGGCGTGCGCTGTGGTTTGGTGACCCATGGTAAAGGTGAGGGTAGAGAGCAGCCGGCGCGATTAAAAAGCTGTGTGAATCACTGGTTGCGTCAGTTTGATCAAGTCTTGGCCTTTCATACTGCCCAGAAGCACCATGGTGGTGCTGGGTCTACCTATATCCTGGTTAAAAAGAACAGCCTTGCTCGCTTAAATACCAGTGAAAAAATAGCACAATCAAAACGCACCAAATCCTAATATTGATCATCTTAGAATGATCCCCTAGATTTTAAGCGGCGTATATCCTCAACAATTAAAATAAGAGCTGCTTAACACCATGCTTTCTGCCTCGCTTTCGGTTTCCCTTGCTGCCTTGCTGCCAGTGCTACTTGCCATGCTGGCTGCGCTGCCATCTCTGCTGGTTATCGCTGGCTGCATCTGGCTGCTGAGCCTATACCTCGATAAAGTTTCTATTATTTACTATAGCTGGCCGTTATTGCTGTTGGCTGCCGCTGCGGGCTATCTTATGCAAGCTCTGGCGTTTAACGCCGTCCATCTAGCGTTGATTGGAATGGTTGCCCTATGGGCGCTTAGGCGGGGTTACTTTGCGATAAAGCGAGATAGACAGCGACCGGGTGATGGGCGCTACAAACTGTTACGGGGCAAAAGCCCTAAACAGTTTTGGGTAAATAGTTTTGGGCTTATTGTTGTATGTCTGTCCCTCGTGGCCTGGGTGGGCAGTTCAAATTTTGCCATTGTTTTTCTTACGGATGTGCAATGGAGCTTTTTGCACAGTATCGCCACTGCAGTTTGGTTGTTTGGCTTTATTGTGGAAGTGTTGGCCGATAACCAGCTGCAGCGTTTTAATCGGCTGGTGGTTAAGACTGGGCCAACCCTAAAGACCGGGTTGTGGCGCTACAGCAGGCACCCCAATTATTTTGGTGAGCTGTGCATGTGGTGGGCCTGGTTTTTGTACGCCATTCCCTCGGGCAACGGTTTTATCTTGGTCGCTCCCGTATTAGTGACTGGTTTATTGATAAAGATTTCGGCTATTGAATTGATGGAAAAAGAAATCAGTCCTCGGCGTTATGATTATCGAGGCTATAGGGCATCGACCAATACGCTTTTCCCCTGGACACCCCGCGAACAAGTTAATGGAGAACTCTATGATTAAAAGTTTAATAAACAAGTTATTGCAGGTGACGATGGCTGTCGCATTCGTATTTAGCATGAACTCGGCCCATGGTGCTCAGGAGCCTATGGACACTGTCGGCTATGTTGATTTACCGCGCTTTATGGGTGACTGGTACGTGATTGCCAATATTCCTACGTTTCTCGAAAAGGGTGCTCATAACCCAATCGAATCTTACCGATTAGATAAAAATGGCACCATCGACACGCAGTTTAGTTTTAATGCAGATTCATTCGATGGCGAGAAAAAGATTTACCACCCACGTGGGTTTGTAAAAAATAAAAAAACTAATGCAACCTGGGGTATGCAATTTGTTTGGCCTATCAAGGCTGACTATCGCGTGGTTTATTTGGATGCAGATTATCAATACACAGTGATAGGCCGTCAAGCCAGAGACTATGTATGGATTATGGCGCGGGAGGCAGATATTTCATCAGAGAAATACAGCGAATTGGTCCGCTTTGTTGTGTCCCTCGGCTATGACGTCGATAAGATCGAGCGAGCGCCACACGAACTATCCCGCTAGAACCCTATAGACAGCCTGCATCAGGCTTTTCAGTTCAGTCTCTGTGCTGATAAACGGTGGCATGACATAGACTAGCTTACCGAAGGGTCGTACCCAGACACCTTCGGCAACAAAGCGCTTTTGGATCTCCGCCACGTTCACTGGTTCGTGCATTTCAATAACACCTATGGCACCGAGTGACCTAATAGCAGCGACAGATTGCAGCGCAACAAAGGGCTGCAATTCAGCGTTTAGGGTTGTTTCAATCCGCAAAATATTCTCTTGCCAATCAGTGCTTAAAAGCAGCTCTATACTCGCATTGGCCACAGCGCATGCTAAGGGATTGCCCATGAATGTTGGGCCATGCATAAAGCAGCCTGCCTCTCCCTCACAGATACCTCGGCTAACCTTGTCAGTGCATAGAGTAGCCGCCAGAGTCATATAACCACCGGTAATAGCTTTACCTAGGCACATAATGTCTG
This sequence comes from gamma proteobacterium HTCC2207, assembly GCA_905182265.1. Classification (GTDB taxonomy): domain Bacteria; phylum Pseudomonadota; class Gammaproteobacteria; order Pseudomonadales; family Porticoccaceae; genus HTCC2207. Next base: position 65,619 of record CAJJAO010000009.1, on the reverse strand, counting down.
GCGAGATCCCCGCCCATTCGCAGGCAAATAATTTACCGGTACGCCCAAAGCCGGTGGCAATTTCATCGGCGATTAATAGCACGTTATGTTGGTCGCAAAGTTCTCTTACTCTGCGTAAATAATGGGGAGAATAAAAACGCATACCGCCAGCACCCTGAACGATAGGCTCAAGAATGACTGCGGCTAATTCATTGTGTTTATCACTGATTATTTGTGCAAAGTCGGCGATATCCTGTTCGTCCCAAGCTTCGTCAAACCCAGTTTTGGGTGCCGGAGCAAAGTGATTTTTCTGCATCACTTGGTCAAAAAGGTGGTGCATGCCTGTCACGGGATCACAGACCGACATAGCGGCAAACGTATCTCCGTGATAGCCGCTACGCAGGCTCAGGAGTTTGTTTTTTCCTGACTGGCCTTGAGAAATCCAGTATTGAAATGCCATTTTAATGGCGACTTCGACACCTACAGACCCGCTGTCCGCCAGAAAAACCTTATCCAGTCCGGCGGGTGTTATCTCGACTAACTTTTCACAGAGATTGACTGCGGGCGCATGGGTAATGCCACCAAACATAACATGGCTAACAAGATCTATTTGCTGCTTGGCTGCTTCATTTAATACCGGGTGGTTATAACCATGAATAGTGCACCACCAAGAAGACATACCGTCGATAAGCTCAGTACCATCGGCCAGGTGCAGGTTCACGCCATTTGCAGAAACTACCTCGTAGGCGGGGATAGGGTTGCTCAACGAAGAATAGGGGTGCCAGACAAATTGCTGATCTTTTTGCAAAATTTGAGACTGGTCGACTGGCGCAGTGGTGATTGAGTTCAAGTTATAAAAGTCTCCGGTAGATATTGATTGTCGATTAATGATATCAATCAGGGATGGGCAGGCAGGTTAGCCAAAGCAGGCTCAAAAACCAAGCATAAACATGGAGTTTAATATGCCAATCTCGAAAGCTAGTTTGCTATTTATATCAGTTATGTTCTGCTCGGCGTTTTGCACTGATGTAGTGGCCAGTGTTAATGCAAAGTACTGGGCCATCTGGGACGCAAGCAACGAGAGTAATCTGAACATTATAGACCACGGCTCCTTTGATCAACTGTTAAACTCCTACGTGATTGCCAATCACCCTTCAGGAATAAATCGTTTTAGATATGCTGATGTAAGCACGCGAGATAAGAAAAAACTAAAGCGTTATATCAGCCGCATGGCGAAGACAGATCCAAGGCTTTATTCGCGAGTTGAACAAAAAGCCTATTGGCTCAATCTTTACAACGCGCTAACCATTCAAACTGTCCTGCAGAAATACCCTGTTTCATCATTAGCAAAAGCATCCATCAAACGTAAGAATCGAATCAAAGTTGCCGGCACCAAGCTCAGTCTGGCGGATATTGAAAATCGTATTCTGAGGCCAATATGGAGGGACCGTAAAATACTGTTTGGTCTCAGCTGCGGAACAATGGGCTGTCCAAATATCCAACAGCAGGCGTTTACAGGAGCCAACACCAAGCAGCTTCTCAATCGCTCAGTGCGGGAATTTATCAACCACCCTCGCGGTATGATCGTCGATAGGCGCCAGCTTCAGGCCTCGGAAATATTTGACTGGTACGCCGCCGACTTTGGTTCGGATAAAAAGATGATTAAGTTCTTTGCCCATTATGCCGAGGACACAAAGGCCCTTTATCTACTCGGTTTTAACGGCGCTATCGCCTATAGCTCTGACGCCCGCCTAAACGCCCCAGAGACCAGCTGGCCCCAGTAAATTAATTATCTGAGAAAACCACCAGTGTGAGTTGGTGAAAACGCTGCTGTGCCACTACAATAGCCAGCTTTTCAGTCAGCGGAAATATTCATGTCTATTCGTAAGAACCAGCTCGAGGCCAACAAATTGCAGAAGCGGCTGCGACGCAATGTGGGCAGTGCGATAGCTGATTATAATATGATCGAAGAGGGCGACCGGGTTATGGTATGCCTGTCTGGAGGCAAAGACTCTTACGCGATGCTTGATATCCTCATGGGGCTGCAAAAAAACGCACCCATCAAATTTGAGTTAGTTGCCGTAAACTTGGATCAAAAGCAGCCAGGTTTTCCCGAGCATGTGTTGCCAGCCTATCTCGACAATCTAGATATCGAATACCATATTCTTGAAAAAGACACCTACAGCATAGTGACCAGCAAGATCCCTGAAGGCAAAACCTACTGCAGCCTCTGTTCCCGCCTGCGCCGCGGCACACTGTATGGCTTTGCCGAGGAAATTGGTGCCACTAAGGTTGCACTGGGTCATCATCGCGACGATATAGTCGAAACGCTGTTTTTAAACATGTTCTATCAGGGCAAGCTAAAGGCTATGCCTCCAAAGCTATTGTCTGATGATAAAAAGAACATGTTGATTCGCCCTTTAGCCTACTGTCGCGAGACGGATTTAATCGCTTTAGCAGAGCTCAAGCAGTTCCCGATCATTCCCTGTAACCTCTGTGGTTCCCAAGCCGGATTGCAGCGCAATGCGGTGAAAGATATGTTAATTCAGTGGGAACGCCAGTTTCCGGGGCGCATCGATACTATTTTTGGCGCAATTAAGAATGTGTCACCCTCGCAATTAGCAGATACTGAATTGTTCGATTTTACTGGGCTTGAGTTAGACCGCAGCGCAGTTCCTGTAGACAACGACCCATTAGAGACGCATATACGCGCCCTCAATTTATAATAAAACTAGGATGTAACCTATGTCGCAGATATCTGCACCGACCATTATTGCCTTTCTAATCTATGTCAGCATCGTGCTGGCAATCGGCTTCTATGCCTATGTCCGCACCAAGAGTGCTGGAGACTATTTTCTGGGTGGGCGACAGCTGTCACCGACGGTCGCAGCCATTAGCGCAGGCGCATCAGATATGAGTGGTTGGGTGCTGTTGGGCTTGCCGGGTTATGCTTATTTGGCTGGTCTTGAAGCGGCGTGGATATCGATAGGCCTAGTGATTGGTGTGGCAGCAAACTGGTTATTAATGGCCAAGCGGCTGCGAATTTATAGCGCCCAGCTAGATGATGCAGTGACCTTACCGGCCTATTTGCAACGACGTTTTTCCGACCCGAGCCCCTGGCTAAAATCTATCGCCTCGGTGAGTATTTTACTGTTTTTCCTATTCTATGTTGGGTCTGGTCTGATTGCCGGCGGCAAGCTGTTTAATGAGGTGTTTGGCTTTGATTATCAGATTGCCGTGTTTGTCAGTGTCGCATTGATCTTGCTGTATACCTTGTTTGGTGGTTTTTTGGCTGTATCTTGGACTGATGTGTTTCAGGGTATTTTAATGCTTCTGGCGTTGGTCGCCGTACCAGTATTAGTGATTAACCAATCTGGCGGCATGGGAGATTTCGCTGCACAGATCGATCTTAAAAACCCAGAACTACTGAATATCTTTACCTCTGCAGATGGCCAGACTCTGGGCTGGATGACGATTATTAGCGCCATGGGTTGGGGGCTGGGTTATTTCGGTCAGCCACATATATTGGCGCGCTTTAAAGCGCTGCGCTCGCCCGAAGACACGGGCCGCGCTGCGACTATAGGCATCAGCTGGGCACTGCTGTGTTATATGCTGGCTATATTAGTCGGTCTCAGCGGAGTGGCCTTTTTGGATGAGCCGCTGGTTGACTCTGAAAAAGTATTTATTGCGCTGACTAGCCTGATTTTTCACCCTCTGGTTGCCGGTGTGCTGTTGGCGGCTATTTTGGCGGCAATTATGAGCACGGTGGATTCCCAGCTCTTAGTTTGCTCTGCTTCCTTGGCGGAAGATTTGTATCCATTGGTGGCAAAGAAACCATTATCCCAGGAAAAGCGTCTGCAGGTCGGTCGTATCGCCGTGGTGGTATTGGCGCTACTAGCCACTAGTTTTGCCATGAACCCAGATAGCAAGGTGCTGGATGTGGTGTCCTATGCCTGGGCTGGTTTGGGCGCTTCATTGGGCCCAGCAGTTTTGGTCAGCGTTTACTGGCGTGGTATGACAGCCTGGGGTGCAATGGCGGGGGTTATTGTAGGTGCTTTAACGGTGGTTATCTGGTCTCGTTTAGACGGCGGGTTGTTTGATCTATATGCGTTGGTACCGGGCTTTATATTTGCCATTATTGCCATTGTTGTCGTTAGTCTGCTGAGCAAAAGTAAGTTAAACCCAGTCGTGGTAAAACAGTTCGACCAGATGCATAGTCAGCTTTAGGTTTATTAACAAATAAACAGTCGGCCAGTTCACAGCATTGCTGTGACGGCCGTCAACATTTCCATCGGTACATTTTCCTATACTTCGACAGTCTATTTCGAGGTAAATAAAGCCGGTGCATCGAGTCAAAATACATCAGGGTGATATCACCAAGCTCGCCGTTGATGCGATTGTCAGCGCGACGAGCGTGGGTGCCCACAGATCTACTGCAATGGATGTCGAAGGTACTAACGGCACTGTCGGCACTGTCGGCTCAGCTGCTAAGTCTCAGAGCTATGAGGTAGGTTCGGTTTTTGTGAGCTCTGCGGAAAATCTGCGGGCAGAATTTGTGATCCACACTGTGGGTCCTACTTGGCGTGGTGGAGACTATCAAGAAGAGGCACAGCTAGCGTCTTGCTATCAGGGCTTGATGGATGCCGCAAAGCAGCAAAACATTAAGAGTATCGCCATCCCAACCATTAGCTGCGGAGCATCGGGTTTTCCTAGCCGTCGAGCCGTTAAGATTGCCATTCAAGAAGTCAATAATGCCCTACGCCAAAATCCCTTTTTAGAGTCCGTCGTATTCTGCTGTTTTGATCCGGTTACTACCGCGCTCTATCGCACTCAGGTGGGCAAGTAATGGCTTTTCCACAAGCGGATACAGACTGGTACTGAAAGATTGAGCAGGAATGCGGTGAGCATCAAGGTATAGAACCCTTCGAAACTGACAATATTATGCTGAACATAGGCTATCTCAAGCACTACAAAGGCCAATTCGGCTCTGCCCAACATACCAATGCCAATTAACAAGCTGGTCGGCTTATCAAAACGACCTATGGCCCTGGCCGCCAAACCGGCAGATACAATCTGTCCGACAAACATGCCTGCAAACAATATCAGGCTGTAGGGTAATACCTGTAAAAATAAGTCGCCATCAAAAATTAACTTGCTACCCAGGGTGACGAAAAATACCGGGCCTATCCAAGCGAAAGCAATATTATTTATCATCTGTTTAGCCTGATGATGAAAGTCGATATTTTGATCATGGTGATAGTCAAAGTATTCACGTTTGATTATCAGCCCCGCCATATAAGCCCCTATAGCTGGGTGAAATCCAAAGAAGTCAGCCAGTAAACCGACTAACAAGGCGATCAGTAACAGGGCCAATATGCTGTACTCGCCACGGCCCATCGCAAGCATCAACTTCAAATTAAGGTGGCGTAGAACCGGAACTCGCTGAACCCAGCCATCGTTGACGGGAAATAGCCAGATGCCCATAAATGATACCAAAAGGAAGAAGGCTAGCGCTTTGCTCGCGATCAGTAACAGGCTGTGAGCAGAAAATGTTGCCTCTCCTGTCGCTATGGGGATAAGAATGACCATAAGGGCCAGTGAGGCAATATTGTCGAGTACTGCCGATGTCATAATACTTGTTGCGGCAGGGGTATGGCTCAGCCCTTCGGTTTTTAGCGATACCATGCTCAGGGAAACGGTTGTCGAGGCCATGGCAAGGCCACACAGCAGGGCTATATGCTTGTCACCCCAGAAATAATATGTCGCGCCATAGGCAACGGCAAATGGTGTTAGAGCACCAAAGACGGCGATGCCCCAGCTGCGCTTGATACTTTTTAGGAAATTGCTGGTGTCTTCTTCAAACCCCAGTGCAAACATAATGGTGATGATGCCCAGTTCGGCAAAGTTGACGATAAAGATGGGCATTTGTGTGGGTAGAATACCCAGATTAACTAGGGTGGAACCCAGAAAAAGGTACCACAGAACCGGAGTGAGTCTGGTTCTGTGAGCAATAAATGAAGCGACAAATACACTGGTCCAGATAATGGCCAGAATGCTTAGATCATGCACGGCGATAAATTCGGTGATTAACTCCTTTAAATCTAGCGCAGCCTGAGGTAGTTTGCCTGTCTAATTTGTCTGCCTAAAAAGTCTTTACATTTTTTCCATAACTTCAATGCCGAGCAAATTCAGGCCCTGAGCCAGTGTTGTGGCACTTAGGGCGCAGAGCTGCAGACGACTCTGCTGAGTCGCACTGTCGACCCCATCTTTTAATACTGGGCACTGCTCGTAGAATGACATAAACGCGCTGGCCAGCTCGTAGAGATAGGTACATAGGATATGGGGGTAGCAATCGGCAGCCACCTGGTCCAGCACCTCATTAAATTGTAGTAACTTTAAGGCTAAGGCTTTTTCCTGTGCCTGCTCTATGCTCACTGGTGCTGAGAAACCCTCGGCTTCAATACCGGCTTTGCGGAAAATGCTACGAATTCTTGTGTAGGCATATTGTAAGTAGGGCGAAGTGTTGCCTTCAAAAGACAACATAGCATTCCAGTCAAAAATATAATCATTGGTGCGTGTTTTGCTCAGGTCAGCGTATTTAATGGCGCCGATGCCTACCTTGCGTGCAATCAGTTTAATTTCCGAATCATCTAGATCTGGGTTCTTTTCTCGTACCAACTTCTCAGCTCGCTCAACCGCTTCTACCAGTAAGTCGGCGAGTTTGACGGTACCGCCACTGCGTGTTTTAAACGGCCTTCCATCGGCGCCCATCATGGTGCCAAAAGGATGGTGTTCCAGGCTGACGGTTGGTGGTACAAAGCTAGCTTTGCGGCCAGTGATAAACACTTGTTTCATATGCAGGGACTGACGAGCATCAATAAAATACAGAATGCGGTCAGCTTGTAACGTGCCGACTCTATGGCGCAAACAGGCCAAGTCACTGCTGGCATAGAGAAAACCGCCACCGGATTTTTGTACGATCATTGGTGATGGCTCACCATTCTTGTCGGCGAGTTCGTTGAGAAAAACCACCTTAGCGCCTTCGGAGTCAACAGCGATACCCTGTTCTAACAGAGAGCTTAGGACGTTACCAAGATCATCATTGTAAGAGCTCTCCGCGGCGATATGTTCTTTTCGCAGGCCAACATTAAGCTGTTTATAGATTTCTAAATTGTGAGCCACCGACACATCAATAAATTTCTGCCAAAGCTTGCGGCAGTGGGCATCACCAGATTGCAGCTTAACCACGTAGGCCCGAGCTTTATCCGCAAACTCAGGGTCCGCATCAAAATGCTTTTTTGACTGCTGATAAAAAACCTCTAAATCGTTGAGGGCCAGATTAGCCTGGTCACCTTCACCAAGGTGCAACTCTAGCTCGGCGATCAACATGCCAAACTGAGTGCCCCAGTCGCCCATATGGTTTTGGCGGATGACGGAATGGCCTTGGTACTCTAATAAACGCGCCAAAGCATCGCCAATAATAGTAGAACGCAGGTGGCCCACATGCATTTCTTTGGCAAGGTTAGGTGAGGAATAGTCAATCACCACAGTTTGGGGCTTCGCTGTAATCTGTTCAGATTTAGCGGTCAACTGGCCCGCCAGAAAATGCTTGTTTAGGCTGATGTTAATAAAGCCCGGGCCAGCAATCTCTACTTTCTCGGCAATATCGTCGAGATCGAGTTTATCGAGTATCTTCTGCGCTAGCTCTCTGGGGTTGGTTTTCATTTGCTTGGCGGCACCCATGGCGCCATTAGCCTGGTAATCACCAAACTGAGATTTGCCACTTAGCGCGAGCATGGGTGAACAGTCGCTCGGAATTCCAGCGGCCTGCATAGCGGCTGCAATTCTTTCTATCAGTATGTCTTTTATACCCATGTGTCGGTTGTTTCCAGTGGTCGGCGCGATTTAGAGGGAGGATTGTAGATTTACCGTCGCCGAAAGCAAAGTCAAACTTGCAAAAAGCCGACTTATTGCTATAGTTTTGCCTTCGGTACCCAATGTGGGACCAGATGGCGTTGGCCATCGACTTTTATAAACCCTTAACTGGACCTCTAAAATGGATTCTTCACTTATTGCTCAGGGCCTAGATTTACTTCTCTATGGCATGGGTACAGTGTTTACCTTTTTGACCCTACTAGTTGGCGTGACCATGCTTATGTCGGCACTGGTCAATCGCTTTGCCGCTGAAGAAATTGAAGTGATTGCAGGCGCCTCTGCCCAGACCGGCAGCGCGGTCGTTGAGCCTCGAATTGCCAAAGCTATTCAAGCTGCTATTGACCAACATCGTGGCCGCAAGTAAACAGGTTGTTTAAAGAGGCCTTTGTTTAAAGAGCCTCTGTTTAAAAAGCTCTTTATCTAAGATGCTCTTTGATTGAAAAGCCCTTTGTTTAAAGAGCCCTTTGAATGAAGAGCAGTATTGTGAAAACGTAAGATTAACCCGCAACATTAATTATGACGGACATTATTATGCCCCCTAAAACCCCTGCGCTTGGTATAACCGAAGTTGTTCTCCGCGATGCTCATCAATCACTGTTTGCCACTAGAATGCGCATTGACGACATGTTGCCCATTGCCGAGAAACTGGATCAGATCGGCTATTGGTCAATGGAGTCTTGGGGTGGTGCGACATTTGATTCCTGCATTCGATTTTTGGGCGAAGACCCCTGGGATCGCATCCGGGAAATAAAGAAGGCCATGCCTAATACGCCGCAGCAGATGCTGTTTCGCGGGCAGAATATTCTGGGTTACCGCCATTATGCAGATGACGTGGTAGAAAAATTTGTCGAGCGCGCGGCCATTAACGGTATAGATGTATTTCGTGTGTTTGATGCCATGAACGACATGCGTAACTTGGAAACGGCCCTACGCGCCGTCAAACAAGTCGGTAAGCATGCTCAGGGTACGATTTCTTATACTGTGAGCCCCGTACATACCATCGACCTATGGGTAGATCAGGCTCGCCAGATTGAAGACGCCGGCGCCGACTCGATCTGCATCAAGGATATGGCTGGTTTGTTAACGCCCTATGTGGGCTACGAACTGGTGACCAAAATTAAAAAGGCAGTGTCTATTCCCCTGCAGCTGCATGCCCATGCCACCACGGGGCTGTCGACTACCACCATTACTAAATGTGTAGAAGCTGGTATCGATAGAGTCGATACCGCCATTTCCTCCATGTCCATGACTTATGGCCATTCGGCAACAGAATCGGTTGTGTCTATTTTTCAGGGAACAGATTACGACACCGGTTTGAAGATAGATAAACTCGAAGAGATTGCTGCCTACTTTAGAGAAGTACGTAAAAAATACAGCGCCTTTGAAGGTTCTTTGCGGGGCATTGACTCACGAATCTTGGTGGCTCAGGTGCCCGGTGGCATGCTGACTAATATGGAAGCGCAGTTGAAAGAGCAGGGCGCTGGTGATCGATTAGATGAAGTGCTGGCAGAAATACCTCGAGTACGTGAAGACCTTGGGTATATTCCTTTAGTGACACCCACGTCGCAAATTGTTGGCACTCAAGCTGTGCTTAATGTGTTGACCGGCGAGCGCTACAAATCAATTACCAAAGAGACTGCAGGCGTTCTGCGTGGCGAATATGGTGCAGGGCCTGCACCGGTTAATGTTGAGTTACAGGCTCGTGTATTAGATGAAGGGGAGCAGGCAATTACCTGCCGGCCAGCGGATAATATTGAGCCAGAATTGGAGGCGCTGACCGTAGAGTTGGAGAGTCTTTCTGCGGAGCATGGATTTCAGCTCTGTGCCGGAGAAGGCCAGATTGACGATGTGCTCACCTATGCGTTATTTCCCCAGGTTGGCCTTAAGTTTTTGCAAAATAAAAACAATCCAGAAGCCTTTGAGCCTGTGCCAACGGGCAAGGCCGCCGTGCAGACCAATGATGCAGGCGAAGAAATCTATACCGTTGAAGTTGAAGGTAAGTCCTACACCGTAAGCGTGACTAGCGGTGGCGATGTTAGCGCTATAGCTAACTCTGGCATTGGGTCTGGTGCTGGGAGTGCGGTACCAGTTGCAGCAGCCACTGGCGGTTCTCCGGTTAATGCGCCGCTAGCGGGTACAGTGGTTAAAGTGTTGGTCCAGCCCGGTCAGGTTGTCGCAGAGGGTGAGGCGATTATTATTTTAGAGGCCATGAAGATGGAGACCTCGGTCAGTGCTCCGGCAGCTGGCACTATTGTTGAAGTGCGAGTGCAGGCAGGCGATAACTGCACCGTCGGCGATGTTCTGGTAACTCTGGCCTAAGGGGCCCTGAACTATGGATAATTTAATTAGCTTGTGGGCGAGTTCGGGTATTGCGCAGTTGCAGTTGGGGCAGCTAGTAATGATGAGCGTAGGCTTGGGACTGTTGTTTCTGGCCATTAAAAAAGGCTTTGAACCCCTGTTATTAGTACCTATTGGTTTCGGGACAATACTGGCCAATATTCCGGGTGCGGGTTTTGATGCCGTTCCGGTTTATGATGCTTTGGGTAATATGGAAAGCCCTGGAGGTCTGCTCTACTACATCTATCATGCCGGTATCGAAACTGGTTTGTTTCCTCTGATTATTTTCATGGGTGTCGGTGCCATGACTGACTTTGGACCACTCTTAGCCAACCCAAAAACGTTGCTGCTGGGTGCTGCTGCCCAGGTAGGTATTTTCACCACTGTGTTGGGTGCGGTGGGTCTTAGCCATTTCGGCATTCTGGACTTTAGTATTCGCGACGCCGCCTCAATCGGTATTATTGGTGGGGCAGATGGGCCGACAGCTATATTTGTCACCAGTAAGTTGGCGCCAGATTTGCTTGGAGCCATTGCGGTTGCGGCCTATTCCTATATGGCTCTGGTGCCCATTATACAGCCGCCTATTATGCGGGCTCTGACTACGCCAGCTGAACGTGGAATCAAGATGGAGCAGCTGCGTCCCGTGACCAAGGCCGAGCGTATTGTGTTTCCCTTAACACTGCTCGTATTGGTGGCGATGTTGTTGCCCGATGCAGCACCCTTATTAGGCATGTTTTGTTTCGGTAATCTGATGCGCGAATGTGGCGTGGTTAATCGATTGAGTGATACTACTCAAAATGCATTAATCAATATCGTGACGATTTTTCTTGGTCTGGGTGTGGGCTCAAAAATGAGCGCCGAAAAATTCCTTAATGCAGAGACCATGGGTATTTTGGCTTTAGGTGCTGTTGCTTTCTGCATTGGTACAGCCTCTGGAGTACTCATGGCAAAGCTTATGAACAGCCTGTCGACTAACAAGGTTAATCCACTCATTGGTGCGGCGGGCGTGTCTGCTGTACCCATGGCAGCTCGAGTGGCCAACAAGGTAGGCCTCGAGGCCAATCCGCAAAACTTCTTACTCATGCATGCCATGGGCCCCAATGTCGCTGGTGTTATTGGCTCCGCAGTGGCAGCCGGTGTAATGATTAATCTAGTGAGTGGAATGTAATGGGTCCAGTAGAGCAGGTTATTTACGATCTTGTTGTTGCTGAGTTTCAGCCCAACTTTGTGCAGCTAGCCAACGAGAGTTATATGCACTCGGTTCCGCCTGGGTCTGAGAGCCATTTTAAATTAGTCATAGTGACTGACCGCTTTGACGGGCTTCGCGCTGTGCAGCGTCACCAGTCTATCTATAAGCTGTTAGCCGAGCAGCTCGCTGGCCCTGTCCATGCTTTAGCGCTGCACACATATACGGATGCAGAATGGGCGGACAGTGGGGCAGGTGCGCCGGATTCCCCCAGCTGTCTCGGTGGTAGCAAGCAAGGCTAAGACCCCTTTTAAAGCCCTTTATACCGGTTGGCTCCAGTCCTAGCCGGTTCACCGCATATATATCCCTATTCAACGTATTGCTGTGGTGCTTGGTGCAGAACACGCAGAGAATCCAACGTCGAAATTGTTTTAATTTCTATAATAAAAATCAAAATATAAAAACTCATTTTAGGGGGAGTTATGCGTCAGCAAACAACATTGGGTTTGTCTAGCTGGTTTAAAGGCCTGCTGCAAACCAATCATTTAGGTGCAATCGTTGCACTTTCGTTTTCTTTAGTTCTGTCTGCCTGTGGCGGCGGTGATAATGCTGCTACTCCAGCTGAGCCAGGTCCAGATGGCGTTGCGCCGACCCTGATCTCTGTCTCTATCTTCAATAGCTTTAACGCCAGCGACGAAGTAGCGCTTGGCGATGTGGTTAAGTTGGAGTTTACTGGCAGCGAATCACTTCTCAAGCCAACCGTTATGATTGGCGGCACTACAGTCACAGTCACCGGTCAGCACTCGTCTTGGTCTGCTGAGCGCACTATGGTCGAGGGCGACACAGATGGCGACGTTACTTTTATGGTCTCCTTCACTGATGTAAGTGGTGTTATTGGTACAGATGTATCGGCTACTACTGACGCTTCCTATGTGACTTACTGCGCTGAAGGTTGCCCTGAAGAGGGAGCAGCCACAGGGATAGTTGGTGATTGGAAACTTGCTCCTGAAGCAGGTGCTTTTGGTGTGGGCCCATCTAAGGGTGACACAAGCTGGTATGCCAGTGGCGATGCCGATATTGCCGGTCGCGCATGCTTATTTGACGATATCTTTCGATTTAGCGCTGACGGTACCTTTGCCAACGTAATGGGTTCTGATAGTTGGATTGAAGCTTGGCAGGGTGCAGCGGCTGATGCCTGTGGTGCGCTTGTCGCTCCTCACAATGGTGCAAATGCAGCGACCTATGTCCATGATGAGACCGCTAATACTTTGGCGCTTTCAGGATTGGGTGCGCATATTGGTTTGGCCAAAGTAGTCAACGGCGCTGAACTTACTAGCCCCTCTGATGCTGTGACTGACATAGTCTACGAAGTAACGGCTATGACTGAAACTAGCATGACTTTAGATATTGAAGTTGCTGGTGGTGGATACTGGAGATTTAAGCTGGTTAAGATCGTAGCCCCTGTTGTTGCAGGTGACTGGAAACTGTCTCCCGAAGCAGGCGCATTTGGTGTAGGTCCAGCCAAGGGCGACACTAGCTGGTATGCCAGTGGCGAAGCTGATATAGCCGGTCGTGCATGTTTGTTTGATGATATCTATCGCTTTAGCGCTGATGGTACCTTTGCAAACGTAATGGGCGCTGATAGCTGGATCGAAGCTTGGCAGGGTGCAGCAGCTGATAGCTGTGGTGCGCTTGTTGCTCCTCACGATGGTTCAAATGCGGCGACGTATGCCTATGACGCAACAGCAAGTACTCTTACTGTAAATGGTCTAGGCGCTCACATTGGTTTGGCAAAAGTAATCAACGGCGCTGAGTTGGCCGGCCCAGCAGATGCTGCGTCGACTATTACTTACGAGATTACGTCACTGACCGCTACCACCATGACTTTAGATATTGAAGTTGCTGGTGGAGGCTACTGGAGATTTAAGCTGGCGAAGATCGTACCACCAGCGATCGCCGGTGACTGGAAACTATCTCCTGAAGCAGGTGCTTTCGGTGTAGGTCCAGCTAAGGGCGACACTAGCTGGTATGCCAGTGGTGAAGCGGATATAGCTGGTCGTGCATGTTTGTTTGACGATATCTATCGTTTTGGAGCTGACGGCACTTTCACTAATGTAATGGGCTCTGAGAGCTGGATTGAGGCATGGCAGGGTGCAGCAGCAGATAGCTGTGGTGCGCTTGTTGCTCCTCATGATGGTTCAAATGCAGCCACGTATGCCTATGATGCAACAGCAAGCTCTATTACGGTGAATGGTTTAGGTGCTCACATTGGTTTGGCTAAAGTAGTCAACGGCGCTGAGCTGGCTGATCCGGCAGATGCTGCGTCAACGATTGCTTACGAGGTCACCTCATTGACCGATACTACGATGACTTTAGATATTGAAGTTGCTGGTGGCGGTTATTGGAGATTCAAGCTAGCTAAAGACTAAATCTTAGGCTGGTAGAATAAAAAAAACCGCGCTCTTGTAGCGCGGTTTTTTTATGTCTGCTGTGCTTTATGTTTTTAGTGGTTTCTTTCTGCAGTACTTTCTTTCTAAAGCGCTTTCTTTAGTACGTTATTACTTCTCAATAACCAACATGTATTTTTCTGTTTTCCAGGGCTCATAAATACGCCGAGTGACCACTTCCGCACCATAGGCCTCTGCGCAGCGATCCACCAGATCCCAGAACGGCGGCCGACCTGGGTCCGCGATAATAATCCGTTCGACACCAGCTTCAATGGCCAGCCCCAGCATAATAAATAGCGGAGTTGTCATCTCATCCCAAAAACAGATATCAGTCCCTATGATGGTCTGATAGGTGGACAGCTCTTGGGAGGTTAGGGATTCAAAGCTTCGAGCCTCAAAGGTCATCTCGCACTGATTGACCTCAGACTGCAGTGCAAAAAAGGGCGCCACAGATTCATCTATGTCTAATCCGGTGACGTGGGCGGAGTACTGTTTGGCGAGAAAAAGACCGGTTAAACCCCAGCCACAACCAATATCCAGCACCTTGGAATGTTCCTCTGGAGGATAGGTGGTTAGATAATCCATCAGTACAAAACTCGAGCGCCAGACTTTATTGCCATGGGCGCTATGGCCCTGTTGCTGGCGCTTTATTTTGCGCACCCCAGGATGTTTAGATTTCAGTGCTTTAATGCCCAAATATTCGATGTAGTGAGCTTGGTTGGTGCTATTTTCTAGGGGCATATAATTGGTTTCAATGGTGTAAACCGAGAGTTTATCAACAAACTGACTGAGAAGATTAGCTCGCTGTAAAAAATAACCATTGATAGTACATTTATGCTATTTTGCTTTAGGGCGATTCGGTGCGCTGAGGCGACCGAATCACATAATGAATCAGTAATAATCAGAGCTGGGCTATGACCGAATCAGCCGTTGAATCAAGTTATCATCCTTTGATAGAGGCGCTTTACCGCAACAGTAATTACCAGTTTTGGATATTACAAATTGTCGGTTGGTTTGGGCTATCTCTGATCAGTTTTCTAAGCCTAACTCTCTGGTATAACCAGCAAGGGGCAGCCTATATCGCTCACACCTTATTGCAATCTGCCCTGGGGGTCTGTGTATCTTGGCCACTGCGCTGGGTTTTTCATTATTTCTGGTACGACACCGCTATCTTTCGAATATCAGCCGCCATCGCAGGGGTTATAGGTTGTTCACTGCTGTGGACCATTCTGCGCATGACCACCTTTATGGAGATGACGGGCGAGACGGGCCTGTGGTCCGATTTTGGCGGTTGGTTCTTTGGTTCTATTTTGATTTTTGCCTGCTGGGTTGCCTTTTATCATGGCGTTAAGTACTACCAGCTTTTACAGCGTGAGCACGAGAGCTTATTGATAGTAGCGGCAGAAAATAAAGAGCAGCAGTTGCGACGAGCAAAGGCCGAAACTATTGCCCATGAAGCTCAGTTAGAGATGCTGCGTTACCAGCTTAATCCGCATTTTTTATTCAATACTCTTAATGCTATATCTGCGTTAGTTAAAATCAAAAAGACTAGTATGGCTAACAGTATGATTGTGCAGCTGAGTGATTTTTTACGCTATTCACTGGATACAGACCCCGTTAAGAGAGTGAGCTTGGAAAAAGAGCTCGAAGCCTTAAAGCTGTATTTAAACATTGAGAAAACTCGCTTTGGTGATCGCCTAGAGATGAAGTTTGATATCGAGCCGTCAGCCAACAACGTTTTAGTCCCTAGCTTGATATTACAGCCACTGATCGAAAATGCGGTTAAATATGCCATTGCCCCCACCGAAACGGGAGGTGTAATAAGTATCTCAGCGCGTTTAGATGGCCAGCATTTAGTTGTAGAAATAGCGGATACTGGGCCTGGGATCAAGGACGTGACCGATGAGCTTCAGTCGAGAGGTATAGGTCTAAGAAATACAGTAGATCGTTTGCAAGAGTTTTATGGTGACAGCTATAGCTTTAAGTTAGAGCGCGCCGAGCCCCAAGGGTTAAAGGTCTACCTGCGCTTACCGTTGGAAAAACAAGCCATATAGAGTTACTAAAAGTCACTAAGAGTTACTGTAGGCCGCTATAGATATTTACAGACACTTATATATATTTATATAGAGTTATAGCTTAAAAGAGTACTTATGCAAAAATTGAAAACCATGATCGTTGACGATGAGCCCCTAGCACTGGATTTTTTGCGTTCACTGTTAATGGAGTTCGATGAGGTCGAGATCGTAGCTGAATGCTGCAACGGTAGAGAGGCTGTTGCCACTGCCTTAGACGTGCGCCCCGACCTGTTATTTTTGGATATTCAGATGCCGGGCATGAATGGCTTTGACGTGGTCAAGACACTGCAGTCAGACATCATGCCGATGGTTATTTTTGTTACCGCTTTTAATCAGTACGCAGTCGATGCCTTTGACTTGCATGCTGTTGATTATGTGCTGAAGCCGCTAGACCAAGAGCGCATTGGGCGGGCTGTCAATCGGGCCTTAGATCGTTTAAAGAATGAAAGCGATGTCAGTTTCAAGACACCGTTAATCGGTGCTATTGACGCTATTTCTGAGCGGTTGGCCGCCGACAAACCCCAGAATGCAAATAGTGAAAGTTTACCCGACGGTATGAAACGTAAGCTGCTGGTAAGGGACTCAGGGGTAGTCAAAGTTATCCCCTTTGACGATATAGATTGGGTGGACGCCGCTGGTGACTATATGTGCGTCCATGCCCTCGGAGAGACCCATGTTATTAGAAGCACTTTAAGAGAATTGAAAGGCAAGTTAGACGATAAGCTATTCGTACAAATCCATCGCTCAACGATTGTGAATATTGAGCGTGTTGTTAGTGTTACGCCTCTGCAAAAGGGTGGGAGTCTACTTCAGCTCTCAGATGGCGGATCCTTAAAGGTCAGCCGCAATTATCGCGAGTCTATTCGCAACCTGTTTCAGTAAGCAGGACATACCTTCCTTGGGACAATAGAATAACTCTAGTCCCTTTTATCGCACGCGATAAACCGGCGAACGCATCTGGACTTCCCCTAGGCCTGTGGCCGTGACAACCTTAGATTCTGTATATCTGAACATGAATAAACTTTGTCGAGAAAAATTAATGATGTTTGTGGAATTAAAATCTGTGTCTCCAATACCGGCTGCTAAACGGTCTTACAAAGCTGCTTTGACTGCCTTTTTAGGTCTCTCTCTAGCCGTTACCCTGACGGGGTGTAGCACTGAAACCTCAGTTGAAACCTCAGTTGAAACGCAGGTGCAGAGTATTTTACAGGACATGACTCTCGAGCAGAAAGTAGGTCAGATGATACAGGGGGAGATCAAATGGGTCTCACCCGCAGATGTGACTCAGTATCACCTGGGCTCGGTACTTAATGGTGGTGGTTCGTTCCCCAACAAAAATAAAGGTTCTAGTGTCGATGACTGGTTACAGCTTGCCGACAGCTATTACCATGCCTCTATAGATCGCAGCGGCGGTGGTGCGGGAATTCCATTAGTCTGGGGTACAGACGCAGTGCATGGTCACAACAATGTTATTGGCGCGACACTGTTCCCCCATAATATTGGTCTTGGGGTAGCTAACGACCCGGCACTAATGAGAAAAATTGGTGAGATCACCGCTCGCGAAGTCGCCAGGACCGGTATCGACTGGATATTTGCGCCTACTGTCGCCGTGGTTAAAGATAATCGTTGGGGCCGCACTTACGAAGGCTTCAGTAGTGAGTCTGATATCGTCAGCTCCTATGCAGGGGAAATCGTTTTAGGCATGCAAGGCAAGCCAGGCGAGTTACGAACCAATACTGAAAAAGTGATCGGAACAGCCAAGCACTTTATTGGTGATGGTGGCACTCATCGGGGTATTGATCAGGGCAACACGATACTCAATCTCGAAGAATTACTAGAACAGCATGGCCAAGGCTACTACAAAGCAATTGATGCTGGTGTACAGACGGTCATGGTGTCCTTCAATAGTTGGAATGGCCTTAAGCTACACGGGCACAAAGAGCTGTTAACAGACGTTTTGAAGGGCCGCTTAGGCTTCGATGGTTTTGTAATCAGCGACTGGAATGGTATTGGCCAGGTCGAGGGCTGTAATAACGAGAGCTGCGCACAGGCTGTTAATGCCGGCATCGACATGATTATGGCGCCGGAAGACTGGAAAGTGCTTCTCAGCAATACGATAAATCAGGTTAACTCTGGTGAGATCGCCATGAGCAGAATTGATGATGCAGTTACCCGTATTTTACGAGTTAAAATTCGCGCAGGTCTCTACGAAAAAGGTGCGCCATCAACTAGATCAGCAGCCAAGAATATCGGCATTATAGGTGCCCCAGAGCACCGAGCCGTGGCTCGAGAAGCAGTTCGCAAGTCGTTGGTTTTACTTAAAAACAAAAATCAATTATTGCCGTTGCAGCCTAATCAGCATGTCTTAGTGACTGGTGATGGTGCTGACAATATTGGTAAACAAAATGGTGGTTGGACCATCACTTGGCAGGGTACCGAAAACAAAAATACTGAATTCCCCGGAGCCACTTCAATCTATTCAGGGCTTGAATCTGCGCTTGAGGCTATTGGCAGCAGTAGCGAAATGAGCGCCGACGGCAGCTGGGGTAAAAAGCCAGATGTAGCGGTTGTTGTATTTGGTGAAGAGCCCTATGCAGAGGGTGTAGGCGATATAGAATCACTACTTTATAAAGATGGCGACAAGTCTGACCTAGAGCTATTAAAGACGTTAAAAGCAAAAAATATTCCCGTCGTTGCGGTGTTCCTAACGGGACGGCCTCTGTGGGTCAACAGCGAAATAAATAGTTCGGATGCGTTTGTTGTGGCCTGGTTGCCAGGTACAGAAGGCGGCGGTATAGCCGATGTGATGGTGGGAGATGCCAATGGTCAGCCGCGTCATGACTTTACTGGCAAACTATCATTCGACTGGCCTAGCGCGGAACAAAATAGTGTTGATAAGTCACAGCCGGTGGCTGACTTCTTATTAACCCGTGGCCAGGGCCTAGCCTATGGCGGCGAAGAGTTGCTCGTCGATAACCTCAGTGAAGTCTCTATGGTCGAGGGTTTATCAACGGCACAAATTATTTTTAATGGCAGTAATCGCGCACCCTTTAAGTCCTTTATGGGGGACAGCAGTGATTGGGCTAGATTGGTTGAAGGGGTTGTTGCCAAATCGGCATTTGGAGACCTTTCAGTGACTGTTGTGGATGGCACGGTGCAAGAAGATTCACGTCTGATCAACTGGTCAGGCAAGCGTTTGAGTCAATTCTTTTGGCAGTCAGAAGATGCCCTTAGCCTGTCTGAAATGTCAGATCAAAATGGCGCCGTTGTGGTGAAGTTCAAGGTCAATGAGCGTCCCATGGGAACAGTTATTCAGCGCATGGATTGTGGCTGGCCTTGTCATGGTAGTCTGGACGTCACCAAGATGTTCCGCGATGCGCCCAAGGGAGAGTGGGTGACTAAAGGTATTAGCCTCGAGTGTTTCAAGGCACTGGGTGTTGACCTAGAAAAAGTCACTACGCCATTCTTATTGGCCTCATCTGAGCCTTTTGCTGTGACGATCCAAGACGTGCGCATTATGCCTAATACACCAGCGGAGCTCGTCGAAGACTGTGTTTTGGGTGGTTAACAGCCTCCGCTGGTAACCTACCTTCATATTCGTTGACTCGCTCTGCTACTGGTTTACTCTCTTTGCGGTGCTCATTTTTTAGTCTTCGCTCTGCTGCTTCCTTTCCTTGCCTGCCTCTAAGTGCAGGATGAAGTAAGTAGGGCAGTGTTCCTCTTAAAAAACCCCCTGTTTCTCGGATAGCCAAATAGCCGCGGTGCTGATAATATCTTGCCCATAATAATTCGAAATACTGATTTAATGAGGGCATATCATGAACGCTACCTTTACAAAAATGTCGCAAAGTACCGCAGAGGACTGGCAAATTATTATGCCAGAGCAGCTCGCGTTCTTTAAGAAACTACCAGACCGCATACTGACCCATATGGAACTGTTGACTGGCGACTACGGCGGCTTTGCTGTGGACCGCTTGCAGCATTCTCTGCAGACCGCCCATCGGGCCGCTGAAGCAGGTGAGGACGAAGAGTATATCGTCTGTGCGCTGTTGCATGACATTGGTGATACGTTGGGCAGCGCCAACCATGCCGACGTAGCGGCGGTGATTTTGCAGCCTTTTGTGTCTGAAGAAAATCACTGGATGATTAAGCATCATGCTATCTTTCAGGGTTATAACTTTTTCCACTTTTTGGGCGCCGATCGCAACATGCGAGACCAGTATTCTGAGAATGAAAACTTTAAGCGTACGGCGAGATTTATTGCTAAATATGATGACCCTTCTTTTGACCCTAGCATGCCAAAGATGGAGCTATCTCTGTTTGAACCAATGGTGCGATCAGTGTTTAGTAAGCCGAAGAACAGTATGTATAAAGCGTTGATGGACGACTAGGGAGCTGGCTATGTCTGCGGGTCAAGTAAAAGGAATCTATGTCGCTGGAACTAGTGGCGCCGGCGTTAGTGGCCACCAAAAGGTGTCTCTCAAGGCCGGTAAAGGCATAGTCGGTGACCGCTATTATTCAGAAACAGGCAAGAACAGATCTCACTATAAAGGCGAGCCGGATTGGGAGATCACTCTCATAGAGTCTGAAGAACTAGAGGCGTTTAATAGTGCTGGTGGACATAAATTCCATGAGAGTGATTTTCGACGCAACCTTGTGACAGAGGGTATTCGTCTCAATGATTTGGTAGGCAAACGTTTTAATATTAATGGTGTAATTTTCTATGGTGTCCAACTCTGCGAGCCCTGTGCTAGCCTGCAGCGGCGATTGGGGGTTAGGATTCTTCCCGATATGATTGGCAAGGGAGGGCTGCGTGCTCAGATTCGTGGCATTGGTGTGATCAGCGTTGGCGACAGTATTTGCCAGATGGGTTAAGAGAGTGCCTAAGAGAGTTAATCTACATTGGGCAGCCTAAAAAAGCGTGCTGCATTGGCGCTAGTGGCAGCACTTATTTCTTGCGCAGTTTCCGGCCTCACCTCAGCAATCCCAGTTAAGACATGGGGCAAAAATGCAGGTTCATTGCGATTATGTTTGGGCTTAGGCTTTATGTTCCGCGGCATTAAATAAGGTGCATCAGTCTCGATCATCAAGCGTGCCAAGGGAATATTTTTCGCTAAACGCTGCAATTCCAATCCCCTCCGCTCATCACATATCCAGCCAGTTATACCTATATGCAAGTCCATATCCAAATAGCTAAATAATGTTTTCTTGTCTCCGGTGAAACAATGGATAACTGCATCTGAAAAATGGTCGCGGTAGGCGTGCATAATTTCTAGCTGGCGCTGGGAGGCATCCCGCTCGTGGAGAAAGAGGGGCATGTTGAGTTCGGCTGCTAACTCTAACTGCGCCTCAAAGGCTATTTCCTGATCTTTCTGCGTCGATATATTGCGGTTAAAGTCGAGGCCCGCTTCGCCAATCGCAACCATTTGCGGATGAGCGACAAGCTCGCGGAGGCTGCTCAGACTGCTATGGTTAAACGACTTAGCGTCATGGGGATGAATGCCACAGGTTGCGTAAAGCATCGAAGGGAACTGGCCAGCGTATTCCTGACAAATTTTTAGCACTGCCTGACTTTCGTCAACCGAGGTGCCAGTCAAAACTAACTTTTCCACGCCAGCTTCTAGTGCCCGTTCAAGTACGTCGCCTATATCGTCTTTAAAGCGCTTGCTGGAGAGGTTGACGCCAATATCTATCATGTGGAGTGCCCTTGGCGATAAAGAGCTTAAATTAGCTCTGAGTGCCTTCTGCGAATGAGCTCTATAAGTGAACACTCTAAATATATGCTGTAGCTAATAAGCTGGTATTACAGCAGCATATCCCGTTCATGTTGCAAAAGCATGGGCGGTGTAAGCCCGAGCTTGCGCGAGTAGATCACCGAATACATAAGAACATTACGGACGTAGCTGCGAGTCTCTTTAAACGGGATCAAGGTCATCCATACATCGAAGGGAAGTTTACCGCCACTTTTACGCAGCCACTGGTCAACGCGAGTGGGCCCTGCATTATAGGCAGCAGTTGCCAGTATTCTGTTGTTGCCAAACCTCGTGAGTAGGTCGCTATAGTAATGGGCACCAATCGGTAGGTTGATGGCAACTTTGTGCAGCTGTTTTTTGTTGCGGTAGGGTAACCTGTGCTTTCTGGCCGTTGCCTTGGCAGTGGCCGGCATGACCTGCATAAGCCCTCTAGCGCCAACACCAGAGGTTGCCTTAGCGTTAAAGCCACTCTCTTGCCTTGCTAGAGCAGACAGGTAATAGTTTTCTATACCAGTCTTTTTGGCTACCTGATTCACTTGATCAGCGTAGGCAAGAGGGAACCTAATCTCAACATCGTCCCAGTATTTAGCGCTGCCCATACTGGCTATGGCTTTATTGTGCCATTGCCATTGGCTAGCGAGAACGGCTGCGGCAATCCAGTCCTGGGTTGTATAATTTTTGCTGGCTGCTGCCCATTCACGATTGGCATCTAAGCTGTCACCGTGAAAATGTAATTCTCTGGCCCGTTGCATGGCCGGATTGGCTGCAATACTTTGCAGAAGCTGGTCTTCTATAATGGCTGGATTGTGATTAATACTATAGGTTTTTTGTAATTTCTCACTGGCCAAAAAACCATAGAAGTCGCGCTCGCGAGCTAAGGTTTGTGTCAACTGAACCAACTCTGGATTTTTAGTCGTTGCCGGGTCGCCCTCCATGCTGCGTATTGTCCAATAGCGCCAGACAGTCTTTTGCTGATTGCTTGGGGGCAGGCGAGCAATCCATTGTCTGGCACTGGGCCAGTCAAGGTCAGCCAAAGATTGGCGAATTCGCCACTCGGTAAGCTCTCCTTCTAGGCTCTGGTTAAGGAGTGCCAAGTGATCGAGAAAATAGCTATCGGCTGCGCTTTGATGACCCTTTTTATAGAGCCCTTTGACAATGGCACTGACAACTTTAGCCTGGGCTTGATGATTGAATTCATGATTCAGCTTATAGCGGGACCAATGTTTGAGCGCGAGATTGGGATTCTTTCGGGCTAGATGGGAGAGGCCATGTTCAAGAATCTGTAGTTCCTCGGCAGAATCTCCACTCAGAGCGGCATTTTTTTTCAGGCGGCGCGGATTGCGATCAATATCGTAGTAGAGCTGATGAAGCTTTTTATACTTATCTGTCTTTAAGAATCTCTTTAAATAGCGAGCCAGCTGAAAGTTATGGGCAAGTAGGGCAGCGTTAAACCTTTTCCAAGCAACTGCTTCGGTAATCTTTCCCTCTTTAATAATGATGCCGAATAATCGATCGCAGGTCTTTGGCTGTGACTTGCCCTGAGTCCAAAGTTTAAGGCCTTCGCTCATGGCCACAGACTTATTGCCCACGCGGTATTGGGCCAGATAAAAATTGCATTGCCGGCCGACGCTGGCAGTCTCGGGATCATAGTACTCGGTGTAAGCCGTCCAATAGGCGCGGCGGGCGAGATAATCAAGCCAGCGGGCACGCAAATGTTTGGCTTTTACACTACCTGAATAGCGCTGCAGATAATCGGCAACTTCCTTGCGCCTGTTGTAGCGCAGGTCAGCGATTAAGTCGGCGTAGACTAGATAGGGGTATAGGGGGTAGTCGATAAGGTCGGCTGTGTAACGGCGCGACTTTTGCCGTTCACCGCTGGCGATCAGTTTTTTCGCCTTGGCATAGAGAGATCGCTGTGCACTCGATTCTCGCTGTGCACTTTGTTCTCGCTGCCCTGCCTGTTGGTCTAGGACTTGTTGCGCACTGTCGGCGGATACAGAGCTTGCAGAAGCGAATACCAATAGCATTAGCAATGACGTAAAAAATGGTTTTTTGCTGAACATTACATCCCTGCTGGCTGGTTGGCGGCTTTTTTTATTGCTGAGGCTTGAGGGCGGAAATTTACCAGTAAAGCAGCGTTAATGCGAGTCTAAACCTTAAGCCCACTAATTGGGATCAACTAGTGGACTTAAGGTTTACGTAGTTGAGTAGTCAAAGAGCAAAGCTCTACTCTGAAATTCGCACAGCCAAAACATCGCAGTTGGCGCCATGTAATACCGAATTACTTGTGGAGCCAAAGATAAGTGCAAGGCCATGGCGACCATGACTGCCGACAATGATTAGATCGATATCCTCTGATTTTGCCATTCGGTGCATTTCTTGGGCTGGGTGGCCCAGAATAATGTGCTGATCTTCTGTGGCCACTTGCAGCTGCTGCCCGAGAATGTCTAAGCGCTCTGTTGCCTGCTGTTGGAGTTGAGTCTGAACGTCCGAAAGGTCTACGGGTATATCGCCACCGTAAGTAAAAGCGAGTGGCTCTAAAATATGGCACAGCGAGATTTTTGTATCGCTGTTGGCAAAAAGAAACTTGACGCGATCTACTACTTGCTGGGATTCTGTTGATAAATCCAGCCCGACTAAAATATGTTTGTAACTCGACATAGCTGTTGCCCCTTGATCGATTGAGTTATTTGACGGCTTACAGAGTTTTATAAGCTAAAATTCAACTTTGCTTGCCTGATACAAAAAATCCCTATGAATAAGAGTAGTACGAAATGACTTGGTTGTTAATAGTTTTTGGCATGGCCGTAGTGCTATCTCCATTGATGTGGCTCAAACAATCACCACATCAGAAGCGCATTACTGAATTGCGACGCCAGGCCAGTGGCCAGTCATTGCAGGTAAGCCTGCACCGCAGACCAGATGCCCGGGAAGGGGAGCACCGTTTAGAGTCGGTTTGCTATCGGCTGCCATGGCAGGATACAGATTGTCGTCAAAATTGGGTATTGCACAGAGCCAGCCAGCGGGGTTGGTCATCTGATCACGAGGGCTGGTCTTGGTTTGTTCAAGAGGCAAATCCTAAATGGAACCCATTATTGTCTGAAATTGTTCCCATAATGCCAGTAGGTGTCAGCGCGATTATTGCCAGCGGCCAAGGTATTGGGGTGATCTGGGACGAGCGGGGAGAGTTGCCTGAGGTGAAGAAAATCTGTGAGATTTTGCATAGACTTCGACAAAAAGCTGAAGAAAATTGTCGATGAAACTTGACCAGAGGGCAGGCTAGGAAGTATATATGCGTCCTTCGGCGCTATCAATTGGGCCAAAAAACCGTATTTTGGCCATGGTTTTATAAATATTTAGTAGTTTTATTAAGGAATGCTTCCTCTTATGGGTAAATCTTTAGTCATTGTAGAGTCACCAGCGAAAGCTAAGACAATCAACCGCTATCTCGGCGATGATTTTGTGGTGAAGTCCAGTGTGGGTCATATTCGAGATCTGCCGACTGGTGCTAACCGCACGACGACAGACCCTAAAGAGCGCGCTAGATTAGCTGCGCTGACTCGCAAGATGTCTCCGGAAGATAAAATTATCCACCGAGAGAAAAAAGCCAAATCCCAGCTTATTAATAGTATGGGTATAGACCCAGAAAATGATTGGAAAGCTGAATATGCCACCTTGCCCGGCAAAGAAAAGGTCGTTGCCGAGCTTAAGAAGCTGGCTAAAAATGCAGATACTGTCTATCTCGCGACGGATATGGATAGAGAGGGTGAGGCCATTGCATGGCACCTAACTCAGGTGATCGGTGGTGATGAGAGTCGCTACAAGCGAGTGGTATTCAACGAAATTACCAAAAAGGCCATCCGCAAGGCCTTCGAAGCCCCCGGAAAACTAAACACTAACCGAGTCGATGCTCAACAGGCACGCCGTTTTCTAGACCGTGTTGTAGGCTTTATGGTGTCGCCGTTACTCTGGGAAAAAGTAGGCCGTGGCCTGTCAGCAGGCAGAGTACAGTCGGTAGCGCTGCGCCTGATTGTTGAGCGAGAGCGCGAGATTCGCGCCTTTATCCCTGAGGAATACTGGACCGTTCAGGCAGATCTTGAAAATCGCCTAGAAGCAGATGCCAGTGATAACGCTGACGAAATCAAAATTCGCTTTGATATTAAGAAATTTTTGGGCAAGGGCTTTCGCCCCGTCAATAAAGATGAGGCAGATACAGCCCTAGCCGCTCTGCGGATCGCTGATTATGCGGTTAGCAAAAGAGAAGACAAGCCGACTAAATCCAAGCCTTCGGCACCGTTTATTACCTCGACATTGCAGCAGGCTGCGAGTACCAAGCTAGGATTTGGCGTTAAGAAAACCATGATGATGGCCCAGCGACTCTACGAAGCTGGTTATATC
This sequence comes from gamma proteobacterium HTCC2207, assembly GCA_905182265.1. Lineage (GTDB taxonomy): Bacteria > Pseudomonadota > Gammaproteobacteria > Pseudomonadales > Porticoccaceae > HTCC2207. Next base: position 39,509 of record CAJJAO010000009.1, on the reverse strand, counting down.
ACCTACATGCGAACGGACTCTACGAACCTAAGTGCCGATGCAGTCAGCGCCTGTCGTGAATATATTCAGTTACGCCACGGGGCCAAGTATCTTCCAGAGCAGCCGGCTGTATATAGCAGTAAGTCTGGTGCTCAGGACGCTCACGAAGCGATTCGCCCCTCCAATATTGATATTGCACCCGGAAGCCTGGGCGAGATGGAAGTTGATGCTCGACGGCTCTACCAGATGATTTGGCAGCAGTTTGTGGCCTGTCAGATGACCTCAGCGGAGTTTACGGCGACCACTATTACCGTTGCTGCTGGTGACTACGAATTAACCTGTAAGGGTCGCGTAACGCGCTTTGATGGTTACTTGGCCGTAATGCCTGCCAGAGAAGAAGACGATGAATTGCCGGATCTGCAACAGGGCGATGCCATGAATATGCTGGCTCTGATTCCTCAACAGCACTTTACCAAGCCTACAGCTCGTTATTCTGAAGCTGCGCTGGTCAAAGAGCTTGAGAAGCGAGGAATTGGTCGACCATCGACCTATGCGTCCATTATTTCAACGATTCAAGATCGTGGTTATGTACGAGTTGAAAATAAGCGTTTATTCGCTGAGAAAATTGGTGACATAGTCAGTGACCGCCTAACCGAAAGCTTCACCGATTTAATGGACTATGGCTTTACGGCCACCATGGAAGAGCGCCTCGATGAAGTTGCCGAGGGCAAGCTCAACTGGAAGCAGTTGCTCAATCGTTTTTATGAGGACTTTAGTAAGAAAGTCAGTAGTGCTAAGAACGCTGACGATGGGATGCGGCCTAACAATCCCTCTGAAACAGATATTGAATGTGCTAAATGCAGCCGTCCGATGATGATTAGAACTGCCGGAACCGGTGTATTTCTGGGTTGTTCTGGCTATGCCTTGCCGCCTAAAGAACGCTGCAAACACACGGTTAACCTGACTGCAGGTGATGAAGCCGTCAATATTGACGAAGACGATGAAGCAGAATCTAAACTGCTGCTGCACAAGCACCGCTGCAAGCTTTGCAATACGTCAATGGATAGCTACCTGCTCGATGAAACGCGCAAGCTTCATGTCTGTGGTAATAATCCAGACTGTATCGGCCATGAGGTAGAGTTTGGTCAGTATGTGATTAAAGGCTATGAAGGCCCAGTGATCGACTGCGACAAATGTAGCAGTGAGATGCAGCTTAAAACGGGTCGTTTTGGCAAATACTTTGGCTGTACTGGTGAAACTGAACCAGATGTGCCCTGTAAGAATACTCGTAAATTGCTCCGCAACGGCGAGGCGGCACCGCCTAAGGTTGACCCTATTGCCATGCCAGAGCTGCGCTGTGTCAAAGTCGAAGATCATTATGTATTGCGCGACGGTGCCTCTGGCATTTTCTTGGCCGCAAGCCAGTTTCCTCGTCACCGCGAGACCAGAGCGCCGACAGTAGAAGAGTTGCTGCCTTACAAAGATCGTATTGATGAGAAGTATCAGTTCTTATTGACCGCGCCTGCCTTGGATCCGGATGGCAAGCCAACTGTAATTCGCTATAGCCGCAAGACTAAAGAGCAGTATGTGCGCAGTGAAGACGACGGCAAGCCCACCGGCTGGAGTGCCTTTTACAGCAATGGCAAATGGAAGCCTGCTGAAAAAGCCAGTAAGTAATAGGCGTGGCACAGTCGAGTTACCTGTCAGCGGTTAACCAAAAGGTACTTTTTGCCACCCAGTTATTGGCCGCTGTAAAAACTAACAACAGCCATCAGACCGAAGCATTAGTTCAGTCCGTAGCTTTACAGCTGTATCAGGCTTGGCACTGGCATCTTTGTGATGTTGCAACTATTTATAAACTGGCGGACCCACAATTAGTCATCGATGCGGATGCCCTTGTTGCGATGCTTGAGGCTGAGGGTAAGTGCCCAGCTGAAGCAGTTGAGATGCAATATTTAACGGCAGACAGTAACTCTTGGGTATCTGAGCTGTTTAATGCCCATGCTCAGCTGTCTAGGCTACCTGTGATACGCAGGGCGGAAATGGATGCAGATCGACTACCCATGATTGCGCTTGATGCTGTCTCTGCAGAGGGCTTGAGAAACGTCGAGTGGACTGTTCTTGCCGCCGAAAATTGGCTGGGGAAACTCAGTGAGTTGATTGACCGGCAAAGAGACATGATGGTTGAGTTTTAACGGTAGGCTCAGATCGATGCTAAACTGTTTGTTAGGCGTTACATAAATGGCAAGGCGACAGATAATTGCTAAGCGACAGGTAAATTGCGAAGCGACCGGTAAATAGCCAAGCGACAGATATAAAGACAAATAATAGTTAGGAATTGAAAATGGCTCTGACAGAGTTTGAATTGGTGATGCTGGATGATGGTGAGGTTGCGCTGCAACGGGCAGGGACCGATACGCCCTTAGTGCGTATTACCTTTTCTGAGGAAGTTCTAGATTACTTAGATGGCAAGCATTTAGAGGTTGCCAAGAGCATGATGGATGCTGGCATTCAAACGGTTTTTGACATTAACGAAGAACGTTCACCGATGGCCGTTAATAATGATGATTCTCGTAATACCGTCCATTAGAGCTTGCCATTAGAGTAGTTTTAAAATGGCGCTATGGTCTTGTACAGGTTATCAGCAGCCACTACAGAGCACGTACAGTGCATTCCATCTACAGTGCCCTTTATCACCAGTATTCTTTTCCACCAGTACATTCCACCTACTAGTACCTAACACCTATGATAAATACTGACTTAATTAAAGACCTGGCAGAGAAGCGCCAAGTGTCCAGCTTTCGCCAACATCTTATGATCTGTACTGCGGGGAAATGTGCACCTTTGGAAGAGGCTAATGAGTCTTGGGAATATCTGAAGAGACGCATCCGCGAGCTCAAATTGCTAGATGTTGAGTCGGGCGTCTATAGATCAAAAGTAGACTGCTTAAGAATCTGTCGTGGAGGCCCGATTATGCTCAGTTACCCCGATGGCACTTGGTACCATAGCTGCACACCGGAGGTCATAGAGAAAATACTTCAAGAGCATGTGCTTAACGGCGTTCCGGTTGAGGATTACGCCTTTGCTCAGAGCAATATTTAAGCCACTAACAATAGAAGCGCAAGCTTTTATAATCTAGCCTGCAAGTTTATTTCTATATAAAAAAATCAAAAAAGGCATTAGATCTAATGCCTTAGATTTAAGCCTTAAGTCGAAGATTTAGATCGACACTCTTACTACACCAACCGCCAAACCTTCAATCGCAAAGTCCTGAGCGCGCAGATCGACAATGATCGGTGAGTAGCTCTGGTTTTCAGGTAACAGCTGAATCTCATGCTTGCTGCGAGTTCGCTTCAATCGCTTAACTGTCACTTCGCCATCGACTCTGGCCACGACTATTTGCTGGTTTTCTGCGGTGGGCTGCTGATGTACCGCCAGTAAATCGCCATCCATAATACCCACATCAACCATACTCTGGCCCTGTACGCGCAAAAAGTAGTCAGCGTGCGGGTGGAAGCTGCCTGCCGGCATTTCTTGGTAATCTTCAATATTTTGTTCGGCCAGTATGGGCTCACCAGCAGCCACGCGGCCAACAATCGGAATGCCGCTGAAATGGTCTACTACTCGAATTCCTCGCGAGGCCCCTGGAATCATCTCAATGACTCCTTTGCGTGCTAGCGCTCGCAGATGATCTTCGGCGGCGTTAGCAGAGCGAAAACCAAGTTTCTGGGCGATCTCGGCTCTGGTTGGTGGGTATCCAGTCTCGTCGAGATTATCTTTAATTAAGTTGAAGACTTCTTGCTGTCGTGCTGTAAGACGATCCATAACATTTTCCTTCTTTCAGGTGACTGTGATTATATACAGTATTCAAAGAAGCGCAAGAGGGTCTATATTTAAAAGAAAACAGAGGTATAAAAATGCTAGAAGCAAAAGTACAAGAAGCATGGCGCGTTCTGCGTATACAGTCTGAACTAGTCGATGGAACAGATAAACTCTTAAAGTTAGGTGCTGCCGTGACGGTATTTGGTGGCGCAAGGTTTGAACCCGGTAGTCCACATTATCAGCAAGCGCAGATTTTGGGTGAGCTACTTGGCAGTCAAGGAGTGCCTGTTATTACGGGCGGTGGGCCCGGTATTATGGAGGCGGCCAATCGAGGTTGCTTTGGAACCTCAGCGACGTCTGTTGGGCTCAACATTGAATTGCCCTTTGAACAGACCAGCAACCCTTACCAAGATATCTCCTTGGATTTTCGTTATTTCTTTGTGCGTAAGTATCTCTTTATCAAGCATGCGCTTGGTTTTGTGATCTTCCCTGGTGGCTATGGCACCTTAGACGAGTTATTTGAAGCGCTGACATTGGTGCAGACAGGCAAGGTAGACCCTTTTCCTATTGTATTGGTTGGTGTGGATTACTGGTCTGGTTTGGTTGATTGGATAGTGGGGCGGATGTTGGAGCAGGGTTGTATCTCTGACGAGGAGCTGCATCTATTTAAGCTAGTAGACACTAGCGAAGAGGCCGCTGAGCTGATTTTGCAACATATGCGCATGGGGAGTGCTAATCAAGATGTCGAGGGCTGACTTTTAGCGCTTTAAACCAACCTGAATCGCTTTTGGCCAGCAGAAATAGATCATCTACGAAACGGCGCTGGTCCTCAGCGCTGTTTTAAAATCTATTGCCATTAACCTGTCGCCATTAACCTATTGCCATTAAGCTATCGTCATTAACTTATGGCCATTAATTTATTGTTATTTTCTCTGTGCTCAAATTTGTTTAGTGGTTAAAATGGCGGCTGTTTAAAATCTATTTAGAATAGCTCCTCTGAGCTACATCATAAATCCGTCTAAACAGGACAGCACCCAATGACATACGGACGATTAATGCTCGATCTGGCCGGGACCGAGTTGACCGCCAGCGAGCATGAGTTACTGCAAAACCCTCAAGTAGGTGGTGTCATTCTATTTGCTCGCAATATTACCAGCCGGGAACAGGTGAGTAGCCTCACAGCACAGGTTAGAGCAGCCTCAGATACCGTGCTGATTGCGGTCGACCAAGAGGGTGGCCGGGTGGCTCGATTGCGAGAGGGGTTTACCGCGTTGCCACCGATGCAGGTATTAGGTGATTTGGTTGCTCAGGACTCTGATGCTGGACTGAGTTTAGTTAAGAATGTCGGTTGGCTGATGGCTTCTGAGGTTCTTGCCTGCGGCTTCGATATCAGCTTTGCTCCTGTTCTAGATGTCGATCGGCAGACTAGCAGTATCATTGGTGACCGCGCATTTTCTGACCAGCCCGATGCGGTTACCGAAGTGGCTAGAGCGTTTATCGCTGGTATGCATGAAGCTGGTATGGCCGCCACAGGCAAACATTTTCCCGGCCATGGTGGCATAGTCGCCGACAGCCATTTGGAAGCGCCGGTCGACCACAGAAGCTGGCAGCAGCTTTTGGATCACGATTTAAAACCCTTTATTGAATTATCCCAAACATTGGATGGGGTGATGCCTGCGCATATAACTTTTCCTGAGGTTGATCCAGATTCGGTAGGGTTCTCTCCCTTTTGGCTCAAGCAGATACTGCGCAAACAGCTAGGCTTTGAGGGGGTTATTTTTAGTGATGATCTGACTATGAAAGGTGCAGATGTCGCTGGTGGCTTTGTCGATAAAGCCAAGCTGGCCCTAGACGCCGGGTGCGATATGATTCTGGTCTGTAACTGCCCTGAGGGCGCGCTGGAAGTATTGCGTTATATGGAAAGCCAAGATGTTAAGGGCTCTGATAGAATTGCCTCTATGGCGGCACAAATGTCTGTAGACTGGCACCAGCTGGTTGAGAACCCAAGACGCATTAAAACCATTAAATTATTAGAAACACTTAGCGACGGTAAATTATAGCGATGAAAGATATACCTATGAATACGATCGAAACTTGGCTTGTTAACCTAACAGGCTACGACAATTTATGGATAGCCGATTTATTTTTTATTGTGTTAGCCGCCCTGACAGCTGGCTTTATTCTCAATAAGGTTATTGATCGCTTAGAGTTGCATGCCAAAAAATCTAAAACGGTATGGGACGATGCTTTGATAGAAGCCTGTCGCAAACCGGCTATCTGGTTAATTTGGATTCTGGGTGTAAATTTTGCAGCCGGTATCGCAGCTGAAAGAATGGCATCACCATTGCAGGCTCTAATCGACCCTATTAATCGTTTGGCGGTTATATTTCTTGGTGCGCTATTTGTAACCAACTTTATTAAGCGGGCAGAACGCAACCTGGTGGACCCGGACTACATGGCCAAGCCAATGGATGCGACCACGGTGATTGCTATCGGCAAGCTGCTGCGGGCCTCGGTGATTATCACCGCGATATTGGTGGCGCTTCAGCTGTTTGGCTACAGCATATCTGGTTTACTGGCCTTTGGTGGTATCGGCGGTATTGCTGTTGGCTTTGCGGCTAAAGATTTGTTGGCTAACTTTTTTGGCGGCCTGATGATTTATTTTGATCGGCCATTCTCGGTAGGGGAGTGGATTCGATCTCCCGATAAAGAGATAGAAGGTACGGTAGAAGATATTGGCTGGCGACTTACCAGAATCCGAACCTTTGATAAGCGACCCCTGTATATTCCCAATTCGGTGTTTGCCAGTATCTCGGTAGAAAACCCTTCCCGAATGAGTAACCGCCGTATTTATGAAACGGTGGGTATTCGTTACACAGATATTGCGTCAATGGACAAAATTATTGACCAGGTCACCACTATGCTGCTGGAGCATCCAGATATTGATACTCAGCAGACAATGATTGTTAACTTTAATAAATTCTCGGAAAGCTCTCTCGATTTTTTTGTTTACACATTCACCAAAACTACTGACTGGATTCTGTTCCATAAAATCAAGCAGGACGTCTTATTGAAAGTGGCTAAAATTGTTGAAGCTAATCAAGCGGAAATTGCTTTCCCCACATCGACTTTGCATATTGAAGGGCCCGTTGTTACCGTCGATCCCTAGTAGCGGTTTAGAGTTAATGCTTAACTTACCAACGCAGTCATAAAAATAAGTTGGAATTTTGGCGGGTCAGCATCTACATTTCTCATGTGCAAGTTTATTGTAACGTTGGTAGATAGACATTTTGGTGGTTCCCTTTTAGTAACACGGACGTTTCAAGGGATTAATACGGACAGCGCGCTATTACTTTAGTCGTGGGTGTCCGCTTGATAAGGATATCGTACGATGAGTTTTATAACCCCCTCCGGGCGTCCTTGCCCGCATGTGTTCTTTGTTTCTTTTTTTGTCGGACGAACCCTATGTTAAGTACTGTAGGGTTGGGTGCGGCAGGGCGATCTTTGTTAGGCCTCAGTAGGTTAGTGTTTATTGGATTTGGTTGGGCTCTTTTAGGGTTGTCCGTTTTTAGTTATATCGCTGGGGACCTGTTAGAGCTTTTCCCAGTTGCCCGGCACGTTGAAATTTTAGCGGGGCTGTTAGGTCTGCTAATTAGTTGCTATTTTATTTTTTACAATGGCAATAAACCAACGCAAAAACCCGTTATAGCCGAAATTTCTTTACAGACAAAAAGAGTTCCTGGTGCCATAGTCTTGGCCAGTTTTTGCTCTGGACTTCGCCGGTTCGTGCGGCGGTCCTATGCAGTGCTTTATCAAACTACTGATGTCGTATTTTGTGTGGGAGCACCTATGTTAGTGCTGACGGCTTTTGTGGGTTGGTGGCTAATCGACGAGATTGATGCCGTTATGTTGCTGTTTTATCTAGGCTTAATTTGCCTCATCAGTGTTGCCGGGATTTATAACAATCTGGTGAGAATGATCGCCATCGGTTACTTTAATGGCTACTGGCTGATCGACCTCAATATGCTGTCCTATCCCTTTGAGGCGCCTTTGCGTGTGAGTGCAACTATCGAGCTTATGCATGACCAGGCCGGTGCTGCCCTCTGGCCTTTAATGCTGACGGCGGCGCTGCTATTTTATTTGACCTATTGGTTGGTGACTTCAAAAAGAAAATCAGTCGGGTATTTAGAAGGCTCTTTGTTAGAGTCTTCGGTAAATTCTTCGCTAAATTCTTCAACAAATAGCTCAGCCAAGAAAGATTTTCAGCTATTTGAAAAATTATTCAGCGACTCTCTTGTCGCTAAAGTATTGGTCGCAATCATATTGTTAGTGGCGGCACCTATCTGTTTGGTCTTTATAGACGCCATGGTTAACGTAATTAATGTTCACTGCTTCTTTGCTGCCCTGGCTATTTTTTGGATGGATGCCCTGTGGCGAGTTGAGTTTGAGCAGGAGCCTTCACTCTGTGGGGACTGTCGCTATTTATTGTCTGGAGATTGGCGTCCCTAGTTGAGGTCTTGCTGGGTATACTAGTGGCTAGATGGTATAGCCACCAACCCAGATACTTTTTTCAGGAAACCTCTATGCGTTTTTTTGCTGTTATTGCTATGTGCTTTAGTCTCTTTGGATGCCTCGGCTCACCAGAGGGTGTTGAACCCGTTAAAGGCTTCGAGCTCGATCGCTATCTGGGTCGTTGGTATGAGATAGCTCGTCTTGACCACTCGTTTGAACGGGGCATGGATTTCGTGACCGCTGAATACTCTCTGCGAGAGGATGGTGGTGTTCGGGTAATGAACTCAGGTCGTTCAGGTGGTCTGGGTGAAACAAGTGAAGCAGAAGGGCGGGCCTATTTTGTTGAGGATGAGGGTACCGGTTATCTCAAGGTCTCTTTCTTTGGTCCGTTTTTTGGCTCTTACGTTATTTTTGATTTAGATGATAACTACCAACATGCGTTTGTGGCGGGCAATAATACTGAGTATCTGTGGCTGCTGGCGAGAACGCCTCAGGTCACCGATGAGGTAATGGAGAGATTCCTGTCCCAGTCTAGCGCGCTGGGCTTTGATACCCAGTCGTTGATTTATGTCGAGCAGCCTGTTGGGCTTCCTAAAGAACAGCCCTGAGCTTTCTAATGAGCTTCCTAATGAGCTTCCTAATGAGTAAAGGAGCGGTTCTATTGGTTGCTTGAGTCCGTACCTAATAGTTCGGGCGTTGCTTCGATTTCTTCGGTTTCTTCGATTGTTTGGGGGTTTAGCAACAATGGGCTGTAGCTTTTCACTGTCACTATGGCACCCATTCGGGGATGGTCTATATAGTAAACCTCACCTTCGTCGAGACGCATAGATTTGTTGAGTGTCCATACCTTAGCGACTGGGTAGTCTTTGGGTTCTGTTAGTTCGAATGCTGTTTGGGCCCTTAACTCTGTAAAGCTAGGGTTGTTGTTCTTTGTGGTTGGCAGCTCTGGGCTTTTTAATAGAGGCTGCTCAGGGCTGTTTGATAGGGGACGCTCAGGGCTCTTTAATAGGGACCGCTCAGGGCTTTTTGTTAAGAACAGCTCAGGGCTGTTTTTAATGCTGGCTTTCAGGTCCGCAGATTGTGCGGGGAAGTCCGGGAGATTGATCCGCTGGTTTTCGTCATTATCAAACTGTAGCAGCCAGAGGTCGGTCTCGAAGTGTAAAAAACGAGATTTGTAAAAGCGCACTGCGCCTTCAATTTCATGGCGACCTTCCACACTTTGCCCGGCCTTTATCAAGAGCCATGGATCATTTTCTTCTGCGTCACTGGCAAAGCGCCAAGCTTCATGGAAAACCACGTTGTAGCCGCGCCGATCTAGAGTTGTTCCGGTTTCATTGAGATCACGAAATTTATTTTCCAGTATTAGCAACGGGGCTTCATACCTAGGCTGATAGCCTTCGGTAGTTGTCAGCTGGCTGTCTAAAATCTGCTGATCTAGGGCACGTGCCTCGGCCAATCGCTGTTGAGCAATGGTTAGTGCACTAGGTTGCTCTTGTCTATCGCTATTACTTGCAGTGATAGTCGGGTCCTGAACCATGGCTCTTGGGATAAGCCTCGATAGGGACTCTGCGGGGTCATTGTTGGAGGGCGATAATAGTGCGCCTTTGGCAGCGGGAAAATGGCCCTTATAATTTTCTAGCTGCGGATCTATTAACTCTCGCCAGCTCTCGGGGAAATCAAGTTGGTAGTCTTGGGGGGCAGTTTCATTGCCCGTATTGCCTTGCTGAGTAAAAAGTATGACCTCGACCTGATACCAGTTTTCGGGAGGAGTGATCTCTTGGCCAGCTCCGCCAGTGGTCTCGGTCTGGGAAAGTGCAGATGAGCAAATGGCCATTGGCAGCCAAAGGCAGCCAAATAGTAGATGCCTCTTTGACTTTCTATTGAGTAAGCGCGAGACCAATGTCTGGATACTGCGATGCTTCATTCTCATTCCTTGGTTTATAGCCGACTCATGCATTGTGGCTGATTTTAGGCCCCTGAGAGTAGCTGCTGAAGAATCTCGTTAACCTTAGTAAAACGCTCTTCCGGGCTGTCCATGGCCATAGTGAAACTCAGTTGGTCATTGTTTTGCAAGCGGAAAATACTGGACTGGGTCTGTACCATCTTAACAATGGCCATGGGCTCTACGATGGTGTTTGGGGTAAATTGCACGCGACCTCCGTTGGGGCCGGCTTCAATTTTCTTGAGGCCGATTTTTTCACCTAACTGGCGCAATTCCGCAAGTTGGAATAGGGCCTTTACGGGATCGGGCAGCAGACCGAAGCGATCGATCATTTCGACCTGCAGTTCATGGAGGTGCTCCGCAGTCTCGCAGTTGGATAGCCGCTTGTAGAGAGTAAGGCGCATATTTACATCGGGTAGATAGTCATCCGGGATTAGCGCGGGCAGGTGCATGTTGACTTCGATACCCTGGTGCAGAGCGGCATTGAGGTCTGGTTTTGCACCGCTGCGAATGGCTTTAACTGCACGATCTAACATCTCTAGGTAGAGGGTGAAGCCAATCGCTTGGATATGGCCACTCTGGTCTTCACCCAATAACTCACCGGCACCACGAATTTCAAGGTCATTGGTGGCCAGGGTAAATCCCGACCCTAGGTGATCGGCCGCAGAGATAGCCTCAAGTCGTTTGGTAGCATCGGCGCTAAGCTTTTTATCTTGGGGAGTCATCAGGTAGGCATAGGCCTGATGATGAGAACGGCCAACTCGGCCACGCAGCTGATGGAGTTGGGCGAGACCAAATTTGTCGGCCCGCTCTATTAATATGGTATTGGCACTGGGGACATCAATACCGGTTTCAATAATGGTTGTACACACCAAGACGTTAAAGCGCTGATGGTAAAAGTCAGACATTACCTGCTCTAGCTGGCGTTCACGCATCTGCCCGTGGGCTATCTGAATGCGCGCCTCTGGCACAAGCTCTGCGAGCTCGTCAGTAATTCGCTGTATGCTTTTGACATCATTGTGTAAAAAGTACACCTGGCCACCGCGCATGATCTCGCGCAGTATTGCTTCCCGAGTTACCCGAGATTCCTGTTTGCGTACAAAGGTTTTTACCGACAGCCGTTTGGCTGGTGGTGTGGCGATAATGGAGAGGTCCCGAATACTGTGCATGGACATATTCAATGTGCGCGGGATTGGGGTAGCGGTCATGGTGAGAATATCGACTTCGCTGCGCAAAGATTTTATCTTCTCTTTCTGGCGCACACCAAACCGATGCTCTTCGTCAATAATCATCAAACCTAGCCTGCTGAAATCTATTTCGGCATGTAATAGCTTATGAGTACTAATCAGAATATCGACTTTACCAGCACCTGTGGCGGCAATAATATCTTCTTGCTCGCGGTTGGTTTTAAACCGGGATAGTTCTTCTACGCGCACGGGCCAATTGGCAAAACGGTCACGGAAGTTCTGCAGATGCTGGTGCGCAAGTAAGGTGGTCGGTACCAATATTACTACCTGCTTACCGCTGGATATCACCGTAAAGGCAGCACGCATGGCTACTTCAGTTTTGCCAAAGCCCACATCACCACAGACTAGGCGATCCATAGGCTGGGTGCTAAGCAAATCCCGGCGCACTGCATCAATGGCCTCTTGCTGATCAGCAGTTTCCTCAAAGGCAAAGTCGCTGCTAAATTTGCGATAGTCCTCTTCATTTTCGCTACAGGCAAAACCCTTGCGTGCGGCACGTCGGGAATATATATCCAGTAACTCTACTGCCGTGTCACGCACCTGCTTGGCCGCCTTTTCTTTGGCCTTGTCCCACTTGTCCGTACCCAGTCGATTGAGTGGAGCACTCACTTGGTCGCCACCACCAAAGCGGCTAATAAGGTGCAGAGAAGACACGGGCACATAGAGCTTGGCATCGTCGGCGTAGCTCAGCATTAGGAATTCTTGTATTGCTCGGTCCACTTCTAAGGTCACTAGACCCTGATAGCGGCCTACACCGTGTTCAATATGCACAACCGGTGAGCCCACTTTGAGCTCTGCTAGGTTTTTAAAGACGTAGTCGGGGGACTCTGACGCCTTTGATCGGCGTCTGCGCTGCATGACCTGCTGACCAAACAATTCGCCTTCGGTGATAAGGCAGAGGTTTTGCTCTGGGCAATAGACCCCTTGGTCAATGGGGTAAGTGGTGATGCCGTGACCGGCAGTCCCGTCGACAAACTGCTGCCAATGATCAACATCTGCTGGTCTTATATCAATAGTCTTTAGCAGATCATTGAGCATTTCACGGCGGCCAGGTGACTCCGCGCAAAATAGAATGCGTGTCTCTGGGGGGCGGTCTTTAATAAACGCCTGCAGATTGGCGAGCGGGTTAACAAGCTTTGCATTCACGGCGACATCGGGCACGGCATGCAGTTGTAGATTACTGGTCCCAGCTTTCTTACCAAATAGCTCATGGCTAATAATGGTTCTGGGCAGCAGTTTTATTTGTTGGAACAGGCTGTCAACGGGAACAAAGATTTCATCAGGGGGCAGAATAGGCCGCTCGGGGTCGACACCGTACTCTTCAAAGCGGCTATTGATGTCCTGCCAGAAGTATTCGGCAGCATCTTCAATGCCAGCATGAGTAAACAACTGCACTTCCTTGGGCAGGTAATCAAATAATGTTGCGGTCTGCTGAAAAAATAACGGCAGGTAGTATTCGATACCCTGGGGGGCTATACCGTCTTTGATATCTTTGTAGATAGAGCACTTGCTTGGATCGTGATCAAAGTGGTCGTGCCAGTTATTAAGGAACTGGTTAGTGGCCTCTGCGTCGATGGGAAATTCTCGCGCCGGTAGCAGCTGCAGCTGGTCAACGCTTTCGATGGTGCGCTGGCTCTCTGGGTCAAATAGCCGCAGGGACTCAATTTCTTCGTCGAACAGGTCGATACGAAATGGTTTCTTCTCGCCCATTGGGAATATGTCAACAATCGAGCCTCTAAAGGCAAATTCGCCGTGTTCGAATACCGTATCTACTCGCTTATAGCCAGCGCGGCTGAGTTGGTCTTGGAGTTGGGTTCGATCTAGGTCCTCGCCAATTTTGTAGCTAAAGGTCCTTGAGGCGACAAAATCTGTAGGAGCAATGCGGTGCATCAGGGTCGGTAGGGGCACAACGATCACCCCGCGCTTTGCTGAGGGCAGATTGGCTAAGGTTTGCAGGCGCGCGGAAACAATATCTTGGTGGGGCGAAAAAATATCGTAGGGCAGTGTCTCCCAGTCGGGAAAGCTGTAGATGGGTAGCTCTTGTTCTGCGGTAAAAAACTGTAGTGCACGAGTCTGTTCGGCGGCTTGCCGGGCCGTTTCGGTAATGAGTAAAGTCAGGCCATCGTATTGATGGGCGGCTTCGGCCACCGCTAGGGCTCGGCCTGCGGCGCGCAATTCGCCCCAGTATTTTTTGTCACCGGGCTGGGAGGCTGGCTGCTGCTGAATAATGCTCATAAATATAGGGCTGCTAGTTAGTACGTGATAAAAGTTATGGAGTAAGTAATAATTATTTCGCGCTATGCTCTTTATATTCTTTATTTGGCGCTACCCTCGTTATACGACGCTGCGCTATTTTTAAGTCGCTACGCTAGTTAATCTCGGGCTATGTTATTTATCTCGCGCTATTCTACTTATCTCAGGGTATTGATTGTAGAAATATTGTCTATCATAGTGATTAAATAAATGGGCATTGTCTGATCAGCGTCGAAACCCGATAATGGCGATACCTCAAACTGTACTTACTACTGTACTTTCTACAGAACTAAAAGGACCTGTTGAATGACCGACCAAAATAGACCGTTACCAGATGATTTTTTCAAGGATTGGAAGCAGCGCGAAGCATTAGCTGAAGGCATGATACCGGTGATTGGCAAGCTTTATCGTGAGCGCAATGTCAGTACCTACATGTACGGCAACAACATGGTCAACAAGTCAGTAACGGACCTTATGAAGGCCCATCGCTTTGTGCGACAGGTCGAGATGAACGAACTCAGTGAGTTTGATACAGCACCTATGCTGGATGCCGTGAGCAGACTACAGCTGGGGCCCGCACATCTAGACTTGGGCAAAATGGTGGTTAAGTTTCAAAATGGTGGCAATGGCCGCTCCATAGATGACTTTGTGCGCGATGAGCTGTCGGATATTGTCGGTTCAGACGTTAAGCCACTGCCCCAGCCTCAGGATATTGTGCTCTACGGCTTTGGTCGTATTGGTCGTTTAGTGGCAAGAATATTGATTGATAAAGCGGGCGGCGGCGATGTGCTGCGACTGCGCGCTATCGTGATCCGCAAAAGTAAGCTGGACAACGATTTAGAAAAACGTGCAGCACTGCTGCGACGTGACTCCGTGCATGGGTCGTTCAAGGGTACTATTCGGGTGATCAGCGAGAGTAATACTCTAGTGATCAACGGTAACCCCATCAAAGTGATCTATGCCAATAGCCCAGAGGAAATAGACTACACAGAATACGGTATCAACAACGCTCTGATTGTCGATAATACCGGTGTCTGGAAAGACAATGCCGGCCTTAGCGGCCATCTGCGTCCCGGCGCAGCTAAGGTGCTGCTGACGGCACCAGCAGGCGATGACATTCCTAATATCGTCTATGGCATCAACCACCATGAGATTACCCCAGAGCGCAAAATTATCTCTGCGGCGTCCTGCACCACCAATGCCATTGTGCCTGTGTTGAAGTGTCTGCTTGATGAATACGGTATTAATAACGGTCATGTGGAAACAGTGCACGCCTATACCAATGATCAGAATTTGATTGATAACTACCACAAAGGGGATCGACGAGGACGCAGTGCAGCACTGAATATGGTGTTGACCTCAACGGGGGCGGCCAAGGCTGTTGCCAAGGCGATTCCTGAGCTTAAAGGCAAGCTGACCGGTAATGCCATCCGTGTACCTACCCCCAATGTATCGATGGCTATTCTTAATTTGCAGCTGGGCAGAGACACTAACGTCGAAGAGCTCAATGAGTTTCTGCGACAAAAAGCGTTGCACTCAAGTCTGCAGCAACAAATTGGTTACACGGTTTCTACCGAAGCCGTTTCTACGGACTTTGTCGGTTCCCGCCAGGCCTGCGTGCTAGATTCCCAGGCAACGATTGTCGACGGCAACAGCTGTGTGCTGTATTGCTGGTATGACAATGAGTTTGGTTATAGCTGTCAGGTCGTGCGCTGTTTAGAGAAATTTGCTGGCGTTGTTTGGCCGAGTTATCCCCTAGAAGGTTAACTAGGAGCAGGGTAGCTAGGAGCAGGTTAACTAAAAAGCTTCACCAAAAATAATAAAAAGAAGGCTTAAGCCATGTTAGTAGAGCAGATCTGGACAGATAACCCGTTGCGCAATTTTCATTACTTGGTTGCCTGCCCAGAGACTCTCGAAGCCTTGGCTATAGATCCCTATGATCACCAGCTAGTGCTGCAGCGTGCTGAGGCACTAGGCTGGAAGATCACACAGATTGTTAACACCCACGAGCATTTTGATCATATTGACGGTAATCAGGCAATGGTTGCTGCCACTGGTGCCAAGGTGTTAGCCCATGCCAATGCCCGAGGGAAAATTGCCGGTATGGACACAGACCTGGGAGCGGGTTCAGTGATCTCTATTGGCAGCTCGGTGACATTGGATGTGCTGGATACCCCAGGCCATACCATGAGCCACATCTGCCTGCTCTCCAGAACCGAGGTTCCCGCGTTGTTTAGTGGGGATACGCTTTTTAATGCGGGGGTGGGGCACTGCCATTCTGGGGGTGACCCTGACGTGCTTGCCCATACAGTAATGACTCAAATGGCGGAGCTACTGGACAATACGCTGCTGTATCCTGGCCATGATTATATGGTTAACAACCTACGCTTTACCCTGGATCGCGAGCCTCATAACGCGGCGGCTCAACAGCTGCTGCAACAGGTTGAGTTTCAGGACCCCAACCATGCTCTGATTACTAATCTGGGCCTAGAAAAGCAGATCAACACCTTTTTTCGTACTGATAGCGCTGAGATTCGTGAAAATCTGTCTCAGCTCAATGCATCTGCTACTCCCAAAGACGTTTTTTTGGCCCTGCGCCAACACCGCAATTCTTGGTAATCATCCCCCGTAGCCCACTATTCCCTATTCATTTTTGTTTTAGGCCAAAAAAAACCTTCAGAATGCTGTTTAAAGTGCTACGGCGCTGGAATCACAGCGCCTAGACCTTTATAATTCCGCGCAATCTAAATCGGCCAATTTGACTCCGAAACAGCAGTCACCGGTTGGGCGAGACTACAACGAAATATGCACAGGTCTTGAACTTACATTTTAAGTTTGAGGGGCGGCTGTTTGATTGGCCGCAAGAGCTTGGTGTTGCAGCCAGAATTTAAATTAGAATAGTGGTATTTACTATGATCAAAGTTCGTCGCGGATTAGATCTGCCTATTGCCGGTGCGCCGGAGCAGGTTATCCAAGATGGTCCCAAGATAAGCCAGGTGGCGGTGGTCGGTTCGGACTACCCGGGCATGAAGCCCACCATGGTGGTACGCGAAGGTGATCGCGTGACTCGGGGTCAGGCACTGTTTACTGATAAGAAAAATGAAGGCGTTGTGTTTACAGCGCCAGCCGCTGGCATAGTGGTTGCCATCAATCGCGGAGAGCGCCGGGTATTTCAGTCTCTGGTTATTGATACCGACGGCGATAAGGCTGAGAAATTTAAGTCTTACAAAGCTGACAAGCTGGCCACCCTCGATCGCGCCGCAGTGGTTAATAATCTGGTCAGTTCCGGACAATGGGTTGCACTGCGCACTAGGCCTTATTCAAAAGTGCCCGCCATCGACTCTACACCAGCCTCTATTTTTGTTACTGCAATGGATACCAATCCATTGTCAGCCGACCCCGCCGTTATTATTGCCCAGCGCAGCGAAGACTTTATCAATGGTCTGACAGTGTTGACGCGCTTGACAGACGGTCCGGTTAATCTTTGTGTGGCACCAGATTCTGGTGTTGTTGGCCACGACATCGATGGCGTTCGTGAGATTAGCTTCAGCGGCCCGCACCCTGCAGGCTTGCCTGGCACTCATATTCATCATGTTGATCCAGTCAGTGCAGACAAGACGGTTTGGTCTATTGGCTATCAAGACGTTATAGCCACTGGCGCATTATTTACTTCAGGTAAGTTGGATAATTCAAGAGTTGTCTCTCTGGCCGGCCCTCAGGTTCTTAAGCCACGTCTTGTCAGTACCTGTGTTGGTGCCAATCTTAATCAGCTTGTTATTGGTGAATTGGCCAATGACGAAAATCGTGTTATCTCTGGCTCTGTACTGGCTGGTCGTAAAGCAGCTGGTGAGTTTGCCTACCTAGGTCGCTACCACAATCAGGTCTCAGTTATTCGTGAAGGCCGTGAGCGTGAGTTTTTACATTATCTGCGCGCTGGCGTTAACAAGCATTCTGCGCTGCCTTTATTTATCTCGTCGCTGTCCAAGAAGCTTTTCAATATGACTTCAAGCACTAATGGTAGCGAACGCGCCATGGTGCCAGTGGGTGGTTACGAAGATGTAACGGCTCTGGACATATTGCCTGTGCAGCTTTTGCGATCGCTGATTGTTGGCGATACAGAAATGGCCCAGAAACTGGGTTGCTTGGAATTAGATGAAGAAGATGTTGGTTTATACACCTACGTTTGTGTGGGCAAGTATGAGTACGGCGGTATTCTTCGTGACAACCTAACCAGAATAGAAAAGGAGGGTTAAGCCCATGATGCGTAATCTTCTAGATAAATTAGAGCCAAATTTCCACAAAGGCGGCAAGTGGGAGAAATTCTATGCGTTGTTTGAAGCCATAGATACAGCTCTTTACAAGCCTTCAGATGTGACCAAAAACAGCTCGCATGTTCGCGATGGTATTGACCTTAAGCGCGTGATGATCACGGTTTGGGTAGCGACTTTCCCAACTATGTTCTTCGGCATGTGGAATATTGGTTTTCAGGCCAATACCATTATGGCTGAAATGGGTATGGTCTCCCAAGAGGGACTGCGAGGCTTGTTTATTGGCCTGCTAGCCGGCTACGACGCCAGCAGCGTCTGGGACAACATGGTCCATGGTGCAGCGTACTTCCTGCCGATCTATATGGTCACCTTTATTGTGGGTGGTTTCTGGGAAGTCATGTTTGCCGCAGTGCGTGGCCATGAGGTTAACGAAGGTTTCTTTGTTACGTCGATCCTGTTTGCCCTTTGTTGTCCGCCAGACTTACCTCTTTGGATGGTCGCTGTCGGTATTAGCTTTGGTATTGTGATTGGTAAAGAAGTGTTTGGTGGTACAGGTAAAAACTTCCTTAACCCAGCATTAACGGGCCGCGCATTCTTGTACTTTGCCTACCCGGCGTATATGTCTGGTGATGCAGTCTGGTCTGCGGTCGATGGTTACACAGGCGCGACCATGTTATCCGTTGCCGCCACAGATGGTATGGCTGCTTTGCAACAGAGCGTAACCTGGAGTCAGGCCTTTATTGGTACTATTCATGGTTCTATTGGTGAGACGTCCACACTGGCTATTTTGCTCGGTGCAGTATTGCTACTGGTGATGCGTATTGCGTCTTGGCGCATTATTTCAGGTGTGCTGATCGGGTCTGCCGCTCTGGCTATGTTATTCAATGCCCTGGATTCAACTAACCCCA
This sequence comes from gamma proteobacterium HTCC2207, assembly GCA_905182265.1. GTDB lineage: Bacteria > Pseudomonadota > Gammaproteobacteria > Pseudomonadales > Porticoccaceae > HTCC2207. The sequence goes on along the minus strand of CAJJAO010000009.1, from coordinate 20,578 downwards.
TGTTCGCCATGCCATTTTACTGGCACTGGGTAATCGGTGGTTTTGCCTTCGGTGCAATCTTTATGGCCACTGACCCTGTGTCGGCTGCCATGACTAACACCGGTAAGTTCTGGTACGGCATCTTGATCGGCGTGATGGTTATTCTGATTCGTGTGGTTAACCCCGCGTTTCCAGAGGGCATGATGCTGGCAATTCTGTTTGCCAATCTATTTGCGCCACTGTTCGACCATTGGGTTGTTCAAGGTAATATTAAAAGGAGACTGGCCCGTGGGTAATGACAGTATTTCTAAAACTTTCGGTGTTGCTTTAGCGCTCTGTGTAGTCTGTGCTGTAGTAGTTTCTAGCGCTGCCGTTATATTGCGACCTACTCAGGAAATCAACAAACTGATTGACCTGAAAACCAATATCTTGGCTTCTGCGGGACTACTTCAAGAGGGCGTGTCCATCGAGACTCAGTTCGAGCAGATCACTCCTCGCGTTGTTGATCTGTCTACTGGCCGCTTTACCGATGCCATTGATGCAGCCACCTATGATCAGCGTGCTGCGTTCAAAGACCCTGCTATGTCAGAGGCTCTAGATCCTAAGCAGGACCCAGCAAAAATTAGACGTCGCGCCAATTACGCTACTGTCTATCTTGTGCAGGGCGAGCAGGGCATTGAGAAAATTATTTTGCCGATCAAAGGCTATGGCCTGTGGTCAACTCTTTACGGGTTTTTGGCCCTTGAAGCTGACCTGCAGACAGTGGCTGGCATCGGCTTTTATGAGCATACAGAGACACCAGGTCTCGGTGGCGAAGTCGACAATCCCAAGTGGAAATCTAGTTGGATTGGTAAGCAGGCTTATAACCAGGGCGAGCTGGCGATTACCGTACTTAAAGGTAAGGCTGACATGAGCCGTGCTGGATCAGAGTCGCAGATCGATGGCTTGGCTGGCGCTACATTGACAACCAGAGGCGTAGATAATCTTGTGCGTTACTGGCTTGGGGATCAGGGATTTAGACCACTGATCAACCATTTGAAATCAGGGGAGGCCTAAATAATGTCGAAAATTAAAGACACCTTACTCGAGCCGATTGTTGCCAATAATCCTATCGCACTGCAGATTCTAGGAATCTGTTCAGCGCTGGCGGTAACCTCTAGCATGAAGGTTGCCTTTGTTATGTGCTTGGCACTGACCACGGTAACCGCATTTTCTAACCTGTTTGTATCGGTGATTCGCAACCATATTCCCAATAGCATCCGCATTATTGTGCAGATGACTATTATTGCCTCCTTGGTAATTGTGGTGGACCAGGTGCTTAAGGCCGTGGCTTACGACATCAGTAAGCAGCTATCGGTATTTGTTGGCCTGATTATCACTAACTGTATTGTGATGGGTCGCGCCGAAGCCTTTGCTATGAAAAACCCGCCGATGGCTAGTTTTTACGATGGTATTGGCAACGGTTTGGGTTACAGCGTTATCTTGATGCTGGTAGCCTTTGTTCGCGAACTGTTTGGCGCGGGAAAACTGTGGGGCTACGAAGTCCTTGCCTTGACCACCGACGGTGGTTGGTACGTGGCGAACGGCATGATGTTGATGCCGCCCAGTGCATTCTTCTTGATTGGCCTGCTAATTTGGATTATCCGTATTCGCGATAAAAAGCAGGTAGAAGCACCTGACTTTAAAATCACAGCCAATAGTCGTCCGAGCGAGGTGTCCTAATGGAACATTATCTGAGTTTATTAGTACGCTCGATCTTTATCGACAATATCGCCCTGAGCATGTTCTTGGGCATGTGTACCTTTATTGCGCTATCTAAGAAAATTGATGCCGCTATTGGTCTGGGTATTGCGGTTATCGTTGTGCAAACCATTACGGTACCAGTAAATAATCTGCTGTTGACCTATTTGCTGTCTGACGGCGCACTGGCTTGGGCCGGTCTGCCCGATGTAGATCTAAGCTTCTTGGTTTACCTGTGCTTTATCGGTGTTATTGCGGCCATTGTTCAGATCCTTGAAATGGTGCTCGATAAGTATGTACCTGCGCTTTACAACGCGCTGGGTGTGTTCTTACCACTGATTACTGTGAACTGTGCAATTCTTGGTGGTTCGCTGCTGATGCAAGAGCGTGGCTTTGATTTTGCCGAGTCTGTGGTTTTCGGTATTGGTTCAGGCATCTCTTGGGCACTGGCGATTGCGATACTCGCGGGCATTCGAGAAAAATTAAAATATAGTGATGTTCCAGAAGGCCTACAGGGCCTGGGCATCGTATTTATCACCGTAGGTCTGATATCACTGGGCTTTATGTCCTTTGGCGGCATCGACATCTAAGTACTGGTCTGCAATAGGGTAGCTTGTATTAGCCGCCTTAATAAAGAAGTTTGTAATTAAGAAACTTGTAATAAAGAGACCTGTAATAACGGAGAAGTAACCTAGTATGAATACAGAAATTATCCTTGGCGTAGGTATGTTTACCGCAGTAATTCTTGCGCTGGTAGGCTTTATTTTGGCGGCCCGCAGCAAGTTGGTGTCCTCTGGTAACGTCAACATTGTTATCAATGGCGAGAAAACCATTACTGTACCTGCCGGCGACAAGCTATTGCAGACATTGTCCAATGCAGGCTTGTTCTTGCCCTCAGCCTGTGGCGGCGGCGGAAGCTGTGCCCAGTGCAAATGTGTTATCACTGAAGGCGGCGGCTCTATGTTGCCCACTGAAGAAGGTCACTTTAACCGTCGCGAAGCTGCCGAAGGCTGGAGACTGTCTTGTCAGACACCGGTTAAGCAGGACATGCACGTTGAGGTACCAGAAGAAGTCTTTGGCGTGAAGCGTTGGGAATGTACCGTTGAGTCTAATCCCAATGTGGCTACCTTTATTAAAGAGCTAACGCTCACGCTACCTGAGGGAGTAGACGTTGCTTTCCGTGCCGGTGGTTATGTGCAGTTGGAATGTCCACCTCACCATATTAAGTACGCTGACTTTGATATCGACCCAGAGTATCGCGGTGACTGGGAACGCTTTGATTTCTTTAAACATGAATCTATTGTTGAAGAGACAGTAATCCGCGCCTATTCTATGGCCAACTACCCGGACGAGAAGGGCGTAGTTAAGTTTAATATTCGTATTGCAACGCCACCTCCAGGGTCGACCGGTATTGTCCCTGGGCAGATGTCGTCCTATGTGTTTGGTCTAAAGCCTGGAGATAAAATCTCTGTCTACGGCCCCTTCGGTGAGTTCTTTGCCAAAGAGACTGAGAACGAGATGGTATTTGTCGGCGGTGGTGCAGGCATGGCACCTATGCGCTCACATATTTTTGATCAGCTTAAGCGGGTCAAATCAGATCGCAAGATTAGCTTTTGGTACGGTGCGCGTTCACTGCGCGAATGCTTCTACGACGACGAGTACGATAAGCTCGCCGCTGAAAATGACAACTTCGACTGGCATTTGGCACTGTCCGATCCTCAGCCAGAAGATAACTGGGATGGGCTCACGGGCTTTATCCACAATGTACTTTTTGAGCAGTACCTAAAAGATCATGAGGCGCCAGAGGACTGTGAGTTCTATATGTGTGGTCCCCCCATGATGAACGCCGCAGTGGTCAAATTGCTGGTGGACCTAGGTGTTGAACAGGAGAATATTTTCCTCGATGACTTCGGTGGATAATCTAACCATGATCGACTCCCTGACGGGGCCTCTTAAAAGGGCCTCGTTTTTGCTTTCTGCAGTAGCCATAGCAAGCCTACTGGCACTCACGGGTTGCGACTCTAAACCAGAGATCATCAAGATCTCTGGAACTAAAATGGGCACAACTTACCATGTTACCGTCGTGGCCGATCAGCCAGCGCCGGATGACTTGGCCGAACGTATCGATGCGGCTCTCAGTGAAATTGACCAGTCTATGTCGACCTACAAAGCCGACTCAGAAATTACCCGCTTTAATGACCTAGCCGTCGATCAACTGCTGGCCATAAGCCCAGAGTTCTCAGACGTTTTAACTCTGAGCCAGACTATTTGGCAGCAGACAGATGGCGCCTTTGATCCTACCGTTGGCCCGCTTGTAGATCTATGGGGCTTTGGCGCTGTGCCGACGGAAGATGTAGTGCCCAGCGACAGTCAAATTGCCGACGCGATGACCAGTATTGGCCTTCAATACCTACATCAAGATGGCCAGATGATTAGTAAATTAAAACCTATCAGGCTGGACCTATCGGCAGTGGCCAAGGGCTATGGCGTTGATCAGGTGGCGAATCTATTAGAGATGTTGGCTCTGCCAGACTACCTAGTGGAAGTGGGGGGTGAGATGCGTGTCAGTGGCACTAACCCCAAGGGTCAGCCCTGGAAGGTAGCGGTTGAATTACCCGCACTAATGCCTCAGGTACAGCGTGTTATTGCCGCTCATAATGCAGGCATTGCCACCTCTGGTGACTACCGCAACTATTTTGAACAGGATGGGGTGCGTTATTCCCATACCATCGACCCTCGCACTGGCCGGCCCATTACCCATGGCCTCGCCTCTGTTACTGTTGTCGCAGAGACCTGCGCTGAAGCTGATGGCTGGGCCACGGCTCTCATGGTTCTGGGTGAAGAGCAGGGCATGTTACTGGCTGATCAGCAGGGCCTAGCGGTCTACATGCTGGTCAAAGAGGGCGATGATTTTAAGGCCGTGAATAGCGAAGCCTTCGCACCCTATTTAGTCGAGAAACCCTAGCGTTTAGAACGATAGTAAAGTGACAGAGCAATAATAATGTTTGCAGAGACCTAGCCCATGATTGAAGTTTTATTGACCATTGTAATGTTCGGCCTGCTGATTTCGGCCATGGCCATTGGCGTACTGATGGGTGGCAAGCCCATTGCAGGTTCCTGTGGTGGTGTAGGTGCAGCGCTGGGTGAGGCCAATTACAACTGCGATATCTGTGGCGGCGATCCGAACAAGTGTGACGAGCAAATGGATTCTGATGAATCGGTCATGTCCTACAATGCTGCCTTACCGAACAAGGATAATAATTAAAAATGTCAGATTTCTCCTACGATTTAGTGGTCATTGGCAGCGGCCCGGCTGGTGAAGGCGCGGCGATTAATGCTGTGAAACAGGGCTGGCGCGTGGCGGTAGTTGACGAGCGTGCACATGCTGGTGGAAGCTGCACACACCTTGGTACCATTCCCTCAAAGGCACTGCGTCAGTCTGTGCGACGCATGATGCAATACAACACCATGCCAATGTTTCGGGCCGTGGGCGAGCCCAAGTGGTTTTCGTTTCCAGAGGTCATGAAAGCGGCGAGTAATGTTATTTCTAAGCAGGTGGAGGGCCGCACCAAAGGCTATGCCCGCAACCGTGTGCAGATGCATATTGGTCGCGCCAGCTTTACAGATGCCCATAATATTTCGGTGACGAGCAAGGATGGCAAGGTGACCAAGGTCACCGGCAAGCATTTCTTACTAGCCACAGGTTCTAGCCCTTACCGTCCAGATGATATCGACTTTAGCCATGGGGCGATTTTTGATAGTGACAGTATTCTCAACTTGGACAGCACACCCCGCAACATCATTATTTACGGTGCTGGTGTTATTGGTTGTGAATACGCGTCAATTTTTTCTGGGCTAGATACTAGAGTTGATCTGGTTAACACCAGAGAATGGCTGATGAGCTTTCTAGACGATGAGATTTCTGAGGCGCTGAGCTATCACCTGCGCGACTCTCAAGTGATGGTGCGCCACAACGAAGAGTACGAGCGCGTCACCACCAGTGATCGCGGCGTGACCCTAGAGCTTAAATCTGGCAAGCGTATCCATGGTGAAGCGCTGCTGTGGTGTAACGGTCGATCGGGTAATACTAAGGGTTTGGGGCTTGAAAATGCTGGCCTTGAAGCAGATGAACGGGGCCAGTTGGCAGTCAATAAAGACTACCAGACTGCCCAGGCACATATTTACGCGGCTGGTGATGTGATTGGTTGGCCGGCACTAGCGGGCGCTGCTTATGATCAGGGCCGCTTTGCTGCATCCCATATGTGCGGCATGAAAGATCAGTACCGGGTTGACGATGTAGCCACTGGTATCTGGACAATCCCAGAAATTAGTTTTGTCGGTAAAAATGAAGCTGAGTTGACCGAGCAAAAAATTCCCTACGAAACGGGCCGTGCCTACTTTAAGGACACCGCTCGAGCGCAAATATCCGGTGAAGAAGTTGGCATGCTCAAGATTCTCTTCCACCAGGATACCTTGCAGATTTTAGGTATTCATTGCTTTGGTGCAGAGGCTGCGGAAATTATTCATATTGGTCAGGCTATTATGAATCAAGAGGGTGAGGCGAATAGTATCAAATACTTCCTGCGCACTACCTTTAACTACCCCACCATGGCTGAGGCCTATCGCATTGCGTCGATGAATGGTTTGAATCGTGTCAGCCGTGAACACCGCCATTTTGATGAGAAGCAGCACTGATCTGGGGAGTTTTTTTATCTAGAGGGCCTTTTATCTAGAGAGGGCCTTTTATCTAGGGGCTTTCAATCTAGGGAGCTTTTTATCTAGAGGCTTTCAATCTAGGGAGCTTTTTATCTAGAGGCATTCAATCTAGACGCTTTAAATCTAGAGAGTACCTTTTATTTAGGCGCGTTCAATCCAAAAGCTTTGCTGGTCTTTTAACGACGGCATAAAGCACCAAGTCATTTTCAAAATAGACCTTAAATTCAGGGTAGTTCCAAATGCTAATGGGCGGTGTCCCAACGGCAGCCTGCTTTGCGGCGGGTTCACCAAGGCTCTCTAGAACCTGTTCTTTCGATAATCCTCGTTGAGGCAGGCTTAGGTTTGATTCTAGAGTTTGCTCACCGATAGTCTTCTTGATTTGCCCGTTCTGGGGGACTGACAGTGTTTCTGCAGCAATCCCGGCACTAAAACTAGCCATAATAATGGTTAAAAGTTTGTTTAAAACCCACTGTCTCATCGTCAACATCCTGTTATCTGATCAATCAATGGCTTAATTGTAGGCAATAGTCCCGATAAAAACCTAGATTGGTTTGCAATACTGATATCGACTCAATGTTGTTTGTGGCCTAGCTTTCGGGTTTAATCCCTGCATGTTTAAAAACCTCCCTCTCTTTATTGGCTTGCGCTACACCCGCAGTAAACGCCGCGAAGGATTTGTCTCCTTTATCTCCGGATTTTCGCTCTTTGCGATGGCTCTTGGGGTGATGGCGCTGATTCTGGTGCTGTCCGTCATGAACGGCTTTGATCGGGAAATAAAAAGCCGTCTATTACAGGTGGTACCTCATATTACAGGGACGCCTCTCGGTGGAGTGTCTGCAGCGGAGATTGCCAACTTACGTGGCCAGCTACTCAGCAGTGATTCGCCTGTGATCTCGGTAACGCCGTTGGCACAGAGTTTTGTCATGCTGTCCTTTGAGTCGCAGCAGACCGGCGTAATGATGCAGGCCATGGACTCAGACTGGCCCAGCGCCAGCAAGCTCAAAGACCATATGATTAGTGGCTATGTGGAGCAGCTGCAGCCCGGCGAATTCGGGATTATTTTGGGCAGTCAGGTGGCCCGTAAGCTGGGCGCATTTATTGGCGATAAGGTGCAGCTAACAGTGCCCAAAGTCACGGTTACACCTGCAGGGATATTTCCCAGAATTAAGAGTTTTGTAGTGACTGGTGTTTTTAAAGTGGGCGCCCAGGTGGATGCTTCTTTGAGCTTTGTGCATCAGCAAGATGCCCGCAAGCTACTGCAGCTGGGTGACCGATTTCAGGGTGTCCAGATACAGGTCGATGACGCCTATCAGGCGGATAGTTGGTTAAGTAATAACAGTCATATCTTGCCTGCCGCCAACTGGCGTACCTGGACCCAGTCCATGGGTACATTGTTTCAGGCCATGCGCATGGAAAAACTCGTGGTAAGCCTACTGTTGTCTGTGATTGTGGCGGTAGCGGCGTTTAATATTGTTGCAAGCTTGGTGCTAATGGTGGCTGATAAACGCAAGGATATTGCGGTGGTGAGAACCCTTGGCGCACCATCGAGCCTTGTGATTAAAGTGTTTATGGTTCAGGGAATGGCCGTAGGGTTGATGGGGATTTTTGTGGGGACAGTACTGGGTTGTGTGCTGGCCTATTTTATTGGAGATATTGTGAGCTTTATCGAATCTGTTTTGGGGTTTTACCTGTTTGATCCTTCGGTTTATCTAATTACGGCGCTGCCATCGAAGTTGGTGTTTGCCGATGTGGCCAAGGTTGTGGCCAGTGCCACCGCCATCAGCTTTTTAGCAACGGTTTATCCTGCTTGGCGGGCAGGGCAGGTATTGCCAGCGGAGGCATTGCGTTATGACCAGTAAACCGGTTCTAGTGGCCCGTGACCTAGCCCGTTCTTATGAGCAGGCGGGTAATGATCTGTCGGTACTTCAGGGGATTAACCTAGAGATTGAGAAGGGCGAAAAGCTCGCTATTATTGGGGTGTCGGGCTCGGGTAAAACAACTTTGCTAAACGTGCTTGGGGGGCTAGATGACCCCAATGCTGGTTCGGTGGTGGTTTGCGACCGTGATTGGCAGGGCTTAGATGCGTCTGAGCGAGCCGCTTGGCGCAATCAGCATGTGGGTTTTGTGTATCAATTTCACCATTTGCTGGCGGAGTTTTCGGCCTTGGAAAATGTTGCTCTGCCATTATTGATCGGTGGTGTTTCGGTAAAAGAGTCTCGCCAGAGAGCTACGGATTTATTAACAAGAGTTGGCTTGGGTGAGCGATTGCAGCATCGGCCTGCCGCACTCTCCGGTGGCGAACGGCAGCGAGTCGCCATTGCGCGAGCTCTAGTGACTCAGCCTTCCGTGGTGCTGATGGACGAACCGACTGGCAATCTTGATCCCCATACGGCGGCTTCGATGTTAGACCTGCTTATGGAGCTTAATGAGACTCTGGGTATTTCTTTTATTATGGTCACCCATGATCCGGCAATTGCTGCACGTATGGATCGTACCGTTTGTCTTGTCGATGGTCGTCTGGAGCCTGTCGTTGTTTAAGTCCGTGCCGCTATTTATCGGGCTGCGCTATTTCACCTCTGGTGGGCAGGGTAACCGGCTTGTCTCATTTATCTCGATGCTAGCGATTACTGGTTTAGCCCTAGGTGTTGCTCTGCTGGTAATCGTGCTGTCGGTGATGAACGGTTTTGACCGCGAATTGCGGGAACGTATTCTTTCAGTTGTGCCCCATGTGCAGCTTATTCATGGGATCGGTGTGACGGACTGGCAAACTCAGCAGACGTTGATTGAGGGCCTTGACCAGGTTTCGGAGGTAACGCCTTACAACGAAGCGGAAGGGCTTATTCATAGTCGACAAAAAACCAGACCATTACAGCTCTTAGGCTTATCGGCAGAGTCTCTGCCCTCAGGCTTACAGGCGGTATTGAATGAAGGGAACCTATCGGTGCCCGGCGCTAATGAATTACTGCTATCACAACCCATGGCCGAGGACTTGAATGTTGTATCCGGCCAGCGTGTCACTGTAATTATTCCGTCGATTAATGGCAGTAAAACAGCTGCTTATTCATTTGTAGTGAAGGGGCTCTTTAGTACCCACACCGAGCTTGATCAGTTGCTGGGCTTAGCCTCTTTAGAGCAGGTTGGAGATATTGCTGGGGTGCCGGGAATGGTGCAGGGCTTCAGGTTACAGGTCGATGACCAGTTTAATGCACGGGAAATTGGTTATAAGCTGCTTGAGCAGCTGCCATTTGGTTATGGTTTTAGAGACTGGTTTCAGACCCATGGCAATCTGTATCAGGCCATTCAGCTGTCGCGCAATATGGTGGGGCTACTTATCTTTCTTATTGTCGCTATCGCAGCCTTTAATGTAGTTTCAATGCTGATGATGTCGGTGGTAAGCAAACGTAAAGACATTGCCGTTTTACAGACCCTGGGTTTGTCTAGAGGGCAGCTGCTAAAAGTATTCCTGATTCAGGGCGCAATGATTGGCTTGTTTGGTATTGCTTTAGGGGTGCTGTTGGGCGTGCTAGGTTGCTACTGGGTAGCGGATCTAGTGCTGTGGGTCGAGTCATTATTGGGGGCCAGCTTTTTAGATACAGCCGTCTATCCAATTGATTATGTGCCGGTGGATTTACGCTGGGCAGATGTGTTGCAGATTTCCACCATTGCTTTTATGCTAAACCTACTAGCAACTATTTATCCCGCGCTGCGAGCCAGTCGCATGGTGCCGGCCCAGGAGCTGAGGTTTGAGAGTTAGGGTTCGAGAGTTAGCATTCGAGAGTTGAGGATGGAGAGTTGAGGATGGAGAGTTGAGATTCGAGAGTTTAGGATGGAGAGTTAAGTTGGCTTGTCTGAAAAGTTCAGAGCAGCAACCTATAAGTTACTCTGGCGCAAATTTTTGCGCGCTTCCCAGTTTTTGATGACCTTCCATCGCCATAGGTAGTAGATAGAGAAGTAGCCCGCCGAAGCTAACATAACACCGCAGAGCAGACTCCCGACTATCAACGGTAGAAACACGCCGGACCCAAGATTCGAAAACCATTCCCAGGTCAATGCCACCGTAAAGTTGACTGGCTCGCTGCCCAATAAATAGCTACCAAGCTGGTGGGTGAGGTAAAACATCGGTGGAATGGTAATGGGGTTACTAATCCAGATTGTCATGAGGCCTATGGGCAGGTTTGCCCCGAGCCAAAAGCACATCAGTGTTGCGATTAAGGTCTGTGCCGGCAGCGGTATAAAGGCGCAAAAAATGCCGACAAACACAGCTAGAGATACTGAGTGACGGTTGAGGTGGAATAGGTTGGGGTCGTGGGCCAGGAAATTGATCCAGCGCAGAGAGGGCCGTTGCAGCAGCTTGGCCATATCCGGGAGAAAGCGGTGAATCGTTTTACGTGGCATTGCGTCTCTTATAGTCATCTTTGAGCAGCGCTATTATGCCCGCAATATTTCATCGGAACTAGTTAAAATAACGCTTAAAACCAGACATAGTTTGTCCCCCGATATACAATAGCGATTACACGGTCTTTAAACTATTTGGAACTATCTCTTGAAACAGACAATCGAGCCAGCACTGGCCATTAGCCAACTTTGTAAAACCTATGACGACGGCTTCGAAGCCCTTAAAGGCATTGATCTGAATGTAGCGCCTGGTGATTTCTTTGCCCTGTTAGGGCCCAATGGCGCGGGCAAGTCTACTACCATCGGCATTATCTGTTCCCTAGTCCGCAAAAGCTCTGGGTCCGTCAAAGTGTTCGGCATGGATATCGACGAAGACTTTAGTTCGGCAAAACAGTTTGTCGGCGTAGTGCCTCAAGAATTTAACTTTAACCAGTTTGAGAAGCCCATAGATATTCTGGTTAATCAGGCCGGTTATTACGGTATTCCTGCTGCAATTGCTTACGAGCGTGCCGAGAAATACCTCAAGCAACTGGCGCTGTGGGATAAGCGGGATACTCCGTCGCGAACCCTTTCCGGTGGTATGAAACGGCGACTAATGATTGCCCGTGCCTTAATCCATGAGCCCAAGTTGCTAGTACTAGACGAGCCTACGGCTGGTGTTGATATTGAGTTGCGTCGCTCTATGTGGGAATTTCTAAAAGAGATTAATGAGCAGGGCACCACGATTATTTTGACCACCCATTATCTTGAAGAAGCCGAGAGCCTGTGCCGCAATATTGCCATTATTGACCATGGCCGAATCGTTAAAAACACTAGTATTCGCAAGCTTTTAAATCAGCTCAATAGAGAGACCTTTGTACTTGAGATACGGGACGACGTTGATAGCTGTCCAGAGGTCGAGGGCTACCCGTTAACGCTCACAGAAGGGCACATTTTAGAAGTGTCTATCGAGAAATCTCAGTCGATTAACGGATTGTTTACTGCACTGACAGAGCAGGGTATTCATGTGTTGAGCATGCGCAATAAAACTAATCGACTCGAGGAGTTGTTCTTCGATTTAGTTCAGAAAAACCTGCAGGAGAAGAGCAATGGATAATTATCAGAAGTGGATCGCTTTTAGCACTATTGTTCGCCGCGAGATTCACCGCTTTTTACGTATTTGGCCCCAGACATTGGTGCCGCCCATTATCACTATTGTGCTGTACTTTGTTATTTTTGGCCGCCTGATTGGCTCGCGTATTGGTGAGATGTCCGAACTCCCATACATTCAATTTGTTGCTCCCGGCCTGATCATGATGTCGGTGATCACCAACTCCTATTCCAATGTTGTGTCGTCGTTTTACGGCTCTAAGTTTCAGCGCAATATCGAAGAGCTGTTGGTCTCACCAACACCAAACTGGATTATTCTGCTTGGCTATGTAGTGGGTGGCATGAGTCGTGGTCTTGGCGTTGGTGCCATGGTGACATTATTATCTCTCTACTTTGCCGACTTTAGCCTGCACAGCCTGCCTATCACCATTGGTATTGTGTTGCTGACCTCGCTGATGTTTTCTCTCGCGGGTCTTATTAACGCTATTTTTGCCAGTAGCTTTGATGATATTTCGATTATTCCGACCTTTGTTTTGACGCCGCTGATTTATCTGGGCGGAGTGTTTTATTCTATTGATATGTTGGGGGACTTCTGGGGCTCAGTGTCGTTGATTAACCCAATACTCTACATGGTTAATGCCTTTCGCTATGGCATGGTCGGCATTACCGATATCAATATTGCTTGGTCATTTACCATGGTTATATTGTTCTCTGTTCTGCTGTTTGGTCTGGCGCTGCGTCTGCTCGAAAAAGGCTCGAGGTTGCGCAGTTAAATGGCCAGCTATGCCGCCGATTCAGAGTTGGGTAAAGACACGGTCTACAGTGACCAGTATGACGCCTCATTACTCTGCCCAATTCCTCGCAGCAAAGCTCGCGGCCTTGCTGGCGTCCAAGAACAGCATGCCCGTTCGGCATTACCCTTTATTGGCGTAGATCTGTGGACGGCTTTTGAAATCTCTTGGTTAAATACTGATGGGCTGCCACAGATTGCCATTGGTGAATTTGTATTTCCCTGCACCAGTCATGCCATTGTTGAGTCCAAGTCATTTAAGTTATATCTCAACTCGTTTATACAGACCCAATACGGTTCTATGCATGAGGTGACAGAGATCTTGGCCGCGGATCTGTCTGCGGTGACTAATTCTAGAGTGGATGTGGTGCTCTATGATATTGGCGAGTACAACGGCTTTAAACCTATCTCTGAACCCGAGGGGCTTTGTGTTGATAAGCAGCGACTCGCGGTTGATACCTATCAGCCTGAGCCGAGTTTTTTGGCGGCTAATTCAAAGTCCGTTGTCACCGAGACATTGTTTTCCCACTTACTCAAAACTAACTGCCCCGTGACGGATCAGCCTGATTGGGCGTCGGTATATGTGAGCTATACAGGCCCGGCTATTGATAGAGCTGGTCTGCTGAAATATATAGTGTCGTTTAGGCAGCACCAGGATTTTCACGAGCAATGTGTCGAGAAAATTTTCACAGATATTCTAGAGCGCTGCGGACCAACGGAGCTGAGTGTTTACGCACGCTACATGCGTCGTGGCGGGCTCGATATCAATCCCTATCGCAGTACCGTACATAGTATTCCGCCTAACTATCGTCAGGTTCGGCAGTAAACTGGTAACGACGGTCAGGCTAAGCTTGTCTTAAGGAAGTCCGCGAGTAGATGCACTGCCTCATTTTTCTTACTGCGACTTGACGCAATCAAGCTAATGCCTACTTTACCAAGATCGGGAAAGCGCCCAGAAGATGGGAGTATTCTCAGGTTGCCAGGCACAGTGCTCTTGGCAAGCACGGTAACCCCCAAACCCTCCTGAATCGCATACTGAATACCCGTTAAGTCGGGAATGGTGTAAACAATTTGCCATGGCTGTTTGATTCTATCTAAAAGACCGATTGCCCTCTGGCGATAGATACAGCCTTGGGCCGCGGCGATTAACGGCACTATAGGCAGTTTGTGAGTATTGTGGTCGGCGCTGGTGACCCAGACTAGTTCGTCGGTTTTGACTAATTCGTCCCTTGTTTCATTAGGGTTATCCTGTAATGCCAGAATAAGGTCATGGCTAGCCTTGCCCGTTTTTGATAGCAGGTTTTTACTCAGCTCGCAGTTCACTTCTAATGTGACATTGGGGTAGGCCTTGGCGAATCGGCTGACGATTTTTGGCAGCAAAATAGTGGCAAACTCACTGGGAATTCCCAAGCGTACTTTACCGCTGATACTACTCTTTGAAAATTGGCTGAGGGCAAGGTCATTAAGAGACAAAATCTGGTTGGCATGACTGTAGAAGCGCTCACCGGTTTCTGAAAGCTCCAAATTTTTACCATTGCGAATCAGCAGTGATTCACCTAACAGCTCTTCTAAGCGCTTTATTTGCAGGCTCACAGCCGGCTGTGACCGACCCAGCATTTCGCCCGCTTTGGTAATACTATTGAGTTGTGCCACGGAAACAAAGGCTCTTAGCAGATCCATTGGTAGGTTTTTCATGGGCTTACCCTTGCATTTATAATATTAATGCTAGCATTGTATCTATTAATTTAACAAATTATAAGTAAGGCTCTATTATCCTCGTTTCATAGCCTAAAAGTGCCTTGCTATGCCTGAAGATACAATTCTCAAAAAAACCAGTTTCTATGATTATCATATTGCCGCCCAAGGCAAAATGGTGCCTTTTGCCGGCTATTTAATGCCCGTGCAGTACAGCGAAGGCATTATGCAGGAGCATTTGCACTGCAGAGATAATGCCGGGCTGTTTGATGTCTCTCATATGGGGCAGGTCGTGGTTAAAGGCGAGGGCGCGGCATTGGCTCTAGAACGCTTAATGCCAGTTGACCTAGAGTCTCTAGGGATTAATCAGCAGACCTACGCGACTTTCACAACCGAAGCCGGTGGTATCTCTGACGATCTTATTATTACCCGATGGGCTGAAGATACCTTTTTTCTGGTAGTTAACGCTGGCTGCAAAGAGCAGGATATCGCTCATCTGCGCGCCCACCTCCCTAATTTTGAGATTACCTATCTAGCCGATCGTCAGTTGCTGGCCCTGCAAGGGTTGAGAGCCAAAGAGGTCATGGCAGAGCTTGCTCCAGAGGCAAATAAGCTGGTATTCATGAATGGCTGTCGTGTTTCTATCGATGGTATGGACTGTTACGTCACTCGTTCTGGCTACACCGGAGAAGATGGTTTTGAACTATCGGTTGACGCAGCAGATGCCCTGGCACTAGCGGACAAGCTTCTTGCCCATGATGCGGTTAATTGGATTGGCTTGGGGGCAAGAGATTCTCTGCGCCTAGAAGCAGGTTTGTGTCTCTATGGCCACGATATGAATTTGGATACCTCACCGGTAGAAGCAGGCATTATTTGGAGCATCAACAAATCTCGACGAGTCGACGGCGCAAAAGCCGGCGGCTTTTTAGGGGCAGATATTATTCTCGGTCATATTGCCAATGGCGTAACTAAAAAGCGCGTTGGCTTTTTAGTTGATGGCCGCGCACCTGTCCGTGAAGGTGCAGAGATTATAGATGAGCAGGGCACCGTGGTTGGGCAAATTACCAGCGGTGGCTTTGGCCCTACATTACAAGCGCCCATCGCTATGGGCTATGTCCCCACTGAGCTATCAATAGTGGGCACCCAACTACAGGCTTTGGTGCGCGGTAAAGCCCGCCCCATCACAGTGACAAAAATGCCTTTGGTACAACAACGATATTTCCGCGGTTGATCCCGACACAAGATTTGGAGCCAGTTAATGTTACAAAAGAAACGTACCCTCGCCGACCTGCAAAATAGCGCAGAATTTATCGCCCGCCATGTTGGCCCTAGCGCTGCTGAACAGCAGGCTATGCTGGTCGCGCTGGGCTGCACTAACCTAGCAGAGTTGACTGCCCAGGTTGTGCCGGAAGCGATTGCGATGACTCAGGACTTAGCGATTGTTGATGGTTGCACAGAGACGCAGGCCTTGGCCGAGCTCCGTGAAATGGCTGATCTAAACCAAGTCTTTAAAACCTATATTGGGCAGGGGTACTACGGCACCATTACGCCAAACGTGATTCAGCGTAATATTTTGGAAAACCCCGCTTGGTATACAGCGTATACGCCTTACCAGCCGGAGATTTCTCAGGGTCGACTCGAAGCTCTGATTAACTTCCAGACCATGATTACCGATCTCACCGGCATGGAGATGGCCAATGCCTCTATGTTGGATGAAGGCACAGCCGCGGCAGAAGCCATGGCACTGTGCCAGCGCATGTCCAAGTCAAAATCTAACCGTTTTTTGGTTGATATCGACTGCCTGCCGCAAACTATTGAAATTATAAAAACCCGTGCCGAGCCTATGAACATTGAGGTTGTTGTTGGCAACCCAGAGGATTTTGCAGGGGAAGCCTTTGGCGCACTGTTGCAGTACCCGGGTGCCAGTGGTGAGGTTCGTGACAACCGAGAGATTATTGCCCGTATTCAGGCTGATAAAGGGCTGGTAGTAGTGGCTGCTGATATTCTTAGCTTGGTGCTGTTGGAGTCTCCGGGGTCTCAGGGTGCAGATGTCGCTATCGGCTCAACCCAGCGCTTTGGTGTACCACTAGGTTTTGGTGGCCCCCATGCGGGATATATGGCGACCCGCGAATCCTTTAAGCGTAACTTGCCCGGCCGTCTTGTGGGCCTATCCCAAGACGCCAATGGCGAACCTGCCTATAGATTAGCGCTGCAAACCCGCGAGCAGCATATTCGCCGCGAGAAGGCGACATCTAACATCTGTACAGCTCAGGTTTTGTTAGCTGTTATTGCCAGCATGTACGCTGTCTATCATGGTCCCGAGGGTTTAACGCGTATTGCTCAGCGCGTGCACTTGCTCACCTCTATCTTGGCTCAAGGCTTGAAGCAACATGGACTGGCGCCAGTTAACAGCAGCTGGTTTGATACATTAACCTTGAATACAGGCGCAAAAACCTCAGAGATTATTAGCGCCGCTGAAGAGCGCCAGATAAACCTTCGTCAAATCGACGCCAACAGTATTGGTATTTCTCTGGATGAAACCACCAGCTCGGAAGATATTGCCGATCTGTGGGATATCTTGCTCGGTAAGCATAACTTAGATGTCGATACCCTAGCCGAAGAGGTGTCAGAAGCACTGCCCGGTAATCTGATACGTACCGACAGCTTCCTCACTCACCCAACCTTTAGTCGCTACCATTCAGAAACTGAAATGCTGCGTTATTTACGCAGACTGTCTGATAAAGATATCGCCCTTGATCGTGCAATGATTCCTCTAGGCTCTTGCACCATGAAGCTCAATGCGACCGCCGAGATGCTGCCGATTACCTGGCCAGAATTTTCTAACATGCACCCCTTTGCGCCAGTAGAGCAGACTGCCGGCTACCGAGCCATGATTGATGATCTGGAATCAATGCTCTGTGCCGCTACAGGTTACGACGCTATGTCTCTGCAGCCTAATGCGGGCTCACAGGGCGAGTATGCGGGCCTGCTAGCTATTCGTGGTTACCACGAGAACCGAGGTGATTCCCAGCGTAATATCTGTCTAATCCCCAGCTCCGCTCATGGTACTAACCCCGCGTCTGCGCAGATGTGTGGCATGGCCGTTGTAGTGGTCAAGTGTGACGACCAGGGCAATGTTGATGTTGCTGACCTTACTACCAAGGCAGAACTCCATTCCGATAATCTAGCTGCGATTATGGTGACCTACCCATCGACTCATGGTGTCTTTGAAGAGCGTATCACTGAGATCTGTGAAATCGTTCATAACCATGGTGGCCAAGTCTATATCGATGGCGCCAATCTTAATGCCATGGTCGGCGTGTGCCAGCCGGGCAAGTTTGGTGGCGATGTATCCCACCTTAACCTGCACAAAACTTTTTGTATTCCCCACGGCGGTGGCGGGCCAGGTGTTGGCCCCATCGGTGTTGGTGAGCATCTAGCGCCATTCTTGCCTCGCGAAACCGCGGATGGCCAGCGTCAAGGTGCTCAGGTGTCTGCGGCCCCTTATGGTAGTGCCAGCATATTGCCTATTACCTGGATGTATATCCGCATGATGGGTCGAGCAGGGCTTAAGCAGGCTACAGAGGTGGCGATACTGAATGCCAACTATATGGCCCATCGTCTGCAAGACCATTATCAGGTGCTATACACAGGCACTAATGGCCGTGTTGCCCACGAATGTATTCTCGACGTGCGACCGATTAAAGATGATGTGGGTATTAGCGTTGATGATATTGCCAAGCGTCTTATCGACTTCGGCTTTCATGCACCGACCATGTCCTTTCCTGTGGCCGGTACCCTGATGATTGAGCCTACAGAAAGCGAGTCAAAGATAGAACTCGACCGCTTCTGTGATGCCATGATCGCCATTAAAGGCGAAGTTGACCAAGTCGCTAAGGGCGAGTTTCAACTAGATGACAACCCCTTGGTTGGCGCACCCCACACAGCGGCAATGGTTAGCAGCGATGACTGGCAGCGAGCTTATACCCGCAGCCAAGCAGCCTACCCACTGACTTCAGTGCGGGAGAACAAATACTGGCCCCCTGTAGCACGACTTGATCATGTGTTCGGTGACCGTAATTTGGTTTGTTCATGCCCATCGATAGCCGATTACGAATAATTAGGCTTGTTGGCCAACGTTTTAGGATGAATAGCGGTTTAGAATGAATAGTAGCTTGGGCTGAATAGCGGGTTTGACTAAATAGTAGTTTAGGGTGAATAGCTGTTTATATTAAATAGCAGTTTAGACTAGATAGCTGTTTAAACTAGATAGCAGCTTAGGCTAAGCAGGGTGTTACAGATAAAATGAAGGCAGGGCTAAGAGGCAACTTTCTGCTTCTCAGTCCTAGGTGGGTAATCTGCCTTAAGATGTTTGTGTAAATCTACTGCACTGTAAACATTAACCGCCTCAGAAAATCCTTTGATAGAGATTTGGCCCTTGTCAATGCAGTGAATAGCTCCGCGGACAAGCCCGTAAGTGTCCTCAGAAATCAGAATCTCATTGCTCTCCGCCGATGACTCCAAACGACTGGCTAGATTTACGGCACGGCCAAGCAATGTATAGTCCAGCCGATTCTCTGTTCCAAAATTACCTACTTTGCACACACCGCTATTAATGCCCATGCGCAGGGCAGGGGGATGTTCTATGCCCTCAGAGCGCCAGCGCCGCTGTAAATCCTGCATCGCCTTACCCATGGCAATCGCCATAGAAACACAGGTAATAGCGTCCGCTTTCACACCACGGCTCTCAGGGTCGCCAAAGAACACCATAATAGAGTCACCGATCACCTTGTCGATCGTGCCACCAAAGCGAAAAGCAATCTCAGACATCTCAGTTAAATAGGTGTTGAGCAGCGACGTAAGCTGCTCTGGGTCCAATTTCTCCGCCAGCCGAGTAAACCCCGCCATATCCGAGAAAAAGATCGTCAGCGCCTTCTCCTGAGTCTCTGCACGCACATCCTTGCCGGTTAAGATCGCCTTGCGCAAAGGTGGCGACAGGTATTTTGAGAGCCTAAAAGTTCGCAGTGTCAGCCATTCATTTTGGCGCAGAACAGAATCATGCTGCTCAGCGAGCAGCGTATGAGTATGCCGGGCCATATTCATCAATAGAAGACAGTAGCCAGCCACCACCACCAATATAGTCAGCTGAGCACCCTCGCTGAGCATGACGATAATAGGTGATAGCCAAAAGATAAGTGCTACCCCAACAAACAAGCCAAACAGGTCAAGGGGTGCGGTAGGCTTCAGAGGGCTAATAATAGTGATCAGAAACGCCAAGCCCAAAGCTAGCGTCAATATAGGGTCAAAGCCAACAAACGCAATCAGTACACCAGTTAATACCCCATCCACAAATTCCAACAACAGAGCCAGCCGCTGCCGCTTAGAGTTTGTAGGAGAAGATTTTACAGTGAAATAACTACTAAACTGATAAAGAAACAAGCCGGGGAGCAGCAATAGAAGAACAGGGTGGTAGCCAATAGTCTGCCAGGCTCCCAATAAAATGATAGCACCGCACAGGCACAGTGCTAGCCGATAGAGCTCCTGCAATTTTGGCGACGGGTATACGATCTCTTTCCATGTCATGTCTTTAGTCTAGCACCCAGTTTCAAGCCACGTCAGATTACTACCCTAACGCCACATGCCGATTGCTTTTGCACATCTGTTTGTGTACAGTTGCGACGCTTCAAAACGGGCTGTAAGTCACGCAAGTATTGAAGTAAGGGCACGCCCAGCCTCATCTGATGCATAAGATGACAAACGGCAACAGTTTATGGAGAGGTGTCCGAGTGGCTGACTAAATGCGAGAGCATTTTGGACGCCTGTAGGGCGGTCTCGCAGAGACAAGAGGTATGGCAATGCCATAGCTCGCAGCAACGAGCACGTCGTGCTCCTGACTAGTTAATAGAACAGAAAACGGCAACAGTTTATGGAGAGGTGTCCGAGTGGCTGAAGGAGCACGCCTGGAAAGTGTGTAAGCGTTTATAGCGTTTCGAGGGTTCGAATCCCTCTCTCTCCGCCAAGTTTGTAAGCTATTGATTTAGCTTGCAATATTGATAATAATAAACCCCCAGTCACAAAAGTGTCACACCCATGAGGGGATGATATGGCTACAATTAGGAAGAGGGGCGGTTATTATCAGGTACAAATCAGGCGTAAAGATTACCCTGATCAAAG
>CAJJAO010000008.1 GCA_905182265.1 gamma proteobacterium HTCC2207 | reverse complement strand
AATTTAGCTATATTACAGAGTATAGATTCAAAAGTGTTCATTGAGATCCCTTAAGCGTAAGTTGTATTACATACTTGATACACTTATGAGATTCAGTAGGTGCTTCAGGCGGGGCAATATGATCAATTAGCTGCGGTTAAAGGCTTTATTGAGTGGTTCGGTTTTCCTGGAACAGCTGGCTAGCCGCATTTATGGGTTCGGTACCCCTATACCAATGGCTTTAAAGCGGTTAGCTTCGGGTGGGCTTAATATCTAATCCCAGTTATCACCAAACCTCGGTCTCCGGCCGGGGTTTTTACGTTCACTTCTTCATCAATCGATTTGCCCACCAGTGCCCGCGCTATGGGCGAGTCGATGCTAATCCAGTTGAGTGCGGTATCAATTTCGTCTGAGCCTACTAATCTGTAGACATGCTCTTCGCCACTGTCTTCGTCTTCTACGGTGACCCAGGCTGCAAAGAATACTTTTGAGGGATCTCTGGGTTTGTCTTCGACGATGGTGGCGTTTTCGATGCGTTTGGTGAGGTAGCGTACGCGGCTATCGATTTCTCGCAGGCGGCGTTTGCCGTAGATGTAGTCGCCGTTTTCTGAGCGGTCACCATTTTTGGCGGCTTCGTGCACTATCTGGGTGACTTGGGGGCGCTCGATTTTCCATAGCTGGTGAACTTCCGCGCGCATTTTACTGGCGCCCTCTGGTGTTACATAGGGTGAGCTTTTGGGCCCCGGTGGGCGGTAGCGACCCATGGCTTAGGCCTCGGCCTTTAGATTAAATACATCACAATAGAAGGCTAGTTCGCTTTCCATTGCTTTGATTATATTGTTGGCTTTTCTGAAGCCATGGCCTTCGTCGGGGAAGGTGATATGGGCGACTTTAATACCTTTTTCTTGAAGTAGTTTCACCATCATTTCTGCTTGGTTGGGGGGCACGACTTTGTCTTCTAAACCTTGTAGAAATATGACTGGGCAGTTTAGGCCTTCGGCATGATGGATAGGTGAGCGCTCTAGGTAGATGTCTCGGCGTGCTGGGTAGGGGCCAATAAGACTGTCTAGGTAGCGTGATTCGAACTTGTGGGTGTCTTTGGCCAGGGTTTCTAAGTCGCCTATGCCATACAGGCTGGCACCGGCTTTAAAGGTGTCGGTAAAAGTTAGGGCTGACAGCACTGTGTAACCGCCGGCACTGCCGCCTCTTATTAAGCAGCGCTCTGGGTCGATCTGGTTTTGCTCTGCTAGGTAGCGAATGGCGTGCTGGGTATCTTCGACGTCGGCTATGCCCCAGGTGCCTGCAAGGGCCTGTCGGTAGGTGCGACCAAAGCCGGTGCTGCCGCGATAGTTAATGTCGACGACGGCAAAGCCTCGATTAGTCCAGTATTGGATCTTGAGGTTAAGGCCGCTGTTTGTAGCACCGGTGGGCCCGCCATGGCAGATGGCAATAACTAGGGGTAGTTCTTCATCCATGCCCTGATACTGGGCGTTGGTGGGCGGGTAAAAGAAGGCGTGCACCTGCTGGTTATCGCTGCCATTAATACCACTCGGGAACATAATTGATTGGGGTTGCGCTATATCTGCGGTGTCTAAATCTAGGGTGGAAGGGGCATAGACTGACTTAAGCTTACCCTCTGGGCTTATACCCACAATCTGGTTGGCAATAGAGGCTGCACCAGCCACCATAAAGAGTTGGCCCTGATGGCAACAGGCTGCTTCTAGGCTGCTGTATTGGCTCTCGGCGGGGGTGAGTTGCCCTGTGGGAATGTCGATAAACCCGCTGTACCAAAGCCCTTGCTCGGTCCACAGGCAACCTATGGTATTGGCGTCGATAAAACCGTAGGTGCTCATGCCAAATTGCCACAATGGCGTGGCAAATTCGGCGTTTTTACTAAGAACTATTTGCCCATCGCCGCGATACAGGTTCCACCAGTTATTTTTGTCGGACACATAATAGAGTTGATTGTCGGGCGACCAGCTAGGCTGAAAAATAGCTTCGGGGCTCTTATTGCTAGTGCTGCCGGCAACTAGCATTTTATCGCTGAGACCGTCGGCCGTAATATTGGCCTGCCAGAGTTGCGTGCTATCCCAAGGCATATTGGGGTGCTGCCACTCTATCCAGCAGAGCTTATTTTGATCTGGGCTAATACGCGGGTAGGCGTAAAAATCTGCACCACTGGCTATTGTTGTGACCATGTCATTGTTGATGCCGCTGTCTACGCCACTCCCACTGCCTATGCCGATACTTACAATAGTGTTTTCTGGTTCGCGATCGTCATAGTGTATTTCACACACGGCGATAAGCTGCTGGCGTGCCTGATCAATCACTAGGTCGGCAAAGCGTGGGCCCGCTGCGGTTATGGCGACGGGCTTTTTATCTGTGTTTAATGGGAGCTGATAAATACGCTGGTCGGCGGCATTGACGAAGTACAGATGGGTGTCGTCTATGGCATAGGCCGTGCCGCCGTATTCGTGAACCTTGCTGTAATGGCTATAGCGGGAGGGCAGCAGATCACTGATTTGACCTTGGCTGTCGCGGCGCATAATCACACTGCGGCCAGCATCCCAGGGGCGGCCTTCAACCCAGTACAGGTTGTCGCCGTGGCTTTGTAAAAAGTTTAGGCTGGGGGCAGCTTTGGTGATTAATTCTGCGCTAATCACAGAGGGCCAGGTACCAAATGCTTGTTGGATTTTTTTGGTCACGGGTTAACCACCTGCTAGTTTGACGGTATGGCCAAGTTTTTCTAACTCGGCTTTTAATGTATCGCGGTGGTCACCCTGAATTTCAATGACGCCTTCTTTGATGGTGCCGCCGGTAGAACATTTTTGTTTAAGCTGCTTGGCGAGTGCCTTTAGTGCAGCGTCGTCTAAAGCAAGGCCGCTAACCAAGCTCACGCCTTTACCTTTACGACCTTTGGTTTCGCGGCGTATTCGCACTATGCCGTCGGTGTCTATGGTCCGTGCAGCATCGGTTTGTTTAACGCGGCCGGTCTCGGTTGAATAGACTAATCTGGATTCTTTGTTCGCCATTAACGGTCTCTTTAACTGCTAGTGGTTAGCAGTAATTTGCCAATATGTTGATTGGTTTCCATGAGTGTATGGGCTTCGCTAGCCTGGGCTAGAGGAAAGCTGCTATTAATCACGGGCTTAAATTTGCCTTGGGCTATTAATGGCCAAACTTGCGCTTCAACGCCCGCTGCAATGCGTGCTTTGTTTTCGATGGGTTGAGCGCGCAATGTGGAGCCTGTCAGCACTAGCTGCTTTATCATCAGAGGCATCAGGTCTACTTCTACCTTGGAGCCACGTAAAAAGGCGATACTAACGATGCGTGCTTTGGGGGCGCAGGCGGCAAAATTTTGCTGCACATAGTCACCGCCCACCATATCTAAGATCACATTGACGCCAGTGCCGGTTATTTCTTGGCAGGCCTGTACAAAATCCTGCTCGCGATAGTTGATGGCTTTAAAGGCGCCTAAATTTTCGCAGGCAGTGCATTTTTCATCACTGCCCGCGGTAGCAATCACCTTAATGCCCATGGCACTGGCCATTTGGATGGCGGTGGTACCAATACCACTGGAACCCCCGTGCACTAGCAACCATTCACCCGGTTGAATTTGGGCGCGCTCAAATAAGTTGTGCCAAACCGTGAAGCAGGTTTCGGGTAGGGCTGCCGCATGAGCCACAGACAAACCATCGGGAATCGGTAAGCACAGGGATGCTTCTGCTACAGCGTATTCGGCATAACCACCGCCTGACAGCAGTGCACAAACCTGATCACCCAGGGCCCAGCGCTTTACGGCAGAGCCAACAGCAACAATAGTGCCGGAGGCCTCTAAGCCGGGAATGTCGGTAATACCTGGGGGTGGCGGGTAAAACCCCATTCGCTGAAAGACATCGGGGCGGTTAACGCCAGCGGCTACGACCTGAATCAGCACCTGATTGTCGGTGGGCACGGGCATATCTCTTGAGGTTGCTTGCAATACCTCGGGACCTCCCGGTTGGGTGATTTCGATGCTGGTTTGGCTGGCAGGTAGATCGGTAGTTTGGCTCATAATGTCTAGGCTCTTTTTAAAGGGGGAGTTTAGCTGTTTATGGCTTAACTTCTCAATGCAACAAACACACCACCACCCATTAATAACGCCCCAGAGCCAAACTTCAGATATTTGGTCTTGGGTGAGGCTGCAAATGAGGATTTAGTTTTTGCAGCAACATAAGCATAGCCTGCCATCACCACACCTACCGATAATGTTGCGATCACAAATAACAGAACCACATCTGTGCCAGACAGCGTTTCTATGTCGAAAAAGGCGGGGAAGAAGCTCAGGTAAAACAGGGTGACCTTGGGGTTGCTTACTGAGGTGACTAGCCCAACCAGATAGTTGGTGGAGTAGTTGGCGGGTTTGAGGGTTACTGTGGCTGCGCTGGTGCCGGCAGAGGTAATTAGCTGGAAGCCCAGATACATAAGGTAGGCTGCACCGGCGTATTTGATAATGACAAAGAAGTTACCCATAACGTCTGCTAGAGCGGCCAGCCCGAATATGGCTAGGGCGATAAAGATAAAGTCACCACTCAGAATACCCATGGCGGTGGCAAAGCCTTGGCGAAAGCCTGAGTCCAGTGCGCGGGCGACGACGACCACAACTCCCGGGCCGGGAATTAAGGCCAGTATGATCATGGTGCTGTAGAGCGCTAATGCGGAGGCGATGGTCATTATTTAAATGCTGCCTTTAGTTTATGCCAAAGCCGCCCGTCGATAGCGGCTAGCCCTAAGCCAATGAAGGCCATGCCAACAAAGTATCTGCTGTGTAGCTGTTCGCCGAGTATTAACCAGCCCAAAAAGCTTGCGGTTATGGGCACTAAAAAAGTGACCAATACTACGTTGGTGGCGCCGGACGACGACAGTATACGGAAGAACAATGTGTAGCCCAGCGCAGTGCAAAATATGCCGAGACATAAAATGGACAGCCATGTGTATAGGCTTGGGTTGGCCAGCTGGTCGGGGCGTTCGAGCATAAATGTTATGGGCAATAATATTATGGTGGCTGCGGTCACCTGCCCAACAGCGGTGGTAAAGGGGCTGATGCCTAATGCTTTAAAGCGTCGACCAAATACCGAGGCACAACCATAGGAGATAGAGGCGCCCATAATGGCGAGCTGGGCTAATGTTTTTAGGTCCATGTCTAGGCCGATGTCTGCTAATGACTCGGTACCAATTAAGACAGCGACGCCGAATAGGCCCACGATAACCCCGGTGATTTTTTGTGGGGTCATATGTTCGTCAGCTAAAAAGGTGCCGGCGATTAGTACGGTAAACAAGGGCGTTGTGGCGTTAATAATTGAGGCTAAGCCAGCGCCTATTTGGGTTTGCCCTGAGACGATCAGGGTAAACGGAATGACGTTGTTGAGCAGCCCGAGCATAAAAAAGGCGCGCCACAGTTTGAATGTTTTGGGGACTTGGTAGCCACCGATTAGCATGACGGCCCAGAGGGTGAGGGCGGCAATGCCGACTCTTAGGGTGACGATGGTTAGGGGGGGTAATTCTGTGACTACCACGCCAATAAGAAAGAATGAGCCACCCCACAGGAATGACAGCAATAGCAACATTGCCCAGTCTTTGGTGCCCATACGCTGGTTGATCATTGGATGTTTCCTAGGTGATCTTTAGCTAGCTCTTGTGGCCAGTACTTTGATGCCTAAGAGTAACATAGCGCCTCCCGCGATGCGGTCTAGCCAATGGCCCATGCGCTGGAATTTACTGGTGACGGCTGGTCTTGAGAGCAGCATGGTCAATAGAGAGAACCAGGCTAGTTGCAGCGCCATCATCCACAGGCCATAGATCAGTAAATGCTGAGCTGGGGTGTCTTGGGAGAGCACGATGGTAAACAGCGATACAAAGTAGATGGGGGCTTTGGGGTTTAGGGCATTACACAGAAAACCTAGGCCAATGGTTTTGAGGGCGGACTGTGGTGCTACTTGTCCTACTGCTATGGCTATATCTGTGTCTACAGCACTGCGGGCTCTGGCTCGTAGTCCGCTAATCCCCAAATAGATTAGATAGCCACCACCCAGCAGTTTAATGCCCCACAGGGCTGATGATGAATTGGCGATAATGGCAGCTAGGCCAAGCGATGAATAGAGTATATGGATCGATAACCCAAGGGCGATACCAACGCTGCACAGCAGGCCAGCGCGCTTACCGTTGCATAAGGTCTGCTGGGACACCAGTACAAAATCTGGGCCCGGTGCTGCGGCGGCCAGAAGGTGTATTGAGGTGATGAGGAGTAACCCTTGGTAAAGATCCATGCCTATTCCTAGTCAGTTTTGTCGCTGGTGATACTGAAGTCTACGTAGATTTCTGCTGTGTATATTATCTCATCGAAGGATGATTCGGCAGTTTTTGGTGCCGGGCTATGTAAATAGTCAGCGGACTCATTTGCATAGCTTCGGCTACGTTTTTGAGCAGTCACAATAATCTCTTCAAGCATTTCGGCGCCCTGGGTGCCCTGGACTCGCAGGCGGTTTTCCCGAAAACCCATGGGGGTCAGTATGACGCCCAGCGAGGATTCATACAGCGCTTTTTGCTGCATTACCTTGTCCAAGGCAAGCTGTTTTACTCTGGCTTTAAAAGCATCTTTTTGCGAGTGTTCAAACGCTGTGTCTGACAGCTCTATTTCATCTTGGCTATCGGCGACTGTGGCGATATTTTTGAGCTGCGATTCGTCGTTAATGGTTATGGCCATGCGGTTCACTACTTTATAGCTGTCGGGTTTTTTGCCGAACCAGCCATATTGGGGTGAGGTGGAGAATGTTGAGCTTTTGATGTGTTTGCCACTGATACCAGCATCGACAAGCTGCTGGCGAACGGATTGTCGCAGGGCGCTGTTAGTCGCGATGGAGGCTGAGAGCAACCGATCTTCGGTAGTAATCACCAAGCTGATGATGGCTTGGTCTGAATAGGCTTTTTCTTCGGCTTGGCCCTGAATGCTGACGGTGCGTTCGGTGGGGTGCAGAAAATGCCTCAGTTCTTCGGGGCTGCCTTTGAGTTCTGGTTGGCTGTGAGCTGCTACGGGCAGTAGTAATAGTAAAAGACTGGCGGCAAGTGCTGGGATTAGTTTTTTCATTATGTCCTCCTGACATTTGTAAAATGATCTTGTAGTCGAGTGATTTTGTAATAAAGTATTCCTGTAATCAAGCATTCCTGTAATCAAGCATTCCTGTAATAAACAGACACTGTAATAAAAAGACCCTGTGCTAAAGATAGTCAAAAAACTCCCTCATAGTCATGCCGCTGATTACTGCCTACAATACATGTCTCAGATAATGGTTTTATTAAGGTACCCCGATGGTTGCTGAAACGTATAGAAAAAAAATCTACCGGATTATTTTTGGTACTGACACACCAGCTGGGCAATACTTTGATATAGCGCTGATCTACCTGATATTACTCAGTGTGGTGGCTATTATTTTGGACTCCATAGAGTCGGTTAACAGTGAATATGGCCTGTGGTTATTTCGTTTGGAATGGCTGTTTACGGTGCTGTTTTCGGTGGAGTACCTGATGCGAATCTATTCTTCGCCCAAGCCTCTGCATTACATTTTTAGTTTCTACGGCATAGTAGATCTACTGTCGATTGTGCCCACTTATCTTGCGCTATTTGTGCCCGGTGCCAGTTATTGGCTGGTGGTGAGGCTGTTGCGGGTGCTACGGGTATTTCGTGTGCTTAAGTTGGTGCGTTATTTGTCTGAGGCCAATATATTGCTGCGTGCCATGTATGCAGCGCGGCGTAAGGTGCTGGTGTTTTTTACGGTAGTACTGGTGCTGAGTGTTATTTTTGGCAGCCTAATGTTTTTGGTCGAAGGGCCGGAGCATGGGTTTACCAGTATTCCTCGCAGTATTTATTGGACTATTGTCACTATTACTACGGTTGGCTATGGCGACATTACGCCCCAAACGGTGATTGGGCAGATCATTGCTACTATGGCGATGCTTACGGGTTACTCAATTATTGCGATTCCTACGGGCATTTTTACGGCCGAAATTGCTCGGGAAATGAATGTTGAATCTAATACTCGCCGTTGCAATGTGTGTGAGCGTATAGGGCACCATAGGGAGGCAGAGTTTTGCTATCACTGTGGTGTGACTCTGCCGGCGAGTGCTGTGTAACCTGTGCATTCTATTTAGGATTGATCGCAGACCTGTAGCTAAGGGCTTCTTGGTACTGCGGTATATCTGGCCACTCTAGGCCTGCTAGATCAGCCAGAGTTCTGGCGACTTTTAATACTCTATAAAAACCTCTGGTGGACAGGGCAAAGCGATTAATGGCCTGATCCATTAATGTTCGCTGCTCTGGGTTTAAGGGGCATAGCTGTTGTAGCTCTCTGCTGCTCAGTTCAGCATTAATTTTGCCTTGCCGTTGAATCTGAACCCGTCTTGCGTTGCACACGCGCTGTTGAATTATCTGGTTACTCTCGCCTGTCGGCTGGTCTTTTTGGTCTAGCAGTTGATGGTTTTCTATGGCACTCACCTGCACCTGTAAATCAATACGGTCCATGAGGGGCCCCGAGACCTTGGTGCGATAGCGAGCAATCTGGTCGGGGGTGCAGATACAGCGTTGGCTGCCAAGATAGCCACAGGGGCAGGGATTCATGGCGGCGATCAGTTGGAATTTGGCGGGGTAACAAATTTGTGCGGCGACCCGGGAAATAATGATTTCTCCAGATTCTAAAGGCTCTCGTAAGACTTCTAATACCTGCCGTTGAAATTCTGGCAACTCGTCCAAAAATAATACGCCTTGGTGGGCGAGGGATATCTCTCCGGGTTTAGGGGTGCTGCCACCACCCACCATGGCTGCGGCCGAGGCGCTATGGTGGGGTGTGCGGAAGGGTCGGTTGCGGCTATGGACTGCGCTGTTAACGTTAGCTCTGCTATTAACTCTGCTATTAAATTTGCTATTAAATTTGCTATTAGCTTTGGCGTTGGTATTAAGAGACCCTCGGCCGATCTTACCAGCCACAGAATGTATGGCGGCGACTTCTAGTGCCTCCATACTGCTTAGCGGCGGCAAGAGCCCAGGTAAACGGCTCGCCAACATGGTTTTGCCGGTTCCTGGTGGGCCGTAAAATAGTAGGTGGTGACCTCCGCTAGCGGCTATTTCTAGAGCTCTTTTGGCATGGTCTTGGCCGATCACTTCGTTGAGTTGGGGGCCATGTTCCTCAAGGATAGTGGCGGTTGGCTGCCAGGGTTGCAGGCTTTCCCGCTGATGCAGGTGGGCGGAGACTTCTAATAAGTGGTTGGCGGGCAATACGGTTAATGAATCTACTAATGCAGCTTCATTGGCATTGCTGGTACTGATGATGAGCTGTTTTTGATTTGCTGCGCAACCTAGTGCGGAGGGTAATACGGCTTCCACTGAGCGTAGTTCGCCGGAAAGGGCCAGCTCACCAATAAATTCATACTGCTCTAAAAGGTCTGTTGGCACCTGACCCGAGGCGGCAAGAATGCCTATAGCTATGGCTAGGTCGAAACGGGTGCCTTCTTTGGGGAGCTCTGCTGGCGCTAGGTTAACGGTAATGCGCCGTGCGGGAAAGTCGAAGTGGGCATTGATAATAGCGCTGCGTACTCGGTCTTTACTTTCTTTAACGGCGGTTTCTGGGAGACCCACTATATGAAAGGCGGGTAGGCCGTTGGACAGGTGGACTTCGACGGAGACGGCGGGCGCCTGTATACCTAGTTTGGCGCGGGTCTGCACGGTGGCCAGTGACATGACAACTATTCCTTATGGTGGATGATAGTGCATGCGATTCCGTTCTTGTCACGAAGTGGCAATTGCTCGTGCAGACAGCTTATGGGTCGCTGTGGGTTGTTAGTTAGTGATTAGTAGATAGCTTTGATTCGATTTCTGTAAGCAGTATTTCTAGTGCCTCAACCTTTTCTCTGGAGCGTACCAGTACTGCTTTTTGGGCGTCGAACTCTTCTCGCGTGATTATATCTAGCTTACTAAAGGTACTCATCATGGCGCTGCGCAAATGGCCTTTAACTTCGTCGCTCATGGCTTGGGCACCGTCAAAGGTTTTGTTGAACTGCTCTAAGATTTGTTTGTGTAGGTCTTCAGGGTTCATTGGTTAGCCTCCATTTGGCCCGCTACTTTAGCAAATGTTTTGCCCCTGATGGGTGCAGTTTTATGGGCGACGTCACATTTGTCCAGATTGGTGCGCCTGATTACGGGCAGCACCTAATTTACGCACCAATCTGGTTCAAATAACCCCTGTAACACAAATAATAGCCCGTATTTTAAGGGTTTTAAAGGTTGGCACGGTAAATGCAATAACCCAGATGTAGCCTCACTACAAAAACAGAATTTTAATTTTTAATTTACTTGTCACTTATAACTTTACGTCTTGGGAGATGTACCTATGAAAGCTTTAAAAACTGTAATTTTTGCCGCAACTCTAATGTCTGGCGCCACTGCAATGGCTGCTGAAGTATCTGGAAATGTTGCTATTGGTTCGGACTATTTTTTCCGCGGTATTGACCAGTCGGGTGGCGAAGCATTGTCTGGTGGTTTTGATGTCGGCTTTGAAAGCGGATTTTACGTGGGTACCTGGGCGTCTAGCATCGACTTTTCTGGCGGTTTAGAGCTGGATTATTATGCGGGCTACGGCGGTTCGTTTTCTGACGAAGTCAGCTATGACATTGGTTACCTCTACTACGGCTACCCACAGGGTCCAAGTTCAGAAGAGTTTGAAGAAGTTTATGGTAGCGTTTCTTTTGCTGATGCGACTGTAGGTTTTGCTATTTCAGATGATTACTACGCTTCAACGGGTTCAAGCACATACCTCTATGTCGATTACTCCGTTGCTCTGGGCGACGATTTTAGCCTAGGTTTCCATTACGGCACCATGAGTGCAGATGACGTTGCTAATGAAGCTGACGATTACGGTTTGTCATTAAGCACTGAAGCTGCTGGTCTTGGCTTTGACCTGTCTTGGATCGACTCTTCAGAAACTGGCGCTTTGTATGCCGATAACGAGTTTGTTCTGACTATTTCTAAGTCGCTTTAAATGGCCGCTTTAAGTAGCCGCAGTAAATAGCTCCTGTAAATAGTTTCTGTGATAAAGGCTGTAACAGAAACTGTAATTTTTTAACCTTCTAATTTTCTCATTCAAAAAACGGGTAGCTTCGGCTGCCCTGTTTAGATGTCGATTGAGATGTTCTATGGAGATGCCCAATGAAATTAGTAACTGCAATTGTAAAACCTTTCAAGCTCGATGAAGTGCGAGAGGCTCTAGGTGACCTTGGTGTCGCCGGTGTGACGGTAACCGAAGTCAAAGGTTTTGGTCGTCAGAAAGGCCACACCGAACTATATCGTGGTGCCGAATATGTGGTCGATTTTTTGCCCAAGGTAAAGTTAGAAATCGCACTCGCAGACGAGATGGTAGAAAGCGCTGTTGAAGCGATTACCAAAGCGGCACAAACCGGGAAAATCGGCGACGGCAAGATTTTCATCACAACTCTTGAAGAAGTTATTCGCATACGTACCGGTGAGACCGGCGTTGAAGCGGTCTAACCTGAGGATTAAATAATGACTGATGTATTTCAATTACAGTACGCACTAGATACCTTTTATTTCTTGATGTGTGGCGCCCTAGTGATGTGGATGGCAGCTGGTTTTGCCATGCTCGAAGCTGGTTTAGTCCGCTCTAAAAACACCACTGAAATTCTCACTAAAAACATTGCGCTCTATGCCGTTGCCTGCACCATGTACATGATCTGCGGTTACGGAATTATGTACGGCGGTGGAAGTTTTGATTACTTCTTAAGCGGTATTACTGGCGATGGCGCCACTGGTGTTGAAGAGCCTGCTACCTATGCACCATCGGCTGACTTTTACTTCCAGGTTGTGTTCGTTGCTACAGCTATGTCGATTGTTTCTGGCTCTGTTGCTGAGCGCATGAAGCTGTGGGCATTCTTAGCCTTTGCTGTTGTCATGACTGGCTTTATCTACCCAATGGAAGGTTCTTGGACTTGGGGCGGCGCTTCTGTCTTTGGTATGTACACTCTAGGTGACCTTGGCTTCTCTGACTTTGCCGGTTCCGGTATCGTGCATATGGCTGGTGCTTCTGCTGCGCTTGCTGGTGTGTTGCTGCTGGGTGCTCGTAAGGGTAAGTATGGTCCCAATGGTCAGGTCAATGCGATTCCTGGTGCGAACTTGCCTATGGCAACCCTGGGTACGTTTATCCTCTGGCTAGGTTGGTTTGGCTTTAACGGTGGCTCGGTTCTTGCGACTGCCTCTGTTGAAAGTGCCAACGCTGTTGCGGTTGTGTTTATGAATACTAACGCTGCTGCCGCTGGTGGTCTTATTGGAGCTCTGTTACTGGCTCGCTTGTTGTTTGGTAAGGCTGATTTAACCATGGCCCTTAACGGTGCTCTGGCTGGTCTAGTAGCTATTACTGCTGAGCCATCTACACCGACTGCATTGCAGGCGACTCTGTTTGGTGCTGCTGGTGGTGTGTTGGTGGTATTTAGTATCCTAGCCCTCGACAAGTTGAAGCTCGATGACCCCGTTGGTGCAATTTCTGTCCACGGTGTTGTGGGCCTGTTAGGTCTGATGCTGGTACCTGTTACCAATGATGCATCTTCTTTCTCTGGCCAGTTGATTGGTGCTGCCACTATCTTTGTTTGGGTATTTGGTGTGAGTGCAATCGTCTGGGGTATCTTGAAAGCCACTATGGGCATTCGAGTCAGCGAAGAAGAAGAGTTTAGCGGTGTTGATATCGCTGAGTGTGGGATGGAAGCCTATCCTGAGTTTGTTAGCTCAAGAGGTTGATACCTGTGAAACTATATAGAGCTGATCGTTAATTAATAGGCTCTGTTCAATAAAAAAGCCGAGGCAAATGCCTCGGCTTTTTTATGCCAGATCGTTCCTGTGTCTAATGGTTATGGGCTTGTAGATGTAATTTCAGATAGAAATAGACGGCCTTTTCGGTCATACTTTTCAAAACATGACCACAAAGAAGAAATGCGATTATGAAATTGATTACTGCTGTTATTAAACCGTTCAAACTTGATGATGTTCGTGAGGCGCTGGCCGATATCGGTGTTCAGGGAATAACTGTTACTGAAGTAAAGGGATTTGGTCGCCAGAAAGGGCACACGGAACTCTATCGCGGCGCAGAATATGTGGTCGATTTTCTACCCAAAATCAAACTTGAAATTGCCGTGGGCAAAGATATGGTCGATAGCATTGTTGAAGCTATTACCAAAGCTGCTGAGACGGGCAAGATCGGCGATGGCAAAATCTTTATATCATCTCTAGACGAAGTGATTCGTATCCGCACTGGCGAGACTGGCGAAGAAGCGTTATAACAAGCGCAATTAATGGCATTTAAGCTGGGTCGTTGTGAGGCCCGGCATGCTTTGCGCCATGTGCCAATGTCTTGTATGTACTTTATATCTGCCGCTAGCATAAGGGCTAGATTGGAACCCCTGCGGGTAGAAAGACTCCAACTCTGTAACCATTCTTTTATCAGGACTCTATCTTGTTATTAACCAACCTATTTAGAAGCACGTTTGCGCAAAAACTAATGGCCCTAGTTCTATTGGCTACATTAACCACACTTGGCTCTCTTTCCTCTCAGGCGTTTGCCGAAGTGCCAACCGCGGTGAATGACCTGATTACCAAACAGCTAAAATCTGCGCGATCTGATATGGATTATCAGGTCGTTGGTGAGGCTCCTCTTGCCGGGTTTTACGAAGTGCAGGTTGTCGGTGGCCCCATGCTCTATGTGTCTGCTGACGGCAGCCATTTCTTTGACGGCAGCCTTTACCAGGTGCGGCCTGGGCAATTTGTGAATATCCGTGATGTGCGTTTAAGCGAAGAGCGACGCGACCTGTTTGCCTCTCGAGGCACAAGCGACATGATTATTTTTAAGCCCAAAGGGCCAACTAAGGCGATCATGAACGTGTTTACCGATGTTGACTGTGGCTATTGCCGCAAGCTGCACCAAGAAATCCCGCAGCTTAACGCCATGGGTATCGAGGTGCGATATCTGGCATACCCAAGAGCCGGTATTCCCTCAGAGTCTTACGATAAGATTGCGACAGCTTGGTGTGCCAAGGACCAAAATGATGTATTGACCAGAACCAAGAACGGAGAAAACATAGCCACTGCAGTCTGTGCAGACAATCCGGTTGCTGAGCACTTTGCGTTGGGCCGCCAACTTGGTGTGACTGGCACTCCTGCGGTGATTCTAATGGATGGCACTTTAATTCCTGGATATCAGTCTGCTGAGGACTTTGCCAAAATGCTGGGCCTTTCAGTTGCTGCTAACAACTAAGTCAGGCTAAAAATAACCCTAAATATTTTCTGTAATAGTATAAAATTACAGCGTTGACAGGGTCTTGTAAGACAATACACTGTTACCTTTCTACATAGGTCAGTGCCCGAGGGTGCTGGCTTTCACTATAAATAGCTTGAGGAAAATAAGGTGCGATCGGTAAATATCGGCATCTGCGGTTTAGGCACAGTCGGTGCCGGCGTCTATAACGTTATAGGCCGCAATTCAAATCAGATAAATTCACGGGCAAATTGCGATATTGTGATTTCCCAAGTGGGCGCGCGCCGCGATAATCCTAATTGTGATATCGCTGGCACCAGCGTTACGCGAGATATCTTCGATGTGGCTAAAAACCCCGACATCGATATTGTTGTCGAGCTAATCGGTGGCACAGATGTCGCTTATCAGCTAGTCATGACCGCCCTAGAAAACGGCAAGCATGTGGTTACGGCCAATAAGGCCTTGATAGCCCAACACGGCATGGAGATTTTTGCCGCCGCTGAAGCTCGAGGGCTTATTGTTGCCTATGAAGCCGCAGTAGCCGGCGGTATCCCTATTATCAAGGCACTTCGTGAAGGCCTATCAGGCAACCGCATTAGCTGGTTGGCCGGTATTATCAACGGCACTACCAACTTTATCCTCTCAGAGATGGACAGCAAGGGTCGTGATTTTGCCGACGTGCTGACCGAAGCTCAGGAGAAAGGCTATGCCGAAGCCGACCCCACATTTGATGTAGAAGGCATTGATGCTGCTCACAAACTAGTGATCATGGCGTCTTTGGCCTTTGGCATGCCTCTTAGCCTCGATGGCGTTTTTACCTATGGCATTACTAAACTTGAGCCCCAAGATGTGTCCTACGCTCGCGAGCTGGGTTACGCCATCAAACATTTGGGTATCGCCAGACAAACGGATACCGGTGTCGAGTTGCGAGTACACCCAACATTAGTGCCCCAGAGCTGCTTGATTGCAGGTGTTAACGATGTTTCCAATGCGGTGATGGTCAATGCCGACGCAGTGGGCACCACGTTATTTTACGGCCCAGGCGCAGGTTCAGAGCCCACGGCCTCTTCAGTGATTGCCGATATTGTTGATGTAGCACGCGCCATGGCAGCCAGCCCCGATAGCTGGGTCCCCGCGTTGGGATGCAATACAGCGGCACTGCAGTCAAAGCAAATCATGAAGATAGAGGATATCGAAACTAGCTTTTATATTCGCTTCTCAGCGTTGGATCAGCCAGGAGTATTGTCCGATATCACTAAAATAATGGCCGATGCCGGTATTAGTATCGAGGCCATTATTCAGCGTGAACAGCCAGCAGGTGAGGATTACGTGAATGTCATTATCCTAACCAATGTCACCAAGGAGAAACTCCTTGATGCCGCGGTTGAGCATATAGAACATCTTGAAACAGTACGCGGCAATGTTAGCTTTATCCGCGTCGAACACTTGGATCAGTAAATGAGATTTGTCAGTACCCGCGGTGGCGGAGAGCCGAAAACCTTTGAAGAAGTCATTCTCACGGGCCTAGCCCCAGATGGTGGCCTGTTTGTGCCAGAGCAGCTTCCTCAGTTTAGTCAGCAAGAAATAGCCTCTTGGGCCGGTCTGTCCTATGAAGATTTGGCCCTCAAGATTATGACGCCGTTTGTTGATGGAGCGATTCCTCAGCAGGACCTCAAAAAACTTATTGACGATTCCTATTCTACGTTTCGCCACAAGGGCATTGCTCCCCTGATTCAAACCGGCCGTAACGAGTGGATCATGGAACTGTTCCATGGCCCCACCCTAGCGTTTAAAGATTTTGCCCTGCAGTTTTTAGGCAATCTGCTCGATTACACGTTAGAAAAGCGCAATCAAAAAGTCGTGATCATGGGGGCAACCTCAGGTGATACAGGCTCTGCAGCCATCGAAGGTTGTCGCCGTTGCAAAAATATCGATATTTTTATACTGCACCCACACAACCGCGTCTCAGAAGTGCAGCGCCGCCAGATGACCACAGTTATGGCAGACAATATTCATAATTTGGCCTTACACGGCAACTTTGATGATTGCCAAAACATGGTTAAAGCCAGCTTTGCCGACCAGTCATTTTTGCCCGACGGTCGACAGTTGGTTGCCGTTAACTCCATTAACTGGGCGCGCATTATGGCTCAGATCGTCTACTATTTTTGGGCGTCCCTGTCTCTGGGCGGTCCCTCTCGCAAGGTTTCTTTTTCGGTTCCAACCGGTAATTTTGGCGATATATTTGCCGGCTATTTAGCGAGCAAAATGGGTCTACCCATTGAGCAGCTAGTGATTGCCACCAACCAAAATGATATTTTGCATCGCTGTATCAGCAACAATGATCACAGTACCCAGCCCTTAGAACAAAGCCTGGCACCGAGCATGGATATCATGATCTCGAGCAATTTTGAGCGGCTGCTGTTTGACCTTTATGATCGTGATGGCGCTGCTATTGCAGGCTTAATGGCCGATGCTAAGGCAGGTCATATGGATCTGAGTGACAGTGCTCTGACCAAAGCTAGAGAGCTTTTTTCGAGCTATCGTTGCGATGATGAGGGCATGGTTAAGATTATTCGCGATACCTATGCTGATAGTAACTATTTGCTCGACCCGCATACTGCCATTGGTCTTGAGGCGGCACGTCAATGCCGGTCTAACCCTGAGACTCCTATGGTCACTTTGGCTACGGCTCATCCTGCTAAGTTTCCTGATGCGGTTAAAAAGGCGGGTTATCCTAATGACCCTGAGTTGCCGGCGCATATGGCTGATTTGTTTGAGCGCGAGGAGCGGTTTACTGTGTTGGATAATGATCAGGCTGCTGTTCAGGCGTTTATTGCTGGGCATATTACGGTCTAATTTACTGACTCTTTATCTGTTTATTATTCTGATAGAGCATAGCTACGAAGGATCTTGTTGGAATGGTGCGGGGTGGGTAATAGACCCTGGGGAAGCACTGGCGATCGGTCCCATGGGTGCAGCCCTTTTCAGCGTTCGCTCAACTCGCTTCGCTCAGACAGTGAGCTCTCTTAAGCTGAAAATGATCACACCCATAAACGGGCCCTGACTGATCGCCAGGGCTTCCCCAGGGTCTATCTGGACTCTCGCAGTACATCTAATAAAAAAAGCGAAAAAACACACTTCTAGAACTTAGCTCCTATATCTAGGCTTGCCTCCCCCTGTCCCCTGTCAAAACCGTAGCCAGCATGGATGCTGGCTCCGAGACTACAGGGATGTATTCACGTCGTGTTTTGAAAGGGGACAGGGGGAGGTAAGCCGGGCCAGCGCTCCGAACCAAAATATATCTCACTGCGGGCGCCATGCCTCGCAAAGTGCTTTGGATGCGAGATGACAGTAGGGCGTTGAAATGGCCTTGGGAAGTAAAGACGTGAATCCGCGGATTGCGTGGGACAATTGTAGAGCAGAGCGCTAGGTTAAGGGCGTAGCAAGGGAGTAGTTCAGACTAGCCAGCATTTTGCATCAGGCACAAAAAAACCGGCTATCGCCGGTTTTTCTAGATCCAAGCTGCTAGCTTAGTAGCAAATTAAGCAGCGAGGGCCTTAACTTTAATGTTCAAACGACTCTTATGACGAGCAGCTTTATTCTTATGAATGATGCCCTTATCCGCCATGCGATCGATAACTGGAACAGCAGCATCATATGCGGCTTGAGAAGAGGCATGATCGCCAGTCTCGAGTGCTGCGTCGACTTTCTTTAAGTAGGTGCGGACCATAGAGCGCAGGCTGGCATTATGCTGGCGGCGTTTCTCGTTTTGGCGTGCGCGTTTCTTTGCTTGTACTGAATTTGCCACCTGAAATTTCTCCTTTCAAAGGGTCACACTGAAGGCGCGGAAATATACAGGGTTATTCCCATACATTCAACTCAATCTTTGACCTAATTTATGGACACTATTATAGGGATTGCAGCAGTTTTGATAAACCCCTAATTACCCTCTGTAGAGCAAGTGGCCAAGGGATTCTCGGATTAACTTGGCCAAGTAGCCACCGATGGTTAAACTGGCAGCCTCGCAACCTATAGCAAGGCCGTATTTTGACCCAAGATTCAGCGCCACAAGACCATCAGGCAAAAGACAGCGGATTGCTGCGTTCCAGTGGCGTCGTAAGCTTCTTTACCATGATGTCGCGGTTTATGGGTTTAGCGCGAGATGTAGTATTTGCTCGAGTTATTGGTGCAGAAGCACTGGCCGACGTGTTCTTTGTTGCATTCAAAATTCCTAATTTTTTCCGTCGATTATTTGCCGAGGGCGCATTTGCTCAAGCCTTTGTGCCGATTTTGGGTGAATATCGTGAAAAGGGCAGTCAGGCAGCCGTAAAAGCACTTGTTGCTCGAGTGATGGGCACATTGGGTATCAGCCTGCTAGGGCTCACCGCCATCATAGTGCTGGCATCCCCCGTGATGGCCGCGATTTTTGCACCCAAATGGTTCTTTGACGACCCCACCAAATTTGCCGCCACCGCCGATATGCTGCGCATCACCTTTCCCTATCTGCTGTTTATCTCCATGACAGGTGTGGCCGGAGGTATTCTCAATAGCTATGACCGTTTCGCCGTGCCTGCATTTACACCGCTGCTGCTGAACGTCACCTTAATCGCAGCGGCATTAATAGCTGCACCCCTGTTTGACGAGCCCGCCTATGCATTGGCTTGGGGCGTCTTAATTGCAGGTGTGGTTCAGTTTATGTTTCAGCTGCCATTTCTCCATCGTATCCATATGTTGCCCACACCAATTATCGATTGGCGAGATTCAGGGGTGCGCAAGATATTAGCGCTAATGGGGCCGGCCATCTTTGGCGTGTCAGTGAGTCAGATCAACTTGCTGCTAGATACCATGCTGGCAACCTTTCTACCGACCGGTAGTGTGTCTTGGCTGTATTACTCAGATCGATTGGCAGAGTTGCCCCTAGGGGTGTTTGCGGTGGCGATAGCGACGGTGATACTGCCCAATTTATCTCGGCATCATGCGGCAGATTCTGGGCGGGCCTATTCGGAGACATTGGATTGGGCGCTCAAAATGGTACTCATTATTGCTGTGCCAGCGGCAGCGGCGCTAATTTTGTTGGCCGAGCCAATTCTGGTGACATTGTTTTATTACGGCGACGTCATGACCGCTCGCGATATGACCATGGTGACCCTGAGCCTGCGAGCCTATGCGTTCGGTTTGGTGGCCTTTATGCTGATAAAGGTCCTAGCCCCAGGCTTTTTTGCTCGTCAGGACATGCGCACGCCTGTGCGTATTGGTGTGATTGCCATGGTATCTAATATGGTTCTGAATCTGCTGTTTGTGATGCCATTGCATTATTACTGGCAGATTGGCCATGTGGGTCTGGCGGCAGCCACGTCTGTGTCGGCGTTCTTGAATGCAGTACTGCTGTTTATCTATCTGCGTAAAAAGGGAATTTACTCCCCGGCAGGCAACTGGCTGAGTTTCTTTGTCGGTCTAGCTCTTTCGGTTGGCCTAATGATTGTGGTGTTAGTGCTGGTGGCTAATCAGATAGGGGCGTTGGATTCTGCGTTATGGCAGCAGCTGGCCTGGTGGCAGCGTAGTGGCAATATTGTTGCGCTGTGTACAGCAGGGTTTATCGCCTACGCTGTCTGTATGTTTGCCACTGGTTTTAGGCTGGCAGATTTACGTGGGCCAGCAAAAGCGACCTCAGTGGATCACTCGAATTAGGGCTGAGTAAAACAGTGCTAATTTGTCCGTATGAATCTGCTGCTATGCCTTACCTTTCGGCGCTTTGCTAGGTATAATCAAGCCCTTGTGCGGAGAGCAATAACCTTGTCAGTAGAACCTAGCAAAATGACCTTTATTCGCGACTTGCAGAGCTTGCAGTCGTTCGATCAGCGCTCGGTAGTTACCATTGGTTCATTCGATGGTGTGCACCTGGGTCATCAGGCTATTCTCACCCAGGTTAAAGACAAGGCAGCACAGCTTGGATTACCGTCGGTGGTCATGACGTTTGAGCCTCAGCCTCAGGAGTTTTTTTCTGGGGAAAAGGCGCCAGCCAGACTGATGCGTCTGCGTGAAAAGGTCGAGGCTCTCTTTGAGTTTGGCCTAGACCAAGTGGTTTGTCTGCAATTTAATCGCGCTTTGAGCCACCTGACTGCCAGTGAATTTGTGCAGCGGGTATTGGTCGAAGGGCTCGGCACAGCGCACCTAATTGTCGGCGACGACTTTCGGTTTGGCTGTGACCGCAAGGGTGACTTTGCCATGCTCGCCGAGATGGGCAAAAGCTGTGATTTTACTGTGCAAGATACAGCAACATTAGAGATTGATGGCGAACGTGTGAGTAGCACGTTGGTGAGGCAGAGATTACAGCAAGCAGATTTTGGTCGGGCTAGCCAGTTACTGGGCCGGCCTTTTTCGGTTAAAGGGCGAGTCGTTTATGGTCAGCAGTTGGGGCGAGAACTAGGGTTCCCAACGGCCAATGTGCAGCTCAATCGTTACAGTGCACCGCTGTCAGGCGTGTATGGAGTGTTAGTAAACATTGACGGCGTTATTTATCAGGGTGCGGCGAATGTGGGCATTAGGCCGACGGTAGGCGATTTGCTTAAGCCGATACTGGAAGTGCACCTGCTGGACTTTAACGCCGACCTATACGGTAAACGAATCGAGGTGGAGTTTGTCACCAAGATTCGCGATGAAGAAAAATTTACGACGTTGGATAAGTTAGTTGTGAGTATCCAGCGTGATGTTAAACAGATTAGAGCCTGGTTTGCAGGCGCCAAAGAGAGCATAAGTTAAGGCTGATATGAGCGAACCAATGGATTACAAAGCAACATTAAACCTCCCCAAAACTGACTTTCCCATGCGGGCCAATTTGGCTCAGCGCGAGCCGGGGATTCTTAAACATTGGCAGGAAACTAATCTGTATCAGCAGATTAGAGAGGCTCGGGCCGGCTGCGAAAAATATATTCTTCACGATGGCCCTCCCTATGCCAATGGTGATATTCACCTAGGCCATGCGGTGAACAAAACATTAAAAGACATTGTGGTTAAGTCGCGGACGTTGAGCGGCTTTGATGCGCCCTATATTCCCGGTTGGGACTGTCATGGTCTGCCTATCGAGCACAATGTTGAAAAGAAGATTGGCAAGGCTGGGGTGAAGGTTGATTACTCGACGTTCCGCCAAAAGTGCCGCGACTATGCCATGAAGCAGGTCGAAGGCCAGCGCAAAGACTTTATTCGCATCGGTGTATTCGGTGACTGGGATCGCCCCTATTTGACTATGAACTTTGGTGTTGAAGCCGACATTATCCGCGCCCTGGGTAAGATTGCTGAAAACGGCCATTTGGTCAAAGGCTACAAGCCAGTTTACTGGAGTGTTGTCGGTGGTTCTG
Organism: gamma proteobacterium HTCC2207; assembly: GCA_905182265.1. Lineage (GTDB taxonomy): Bacteria > Pseudomonadota > Gammaproteobacteria > Pseudomonadales > Porticoccaceae > HTCC2207. Next base: position 57,154 of record CAJJAO010000008.1, on the reverse strand, counting down.
CCCTAGCAGAAGCCGAAGTGGAATACCAAGACAAAACCTCATTCTCTATTGATGTGGCCTATCCGATTATGGAGGCTACGCAGCTAGCCAAAGTAGAGGCGGCATTTGCCGGCTTGCCGGGAGAGGGTTCAGTCAATGTATTGATCTGGACTACAACCCCTTGGACCTTGCCTAGCAGTCAAGCCATCTCTGTGGGTGGCGAAGAGCAGTACAGCCTAGTGCAGTGCGCCACAGGCGCTGGCCCTGTCCGCTTGATCTGTGCCCAGGCATTGCTTGAATCTGTCATGGAGCGTTTAGAGATTACTGATTACAAAGCTCTGGCTAGCTGCCAGGGCTCTGCTTTAGAAAATGTAGTTGCTCAACACCCGTTTTACTCAAGGGATATTCCCGTGTTACTGGGTGATCATGTGACCACAGATGCTGGTACTGGCTGTGTGCATACGGCGCCAGATCACGGCGCAGAAGATTTTACAGTGGCCAAGCAGTACGGTATCGGCACCCTAAACTATGTCATGGACAACGGTCTGTTTCGAGATGATGTGGAGCTGTTTGCGGGGGAGCATGTCTACAAGGTCGAAGAGCATATTATTGAGGTTCTTCGCGAGAATAATAGGCTCATGGCCTGCGGTAAAATTACCCATAGCTATGCCCATTGCTGGCGCACCAAAACCCCATTGATCTATAGAGCCACACCTCAGTGGTTTATCTCTATGGACAAAAATGGCCTTTTAGACAAAGCCAAAGCTGCCATTAAAAACGTTGCTTGGCACCCAGAGTGGGGCGAAGCGCGCATTGAAGGTATGTTGGACGGCAGCCCAGACTGGTGTGTTTCTCGCCAGCGCACCTGGGGCGTACCCATTGCCTTGTTTGTACACCGCCAGACTGGTGAGATTCATCCGGATACCCCGGCGCTGATCGAAAAGGTCGCTCTGCTGGTCGAGGATGCTGGTATCGATGCTTGGTACGAAGTCGACGCCGCTGAATTGCTGGGTGCAGATGCAGAGAACTATCAAAAAGTGACTGACACCTTGGATGTTTGGTTTGACTCTGGTGTCACTCATGCATCGGTTATTGGTGCTCGTGAAGAGCTGCAGTACCCCGCCGATTTATACCTCGAAGGCTCGGACCAACATCGAGGCTGGTTCCAGTCGTCTCTTAAAACAGCGATTGCCATTAATGGCACTGCTCCCTACAAAGCAGTACTGACCCATGGATTTACCGTGGACGAGAACGGCCGCAAGATGTCTAAATCCATCGGCAATGTGATTCCACCCCAGAAGGTGATCAATGAGCTGGGCGCCGATGTATTGCGTCTATGGGTTGCCAGCGCAGACTTTAGTGCTGAGATGACCGTGTCGGACGAAATTCTTAAGCGCGCCGGTGAGTCCTACCGTCGCATTCGTAATACTGCCCGCTACTTTTTATCCAATATCGATGGTTTTGACCCAGAGACTCATGGGGTGGATCACAGTGATTTATTGGCCCTGGATCGTTGGGCCATCGACTGTGCGGCGCAGCTGCAAGAAGAGATTATCGACGACTATAATAACTTCCGCTTTCACCTGATTTACCAGAAATTACATAATTTTTGCGTGCGTGATATGGGTGGTTTTTATCTGGATATTATTAAAGATCGAATCTATACCTGCGCTGAAGATAGCTTGCCGCGCCGCTCTGCACAGACAGCGCTACACCAGATTGCCGAGGCCTTTGTGCGCTGGATAGCACCGATTCTAAGCTTTACCGCTCACGAGATATGGGACTTTATGCCCGGCGACCGCAGTAGTTCAGTGTTTGTTGCCCAATGGTATCCGTTGCAGCGCTTGGGTGATGACGAGACCATTAGCAAACAGGATTGGGCGGTTATTTTGCAGGCGAAAGAAGCCATTAATAAGGTCATCGAAGGTCAGCGCAGTCAGGGTAATGTGAAAGGCTCCCTTGAAGCGGATATCGAAGTGTTTGCTGATGAGGCTTTAACCAAATCTCTGGCTAAGCTGGGGGATGAGTTGCGGTTTGTGACGATCACGTCGAAGGCGACTCTTTTACCACTTTCTCAAGCGGCTGATTCTGAAGACTCGCTAATGGACGGCCTCAAGGTTTCCTTAAAGCGATCTAGCGCTGACAAATGTGTCCGCTGCTGGCACTTTATTGATGATGTTGGCAGTAATGCTGATCACCCTGAAGTCTGTGGGCGGTGCGTGAGCAATATTAGCGGCCAGAATGAAGCGCGCCACTATGCTTAGATTTACTATGCTTAGACCTAGATTACAGGCCTATACATTAGTTTGGTTTGCTATTGCCGCTGCGGTGTTGCTGTCTGACCAGTACACCAAACTGTGGATTATGGAACGCTACGCCTATGGTGACGGGGAGTTTTTTACTGGCTTCTTTAACCTGGTGCGGGCCCACAATTATGGTGCTGCTTTTAGTTTTTTGAGCGATGCCGGTGGTTGGCAGCGCTGGGGATTTAGTATTTTAGCCGCAGGCATCAGCATAGTGATAGCGGTTTGGCTGGCGCGCTTGCCCGTAAACCGTAAGCTCGAAGGCATTGCTCTGGCACTGATTCTCGGGGGTGCCCTTGGCAACCTCTACGACCGTTTAACCCTAGGCTATGTGGTTGATTTTTTAGACTTTCACTGGTCTGGCATGCATTTTCCAGCGTTTAATGTTGCCGATAGCGGTATCTCGGTAGGCGCAATACTGTTGATTTTGGACGGCTTTATTAATAAGCCAAATAGCTCAGGGACTGATAGCGAGTAGACATATGATGACAATACCTATTGAAACTGGAACTAACGTAACCCTGCATTTTGCCCTCTCTTTAGAGGACGGGCATGTGGTGGACTCAAATTTTGAAGGCAAACCGGCGACCTTTACCGTGGGCGATGGTAATTTGTTGCCAGGTTTTGAAGTTGCATTGATGGGCTTGGTCGATGGTGATGAGCGTGAATTTACCATCACCCCAGAAAATGCCTTTGGGCAACACAATCCGCAAAATGTGCAGGCGGTCGAGCGAGGCAATTTTGATGACGATGAACTCGAAGTTGGCGCTATGTACTCTTTTCAAAATGGCGACGGCGAGCTGCCAGGAGTTATTGTGGAGCTAGACGATAAAGAGATTATGGTAGATTTTAACCATCCGCTGGCGGGCGTGAATATTCTCTTTCGCGTAAATATTCTCAGCGTCTCTCCGGCGCAGGTTCACTAATGGACATTAAGCTGGCTAACCCCCGTGGTTTTTGTGCCGGTGTTGACCGCGCTATCGATATTGTCGACCGCGCGTTGGATGTCTTTGGTGCCCCAGTTTATGTGCGTCACGAAGTAGTACACAACAAATTTGTAGTGGATAAATTGCGGGATCGCGGTGCTATTTTTGTCGATGAATTAGACGAAATCCCCGACGATGTGATTGTGATTTTTAGTGCTCACGGTGTTTCCCAAGCCGTACAAAAAGAAGCTGCCGAGCGCCAGTTAAAAGTATTTGATGCGACCTGTCCGTTGGTGACCAAGGTGCATATTGAAGTGACTAAATATTCTGGCGATGGTATGGAATGCGTGTTGATTGGCCATGCGGGGCATCCAGAAGTTGAAGGCACCATGGGTCAGTACCAGCAATCAACCGATGGCAAAATTTATTTGGTCGAAAATGAACAGGATGTTTTGGCCCTTGAAGTTAATGACCCTTCTAAGCTGGCTTTTGTTACCCAGACTACATTGTCCATGGATGACACCGCGCTGGTGATCGATGCTCTGCGTAAAAAGTTTCCTCTGATTCGTGGGCCCCGCAAAGACGATATATGCTATGCCACCCAAAACCGTCAAGATGCGGTTAAACAGCTCGCCATTGAATCTGATTTGGTACTGGTGGTGGGTTCTGTGGCCAGCTCAAACTCTAACCGCCTCCGCGAGTTAGCCGAGCGCTGTGGCTGCACAGCCTATCTGATTGATGGGCCCCAAGATATTCAGCCGGACTGGCTGGCCAACATCGACTCCATTGGCCTGACTGCCGGTGCCTCTGCACCAGAAGTGCTGGTGCAAGATGTGATTGATCGGCTGGTTGAGCTGGGTGCCAAACCACCCATGGAGCTGGATGGTGTTGTGGAGAATGTTAGTTTTTCACTGCCAAAAGAACTTCGGGCAGAAAAAGCCAGCTAGCTATTTTCCTCAATAAAGGCAAATAAAGCCTGGGTCGACGGATCAAAATCAGCAGTTTCCAAATCACCAGCCAAAAATTCATTGGCCATTTTTTTGCCCAATTCTACGCCCCATTGATCAAACGAATTAATGTTCCAGATGCTGCCCTGCACAAAGACCTTGTGCTCGTAGAGGGCAATCAATGCGCCGAAATTCTTTGGTGATAGCTCCTTTAACAGCAGAGTATTAGAGGGTTTATTGCCGGGATAAAATCGGTGTTGTTGGCCTTCTGGAGCTGCCTGTCCAGTCATTAGTGCGGCGGACTGGGCGAGCATATTGCCTAGCAGCACTGGGTGATGCTCTGCGTTGCTGAGGTTATCTTTAGCGGCAGCAATAAAGTCGATGGGAACCGTTCTGGTGCCCTGATGTAACAGCTGAAAAAAAGCATGCTGGCCATTGGTGCCTGTCTGACCCCAAAGTATGGCGCCGGTTTCATAGTCTACGGGCTCACCATTTCGCTGGGTCGCTTTGCCGTTGCTCTCCATATCTAGCTGCTGTAGGTAAGAGGGTAGTAATAACAGCCGCTCACAGTAGGGAATAACAGCAGTGGATTCGATATTCAGGAAGTTGCTGTACCAGATGCCGAGCAGGGCCATGATCACTGGCATATTGCGTTCTAGAGGAGCTTGCTGGAAATGGATATCCATCTCACGGGCGCCGGCTAACATCTGCTCAAACTGTTCAAAACCGATGCTGATGGCAATGGACAGGCCAATGCTTGACCAGAGGGAGTAACGACCTCCAACCCAGTCCGCAAAGGCCAGAATCTGGTCGTCGGGAATACCATAGGCTTTGGCGTTATCTGGATTAGCGGTTAGGCCCACAAAGTGGCTGGTGCTCTGGGCATTTTCTAGCCCTAATTTTTCCTTAAACCAGTCTATCGCGGTCTTGGCATTCAGCAGGGTTTCCTGAGTCGTAAAAGTCTTACTGGCAAGAGCCACTAATGTGGTCTCAGGATTAAGCTTCTTTAAGGTGGTTAAAATCTCGGCGCCATCGACATTGGAAATAAAGTGCAGGTTGAGATCTGGGTGAGAATACTCTTCCAGCGCAGCACAGGCCAATTTGGGGCCTAAGTCAGAACCGCCAATGCCTATATTGACCACATCAGTAATCGCTTTGCCCGTACTGCCAAGCCATTGGCCAGCACGAATTTTATCGCTGGCCTGCTTTACCGCTTGCAGCTGCTCTTTAACCTGAGTAATTCGGGCTTTTTCTTCATCAGTTTTGGCGTCTGTTAGCTCGGCTCTCAGGGCCGCATGTAAAACGGCGCGACCTTCGGTGTTGTTAATGGGCTGGCCAGAAAACATAGCACTGCGATGGCTTTCTAATGGCGACTGTTCAGCCAGGGCCAGCAGAGCTGACCAAACACTATCGCTCACCAAGTTTTTAGAGAAATCCAAAAATAAGTCACCGACACTCAATGAAAATTTGTTAACGCGCTGGGGGTCAGTGGCAAATAGGTCTGTAATACGAGCCTCTTTCGTGTCGCTGGCCTTTGAATGCAGAGCAGACCAAGCTGCGGTGGAAGAGGGCGAATAGGATTTATCGTTCATTGGCGGCTTATTTCCTGTTTGAGGCTGTTGGTTAACAGCGTAAACTTGCATTCTTTTAGAGCTGCTATTAACAGGGCAAATTGTAATAAAATTACATAGTTACCCCGTTTAATGGATTAAATATGGCTAATTTGTGTAATTTTGTTACACTTGGCCCATTGTCATTTCGGAGCCATTATGGGCCAGATTAACCCCAAAATCGCTGCTGTTACGCAGCGCATTATAGAGCGCAGCGCGACGTTGCGTGCTGATTATTTGCGTCAAATAGCTGAAGATTATAGCAACCGCCCAGAACGTGGAAAATTGAGCTGTGGCAATCTTGCCCATGGTTTTGCCGCCTGCGGTGAAGATGATAAAAATAGCCTGCGTATGATGGAAGCGGCCAATATGGCCATTGTGACTTCCTACAACGATATGCTCTCTGCTCACCAGCCCTATGCCACCTACCCAGATAAGCTCAAGCAAGCCATGCGTGAAATTGGCTGTACAGCTCAGGTTGCCGGTGGCGTTCCCGCCATGTGCGATGGAGTGACTCAGGGCCAAGACGGCATGGAGCTGAGTCTGTTAAGCCGTGACCTGATAGCCCAATGTACCGCTATGTCGTTGTCCCACCAGATGTTTGACGGGGTTTTAGCCCTAGGTATCTGCGACAAAATTGTTCCCGGTCTGATTATGGGTGTACTGAGCTTTGGTTATTTGCCCGCGCTATTTGTGCCGGCGGGTCCCATGGAGTCAGGGCTGCCCAATAAAGAAAAGCAGCGTATTCGCCAGTTATATGCCGAAGGTAAAATTGACCGCGAAGAGTTACTTCAAGCCGAATCAGATTCTTATCATAGTGCGGGCACCTGTACTTTTTATGGCACTGCTAATAGCAACCAGATGGTACTTGAAGCCATGGGCTTGCAGATGCCTGGTAGCTCTTTTGTTAACCCCGAAAACCCGTTGCGGGATAAGTTGACCGCTGAAGCCGGTTACCAGTTGGCGCGCATTACTGCCCTAGGCAATGACTATCGCCCTGTGGGTGAGGTTGTTGACGAGCGATCTATTGTCAACGGCACTGTGGCGCTGTTGGCTTCTGGAGGCTCAACCAATCACACCATGCACCTTGTTGCCATTGCTCGAGCCGCTGGCATTATTCTTAACTGGGATGATATTTCTGAGCTCAGTGCGGCGGTACCACTTTTAGCTAGGGTTTATCCCAATGGTCAGGCCGACGTGAATCACTTTCACGCAGCTGGAGGCACTAGCTGCCTATTTCGGCAGCTGTTAGGCGCTGGTTTTATGCACGGCGATGCCAGAACCTCTTGGGGGACCAGTTTTGCTGAGTTTACACAGGAGCCAAAGCTCAACGAAGACCACAAAATTGTTTGGCAACAGTCGCCTATAACGCCGTTAGATACAGAGGTCTTAACTACTGTTGATCAGCCGTTTTCTAAAGAGGGCGGTCTGCGTCTACTAAGCGGTAATCTAGGTCGCGGTGTAATCAAGGTATCTGCGGTCGCCCCAGAAAACCATATTGTTGAGGCGCCAGCTGTAGTGATTGACGCCCAGGATAATTTGGAGCCTTTATTTAAGTCTGGGTCTTTGGACCGGGACTGTGTCGTTGTCGTGCGCTTTCAAGGTCCAAAAGCCTTGGGCATGCCCGAGCTACATAAGCTGACCCCATTTTTGGGTATCTTGCAGGACAAGGGGTTTAAAGTGGCATTAGTCACTGATGGCCGCATGTCTGGAGCCTCAGGTAAAATTCCTGCGGCGATTCATTTGGTACCAGAAGCCGCTAATGGTGGCCTGTTAGCCCGCATTCACGACGGCGATATAATTCGTGTTAATGCAGTGACCGGCGAGCTGATGTTTGTTGGTGATATTAATGAACTTGAAGGTCGTGAGCCTGCGCAGCAGTCTAGTGCCGGTCAGCGAGGCTGTGGCAGAGAATACTTTGCGGTTAATCGCCATAATATTAGCAATGCAGAGCAGGGCGCTTCTTTCCTGTTTGGCGGGGAATAAGCTATGACAACTCAATGGAATTTGGTGGCCGATATTGGCGGCACTAATGCGCGTTTTTCAGCTCTATTAGATGATGGCAGTCTGGAAAGCGAGTATGAGTTTCATCATTCCGTTGAGGAGTACCCGCATTTTACTGATTTGATCGATGGTTTGTTGGCAGAGATCGCCGTAGCGACTGGCTGGGAAAATGCGCCAGCCAATGTTTGTTTTGCCGTTGCATGCCCTGCCGATAATGAAGAGATTGCCTTTACCAATAGCCATTGGAAATTTACCAAAAGCCAGCTCAAACAGTCTCTGGGCTGTGACAATGTGTCAGTTATTAATGACTTTGAAGCCGTGGCCCATGGTATTACCGAGCTAGATGAAAGCGACCTTGTAAAAGTGGGTGGTAGCGATGCAGTCAGTACTAAACCTATTGGTATTCTGGGCGCTGGTACCGGGCTCGGTGTTGCGGGTCTAGTGCGTCACTCCGACGGCTACCATGTCGTTGATACCGAAGGTGGCCATGCGGACTATGCGCCCATCGATGATGTGCAGAGCGCGGTGGTTAATTGCCTGCGCGAGCGTTATGGCCGGGTGTCATTAGAGCGACTGCTATCGGGTAAAGGCATTCTTAATATTTACACAGCTCTGTGCTCCATTGAGGGCGTTGAGGCTCAGTACGAAACCCCCGCTGAAGTAGTCGCGGCGGCTTTAGAAAATAATGACAGCAAAGCGCTACAGACATTAAATATGTTCTGTGAAGGCATGGGCTCGGCTGCCGGTAATTTGGCCCTGACCTTTGGAGCAAAGGGTGGTATCTATATTGCGGGTGGCGTTATTCCTCGCTTTCAAGAATTTTTTATCAACAGTGGTTTTCGCAGCAAGTTTGAGGATAAGGGTCGGTTTGTTAGCTACTTGCAGCCGATACCTGTCTATTTAGTGGTCCGCAGTAATCTGGGCCTGCTGGGTGCAGCGAAGAAATTACAGCAAATTTAAGGAGTTGTAAGTGCGACATTTATTGGCTGGTAATCCAGTCATTCCAGTGATTACGTTAGATAGAGTAGACGATGCTGTTCCCCTAGCTCAAGCCCTAGTGGCCGGCGGGCTAAAGGTTCTTGAAGTGACCCTTAGAACAGAAGCAGCGGTAGAGGGAATACGGCAAATTGTTAAGCATGTTCCCGAGGCCATTGTGGGCACGGGAACCGTTTGTACCGAACAGCACATAAAGCTGTCCGAAGATCTGGGCTGCCAGTTTATGATTTCACCCGGTGCCACAGATAAATTGTTACGCGCCGCAGAAAACAGTTCTGTGCCTTTTTTACCGGGTATATCTTCTGTGAGTGAGCTGATGCGCGGGATGGAATATGGCTACAGTGATTTCAAATTCTTTCCAGCAGAAGCCTCTGGCGGCGTCCCTGTATTAAAAGCCATGGGCGGGCCCTTTGGCGATATTAGATTCTGCCCCACTGGCGGTATTGGTTTACATAATGTGTTGAGCTATTTAGCTTTACCTAATGTTCTCTGTGTCGGTGGCTCCTGGATTGCTGAGACAAAACTTATTCAAGAAAAGCGTTGGGCTGATATTGAACAGCTGGCGAGAGAAGCAGTTACACTTGCAGGCTAGGTTATATGCAGTCTAAAAGTGGTATAAAGCACTCTGAACATGAGGTTTATGATGGACAGTAATATTGATCTGGTTATTTTTGGCGCTCGTGGCGACCTTTCTAAGCGCAAACTATTTCCTGCCCTATATCAACTCGACAAAGCGGGTTTGCTGGCCGACAGCGTGCGCATTGCCGGTGTTGCCCGAGAGGATATGGACAGCATCGCTTTTATTGAGCAGATGCATGTGTCGCTTAAGGCTACGATAGAGCAAGCCGACTGGGACGATGCAGTGTGGGAAAAATTTAGTCATCGCCTGCAATACATCCGTATCGACTTTACCCAGAAAAAGCAGTTTGCGGCACTAAAAGCTTGGACCATTGAAAAGCGTACCATGATTTATTACATGGCTACTCCGCCGAGTATTTTTGGTTCTATCTGTAAACATTTGGACGAAGCTGGCTGTGTGGAGAAAACCTCACGCATAGTGCTAGAAAAGCCAATTGGCCATGATTTAAAAAGCTCTCAAGAAGTGAATGATACGGTCGGTCGTTATTTTCCTGAACGTAATATTTATCGTATTGACCATTACCTAGGTAAAGAGACAGTACAGAATTTGTTGGCCCTGCGTTTTGCCAATCGCATGATTAATTCCCAGTGGGACAATAGCTGTATTGACCATGTGCAGATCACGGCCGCTGAGACAGTCGGTATTGAGGGGCGTTGGTCTTACTACGATAACGTCGGCCAGCTACGTGACATGGTACAGAACCATCTGTTGCAGCTGCTGTGTATGGTTGCCATGGAGCCGCCAAATTCTCTTGAAGCCGACGAGATAAGAGCAGAGAAAGTTAAGCTACTTAGAGCGCTGAGCCCTATAGATACAAGCAACGTAGTGGACCAGGCTGTGCGTGGCCAGTATTCCGCTGGTTGGGTCGCTGGTGAGCCCGTTGTGGGCTATATGGAAGAAGAGGGCTGTACTGGAGATAGCAGTAACAACGAAACCTATGTGGCTCTCAAAGTTTATATTGATAACTGGCGCTGGAATGGCGTGCCGTTTTATCTGCGCACCGGCAAGCGTATGAAAGACAAGGTGACTCAGGTGGTGATTACCTATAAAGATAATCCTCATTCACTTTTTCCTGAGACCAACAATGACGCCAACAATCGCCTGATTATTAATTTGCAGCCCAACGAAGGTATTCAGCTGGAAATGGTCTCTAAAAGACAGAGCCTTAAGCAGCGTATGGGTGTCGAAAAACGCACCCTGAATTTGGATTTCTTTGACTCCGAGGGTGAGTCACGGATTGCCGATGCCTATGAGCGGTTACTGTTAGAAGTGATCAAAGGCGACCAATGGCTGTTTGTGAGCCGCGAAGAAATCGAAGCTTCCTGGCGCTGGTGTGACACATTATTGGATGCTTGGTCTGAGCAGAAAATGGGCACTAAATCCTACAGCGCTGGCTCTTTAGGCCCAGCAAAAGCTGAAATATTAATTGAAAATGATAATCGCAGCTGGCACGAGGACTAGCCATGAATATGCTCGAATTTGAAAACACCTCTGCGCTTGATATCGAGTTGGCGGAAAAGGTCGTTGGCTTACTAGCGGCTGATATTGAGTCTACAGGTACTGCCTCTCTTGTAGTATCTGGGGGTCGAACGCCGATGGGTTTCTTTCATCTGCTCTCTCAGCAAGCATTAGATTGGCGTCTGGTAACAGTGACCTTAGCCGATGAGCGCTGGGTAGATTCTGAGCATACAGATAGCAATGAAAAACTGGTGCGAGAAAATTTACTGATCAACGAAGCTCATCAGGCGCAGTTTATTTCCCTCAAAAATTCAGCGGCTAATGCTGTTGAGGGTGAGGCAGATTGTGAGCTTGCTCTAGCCGCGATACGGCGATTTACGGTAGTTATTTTAGGTATGGGAGATGACGGCCATACGGCGTCTTTATTTCCAGCCGCCGATGCGCTGACTCTTGGCTTGGATATGAATTCAGGGCGCACGGCGATTGCAGTGACGCCACCGGCGGCGCCTCATGAGCGTATGAGCATGACATTGCCACGGCTCTTAAATGCTCAGCAGATTATTATTCATATCAGCGGTGCTGGTAAGCAGGACGTATTGAAAGCTGCCCAGGCGGGCGGGGATGTTACCGAGCTGCCTATTCGGGCAATCTTAAATCAGCAAGTTGCGCCATTGGCAATCTATTGGTCTAAATAAGTAGGCCATCCATGGCCTGGGAAGAGACGGGTTTTCAAGCTAGCGAATAATATCGCCCACTCGAACAATTTTTAATGTATTGGTGCCACCGTGCACATTGACGAAGTCGCCTTTGGTGATCAGAACTAGATCACCGTCACTGATGGCATCGTGCTCCCGCAGTTTTTCTACCGCGCAATGATTAACCTCAGATGGGTCAAGATTTGATGTGTCGAACGGAATGGGTACCACACCTTTATACATCGCTGTAATTTCGCAAGTACCCAGCTTTTCAGCCATGGCGTAAATTGGCAGTGATGACGTAATGCGCGACATTAGCAGTGGTGTAAACCCAGTTTCGGTCATGCAGATAACAGCCTTTACACCTTGTAGGTGATTGGCCACATACATGGCTGACAGAGCCAGTGATTCGTCGATGCGCTCGAAGGTTTGGTGCATTCTATGTTTGGATCGTTGCGCTAGGGGGTGCTTCTCTGCACCTTCAATAACACGCGCCATGGCCTTAACTGTTTCTATGGGGTACTTGCCCACGGCAGTCTCTGCTGACAGCATCACTGCATCTGTGCCATCGAGCACTGCATTGGCGACGTCAAAGACTTCTGCGCGGGTGGGGGTGGGCGCGCTGATCATAGACTCCATCATTTGGGTCGCGGTGATCACTACTTTATTGGCTGCGTTGGCTGCCTCGATAAGTTGCTTTTGTACAGCCACCAGATTGGCATCGCCAATCTCTACGCCTAGATCTCCACGAGCTACCATTACCCCGTCTGCACTCTCGATAATGCCAGGTAAAAATTCATCGGTAATAGCTTCGGCCCGCTCTATCTTGGCAATAATATGGGCTTTACTGTCGGCGGCGGCGAGTAACTTTCTGGTCTCTTCAATATCGGCCCGAGACTGTACAAAAGAGATCGCTAGGTAATCGGTATGTAATGCTGCAGCGGTTTTAATATCTGCTTTATCTTTTTCGGTTAGTGCCTTGGCAGAGAGCCCGCCACCAAATTTATTGACGCCTTTTTTACTGGATAAAATGCCGCCCTGCACCACAGTGCATGTGACCGCATGTTCTGTTTTAACCTTTACTTCAAAGGTTAATCGGCCATCATCGAGAATAAGGATATCGTTTTGGTCTATATCTTCAAGCAGGTCCTGGGCTATATAAACAGCCTTGTCATTACCCAGCTCTGGGTCTAATTGGCTGTCTAGAGTAAATAGGCTGCCATCGGCCAAATCGATTTTTTGGTCGTCGATAAAACTGCCAATGCGTATTTTCGGGCCCTGCATATCGCAGAGAATACCCACGGGGGTTTTTAATTCTTTGCCTATACGGCGAACAGCCTGTGCCCGCAGAGTATGTTCCTCTGCACTGCCATGGGAAAAGTTGAGGCGGAATACATTTACACCCGCCTCGATAAGCCCTCTGATGCTGCTGTCGCTGCTACTAGCGGGGCCCATGGTGGCTAGGATTTTAGTTCTGCGTGGCATAGGGTTAAGTGCTCTGCTCAAGCTGTGTTGTGCTTTTGCTGACCAGCCCTGCGCTTTTATTGGACAGCCCTGCGCTTTTATTAAGCAGCCCTGTGCTTTTATTAAGCAGTGCTACGCTATTGTCGAGCATACGGTTAGAGAAACCCCATTCGTTGTCGTACCAAGCCATGACTTTTACCAGGGAGCCATTGACGCGAGTTTGAAGCGAGTCAAAATTGCTAGAGTAGGGAATATGGTTGTAGTCCACCGACACTAGGGGCTGGTCGCAATAGCTTAGAACTTCACTCAGATCGCCATCGGCAGCCTGCTTAAGAATTTGGTTAACTTCTTCCACGGTGGTATCGCGGCCGGCATTAAAGGTTAAGTCAACGAGAGATACATTAATGGTGGGGACACGAACAGCGAGGCCATCGAGTTTGCCGGCCAGCTCTGGCATCACATCACCGATGGCAACCGCAGCGCCAGTTTTGGTGGGGATCATAGACTGAGTAGCGGACCGCGCCCGATAGACATCTGAATGATAGGTGTCGCTTAGCTGTTGGTCATTGGTATAGGCATGGACTGTAGTCATGTAGCCGCTCTTAATACCTAATGCCTCGTGAAGAGGTTTGACAAGAGGGGCCAGGCAGTTAGTTGTGCACGAAGCGTTGGATATGATCTGGTGCTCGGCGGTAAGAATATTGTCATTAATACCGTAGACAATGGTTGCATCAACATTGGAGCCTGGTGCGGAGATCAGTACTTTTTTGGCGCCGCCAGCAATATGCAGGGCAGCTTTGTCTCGACTGGTGAAGACTCCCGTGCATTCGCACACTAGGTCTACGCCTAGATCACCCCAAGGAATATTGGCCGGATCTCGCTCACTGAACCACTGGATTCTGTGGCCATTGACAGTGAGTGACTCTTTATCAGTTGTCACCTGCTGGTTAAAACGACCGTGCACAGTATCAAATTGAAGTAGGTGGGCACTGACACTCACATCGCCTAGGTCATTGATGGCGACAATTTGAATTTTATCCTGCAGGTCAGGGCGTTCGTAGAGAGCTCTGAGAATATTTCGGCCAATGCGGCCAAAGCCATTGATAGCAATTTTGTACATAATGGGAATTTCTTTTAATGTAGTAATATTACGAAAAGTATACGTTTTATACTGGGTTTGGGCAATGTAATTGCTAAATATGTACGTATAATTACATTATTTAGCGCCATTTCGTTGAGTTTTACCTGTGGCGTAGCTTTGCAGTAGATTTTCTTTCGAGACTGTCATTTTTTACGGACTTTTTCTGTTTAAAACCCTAGAATAGGCTCATATTTACAGAAAATTACGTAATTTAGTTCCAATTAGAGGGTGACAGCTCAATGCATAGCCAAAATCTGATCAATGTTATTACCGATGCACTGCCGACGTTAAACAAGTCCGAGACCAAGGTGGCGCAGGTTATTTTGTCTGATCCTGATGCCGCTACTCGCTCTAGTATTGCTACTTTGGCCAAAAAATCCCAAGTCAGCGAACCCAGTGTTAATCGATTTTGTAAGCGGTTTAATGCGGCGGGCTTCCCTGATTTCAAGTTAAAGCTCGCTAAATCTCTGGCTAGCGGCATCCGATTTGTGAATCGCAACGTGAACCCAGATGACGATGTGACTAGCTACACGCCCAAAATCATTGATAGCACCATTAATACTCTGGCTTTGGTACGCGATAAAATCAGCCACGTACGGGTCAATCAGGTGGTGGATAAACTGATTCAAGCGAAGAGAATTTATTTTTTCGGGCTTGGGGCTTCAGGCTCTGTTGCTCGGGACGCAGAGAATAAGTTTTTCCGTTTTAACCTTCCAGTGTCGAGCCATGACGATGTGCTTATGCAGCGCATGCTTGCGTCTACTGGCGGCGCTGGTGATGTGTTCTTTGTGATCTCTCATACCGGGCGCACTAAAGAGGTGGTGGGGGTTGCTGAGATTGCCCGCAGTAATGGGTCGACGGTAATTGGCCTTACTGCCGCTAATTCTCCTCTGGCTGACATGTGTACGCTGACTTTAGATGTGGATGTGCCGGAGAATACCGATGAATACATGCCCATGGCGTCGCGTATTGTGCATCTGGTCATCTTAGATGTGCTGGCAACCGGTGTGACATTGCGCCGTGGTCCAGATTTTCTTCCCCATCTCGAAAAAATCAAAAACAGCCTCAAGCCTACGCGATTTCCGAACGAGGATTGATGCTTTATATTGATTGGCGCTTCTTTGGTGCTAACTAGTAGCTACCAAAGAAGAATGAATCTGCGCCAAAACCTTGGATTAGCTTGAGCAAGCCTGCATAAATCTACTAGACTCTGCCTTCTATAAACGTCGTTAGCTCGGCATAATTTTGGTTTAAGGGTTATCTCCATGTCTGAATCTCTAATTCATCCTGTCCCTGCTCAATGGCGCGAACACGCCTGGATCAATAAAGAAAAATATAGCGACATGTATCGCCAGTCGATAGAGCAGCCCGATCAGTTTTGGGCTGAGCAAGCGGCTGAATTCTTAAGCTGGGATACGCCCTGGGATACTGTCTCTAGCTATAACTTTTCGGTGGGTGAAGCGGCTTGGTTTGCGGGGGGTAAGCTGAATGTAGCTGCCAACTGCATCGATCGCCACCTTCCCGAGCGCGCGGACCAAACTGCATTAATTTGGGAGGGGGATGAGCCCACTGATGATAAAACTATTACCTATAGGGAGTTGCATGACAAAGTCTCGCGACTGGGTAATGTACTTCGCGACCGCGGTGTAAAGAAAGGCGATCGAGTCTGCATCTATATGCCGATGATTCCAGAGGCAGCCTATGCGATGTTGGCCTGCGCGCGAATTGGTGCGGTGCACTCCGTGGTATTTGGTGGTTTCTCACCGGAAGCATTAAAGGATCGTATTCTTAATTCCGATTGTCAGGTGGTTATTACCGCTGACGAAGGGGTGCGCGGTGGCAAGGCAATCCCACTGAAGGCTAATGTTGATAAGGCTCTTGAGAGTTGCGCTGCTGTGCATACCTGTCTTGTGGTGGAGCGCACCTCTGGATCTATTGATTGGGCTGAGGGCCGTGATGTCTGGTATCACCAGGCCATAGAGGCTGTATCCGCTGAATGTCCTGTTGAAATAATGGACGCTGAAGACCCTCTATTTATTCTTTATACCTCCGGTTCTACGGGCAAACCCAAAGGGGTCATGCACACCACTGGTGGCTACCTGCTGATGGCGGCAATGACCCATAAATATACCTTTGATTACAAAGAGGGTGATGTTTACTGGTGCACTGCAGATGTAGGCTGGATTACTGGCCATAGCTATATTCTCTATGGTCCGCTGTGTAACGGCGGTATTTCTCTGATGTTTGAGGGCGTGCCTACCTATCCAGACGCCTCAAGGTTTTGGCAGGTAATTGATAAGCATCAGGTCAATCAGTTTTACACGGCACCTACAGCGATTAGAGCTCTGATGGCTGCGGGTGATGACCCGGTAAAGAGTACGTCGAGGAGCTCGTTGAAGTTACTAGGGACTGTAGGTGAACCGATTAATCCAGAGGCTTGGGAATGGTATTACAAGGTTGTTGGCGACTCTCGTTGCCCCATTGTTGACACCTGGTGGCAGACCGAAACTGGGGCTCATATGTTAACGCCCTTACCAGGCGCAACTGATCTAAAGCCCGGCTCAGCGACCCAGCCATTCTTTGGTGTGCAGCCGATTTTATTAGACCCTGAGGGGGTCGAAATTGAAGGCGCTGGTGAGGGGTTGCTGATGATCAAATCTTCTTGGCCCAGCCAAATTCGTACGGTCTATGGCGACCATCAACGCTGTATTGAAACCTATTTTAGTGCCTATCCTGGTTATTACTTCACCGGTGACGGTGCTCGCCGGGATGAGGATGGATACTACTGGATCACGGGCCGCGTAGACGATGTGCTCAATGTGTCCGGTCATCGCATGGGGACTGCTGAAGTTGAGAGTGCTCTAGTGTTGCATAAGAGCATCGCAGAGGCTGCTGTGGTTGGCTACCCCCATGATATTAAGGGGCAGGGCATCTACTGCTACGTCACGCCTATGTCCAATGTTGAGCCTAATGAAGCTCTGCGCAAAGAGCTTATTGCCCTCTGTGTTGCCGAGATTGGTCCCATTGCCAAGCCAGACCTTATTCAGTGGGCTCCGGGGTTACCGAAAACCAGATCGGGAAAAATTATGCGCCGTATTTTGCGCAAAGTGGCGGCCAATGAGCTAGATAGTTTGGGGGACACTTCAACCCTAGCCGACCCAGCCGTGGTTGAGGAGTTAATTGCTAATCGATTGCATCGATAACTAAGATAAAAAACAGCCACATACAAGGCAGCCAAAAGAGCATACAGTTGAGCAGGCCAAATAATAGGTGTGCTTTATGAAAATTCTCTTTGGGCTGCTTGTTGGCACAATGCTGGCCTATGGCCTGCTTCTGACCTTGCCCACGGCCAAGAAAGTGCCGAATGCGGCATTTTATGGCTCGGATTCTGTGCAGGTGATTGCCCATGGTAATGGCCGCGCGCTTTTGCCTGGCAATACGTTGGAGGCAGCGATAAATGCCCTTGCGGTTGGCACAGATATTCTTGAATTAGATATTCATCTAACGGCGGATCAGCAGTTGGTGGTTCGCCACGACGCTATTATTGATACCACAACAAACGGTTCTGGGGTTATTGCCGAGATGACTGTAGCGGAGCTACAGCAATATGACGTGGGTTTTCACGAGGTGGATTATCCTGAGCTATCTCATGGGGGTGGAATAGTGATTCCGACACTGGCGTCCCTGTTCGAAACAATGCCCGACAGCCGTTATTTGATTGAGTTAAAGCCAGAAGAGACCCCTGCGGCGGATGCTCTCTGCGCGTTGATCAAAACACATAATCTTGCTGACCAGGTCGTCGTTGGCTCTTTTCATAGCTCAGTGCTGGTGCACTTTAGGGGTATTTGCCCTGAGGTCCCCACTTCTCTGGGCCAGTCTGAGGTAGTTCTTATGGTGCTACTGAGCCGTCTTGGTTTAGGGCATCTTTACAGCTCTCCTGGTGTTTCTGTGCAGGTGCCGGTTACCTATGGCGGTTTTAATATCTTAACGCCAGCCATTGTTAAAACCGCCCATCAGTTAAATATGCGCGTCGATGCTTGGACTGTAAATGATCCGCAGATTATGCAAAACCTAATCAATATAGAGGTGGATGGCATTATCACTGATCGTCCAGATGTGCTGCGGAAAATGATGAACTGATGAGAAATTCAGGATAGCTAGGGTATTAGCGAGTAAATTAATGTCGCATTTAGGTCTAAATTGGTCTAAAAATAATACAGAGATGGATAGCAATGGATAGCATAATGGCCAGTATGAAACTAGATATAAGTAAACAGCTAGCAAGACTAATGAGGGAGCGTAGGCTTTCCCAGAGTGCACTGTCCCGTGCAACTGGTGTACCGCAACCCACAATTAATCGTATTCTGAGTGAAGTTACTCGGGAGCCTCGCCGTGACTCGGTAGTGCGCATAGCCAATTTCTTTGGCGTGACGCCTGAGTCCATGTACGGGCCACCTTCAAAAAAGGCTGGTGACGCTGCCGTCTCGATGGATGAGCTTTACGAGAAGATCAGGTCTCTTAGCGATGCGGACAGAGCCGCTCTTTTTGCTAAGGTCGCAGAAAACCTTAAGTAACTATCAACCAGCACTCTTACCGGCACCTTCGCCTCGCTGATAATAGAGCGCCCTTATTAGAAAGGGCTCTTAAAAGAAAGTGCTCTTAAAAGAAAGTGCTCTTACTAAAAAGTGCTCTTACTAAAATGTGCTCTTACTAAAGAGCACTCTGCTCTACAAGGTCAAGTACCTTCTTTCGTTGTAACTTTGGCAGGCCTTCTAGCCAGATTGTGAGACTTTCAAGGCCGCCGTCAAAGGCTTCTTGAAATTCACTAGTTTCTATATCGTTAGCTATTTTCTTCACACCTTTCTCACTTTCAGTCTTTCTAAATTCCATATTTCCATGGGCCTCAAAACTTATACGCCAAGTTGTTCGTCCTTGAGAGTCCGTTCTAAGGTAAAAAACCGAATAGATTAGTTGCTGCTGTCCTTATTTTCTAGGCGCTCTTCATTAGGCACGGCACCTTTATCACAGGAGTAAAGTAATGGATGCTGGGCTAAGTTGATATAATGCTTAAGAACTAATACTAAAGTATTAGCTTTGAATGACTTAACTAAGCTAGCTTATGGTTACAATTAACTTGTTTTATCCCCTCAAATCTGTATAAAAACCCCATGGATATTATTTTTCAAACTTGGCCAAATGTCATGTTCTGGTTTTCAGTGACCATTGTTTGCCTACTCGGCGCTATGTCCCCTGGGCCCAGTTTGGCGATCATTATCAATCATTCTCTGTCTCAGGGAAAAATTGCAGGTTTTTTTGCTGCGGTAGCCCATGGGGTAGGTATTGGGCTGTTTGCCTTTGCAACGGTGTTTGGTTTGGTCGTAGCCGTCGATAAAAACCCATTGCTGTTTGATGTTATCCAAACCCTTGGTAGCTTATTTTTATTGTACTTAGCGGCGAAGCTTTTATTAGCGCCAATCCAGAGGGAAAACAATCTATCTGTGGCGGTGAAATCGTCTTATTGGGCGGCCGCCCGTGATGGCTTTCTGATCGCTTTGGTTAACCCCAAAATTATCATATTTTTTACGGCTTTATTTAGCCAGTTTGTGCGCCCCGAAAGTGATACAGGGGAAAAGTTAGCGCTGACGGTTATAGCGGGTGGTATTGATATGCTCTGGTATATCTTAGTGGTGTTACTGCTGTCTCGCTCTGCCTCTATGGCTGGGTTTTATCGTAAAAGTTGGTTGATCGATAAAGCCTTTGGGGTTGTTCTTGCTATTATCTCTATCTATTTCATTACCCAAATTTTACAACGCGGTGGCTTTATTTGATGGGCTGTCCGTATACAACGCCGCAAGCGGCTTTCCATATACAGGGACGCAACCGGCGTTCCAGTAATTAGACAAACAATAACTATCCTCCCTCTTACGCCTAACTTTAACAGTGACCTGATCCATGACCTCATTTGATGACCTTTATACGCTAGCTGCTGCCAATCGTGGTGGTGCTGAAATACTTGAATCGGCTCTGCCGACACCAAGAACAGCTAAAGAATTAATGGCGCAAACAGACGATCGATATCTGTCCATGATGGCGCGGTGCGTTTTTCGTGCGGGTTTTGTGTGGCGTGTCATTGACAATAAATGGCCTGGATTTGAAGCGGCGTTTGCACAGTTTAACCCCCTGGCTGTGGGGCATTTCAGCGACGAGAAGCTCGAAGAGCTAGCTCAGGACAAAAGCATTGTTCGTAACTTCACTAAGATCGTTTCGGTGCGTCACAATGCCGTCTATGTCTTAGACCGCAAACGCAGCCATGGTAGCTTTGGTCAATTTATTGCCGAGTGGCCTGAAGATAATATTACTGGGTTGTGGTTAGAGATGAAAAAGCAGGGAAGTCGGTTGGGGGGTAACTCTGGGCCGATGATGTTGCGTAGTATGGGCAGAGATACCTTTTTGTTGACCAATGATGTTTGTAATGCGCTGGTTCACCATGGGCTCATGAAAAAATTCAGCCCTAACTCGCAAAGAGATTTAAAGCTTGTTGAACAAGTATTCGAGAACCTTCGCCAAGAGTCCGGGCGACCACTGTGCCAAATTAGTCGTATCCTTGCCTGCACCGTTTAGTTTTTGGGCGAAAGCCCTGCAGTGTGTTGCGCGCCCAAAGAGTCGGGTGCTACTATAGCCGCGTTTCCTAAGGGGCGGTCGATCATAAGATTAGACCTGAGAAGTACCCTTTGAACCTGATCCGGATTATGCCGGCGTAGGAATAGGACTACTTGAATTTTGCCCTGCACTTCGTCTTTACCTCCGGGTCTCCTTAACTAATGTTACTGAGGCTCAAGCTATGAATTTCTCTCCAAACCGTTTTTCCAGCTCCTACTATATTGTATTGGCTAGCTTAGCTGTTGCAGGTCCCAGCTCAGCCGATGATGCTATCGTTGAAATTATTGTCAGCGCAGATTTGCGCAATGCTACGTTACTCGAATCAGCGGCGAGTATTAGTGTTATCAATAGTCAGGCCATTAAACAGCGGCAGGCTCGCCACCTAGAGCAAGTATTAAATATAGCCCCCAACGTTAATTTCTCCAGCGGTGCGTCCCGTGGTCGGTTTATTCAAATTCGTGGCATTGGCGAGCGCAGCCAGTTCATCGAACCCCTGAATCCGTCGGTAGGTATTTTGGTTGATGGTATTGATTTCACCGGTATTGCAGGCGCCGCCACCACCATGGACATTCAGCAAGTAGAGATATTGCGTGGGCCTCAGGGTACGCTTTATGGCGCCAATGCACTGGCAGGGTTGATCTATTTACAGTCAGTACAGCCAGGCACAGAAACAGAGGGCAATCTTTCGGTCTCTCTCGGTGACTACGGTACTGAGACCATATCAGGTGCCCTAGGGGGGCCTATCAATGATACCTTGGGCTATCGATTGGCGGTACAGCAGCACAGCTCGGACGGTTATATAGAAAATGACTTTTTAGGCCGTGACGATACTAATAATATCGATGAGTTAAGCCTGCGCTCTATTTTGGACTGGCAAGCAAGTATTGATACCAACCTTAAACTGACCATTTTTCATGTCAATGCGGACAATGGTTACGATGCATTTTCCCTGGACAACACTAGACACACCCTCTCTGATAACCCGGGTCACGATCGCCATGAAGCGACAGCATTGGCATTGCAGAGTAGCTGGCAGGGCAACCAAAGCTTTGAATTAGCCAGCACTCTAAGCTATGCCAACAACAATCTTGAGTATGGCTATGACGAAGACTGGACCAACCCTGATATCTGCGTCGACTTTGTGTGCGTTTTTGACGGCTATGCCTCCGTAGATAACTACAGTCGGGATCGTGAAAATACTAGCCTAGACGTGCGCCTGGTATCCAAGGAAGGCGGCCAGATATTTAGGGGCGATACAGACTGGGTTATAGGTGCTTATTGGCGCGAGCAAGATGAGCAGCTGTTACGTGAATATACCTTTGCGGCTGGGGATTTTGCCAGTGACTTCGATACAACTAGCAAAGCTATTTACGCACAGCTCGATACTCATCTATCTGATGCCCTCACACTGACCACTGGGCTGCGATTCGAAAAGCGCAGTGCAGATTACGGAGATAGCGAGCTAGTTGCTCATAGCGTGAATGAGAGCCTCTGGGGTGGACGTATTGCTCTGCAGTACCAAGCAGTTAGCAATACTATGATTTATGGCCTGGTCTCCCGCGGTTATAAAGCTGGCGGTGTTAACAGTGACCCTGATCTAGATGCTGCTGATCGTGAATTTGGCACCGAACAGATGTGGAATATTGAAACCGGCGTTAAAGGGCTGTGGTTAGATGATACTTTGCAGACCCAAATTTCAGCGTTTTACCAGCTCCGCGATGACATCCAGATTAAGCAGTCGCTGGTGCAGCCGATGGTGAGTGGTGGTTCTAGCTTTACAGACTACTTCAGCAATGCTGCCGAGGGCACAAATTATGGTGTCGAAGCTGAGTTTAACTGGTTGGTGACAGACATGGTGGCTCTGTTTGGCTCTGTTGGCCTGTTGAAAACAGAGTTTGACACACCATTATCAGACACCTTGGATAGCCGTGAGCAGGCCCATGCCCCCAGCCATCAGTTTGCTTTGGGTACCAGCGTGCAACTGACTGATAGCTTAGCCCTCACCATCGATATTGAGGGCAAAGATGAGTTCTTCTTGTCATCGAGTCACGAAACCAAAAGCGATGCCTATGAGATGGTTAATGCCAATATGACCTACGATACTGGAGATTGGGAGCTATCGATATGGGGTCGCAACCTTACCGATGAGGACGTGATTGTGCGTGGGTTCAGTTTTCCTAATGACCCTCGTAAAGGCTATATCAATGAGCCTTACTATCAATTTGGTGCACCTCGAGTATTCGGCTTTACCGGTCAGTATGATTTTTAAGGACCGCTAAAAAATGTATATCGCGGCTGCATTTAAAGGGCTTTAAAATTGGAGGACCGTCAAATTTATAGGCCAGTTAAATTTAGAGGACAGTTAAATAAAGAGTACAGATACATCTAATGGAAAGAAACACTACAAGGAGCAGCACATGCAAGTAACCATCGATATTAGTATGTACCCAAATCGGGAAGATTTTATTCCCCCGATTGAGGGTTTTATTGAGAAAATTAATAAGTTCGATAACCTAAAAGTGACAACTTTCCCCACTAGCACCGTGGTGCAGGGCAATTTTGATCAGGCCATGTCAGCAGTGCAGGATACCGTTGCTGAATGCTACCGTGAATTTAATATGGCCATCTACGTGGCTAAAATTATTCCCGGGTACGAGGCGCTATAAAACATGTTTGATTGGGTCAATCTAGAAACTCTGGCGGTCATACTCGCTATAGCCTATCTGGTGTTAGCCATGAAAGAGAGCAGGCTATGTTGGTACTGCGCTTTTTTTAGCACCGCTATTTATGTGTGGATATTTGGTGACGTCAGCCTGTATATGGAGTCGGCGCTAAATATCTATTACATGGCAATGGCTGTGTATGGCTGGTATCAATGGGGCTATGGTGGAGACAACAAAGAGGGTGTTGCCGTTTGCCGCTGGACGGTTGGCCAACATGTTCAGATTATCGCGTTAGTGTTACTGGCTAGTTTTGTCTCTGGGTATTTTTTAGCCCTCAGTACAGACGCAAAATTACCCTATCTCGATTCATTCACCACTTGGGCCAGTATAGTGACTACAGTGATGGTTGCGCGTAAGGTACTTGAAAACTGGCTGTACTGGATAGTGATTAATACCGTATCTATATTCTTATTTATAGACCGAGAGCTCTACCAAACGGCCGCTATGCTTACCCTTTATTTAGCTTTATCTGTCATCGGCTACTTCGCTTGGAGAAAGACCTATCTCGAACAGAACCCAAACAATCCTCAAACAAGCCCTGTCTAACTGGCAACGATGGACGGTTAGTGAAGACCAGGGCCTGCTAGCGCAGCCAGAAGTGGTTAGGGAACTGTTGGGTGGTCGCACTAATAAAAGCTTTTTAGTGTCCTCTGGGGCCTTTCAGGCCGTGGTGAGAGTCAACTCTCCAGTGAGTATCAAACTGGGTATAAACCGCCGCCGCGAGAAAAAAATTCTTGGCTTATTAGAGCCTACTGGCCTAATCCCTAAAGTATTCTTTATCGATGATGAGTTGTTGGTCTCTGAGTTTATAGAGGGTAGTTGTCTCACGGATAAGAGTTTAAAAAATAGCCATATCATGGAGTCCCTTTCTAAGGCCTTGGCTGTCGTGCAAGCGGTTAAGATGATTGATACCGGGCCACGTAACTACCTAGATTACTGTCAGCAGTATCTTTCTCAGCTGTCGGATAAGACAGTTTCTCCTGCAGTCGTAAAGCAGATAAAAGATGCGGCGAAAGCCGTGGATGCTGCAGGCTGGGAGCCAGTGATCTGTCACCATGATATGGTGCCTGAGAATATTATTATCAATAAGGAGGGGCTGTTTCTTATTGACTGGGAATATGCCGCTCTAGGTCATCCGGGTTTGGATTTTCTGCGTCTATATGGTCCGGACTATGCATCGCCTGATCACCAAAATGGCTCCCTACGTGCTCTGTTTAAAGTGAAGCAGGCGATGGACAAACTCTGGTTGGCAGTGCAACTTTAGAAATTATTAGGGGAATTAGTTAATGAGTAGTAAAGACTATAACGAGTTAAATACTGAAGAGCAGTACGTGATTCAACAAAAAGGCACAGAGCCACCTTTTGTCGGCAAGTACACCGACCACAGTGCCCAAGGCATGTATCTGTGTAAGCAGTGCGATGCGCCACTATACCATTCAGAGCATAAATTCCCCTCCCATTGCGGCTGGCCTAGCTTTGATGATGAGGTAACGGGCGCCGTGCGGCATGAGCCGGATGCAGATGGCCGACGTGTCGAGATAGTCTGCGCTAACTGCAGCGGCCACTTGGGCCATATCTTTGAGGGGGAGGGCTATACAGACAAAAATATCCGCCACTGCGTCAATAGTATTTCAATGGTATTTGTTGCCGCTGATTGACGCTACAGGTCAGTCCCGCTGGTTTTTAAACTGGAAGGGCTGGCCCAGATCTGCGGCTCGCACCATGGCCATAACGGCCTGTAGGTCATCCCGCTTCTTGCCGGTGATTCGCACCTGGTCCCCTTGGATAGTCGCCTGCACCTTTTGCTTTTCGTCCTTGATGAGTTTGACGATTTTTTTGCAGATTTCGGCGCTGATACCCTGTTTAAAGGTAACATCCAGAGTGAATGTTTTGCCTCGATGAATTGATTCATCTTCACATTCGATAACTCGGGGATCAACCTTGCGCTTGATCAACTGGCCGCGAAAAATATCCAATAACTGCTGACATTGAAAATCGGCTTCGGTTTTAATGGTCACTATGTCATTGGCGAACTTGATGCTGGCATCGACACCACGAAAATCAAATCTGGTGGCTAGTTCGCGTTCAGTGTTGTCGGTGGCATTGAGTATCTCGGCGGTCTCAATTTCAGAAACAATATCTACGCTTGGCATGGTCGAACTCTCAGCAGGTTATGAGGTATGATTTTAAACCAGTCTGCGCACCACAGGCCAGCTTAAATACGATAGGAATGTAAGAGAATGAAGCGAAATTGCGTTTGTGGCAGCCCCAAGCTATTTACTGCCTGTTGTGAACCTCTTCTGAATGAAGCGGAGCTTGCGGTTACCCCGGAACAACTTATGCGTTCAAGATACAGTGCCTATTCCCTGGGTGGCTATGGCGGATATCTATTGAAAACTTGGTTTGCGCCAATGGCCAAAGACCTTTCAGTTGAGGACCTGTCTCGGTCGGATACCGAATGGTTAGGGTTGCAGGTGCTAGGTTCAGGTACTAGCGGCAATAGTGGGTGGGTCGAGTTTAAAGCGATCTACAAAGATAATGGCCAGCATATCGAAATGCATGAGAAATCCGTGTTTACCCAGCTAGGTGAGCGGTGGTTTTATATAGGTGGCGAAGTGTCACGCACTAAAGCAGGTTCCTGAAATCTACTATAAAGCCCATTGTGAGAGGGCTTTTTAATATAGTGCTCTGTAATATAAAGCTTTTTAATATAGTGCTTTTTAATATAGTGCTTTGTAATAGAGCGCGTCCTAATAGAGCCACTTAGGACGACGGCTTAACCAGCCGGCCAAACAGAATGCCGATCTCAAAGAGTAGCCACATAGGGATGGCCAGCAGGGTTTGCGAAATAATATCTGGTGGCGTCAACAGCATGCCGAGTACAAAGCAAAGTACAAACACATAGGGGCGTTTTTTGGCCAACTTGTCCGGGTCTACTGCGCCCATCCACGACAGAATAACCACGGCAATCGGAATTTCAAAGCTCAGGCCAAAGGCAAAAAATAATTTTAAGACGAAATCTAGATAGCTGCGAATATCCGGCATTACCGTAATACCCTCAGGCGCTATGCTGGTGAAGAACATAAATACCAGGGGGAATACTATGTAATAGGCGAAGGCCATACCGCCATAAAACAAAAATACACTAGAAAAAAATAGTGGCAGTACAATCTTCTTTTCTCGCTGATACAACCCAGGCGCCACGAAGGCCCACACCTGATAGAGGATGTAAGGCATGGCGGCAAACATAGATAGCACTAAGGTCAACTTGAACGGCGTTAAAAACGGCGAGGCGACCTCTGTGGCAATCATGGTTGAGGTGGCGGGTAGATACTGGCGTATGGGTTCAGATACGTAGAGATAGAGCTCTTGGCTAAAAGAAAATAGGCCGGCAAAAATTACTAGAACCGCTATAAACATGCGCAGTACACGATCGCGGAACTCTATCAGGTGAGCCATAAAGGGCTGGCTTTCTAATGTCTCGCTTTCGCTATGGGACTTTCCTTTACTTTCGCTAGTGGCATTTGTCTCGTTATCACTCATAACTTTTCTTCTACAGGAGGCTGGGCTGCATCATTAATGTCTGCGGCTGCTTTTTTCAACTCAGTTACGCTGTCCTGCATGGAGTTTTCGAAGTCTGACTTACTGTTTTCGATATCGCGGAGTATTTTTTCATTGTGGAGTTGGCGGCGAATTTCACCCATTCCGACTTCATTTTCTAAGTCAGTACGGGCAGAGGAGAGCACCTGTTTCAGCCGCCCAATCCACAGGCCTATGGTTCTCACAGTCTCGGGCAGGCGCTCGGGACCCATTACAATTAATGTAATGATGGCGATTACCATCAGTTCGGAAAAACCTATATCAAACATGGCTTGCTGTTACTCTGACGCGTCTTTCTTCTCGCTAGTTTCTTTATTAGCGCCTTCGCTTGCCTCTTTGCTATCGTCAGATGCTGAATCACTGGCTATGCCATCCTTAAAGCCTTTGACTGCGCCACCCAGATCAGAGCCAATATTGCGTAATTTCTTGGTGCCAAAAATAAGCGCCACAATCACTAAGATAATTAATAATTCTTGCCAACCAAAACCCATCTTAACTCTCCTTATCAGCTGTTCGTTGTGCCTTCTCTTGAAGACCGGATAAATCAAAGCGTCTTTCCAGTTCCGCCAATACACCGTCGGCATTTTCACCGAGGTGAGATAGCATCACTAGGCTGTGAAACCACAAATCAGCGGTCTCATAAATTAGTTTTTCATTGTTGCCGCTCAGCTCTGCATCTCGCGCAGCAAGAATAGTTTCTATGGATTCTTCACCGACTTTTTCGAGGATTTTGTTAAGCCCTTTGGCATGCAAGCTCGCCACATAGGATTCGTCGGCGGAGTTGTTTTTGCGGGCCTCTAAAACCTGGCTGAGTTGGCTTAATACAGAGTCGCTCATCGGTACATTTCCTTAGGGTCTTTGATCACGGCATCAACGCTTTTCCACTCGCCATCGCGCAATACCGAATAAAAACAGGAGGTTCTCCCAGTGTGGCAGGCAATACCGCCAATCTGCTCAACCTGCATCATGATCACATCGTTATCGCAGTCGAGGCGCAGTTCTTTGAGCAGCTGTACATTCCCCGACTCTTCGCCTTTACGCCAAAGCTTTTGTCTTGATCTCGACCAATACACAGCGCGGTTTTCGCTAACGGTGAGTGCAAGAGCGTCGCGGTTCATCCAGGCGACCATCAGAATCAGGCCAGATTCAGCATCCTGCGCAATGGCAGGCACCAGTCCGTCAGAATTCCAAGCTATTTGATTGAGATAATTGTCCATGGGATCAGTATAGCCGAACTGCTACTAGCGCAGTAGCAGTAACAGTAGGCCAACACTCACCATGACAAGGCTGTTGCCAGGCAGTTGGCTCATGGACTCTGACCAATTTGAGAAACCAATGCCTACACCAATACCAACCAGTGCGGCACCCAAGCGGTTAAGTAACTTACTAAGTTTGCTGGTGTCTTCGGCAACTGGCGTCTTCTCTGATGATGGGGCAGAAGTCTCTGGCGTCTGCATATTTTGCAGGGCCTGAAAAACCAGCGGCGGTATCTGAGGCAGATGTTCGAGCCAGTCCGGCACATGGCGCTTAAATTGTTTGAAGATACTCTTGGGCGAATAGCGATCTTTTAGCCACTTATCGAGAAATGGCTGGGCGGTGGCCCAGAGGTCGAGTTGGGGATACATCTGCCGGCCCAGGCCTTCAATATTTAGCAATGTCTTTTGCAATAGCACCAGAGATGGCTGCACTTCCATATTAAAACGTCGTGCCGTAGTAAACAGGCTAATGAGCATATGGCCCAGGGATATTTCGCTGAGTGGTCGCTCAAAAATAGGTTCGCATACTGAGCGAATGGCTCCAGTAAACTCATTAACTGGGGTATCGCTGGGTACCCAGCCAGAGCGAATATGTAGCTCCGCCACCTGGCGATAATCCCGCTTAAAAATGGCTAGTAGGTTGCGGGCTAAGTAAAACTGATCGTCGCTAGACAGTGATCCCATAATGGCACAATCAATAGCGATGTAATTGGGAGATTTAGGCTTACTGGCATCGACAAAGATATTGCCTGGGTGCATGTCGGCATGAAAGAAATTGTGCTCGAATACCTGGGTAAAAAATATCTCTACGCCGCGCTCAGCCAGTAATTTCATATCGACACCAGCGGTCTCTAGGTCGACCATATTGGTCACTGGAATGCCGTAAATGCGCTCCATGACCAGAACCTTTTCATTAGAGTAGGGCCAGTAAATTTCTGGAACATTTAGCAGTGACGACTGTTCAAAGTTGTGGCGCAGCAATGAGGCATTAGCCCCTTCGGATTGCAGGTTTAGCTCATCCAAAATGACCATTTCATAGTCGGCAATGACCTCGACCGGGCGCAGTCTGCGGCCATCTTCACTGTACTTGGCTAATAGACGCGCCAATGTGTACAGCAGGGCGATATCCTTGCGAATGGTTTTTTCAATGCCTGGACGCACAGATTTAATGACTACTTTGCGACCGTCGGCGAGCACAGCGGCATGGACTTGGGCTACCGAGGCTGAGGCCAAAGGCTCAGGCTCGAAACTTTGGAACAAATCGTCCACAGAGCCCTCAAGGGCAGTTTCTATATTAGCTTTGAAAACAGCAGAAGAAAAAGGCGCAACATTATCTTGCAGCTGGGTAAGTTCGGTGCAGATATCGCTGGGTACCAAGTCTGGTCTAGTCGACAGCAGCTGACCGAACTTAATAAAAATAGGCCCTAGTTCTTCAAGAGCGAGACGCAAACGTTCACCGCGGTTGGCCTTATTTTTAGCCTTGCCAAATAAAACGGCAGGGGCCAGTGCGGCGCGCACAGTAAAGGGTAAATTGTCTTTATCTAAGAGCTCATCAAGGCGATATTTACCGACTACTCTGACGATCTTGGCTAGGCGACGCAGGCGAATCACAGGCTGGGTTTCCTGTCTTGGATCATTAGGCGGAGTTTATTCGCTCGTGCCGCTATGCGATCAACGTCTGGGGCTAAATGGCGCACGGACTGCACAAAGGCGTCATATTCGTTCTTGCTCGGGGTTAGGCGCAGCTCTTCTTGGGAGACTTCTGCCAGAGCAGACTGAGCTCGCTGTACTGTGCTTTTGCGGAAGCTAGCTGACTTACGAATGCTTTCAGCCAATAAATGAGCGGGCACATCGCCAATTAGCTCTGCTAAGGCAGCTTCCCAGTCAATATCTAGCCCAGCCATAATAAGGTTGAGCTGGCGCAGGATTTCTAGGTTGCCAGTGACATTAACACCGGTACCAGAAAAGGAAACCATATCCCCTGAATTAATCGCCATACCAGCAAGAGATACCAGGGTGCCACTAACAGTGACGTCGGCATCATCCTGCCAGTTATTGTGCAACATAATACCCTTGGCGCCAGGCTCTACTGCAAGCCGCAGTGGCGGCATTGGACTGTCGATTAACAGAATTTTACCTTTCAGTGCGCTCAGCCGTTTGGCCGAAGCTGGATCATGAGATAGGGCGGCATTGATGATTTTTTCAACGCCTTCTAAAGCGGTCGATTGCAGTGCAGCAAAAAACACTAAGGCTTAACTCCCCTATGGAGGGCGACAACACCGCCTGTCATATTGTGGAAGTCAGTATTGGCAAAACCAGCGTTATCCATCATGCCTTGCAACGTCTCTTGATCTGGGTGCATGCGAATGGACTCTGCTAAGTACTGGTAGCTATCGGCGTCACTGGCAAATAGTTTGCCGAGCTTGGGTAAAATGCTAAAAGAATAGGTGTCGTAGACCTTAGACAAGACGGGGTTTGCCGGCTTAGAAAACTCGAGTACCAGCAGGCGACCACCGGGCTTTAGCACGCGTAGCATCGAGCGCAGAGCCATGTCTTTATCGGTGACATTACGCAAACCAAAGGCGATGGTAATCACGTCAAAGGTATTGTCTGGGAAGGGCAGGTACTGGGCGTCGGCTTGGGAAAATATCACATTGTTCACGACACCTCGGTCCATCAAGCGGTCGCGGCCTACTTGCAGCATAGAACTATTAATGTCGGCCAGAACCACTGTGCCCTCTGGGCCCACAATGCGTGAGAACTTGGCGGTTAAGTCTCCCGTGCCACCGGCGATATCTAATACTGAATTACCTCGACGCACACCAGACATTTCGATGGTCATGCGCTTCCACAGGCGATGCACGCCGGCAGACATAAGGTCATTCATCAGGTCATATTTGCCCGCGACAGAGTGGAAGACTTCGGCGACTTTGCCGGCCTTTTCTTCAACATTGACGGTTTTGTAACCGAAGTGGGTGGTTTTATCAGACATGGGTGCCGCTATCTCAACAAATTAGGAGGCCATTGTAGCTGTTGTTGGGGGTTTCAGGAAAGCTTAACGACCTGAGTATCTGGATCACGGGATTGATTGGCCTGGTGCAGGCGCTGAACATAGTCTGCCCAGTTGTCGGTTTGGTTAGAGCCCAATTCAAACAGGTAGTCCCAGGTGAAAATTCCCGAGTCATGGCCGTCGTCAAAGGTGATCTGAATGGCATAGTTACCGGATTTAGCTATGGCTTTGATCAACACATCACGCTTACCGATCTGCAGAACCTCTTGGCCCCTGCCATGGCCGCGAACCTCCGCGCTAGGGGAAAAGACGCGCAGATACTCGGCAGGCAGGTTAAAACGAACATCGCCCTGGTATTGCATATTCAGGGCATCTTTCTTTTCGCTGACAACAATGCGGCTGGGGACTGGCATTAGAGAATAAACCGAGTGAGGTCTTCGTTGCTGGCCAGTTCGCCCAAGTTCTTCTCTACGAAGACAGCATCAATGGTAATGGTCTCGTCTTTCGCGCCCAAATCAGAGGCATCAAAAGAAATTTCTTCCAGTAAGCGCTCAAGAATAGTGTGCAGGCGGCGGGCACCAATATTTTCTGTTCCCTCATTTACCTCAAAGGCTATTTCGGCCATGCGTCGCACACCATCAGCCGTGAACTCAATAGTCAGGCCTTCAGTGGCCATGAGCTCGCAGTACTGCTTGGTTAAGGAGGCCTTGGGTTCGGTTAAAATTCGCTCTAAATCATTGATTTCTAATGAATTTAGTTCAACCCTAATAGGAAGGCGACCCTGCAGTTCCGGAATCAGGTCCGAGGGTTTGGAGAGGTGAAATGCACCTGAGGCAATAAACAAAATATGATCAGTTTTGATCATGCCGTATTTGGTGGACACCGTGCTGCCTTCAATTAATGGCAGCAGATCACGCTGCACTCCCTCTCGGGACACATCTGCACCGCCGCTGCCTTCGCCACGACGGCAGACCTTGTCGATCTCGTCGAGAAATACAATGCCATTTTGCTCTGCTGCTTCAACGGCGCTGGCTTTAATCTTTTCTTCGTTTACCAGCTTGCCCGCCTCTTCATCTTTAAGCTGCTTTAGGGCTTCGGCTACTGTGACCTTGCGGCTGGTGGTTTTGCCTTTGCCCATACTGCTAAACATACCCTGCAGCTGGTTGGTCATCTCTTCCATGCCTGGGGGCGCCATAATCTCAACGCCGGCCGGCATCTGGCTCAGTTCGATTTCAATTTCTTTATCGTCCAGTGCGCCTTCGCGGAGTTTTTTACGAAAGACCTGTCGGGTAGAGTTGTCTTTGTCGGCCGGCGCATCTGCACTGCGGGCCTGGGGCAATAGTGCGTCTAAAACCCGCTCTTCAGCTGCGTCCATTGCGCGTTGGGCAACTTTTTCCATTTCTTGTTCTCGGCGCTGCTTAACAGAGGTCTCAACAAGGTCGCGAATAATGGATTCAACATCTTTGCCCACATAGCCAACTTCAGTAAATTTTGTGGCCTCTACTTTGACGAATGGAGCATTGGCAAGTCGTGCCAAACGGCGTGCGATCTCGGTTTTACCCACGCCAGTTGGGCCGATCATAAGAATATTTTTGGGGGTCACTTCATTGCGCATCTCGGCATCAAGTTGCGAACGACGCCAGCGATTGCGCAGGGCAATGGCCACAGCGCGCTTAGCATCATCTTGGCCAATAATATGGCGATTCAGTTCGTGAACAATCTCACGGGGGGTCATTTGTGACATAAGAATTCCTTGGTGCCTTTGGTGAGCAGAGTCATGAGCACTAAAGCTCTAGCTATTAGAGTCTAGCTCTTCAATAGTTCGATTGTGATTGGTGTAGATGCAGATATCGCCAGCTATCTTAAGCCCTTGTTCAACAATATCGCGCGCTCCCATGTCGGTATTTTCTAACAGGGCGCGGGCAGCAGACTGGGCGAAGGGGCCACCAGAACCAATGGCAATAAGGTCGTCTTCTGGCTGAATGACATCGCCATTACCGGTAATAATGAGCGAGGCTTCGCTATCGGCAACGGCCAGCAGAGCTTCTAGTTTGCGGAGAATACGATCGGTGCGCCAGTCTTTAGCAAGCTCAACCGCCGCTTTAGTCAGGTTGCCTTGATGCTGCTCAAGTTTGGCTTCAAAGCGTTCGAAGAGGGTAAAAGCGTCGGCGGTGCCACCGGCAAAACCAGCGATAACCTGGCCTTTGTGTAGGCGTCGCACTTTGCGCGCGTTGCCTTTCATAATGGTGTTGCCAAGACTCACCTGGCCATCACCACCAATCACTACTTTGCCATTGCGTCGAACCGACAAAATGGTTGTTCCACGATATTGTTCCATCTCACAGACTACCTTAGTTTATTGCTTGTGGTAGAGATGGGGTCAGGGCCATAAATATCAATGGCCCTGACCTAATTTATCTTTTAGACATGGTTGTGCTGTTTAAGATCATCCATGCAGGCCAGGATACTTGCCCGCAACGTCGTGACAATAAAGTCCACCTGATCCCGATCAATAATCAACGGCGGCGACATAACATTGAGATTCACTATTGGGCGCACAATTAAGCCTTTGCTATCGGCTTGATTAGAGACCCACTTGCCAATGTCCAGCTCTTCCGGAAATAGCTCTTTGGTTTTTTTGTCTTTAACAAACTCCACACAGGCCATTAAGCCAATGCCCCGCACATCGCCAACGATAGGTAGGTCGGCGAGGGTTTTTAACTGGGCCTGAAAATAGGGGCCTATATCCTGAACATGAGCCAATAATCCCTCGCGCTCAATGATTTCAATATTTTTGAGTGCTGCAGCACAGGCCACCGGGTGACCGGAATAGGTAAAGCCGTGGGTAAAGCAGCGGCCATGGCCCAGCTCACTAATGACATTGTGGATTTTGCTGGAGTAGATAGTGGCGCCCAATGGCTGATAGCCAGAGGTTAAGCCTTTGGCCGAACAGATAATGTCGGGCTGGAAATCGAACACTTCCTTTGATGCAAACCAATGGCCCAGGCGACCAAAGGCGGTAACCACTTCATCGGAGACGTAGAGGACATCATATTTTTGACAGATTTCCCAGGTTCCGCGGTGGTAGCCTTGGGGTGGGATAATCACGCCGCCAGCGCCAAACACAGGCTCAGCAAAGAAAGCAGCTACCTTATCGGCACCCACTTCTAATATTTTGTCTTCGAGCTCTTTCAGCTTCGCCGCCAAAAACTCGGCTTCGGTTAGATTGTCTTTATCCCGGTAAAAGTTTGGGCAGGAAATATGGTGGATCGTGTCTTGAATATAATCAAACTCGGGGGGGTGATCCCCGGGCTTGCCGCCGATAGACATGGAGGCATAGGTAGAGCCATGGTATGAATTAACCCTGGAGATAATATGCTTCTTGTCGTGCTTACCACGGCAGTTTTGGTAAAAATGGATCATGCGATAGGCGGTGTCGATGGCCGTGGAGCCACCACAGGACAATGCCACATGATTGAGGTCACCCGGCGCTAGATGGGCCAGTTTGGCGGCCAGAGTGGCAGCGGGAATATTAGTCATATCAACAAAGGGGCTGGCGTAGGCCATCTGCCTAACCTGGTCGGCAATGGCGTCGGCCATCTCGTCGCGGCCCATACCAATATTGGTACACCAGAGTCCACCTACGGCATCTAGATAGCGTTTGCCATCGGTGTCATAAATATAGGCACCTTCTGCGGCAGCAATCGGCAGAGCACCTTCTTCGGCCATGGCATCAAAGACCTGCCATGGGTGTAAAAAATGATCTCGATCTGAATTACTGATCGCTTGAGTATCGTACTGAGTAAAATCGACTTTATCTGCCGAGTTCTTTATTGATATCTTTGAAGAACTATTTGATGAATTCTCTACAAAACTCATGGATCACCTAGGCTATTAATAACAGCACACAGAGTACTGACTAGCCAATTTAAAGGCTAATACCCTCAACTGGGTAATTGGTTTGCTCTAAGTTAGTTTTCTTCAAAGAGGGAGAGGTAGGTAACCATTTTTGCGCACGCTGCGTTCAACCTGACCGGGGAAGAAATTAAACAGCGGCCTTAGGTTCAAACCTGCGCTGCTAAGGCCATGGGACGTCCAGTTGTTGCAGGTATTGAGAATTAAATAGGTGCCACGAGATTTAAAATACTGGGTGCCGCAGGTGCGGTCGCGTACCTTGGTGAGCTGGTCACATTTATCGAGTTTAAAATGACGGCTGATAAACAGGGCCACAGATTCCATGATGCTGGCATTGATTGCAATGCTGTACAGGCTTCCCCGATCGCTTAAAGTGTCAGGAAGGTCATTGGTGCCTAACAGGCCCACTACCGCAGAGGTAGGTAAAAATAGTGCCCGCAGAGCAAGCCAGGCGGGCTGATGTTCGGCCCCATAGTAGCGATAGTCTCCCCAGCCTACTCGAATCCAGCGGCAGTCAGAGAAGTAGTCGCGCAGCTCAGGCACCGCCGCAAACAGAGCTTCTGCCGGCAGAGCTAGATGGGTGTGAATACCATCGCGAATAAAATGTAGTTGGTCATCAGACATTATTGTCACCCTCAGAGGTGCAGATTACAGGTTTTTAGGGGGCCCTGACAGAGGCCGTAACAAGAGATGCAATAAGAGGTGTAATAACAGCTGCAACAGCCACCCTCAACTACCTAATCATGGGTATTGATCCCTTTACCTTGGTAAATCAATAATGCTCTATTATTCTGTGGTCTTAGGGCTGGCTTTAGCGATCACAAAGCTGCTATCAGATTCAGGTTCAGACTCAGAAACAAGGTAAAAATCCAATGACTTTAGTGTTAAAAGACAGAAGCTTAATGAAATCTCAGGCCTATATAGATGGCCAGTGGGTGGATGCAGATAGCGGAGAAACCCTAGCGGTAACCAACCCTGCTACAGGTGAGATTCTGACTCAGGTCGCCAAATGCGGCACCGCCGAGACCCGCCGCATGATTGAAGCTGCCGGAGTGGCGCAAAAATCCTGGGCCAAAACTACGGCTAAACAGCGCGCCGCCGCACTGCGTACTTGGTTTAACCTCATTATGGAAAACCAAGAAGATCTGGCCCATCTGCTTACCGCAGAACAGGGAAAGCCATTGGCCGAGGCCCGTGGTGAAATTGCCTACGGCGCTAGTTATGTAGAGTGGTTCAGCGAAGAGTCCAAGCGAGTTTATGGGGATATTATTCCCCAGCCGTCCAACGACAAACGCATTATGGTGATCAAGCAGCCCGTTGGTGTCGTTGCCTGTATTACCCCCTGGAATTTCCCCAATGCCATGCTGTCCCGCAAGATTGCTCCGGCGATTGCCGCTGGCTGTGCCGTGGTCTGCAAACCTGCAAATGCTACGCCACTATCCGCCCTGGCTCTGATGGAGCTAGCTGAGCGTGCTGGTTTCCCCAAAGGTTTGGTGAATATGGTGACAGGCCGCACCGCAGAAATTGGTGCCGAGATCACCAGCAACCCCATTGTGCGCAAGGTAACCTTTACTGGCTCTACCCCTGTCGGCAAACAGCTAATGGCAGAATGTGCTCAGACAGTAAAGCGCACCTCGATGGAGCTTGGCGGCAATGCGCCGTTTATTGTTTTTGATGACGCAGATATTGATGCTGCGGTTCAGGGCGCAATGGTTTCCAAGTATCGTAATGCTGGTCAGACCTGTGTCTGCTCAAACCGACTGATTATTCAGGCAGGCGTTTATGATGAATTTACAGCCAAGCTTACACAGGCAGCTAAAACCTTAAAGCTTGGCAACGGCGCAGAAGAGGGCGTTACAGTTGGCCCACTAATTGATGAAAAAGCGGCTAATGGTGTCTGTGAGTTTATTGATGATGCCGTGGCCAAGGGTGCCTCAGTCATATTGGGCGGCGGGCGAAGTGACCTGGGGGGTACCTTTGTTGATCCGACTATTCTCACCAATGTCAGCTCAGACATGCGCGTCTTTTCAGAAGAAATTTTTGGCCCCGTAGCGCCACTGTTTAAATTTGAGACAGAAGAAGAAGTGATACAGATGGCCAACGATACGGAATTTGGTCTGGCCGCCTATTTTTATTCCCGAGATATAGGCCGAGTTCACCGCGTTGCTGAGCAGCTTGAGTTCGGTATTGTGGGTGTGAACGAAGGTATTATTTCCAATGAGATGGCACCCTTTGGTGGCGTTAAGGAATCTGGCAGTGGCCGTGAGGGATCTAAATACGGCATGGACGACTATATGGATATCAAATATATCTGTATGGGCGGCATCGACAAGTAGCTGAGAGGCTCCCTATGACACATTTAATATACCCAACCACCAATTTTAAGGCCATTGAGCAAGTGACTATCGAGCGTGGTGAGGGCTGCTATGTCTGGGACAGTCAGGGTAACAAATACCTTGAGGGCTTGGCGGGTCTCTGGTGTACAGCGTTGGGTTACGGAAATCAGGAGCTTATCGATACCACCACTCAACAGATGAGTAAGCTGACTTTTAGTCATATGTTTGGTGGCAAGACCCACCAGGTTGCAATAGATCTAGCAGACAAGCTCGCTGACATGATTCCTATGCAAGATTCGGTACTGTCATTTGGTAACTCTGGCAGTGATGCCAACGATACCCATATTAAGTTGTTGCGCTATTACCATGAAGCCATAGGCAAGCCGGAGCGTCGCAAAATAATCGCTCGTGAGCGCTCCTATCATGGCGTAACTGTCGCGGCCGCTTCTCTCACAGGACTGCCAGTTACCCAAAACCATTTTGATCTTCCAGTCGATGCCTTGGGTATTTTGCGTACTGACCATCCCCACTATTATCGTGGTAAGCAGGGCGACGAATCTGAAACCGAATTTGTCGATCGCATAGTGGGTAATCTTGAGGCTCTGATTATTCGCGAGGGGCCAGACAGCATAGCGGCCTTTATCGCTGAACCTATTACTGGTGCCAGCGGTGTTATCGTGCCGCCTGCCGGTTACTACCAGAAGGTCCAGGCCGTGCTAAACAGATACGGCATTATGTTTTGGGCCGACGAAGTCATTACGGGCTTTGGCCGTACAGGCAATGATTTTGGTTGCACCACTATGGGTATTGAGTCCCCAGACATGATGACCTTTGCCAAACAGCTGTCATCGGCTTACATGCCCATCAGTGCCTCGGCTGTGCGTAGAGATGTCTATGATGCAATGATCGAGCAGAGCGCTAATGCCGGTGCCTTTGGCCATGGTTATACCTATTCAGGTCACCCCGTTGCCTGTGCTGTCGCATTAAAAACCTTAGAAATTTACCAGCGAGATCTGATTTTTGAAAAAGCTGCAGTGACAGGCGAGTACTTGCAAAAGCGTCTTGCTGAGTTCACAGATCACCCCTTAGTAGGTGAGGTCCGGGGTATTGGTTTAATCGGTGCTCTTGAGTTGGTTGCTAATAAAGAAACCGGCGAAGCGTTTGTTGGCGGTGCCGTGGGTGGCTATGCGCAAAAGATTGCCCAAGATAATGGTTTGTTGATTCGTGCCGTTGCGGGCTCAAGTCTGGGCTTTTGCCCGCCACTAATTATCACCACAGAACAGATCGACGAGATGATTGAGATTGTCGCTATCGCTTTAGATACGACATTGGCGCATTGTAAAAAAGAAAATTTACTTAGCTAACAATACTGGCGGCCTCGTCAGTAATAATTAAACGGTAGGTATTAGAGTTCAGTGCCTATCGTTTAATAATTTCAACAAATCCTGCGTGACATGACATTACCTCTGTGGAAAAGACCAGCCTGCTCGTTATCGACAGTAACGATAAACAAGTCTGTCTAAGTCACAGTTACGCACAGGCAATGTATACAACGTCAAAACTTATGCACGCTAAATCCCCTATCTCGCTCATCAGCTGAAAACTGGGCTGTGGTTCCTATTTATCTTGTTCTGATCTCACTAGTCTGGCCGCGCTTAGATGTGAAAGAAGCAGAAAAATAAACTTAATCACAGAGGACCTCATGATGGCTCTTGCAAAAGCATTTAATAAAAACGCAGTATCCCTAGCGGTAGCACAAACGTCTTACAAGCAGAATGTAGTTGCTGTAAATACCTTGGTTACCAGTGTCTTATCATCGAACTTACCTACACTAAATACTAACCCACCGGACTGGAATGAATTTGTATCTGCTTACGAAAAAGCCGATGCGGGTGCTCTGACCTGGGTTAATAATGTGATGGCGCGACTGTTGAACGTACCGGACGAAGTCCGTAGCTACAACGATACCATTACGCAGCTATTAGTTGATGCAAAGACGCAGGGGGAAACGTTAGTAAAGGACCCTAGCAACAAAACTGCCCTCAGTATTCTTAATACTGATCTTAACAACCTAAATAGCCAGATGGCTTTGATTGTCACCTTTATTACTGGTGCACTTAATGCCATTAAGGGATTTAAAGACGTGCTCCCTGTACTGGCGACAAACCTGCAAACTATTGCCGACGATTCAACTAAAGCTGCCAATGCAGACCAGGCTCAAATCGATAAGCTAAATGCAGACATTGATAGCCTGCATGCTGAGATTAAAAGCCTGACTGCCGCGATTGTTGCCTTGGCCATTGTCGATGGTATTGCCCTGACTTTGGGCGTAGTAGCCACCATAGCTGCATTCCCAGAGGGCGCGTTGGTATGGTTTGTTCTTGGCCCAGCAATTGCTGTTGCCAGTACCTATATCGCAATTGATGGACTCAAGATCAAAGCAGATAATGCGGCAATCAAGGCAGATGAACAGCAGATAACAGGTTTAACGGCAGACGTAGCTACACTACATATACTGTCTAAAAACTTTGCTGCAATGTCTGCGCAAACTGTCGAAATAGAAGCTAACCTACAGGCTATTCTGGTCGAATGGCAGACTCTTGAAACAGACGTTAATAGCGCCGTGACAGACATTAAAACTGCTGTTGCTGTTGCTGATGCGAGCACAGCTAACTTTAGTAATGTTGTTGCTGAGATGGATGATGCTATCGCGGAATGGGCAGCGGCCTATAAACAAGCGGGCGACCTGCATATTGATCTCAATGTTAACGATGCCCAGCTTGAGGTTGGCATGTCAGCGGCGGATGTTCAAGCAGCGGCGTCGCAAGGCAAGACGCAAAGTATTATCACTTACTACAACGAAGTTCAAAATCAAAGAGTAAAAACAGTAGCTTAAAATCAGTAGATTAAAAGGTTCTATCACAAACCTAAGGCCAAAGATGTCTGGGCAGTGTGGCCACACTGCCCAAGAATTTAACTATCCTGAGTCTGTAACTATCCTAAGTCTGTAACTCTAGTCCGCTTATCCTCAATAACAGCTCAATTCACTTAAAGCCCAATTCACTTAAAGCCCAATAATAGCTTTAATCGCCTTATAACTAGGCTTCAAATTCTGGTACATTTTTTTGTAAACCCCCAAGTAGAGGTCATTATAAATCTGCTGATTAGCGGGCACCGGCTCAAAGCGATCAACCACGTGGGTCATCAACGCCACCGCCGTTTCAAAGTCGGGGTGAGCACCAGTACCCACTGCCGTGGCTATGGCAGCGCCCAGAGCAGAGGCTTCATAGGTGTGGGGCCGCTCGACGGGCATACCAAAAACATCGGCGGTTATCTGCATAATCTGATCGCTCTGACTACCGCCGCCAGACACCACTAAGCGCCGCAGCTTTTTGCCACTGCGTTTTTCTAACAATTCTTTGCCTTCGCGAAGTGCGTAGGTGATCCCTTCAATCATGGCTCGATACATATGCGCTCTGGTATGCACATCACTAAAACCGACGATGGCTCCCTTGGCTTCTGGCCCTGCACTGTTGGTGCCCGTTCCCCAGTAGGGTTGTAAAGTGAGGCCCATGGACCCTGCTGGCACTGCCTTGAGAAGTTCATCGAAAAGAGTTTCTGGTGCCACACCGGTTTCGTCGGCAATAGTTTGTTCGCGCAAACCAAACTGCTGTTTAAACCAGTTGACCATCCAATAGCCGCGTTCAACCATGACCTCAACATTGAAGGAGCCGGGAATCACACCAGGATAGGCTGGATGATAGGCAATGGGTTCCAAGTATTTGTCACTGGTTATGTTTAGGGTTGCCATGGTGCCGTAGCTGAGGCTACCCGTCTCAGCGTCCAGACAGCCAGTGCCCAATACTTCGCAAGCCTTATCTGAACCACTAGAAATCAATGGCAGCCCTGCAGGTATTCCAGTCTGCTCTGAAGCTTCAGAGCTAATGTGGCCAAGAATTTCTCCGGCTGCTTTAAGTTCAGGAAGCATTTCTGGCGTAATAGGTACGGCGCGCCATTTCCAGTCCTTCGCTGCGGCCCAGTCCAGTGCTTTGAAGTCAAAGGGCACATAGCCCACCTGGCTGGCGATGGCGTCGGTATAGGCTCCAGTGAGCTTGTAGGTCTGGTAGCCTGATAGTAATAAAAACTTGTCGACCTGCTTCCAGAGCTCTGGTTCTTCCTGAGCCATCCAGCTTGCTTCGGCCTGCTGGTGTACCAGATCGACAAAGTCTTTGGCTTTGACCGCTTTAAATAGGGCAGATTCAAAGGCCCCTAGGGCTGGCTTAGTATCGACTTGGCGTTGGTCCATGTAGGTAATAGCAGGGCGCAGTGGTTGGTTGTCTGCACCCATGGCAACGGCGGTGGCGCGCTGAGTTGTTATGGATACCCCGGCAATATCTTCTCTGGGGAAGTCGAGCATAGGCCAGAGGTTTTGGCAGGCTTCGCATAGGGAAGACCAAAAGTAACCAGCTTCCTGCTCGGCCCAGCCGGGTTGCTTCGAAAAGTATGGCTCTATATCGACTTTACTCTTGGCTATAAGCGTGCCGGCCTGATCAAAAATCATGGCGCGAATACTTTGGGTACCATTGTCTATGGCTAGAAAATAGGTCGGTTTTTTCATTTTATTGATGCCGCCATTTTTTTAATTCTATTATTATTTTTATACCGGGAAAAATTAGGAAACCTCGGGAAGGTAGTAAAAGCGCTGCCAAATATCTTGGTAGCGGGACAATTCCGCCTGCCACTGCTGCTTATCCCAACCCAATTCGGCCATGCAAATTTCTTGTAATGAGGCAAAAATTTCACTGCCGCCATTGGCTAGGCACATTCCCAGTCTAGTGCGCCGCAGCAGCAGGTCGTCCAGATGCTGCACTGATTCGTGGCGTGCTGCCCAGCGGCATTCTGCTAGACAGAATTCTGTGTCGCCTATCTGCTTTTGCTCTTGGGCGCTAGCCTCTGCCAATATTGCCTGTGCTTTGTCGCCATAGCGGCCTAGCAACCTCTGAGCCCAAGCTGGGTTAGAGGGGACCAATGCTTCGGCTGTAATGCTGGGCGCGGAAAATACTCGGTCGTCTGTAAATGCTTGAGCTTCAGGGAGCCTAGGTTGTGCTGCTGCCAGAGCATCTAGAGCGATTAATCTAAAGGTAGTGAGCTTGCCGCCGCTGACAGTAATGAGCCCATTGTCTGACCAGGTCGCATGATCGCGACGCTCTTTTGAGGGGTCTTTGGCATCATCAGAACCTATGACGGGGCGCACACCAGCCCAGGTGGATAGGATGTCTGATCTAGACAATAGATTATCTGGAAAAACAGCATTAAAACCGTCTAGTAAATACTGAGTCTCTTGGTTCGAAATACTAGCTTCAATATCTAAATCTTCTTTGTGGTCTAGGTCTGTTGTGCCAATAACAGTGGTGCCTTCCCAGGGGTAGACATAGACCCCGCGTTTGTCGTCTGGGTGCAATGAGGTGAGCACGTCAGTCATAGGGCATAGCTGTTTGGGAATAATAAGATGGCTACCGCGCAGTGGGCGAACACGTGTCTCTGGGGTAAATTGGTTACGCAATTTGTCAGCCCATGCGCCAGTGGCATTTATTACAACGGGGGCCGTCAGTTCTAGAGTGCCTCCATTGGTTATGTCTTGAACTACTACACCAGTGACCTGGTTCTCAGAGGTCGTAAGTTTGCTGACTTTGCAGTAGTTGAGCGCCTTGCCGCCATTATCGATGCTCTCTTGAAGTACTCGAAGTACCAATCTAGAGTCATCGACCATGGCGTCGGTGTAGTAACAGGCGCCTTTAAGGTCTTTGGTTTCTATACCGGGAAAACGTATTTTTAATGCTGCATTTTTACAGTAGCGATGGTCGCGGATGCGGGCTAAAAAGTCATAGATGGTCAGAATTACACTCATGGCAAAACGGCCGGGAAAGTTGCCTTTGCCAAGGGCAAAATAAAAGGCGATACGATCGACTAAGCCGGGCGCTTCTTTCAGTAAACGCTCTCGTTCTTCTAAGGAGTGCTTAGTGAGCTTTAAGTCACCGGCGGCCAAATAGCGTAGGCCCCCA
Organism: gamma proteobacterium HTCC2207; assembly: GCA_905182265.1. GTDB lineage: Bacteria > Pseudomonadota > Gammaproteobacteria > Pseudomonadales > Porticoccaceae > HTCC2207. Next base: position 13,429 of record CAJJAO010000008.1, on the reverse strand, counting down.
TGGACCATTTTTGATGAGCGACTTGATGTTCCCCAAGAAAAATCCTGCTGCTCCAATAACAATGCTTTATAGCCACGACGCACCGCTTCCCGCAGCACCCCAGCGCCGGTAACACCTCCGCCGACAATAATCACATCCCAGTTGAGAGATTGGCCGTCACGCATTTTTGTAAGCAGTGATTCGCGAGAAGAGTTTTGGGTCATAGTTTTATTTACTGTCCGGTAAAAGTTTGCCTGGATTCATACGGCCATTGGGGTCAAAGAGTTCGCACAGGCTATTTATGGCGGCAATACCAAGATCACCTTTCTCCGCCGCTAAGTAGTTGCGGTGATCTGCGCCGACACCGTGTTGATGGCTGATAGTGCCACCGCAAGCGACAATCTGTTCTGCCCCTGCCGCTTTAAGTTTATGCCATCGCTGCAGTGCTTGCTTATAGCTGTCACCAAAACGATAAATATAGGTGGTGTAAATGCTGGAGCCTTGGCCATAGACATGGCTTAGATGGGTGTAAGCATGTACCTGCTCGCCTTCATCTTCTAGACCAGTGCGAATAGCATGCTCAATTTTATCGATAGAATCTGTCACTGCAGACCAGTCGACGGCAGTTTCCATAGTATCGACGGCATAGCCGGCAGTCCCTAAAGGGTCGCGAACATAGGGTGCGCGAAAGCGGCCATGGGCCCAGTTGTCACCTAGACCAGATTGGTCTGCTGCGCCACCATGGGAAGTGCATAGTTCTAGGGCCGTCTCTTTAGCGTGGACACAATGCTTGGCACTGCCGGTCACCCCAAAGGTCATCATGACTTTGCCTGTGCCAATGCCTTTCTCAGCCAGGGCACTTTCAAGAGCGACAAGACCAGCGGTATCCTCTCCTGCGCCCATATGGAGCAGGCTAATGGTTTCTAGGGGGTTGCTAAGTCGCACCATCGATAAGGCCACACGCTGCTGTACCAGCCCTCTCGCGGCGGCTAGACCGGCTTCCCACGAAGGGAAAAACACAACCTGAAACTGCTCGGCCTCAGGCACTGGCGTCACGCGCACTGTCACCTCAGTAATAATGCCCATGCGGCCCTCTGACCCCATGACCATCTCACGAATATCAGGCCCGGCAGAGGAGGCCGGAATAGTTGGGATATTCATGGTGCCCTTAAGTGTCTCCATACTGCCACCGGCAAATAGCGCCTCTATACGGCCGTAGTGCAATGACTGCTGGCCACTGGAGCGGCTGGCTACCCAGCCCCCCAAGGTAGACAGCTCCCAAGATTGCGGGAAATGACCAAGGGTAAAGCCTTCAGCTTTTAGCAGGTCTTCAATTTCTGGGCCCGGTATACCAGCACCAAAGGTGGCGAGTTGGCTTATAGGGTCTAGTTTGATGAGCTTATTCATTTTTGCCATGCTAATGGTGAGTACGGGGCGGTCACTGGCATTGGGATTAATATGGCCTACAACAGAGGTACCGCCACCGTAGGGAATTACATCGAGATCATGGTCTGCCGCATACTGCAGTAACTCACGAACCTGCTGGCTGGACTCTGGTAAGGCAACACCGTCTGGGAAAGTACCTACCTCGCCACTGTGCATGGCCAGCCAGTCGGGCAGACTTTGGCCCCTGGCATGGCGCACTCTTGTTTCGGGATCTGTGCTAATTAGGGGGTGAGTGCTGAGCCTTGAGGCAGGCACTGTGGCCACAACTTCTTCAAGGCTTGCTTCAGGCAGAGATACGCCAGGTCCAACAAGGGCCCCAAGGAGCATTTTTAAGCCGCTATTGAGCTCCATAGTCAGTTCGCTATTTTCTTTTCCCCAGCCATTCCAGAGCCGCATATCACCCACCTTTATAAGTATTATTTTTAGTTAAATGTCGTAGCTCAAGCGTCGTGCACTTACTACAATCTGATTATCATTAACGATCGTTAGTCGCCCTTAGGGCACCGTCCAGCCATACTATAGCCATTAATCTCTATAATAAAGGCAGAGTAAAATGGGTCACTGTCGCAGAGCGACAGGAGGGTCACTATTTCGGTCAGGCTGATGTAACTAGAAGCTAACTTGCCCCCAACTTACAATTAACTATTACATAAGTAGGGGGTGCCTAGATAATACAATTAATGGTGTAATGAATACCTTAGTTAAGAGTGTAACCAATACAGCAGTAACTGGGATAACGGATAGCATTATGTTGGATATAAGCGGTGATAGCTTGGCTTCGGTGCCGGCGATCAATCAGTATCTGAAATCGGCTCAAGCCTGCGGGGTAGATTATTTACCGCTTCTAGAGCTGGCAGGTATCGATTCGCAGATATTGACTGATAGCAGTAAGCACATTCCCATCTCTGCCATGGAGCATCTGCTGAAACTGCTTATTGAAGCTACCGGCGACCCCTGTTTTGGCCTCCACTCTGCACGCTTTATCGAGCCGGCATCCTATTCGGTGCTCGGTTATATCTCTATGAACTGCTCTACTCTGCGCATGATTCAGGCCAAGATTCCCATTTTTGAAAAAATTGTAGGTGATATGGGCGTCACCTCAGTAGAAATTAAAGACGGTTTTGCCCTGCAGAGCTGGCGCTGTAAATTCAACAACCCTGAGGCTGTGCGCCATGAGGTTGAGCATGTGTTGGCGTGCTGGGTGACCTACGCGCGAAATTTTCTTAACATCGAACTCCACGATGCGGTCTGGTTTGAGCATTCAGCTCCCCAAAACCCTGAGCTGTTAGCGGACTATGCCGAAGTATTTGGCCGTGAAGTTTTGTTTGACCAACGGTCTAGTGGTCTGCGTATTAATGAAGCTAGGCTTGACGTGCCGCTACCCCAGGCCAATGAAAAGCTACTAGAAATGTTGCTTGGCCATGCGACCCGTCTTCTGGCAGAGATTACGCCCAACCAGCGAGTCACTGATCAGGTGAAAAATTTATTGCGCCTAATGCTTAAGCAGCAGACTCCTTCAAGTGCTGTAATAGCAGAAAAACTGGGTATTAGCAGCCGCACATTGCAGCGCAAGCTGGCGGAAGAGGGCACTCAGTACAAAGATGTTTTAAATGAGCTGCGCCTAGAGCTGGCTCTGTACTTTCTCAAAAATACAGAGCTCAGTCTTGACAGTATTGCCCATGAGCTTGGATATGCTGAGTCGCGGTCTTTTTATCGCAGCTTTAAGCAGTGGACAGGGCGCACTGCTGGCTCCTTCCGCGGTTAGGCTATAGTTATTTAATTAAGCCCTGCTCCTGAGCCCAGACTTTTGAACGCTGTATACCTTCGTCAAAGGGCATCTCGGGTTTCCAGCCTAGTATTCGCTCTGCCTTGGCAATGCTAAACCAACTTTTAGTGCATAGCTGTAAAACAGTAGCCGTCGATGCTTCATTAACGCCGCCCGTCAGGTTGGCGATAGTGGTTGCTGCTGAAGCGGCGAGCAGAGCTAGTCGAGTTGAGACTGTTTTAGGGCCAGACTTATTCATCCACTGGTAATGGTGACTAAAGAATTCTTTGGTGCTCATATAACCCGAGCAGGAGAGGTTAAATATCTCGCCGCTGGCCTCTTGGGTGGACACAGCCAGAGCAATGCCACGAATCAGATCATCAATATAGATGGGGCGAAAGAAGCCCTCACCCTTAGCTGGCAGTATAAATTGCCCTTTGTTAATGGCTTCAATTGGCAGTATTACCCAGGGACGACTGCCGGGACCATACACATCGCCTGGTCGAATAATGACCGTCTCCATGGCCGTGTTAGCTGCGGTGGTAAGTACCACATGCTCTGAGGCTAGCTTGGTTAATACATAGCTGCCACCGTCGGCATGTACTGGCTGAGTTTCGTCCAGCTCGCCCTCAGCTGCATTACCATAGGCAACGATAGAGGATAGCTGCACAAAGCGTCGAACCTTATGTTTCTCAGCGGCTACTACTAGGTTGCGAGTGGCTAGCACATTCACTCGCCACATATCTGCATCGGGGATAGAGTTTGAAACCAGCGCGGCAGTGTGAATGACCACATCACAGTCTTTTAGCTGCTGGCTTATGGTCTCTGGATTGCCTATATCGGCCGCGATAATATCGCTGTCATTACCAACAAGGTCGACGCCAATAACGGCAATGCCCGCTGCTTTGTAATGAGCCATTAGGTTGCTGCCAATAAAACCATTGGCGCCGGTTATTAATACTTTTTTAGGTAGTTTTTGACCCATGATAGTCTCTCAATATTCGTTGCTATTTAATTTGGTTAGATTGCTATGCTCCCAGGTCTCTGAACTTCTAAGGTTCTTTGCTTCTGAGGCTCTAGGCGACTAAAAATCTTGGCTACTAAAATGCTCTCTATTAGAAAGCTCGGCAACTAAAAACCTAGGCCATATTTTTGCGGTAAAAACGGCCCGCAATGTTGGCCAATGTCATCTTTGGGAATAGATGAGTAATCCAGGCCGTCATACGGTTTGATATGCCGGGAATCACTGTAGCCTTGCCTTTAAGGCAGGCATTGATACCTTGCTCGGCCACGTCTTGGGCCGATTGCAGCATACCTGCGGGGACGGTCAGTTTAGCTCCCTGATCTGGGTTATCCATCATCCTGGTATCGGTATAGCCGGGGCACAGTGCAGTTGCAGTGACGCCGGTATCGGCGGCCTTTAGTTCATTGTGTAATGCCTGGGTAAACGAGAGTACAAAGGCTTTGGTGGCTGCATAGATATTTTGATTGGGCAGTGGCGCCCAAGCGGCAAGGGACGCAACATTGAGAATATGGCCGCTATTTCTTGCAGTCATATCATTGGCATACAGGTGGGTGAGGGACGTCAGTGCCAGCATATTCACTGTCATCATGGTCTCTTGGGCTTTTAGATCTAGCTCGGTAAAAAAACCATTGTGTAAAAGCCCCGCATTATTAATTAAAAAGTCCACCTGCAGGCCTTTTTGTTGGGTGGCTTCGAATAGCTTTTGAGCAGCTTTTGGCTTTGCTAGGTCAGCGGCGATAACGGTGCATTGAATACCGTGCTCTGTACTTAGGTCGCTGCTGATTTGGTGTAGTAACGCTTCGCGGCGAGAGACCAGAATAAGATTATAGCCCCGGCCGGCCAGAATTTTACAGAACTCCAAGCCTATGCCGTCAGATGCGCCTGTTACTAATGCTGTACTCATGGTATTCCCCTTTTTGTCTTTATCATAACTCAATGACCGCGCTCTGCACTGTCGAAACCGGTCATTAATGTTGCAAAATCAGACATTCGAGACATAAAAAAAGGACGGGGGATACCCGTCCTTTTCTGGTCTACCAACAGATAATTAGAATCTGTAAGTAAAGCGACCTCCCCACATTTCACCCGGAGATCTATACCGGCCGTGAGAGCCACTTGCTAGAGGAATATCAAACGCTCCTTGAGCAGTGATCTTGTCAGTGATGTTCTTACCGTAAAACATGAAGTCCCAGCTATCGCCACGAACACCAACTCGAACATTAACCTTGCCAAACCCTTGCTGAATATCAATTGGGTCATGGTCACCGGTCATTTTGTACTCGTCGGTAAAGTTGTAGTCTGCACTAGCAAACATAACTAAGCCGTTATCCAGTGGCTGAGAGTAATCAGCACTCAAAGAACCTGAGTACCCAGCACCGAAGTCGTCACCAGAAAGATCCTGGCTTTGACCGGCTTTATTGCCAGCACCATCAAACTGCGCCTGACAACCCATTGCTGCGGTAACAGGTGAAGAAGAGGTTAGTGTGCCTAGACCAATTAGCGCCGAGTCTTGCGAAGCGGTACAACCGGCAGCGTCAAAAGCTCCGTACTTTGCATCCAGCATGGCAACATTGGCGCCAAGTCTTAGGTTATCAGTCGCCTGGTACTGCATGTCTATCTCAATTCCGCGGATATCAGAGCTTGCTGCGTTTGCAACAACAAAGCCTAGACCGACGAATGTAGATACCTGCTGGTTCATGTACTCGCTGTTGAACACCGCCCAGTTAACGGTCATTGAGCCGTCCATTAAGGTGTGCTTGCCACCAATTTCGAAAGACTCAGCATTTTCATCTTCATATTCGAAACCGAGTCCAGGAGTAGTTCGCAGAACTGAACCATCGGCTGCAATTTCAGGGTTCTGGTCATCTACCGAGTTAAAACCACCGCTCTTAAAGCCTTCTGAGTAGCTTACGTAAAGTAGGCTAGTGTCTGACATTTCCCAAGTCAGGTTAAGTGCAGGCATCAACTGGTCAGTCTTGCGATCTTCATCAAAAACGTGCTGGTATGATCCAAAGCTTGCAGCGTTAATAGCAGCGTTGTATGGGTTAGCACTTGGAGTCGCTAAGCCCGTGGTGTCATGAACAAGGTCTGTTTGCGCGTGAACTGATTTCTCTTCTTCGGTATAACGCACACCGGCAGTCAGGCTTAGAGTATCTGTGATGTCATAGGTGCCTTGGAAGAAGACTGCCCAAGCATCAGTGTCCTGTTTCCAGTTGGAAACACGCCCTGATTGATCAAACGATGTGACGCCGTTGATACAAAAAGCGGGGCCTACCAGTGCTCGAGGAAGGTTTAAGAACGAGCTACAGCCGACGATCGCCGTCATGAGTCCAGGATTACCTAACGTACCGTCAATGACAACTGTACGGTCAATTTCCTGTTCCTGTGTCTGCCAATATGCACCAGTAACCCAAGAGAAAGCCTCATCTGTTGGCGACTCTAACCGGAATTCTTGGCTTGTCTGGCTATAGTCAGAAATATCGCTTCGACCGATAAACCTAACGGGTAAAAAGTCAGCATCAATGCCGTCTTCATACTCATAACCTGAGTGACCAGTCACCGACGTAAGCGTATAACCATTGTCTAACTCCATCTTAATGTTAAGAGAGTTTTCAGTAGTCTGAGTGTCAGTGCCCTCTGGCTTCTCTTCAGTTTGGTCAAGATCTCTACCTAGGCTCTGGGCCAGGGCTAAACCGCCAAGTGAAATCGAGTCACGATAGGGGTCAACGACGCCAGCTGCAACCCCGCCTGCATAGCTTGGGAACATGATGCCCATTACTGCGTACATCAAGCCGTTTGAAGCTGCAATGTTTGCCTCAGGCTGGAAGCGATTTAGCGCTGCGGTTGAGCCCAAACGGACAAAATCGCTTGCGCCAGTTTTAAACTTAACAGTAGTACTGTCGGTAGGCTCCCATGTAGCAGAAAGACGCCAAATTTGCTCATCAGTACTAGGGAATGAAGGCTGGGCACCGTTTTGTGAAGTGGCATAACCATTGGTCATGTAGCCATCATCGCTACGATCACGATAAGCCAGTCTAATAGCTAGGTTGTCAGTGACAGGGGCATTTAGTATAACTTCAGCAGTCTCGCCTTGGTTACTTTCACGGCTAACACTTACTCTGCCTGACATTTCGTCGCCAACTGTTGCAGAAGCTGAGGTTACGTTAATCGCGCCAGCAAGTGTGTTCTTACCAAAAAGAATACCCTGAGGGCCACGAAGTACCTCAACCTGTCCTAGGTCAAACAGACCAGTACGAACTTGACGGCTCTTGCCGTAGTGAACGCCATCTACATAAACACCAACTGATTGCTCAAACGACTGGTTGGCGCCTACGCCGATACCGCGCATAGAAATAATACTGTTTACAGCATTTTCTGAAATACCTAAGTTAGGAACATATCCGCTTAGATCGGCCATGGTTTGAATGTTAGCGTCCGAGATTTTGTCACCGGAGATAGCAGTCATTGAAATTGGAACATCTTGCAAGCTTTCCGCGCGTTTCTGCGCTGTTACTATTACTTCCTCTAGCTGGGCAGCATATGCACCGCCAGAAGCTGTCGCAATAGCTAAGGCCATCGCACTTATAGTACGTATTGATTTTTTCATGGTGTTTCCCCTCAACATTTTTATTGGTAACGGATTTTCTCCGTCATTCTTGTAATTATCGCAGTGTGTTTTATTAGGATTATTAACTGCTAGTTATTATTTTTATATTTGGCTCTTTTCTCTCCGTTAGTGGTGCCCAGACAAAAAATTGCCTACTTCTATACTAACGACTTTAAATCTATCATACCTTTAACAATAATGCATGCACTGTCTAAAGTGGTCTCCTGTGTGGCTATATCGGCCAGTCTAAATACAAAGTCTAGATACAAAGCCTAATTACAAAATCTAACTAAAACGTCATTTCTTTCACGATAGACATCGGGGTTTCCATTAATGATTGATTCCACCGATTACTATGTAGACGGATCAAAGACGGAATACCTCCTAAACGTACTATAATAGTTTCGCTAACTGGGTTAATAAATATTGTCTGCAACCCCATTCCTTCGATCCAGTAGTAGTCAGGGTGAGCCTTTAGCCCGCCATAAACATGGTAGCCATAACGGTTTCCCTGTGAGACCCCGGTAGCCTGCACAAAGAAGTCCTCAGGAATCTCATAGTCCGTAATCATAGTGTCAATCCATTTCTTTGGAACAATTTGTTCGCCATCGTGCATGCCTTTATTAAGGTGCAGTTCTCCAATGGCAAGCCAAGAGCGAGCAGTAGCAAACAGGCAGCAGTACCCTGTGCTGGCTATAATATCTGCCTTCTCTAAGTTAAGTGGTCTCCAAAGTTTATTGTCGATAACTTGATTGAGAGGTTGTTGATAAACACGACTTAAAATAATGCCGAGTAAATGGTAATTGATATTGTCATAACGAAACTGCCGATCCTCAGTAAATGTTATGTCAGAGAGCTGCTCTGTAAGAGGCTCGCCCTTAAGTGTCTTCTCTAGTTCTGCAAAACCAGTTTGTATACCTGATAAGTGATTAAGCATGTCTCGAATGCTGACACTGGCGTCGTCAGTAATATTTAGCTCAGGGAGATAGTCTAGAACATTGCTGTGCTCAGATTGAATATGGCCCTCATCAATCGCAATGCCAATTAACAGAGCAATTACGTTTTTTGCCATCGACATACTATTAATGGCAAGCCCTCGATTTGATGCGTCAGAATAACTCTCGTGAATAATGTTGCCGCGCTGTTGAATAATCAGAACCTCTGTTTGACTGTCGGTAAGCCATTGGTTCAGGGCTGCATTATTCAGATTCACAAAAGGCGTATGCACGGAAGCTGTAATATTTCCTATGGTCGGGGCCCCTATAATAGGGTCAAGAGGTGATAGCTGTGGCGAGTGGGGCGAGGTGATTAATTCATTTAGATGTGCATTGGCTTCCATTTGTAGTTGGTTAAGTATTGTCTGCTTAAAAGGGGTAAGCAATAGGCCTGCTATGCACATGCTCATCACTAAAATTGTGAGAAAACTATATTTAACAATTGTGATCATAGCGGTTATTAGGGAGCTATTAGGGGTTAATTAGGGGGTAATTAGAGTGCTATTCGGTTTCTGACTCGCTTAATAAGTCAGCTAGCTTTTCTATACAGCCTTCCATACTAGTACGAATAAATGTTTCGATTTCAATGGGAGCAGCAGTGGTTTCCCAGAGGAGGCGACAGCCGTTTTCGTTAGCAATGACTTCCATGCTGGCATGGTGAGATTCTAAGGGGGCAGGTGTTTCGAAGCAGGAATATTCGATGCGTCGTAACTCATTATTGTGGCTAAGGATGCGTTCCTTGATATCTCCAGCACCAGGAAGTGATAGAGAGCGAACTGATCCATCAAATGTGCAGCTCTCTGCACCAGGAACCCAGTCAACACGGTCGGGAGTGCCGACAATGGCCCAGAGTTGGTCTGCGGAGGCGGCGAACTGGTGGTCGAATTTTACGGTCATGAGGAGGGATCCATTGTTTATAGATGGTTGCTAGTGCGCAATTTGTTTCTGAAGATAGTACCCCAGTTTGCTTGAGCCGTGAATATTTTGGTGAAGTTGGGTTTTTAGTGTTGTGGTGGTTTGATGCGGAGGCAGTGGAAAAATTATTTAGGTTTAATGGAACTTGTCTGGCCGACGGGGTCTTAAGTAGGGCAAGTGATGTTTATTCCTTGTATATTTCATGAAGCAACAACTCTCCCCGTAGTAAAAAGGGCCCCCGATCTGACTTTGGATCGGGGGTTTTTTTTTGGGTTCTGTTTTTTTGGTTTTGGTTTTGGTTTGGGGTGACGGGGGTGTACTAGTGAAACGGGGCTCTCGTCTTGGGGTCAATCTACGAACAATAAAAAAGGCCGCTTCTTTCGAAGCAGCCTATTTTATTATTGGCGGACCGGACGGGACTCGAACCCGCGACCTCCGGCGTGACAGGCCGGCATTCTAACCAGCTGAACTACCGGTCCGCACTTTAAAACTCAAAGCAAGCTTTGGTGGGTGTTGCAGGGGTCGAACCTGCGACCTACGGCTTGTAAGGCCGTCGCTCTCCCAACTGAGCTAAACACCCTCAAAAAGAGAGAGCGCATTGTAACGATTCGGGCGTGTGAGTCAAGTGCATTACCGGTTTAAGTTGTATTCAATACAGTTCTTTCAAAACACATCAGACACCGCACCAAACGACCACGTCAAATTACACGCGCCAAAATACACCCTTCTAATTACACCCTTCAAAAGCACGGGATCATTCCAGTGGGTTATTAGCTAACAACAACTCGTTTCTTGTGGGTCATAACAGATTCTTCTATATTGCGCCTCTTCTCAAGACCTGATGGAAAACCATGTCCGACTACCGCCTGACCCATCTAAAAGAACTCGAAGCCGAAAGCATACATATCATTCGTGAAGTTGCCGCAGAATTTGACAACCCTGTGATGATGTATTCGATCGGCAAAGATTCTACCGTGATGTTACATCTTGCAAGGAAAGCATTTCACCCGGGGAAACTACCCTTTCCGCTTATGCACGTGGATACCACCTGGAAGTTCCAAGAGATGATTGCATTTCGCGACAAACTCGCACAGGAGTTAGGTCTTGATCTTATCGTGCATAAAAATCAGGAAGGCATCGATGCCGGCGTGAGCCCATTTACACACGGCAGCGCCAAGCACACGGATATTATGAAAACCGAAGGATTAAAGCAGGGACTGAACAAGTATGGCTTTGACGCGGTTTTTGGCGGCGCGCGCCGAGATGAAGAAAAATCCCGTGCCAAAGAGCGGGTTTATAGTTTTCGAGACAAAAATCATCGTTGGGATCCAAAGAATCAACGCCCTGAACTTTGGAATATTTACAACAGTGAACACAATAAAGGCGAGACGATACGCGTCTTCCCTATTTCCAACTGGACCGAGTTAGACGTCTGGCAATACATCCATATGGAGAACCTGCCCATCGTGCCACTGTACTTTGCTAAGGAACGTCCGGTTGTTGAAAGAGACGGCACATTGATTATGGTAGACGACGATCGCATGCCGCTAGAAGAAGGTGAGACACCGGAAATGAAAATGGTTCGTTTTCGCACCCTCGGCTGCTATCCGTTGACCGGCGCGGTCGAATCAACGGCCAACACGTTGCCAGAGATTATTCAAGAAATGCTGTTGGCAACCACCTCAGAGCGACAGGGACGTCTTATCGACTCTGACTCGGTGGGTTCAATGGAGCAGAAGAAACGTGAGGGCTATTTCTAATGTCACATCAATCAGAACTGATCGCCACCAACATTGATGAATACCTCAAGCAGCATGAGCAAAAAGAACTTTTGCGCATGCTGACCTGCGGCAGTGTTGATGACGGTAAAAGCACCCTTATTGGTCGCCTGCTGCATGACTCCAAACTGATCTACGAAGACCAATTAGAAGCGGTCAGAGCAGATTCTGCCAAAGTTGGCACCGTTGCCGACGGATTGGATTTAGCGTTATTGGTTGATGGTCTTCAGGCTGAGCGAGAGCAAGGTATCACCATCGATGTTGCTTACCGATACTTCTCAACCGCAAAGCGAAAGTTCATCATTGCCGACACGCCTGGACACGAGCAATACACCCGAAACATGGCCACCGGCGCGTCGACCTGTGACCTTGCCATTATACTCGTTGACGCGCGACACGGCGTCATGACGCAGACAAAGCGACACAGCTACATCACCACCTTGCTTGGCATCAAACATATTATTGTTGCCATCAACAAAATGGACCTTGTTGATTACTCAGAAGAGGTCTACCAAAACATCAAAGACGACTATGCCGCATTCTCAAGCCAACTCGACATGGGCGAAGTGCGTTATCTACCGATTTCCGCATTGAATGGCGACAACGTTGTTGACGCGAGCAAGCATATGCCTTGGTACGAAGGCGCACCCTTGATGACAGTTTTGGAGAATATTCAGATTTCAGGTGACCGGAATTTTTCTGACTTCAGGTTCCCTGTGCAGTACGTCAATCGGCCTAACCTCGACTTTAGAGGTTTTTGTGGCACCGTCGCATCCGGCGTCATCAAAAAAGGCGACGAGATATTAGTTTTACCCTCCCGCAAAAAGAGCACCGTAAAGTCGATCGTGACCTACGAAGGCGAATTGACGCAAGCCTTTCCACCACTCGCCGTCACACTCACCCTCGATGACGAAATTGATATTAGCCGCGGCGACATGTTGGTATCGGCATCAAATATGCCGGAATTTTCCGATCGAATTGACGCCGAAATTGTCTGGATGGATGAACAGCCCCTGGTGGCAGGCAAACAATATCTTTTCAAACAGGCAACAAAGAAGAGTGGCGGTAGCATCTCGGCCATCAAGTTTAAGACCGATGTGAATACATTGGAAAAGCAGCCGAGTGACTCACTCACACTGAATGAAATCGGACGCTGCGAGATAACACTATCTCAACGGTTAGCCTTTGACCCCTATCGAAAAAACCATGGCACTGGCGCGTTTATCATCATCGATAAACTGACCAACGTAACGGTTGGCGCAGGCATGATCGTTGGCGGCGTCGCCGACCAAACCGATGCTGCATGGGACGCAAACGCAAAGAGCGACTTATTAAAGCCAACTGACAGCTTGATCTCGCTAACGGAACGAAGTGAACGATTAGGACAAAAGCCCAAGACCATTCTGATTACCGGTTTGACCGGTGCCGGAAAAAGTACAATCGCTTACGCATTAGAACGAAAACTTTTCGACATGGGCAGAACCGCCTATGTGTTAGATGGTCAAAATATGCGTTTGGGACCCAGCAAAGATTTGGGCTTCGATGCAGAGTCAAGATCAGAAAATCTACGCCGAAGCATTGAGATAGCAAAGATCATTAACCAAAATGGTGGCATCGCTATTTGTTCTTTTGTTGCGCCAAATGCCGACGTTAGGCAAAAGGCTAGAGAAGCTATTGGACAAGACTTCATCGAAGTCTATCTCAGCGCGCCTCTGGACGTTTGTATATCGCGTGATACGGAAGGCTTTTATAACAATGCAGAAAAGGAAGGTATAGAGACCATTCCGGGACTATCAATCGATTACGAAACACCTGAAAACCCCGAGTTAATTTTACCGACTCACGAGCTGGATGTTGATACCTGCGTTGAAAGATTGATTACAATCTTGGAAGACTCCGGCACTTTTTGAACCGACCAAC